>JBLNEP010000263.1:0-3426 GCA_050262755.1 Actinomycetota bacterium | reverse complement strand
GATATTTCACGATGGGCGATGTGATGGCGACGCTGAGTGCGGCAGGCGCGCTGGCGGCAATTGGGGGGGTGAGTTTTGGTGCGGGTTATATCGGTGGGGCTGCTGCTGCTGGGGCCAGTGGCGAGGAAATCCTGGGGATGTTCGGGGATTTTGGTGCGGGGTTTGCCTCGGGGGTGTCGGGTGGTTATCTGACGGATGTGTACGAGGCTTACAGTGGCAAAAAGGTGGAACCGACTCAGGGGGCGCTGTGGGGTGCGGGGACTGTAACTGGGATTGGGGTGTCGTTCCTGTTGGGGATGAAGTTGCCTCAGTTGGCAGCGACGGCAGTGGGACCGATGAAGTGGGTGGCGACGGCGGGGATGGCGGCCCAAACCGGGTTGGATGTTTACGGGGCGGCCACTGCAACTGGGAATCTTTACCAAAGCTATCAGGATAACGGTCAGTGGGAGGTGCAGGATGCTTGGAATTTGCTGGCTTACGTGCCGTTTGTGGGGATGGCGCTTGGGGTGACTAAGGGGATTGGCGCGGCGAGGAAGGTTAAGGGCGGCGTCCCTGGGGCTGATGATGTGTTGGCGACTCAATCGACCCGGACGAGGGTGGTGGGGCAGTGCTTTGTTGCGGGTACGGAGATTCTGACGACTGAGGGGATTAAGAATATTGAGGATATTCGGGTTGGGGATTGGGTAATTGCGGATGACCCGATTACTCCTGGGGGAGTTGTCGCGCATCAGGTTTTGGAGACGTTCGTCAGGGAAACTGATGCGTTGTACGATTTGTATGTGGATGGGGAGGTGATTTCTACTACTGGGGAACATCCGTTCTGGGTGCCGGATTTGGGTTGGGTTGAGGCTAAAGATTTAACGGTTGGCAGTTTGTTGCAGACTGCTGATGGCCGGGTTGTCGATGTTGATGGGGTCCAGAAGCGAGAAGGTAAGTTTGAGGTTTACAACTTTAGGGTTGAGGGGATTCCGACTTACTTTGTTTCGGAGTTGGGGATTCTGGTTCACAATGCAAACTGTGTAACGATTTATAAAGCTCCGCAACCTGGCATGGGTGAAAAACTACTGAACGATGGATTTCATCCAGAAGGATTCTTCGATCCTGACGGAGATAATTTAGCTTACTTTGCAAAAGAAAGGGAGTTAGCTGAAATATACGAACAATTTTACAAGGATGGGATTTTAGAAGTTGATATACCAAAAGATGTTTACGATAGGCGAATTAAACGACATGAAAAGCCATACCAGGGAGGTCCGCTAATTGAAATCCCGATTCCCCAGGAAGACTTTGATGTGTTAAATGATGCAGTTAGGAGGCTGGTAAAATAAAATGAGCGAGGCGCAGTCATGGGACGAAATAAAAAATTCTTTAAAAATTGGAACCAAGTTGAAAGGAGTAGTTACAAAGCATTTTCCTTTTGGGATATTTGTTGCCATTCCCGGAATAATGTTTACCGGTCTTGTTCAAATTCCAGATTTTAAAGATGAAGGTGATATGACTCCGTCTGATTATCCAGAACTGGGTTCATCAGTTGATGTGGTCGTGCTGGGATTTAAGGAAACAGGACAACAAATCTGGTTAGGTATGAAGCCAAGCCAATTGAACCAGTCAAAGTAATTTGGATTAGTATGTTGCAAGAACTAAAAGCTGGATTGAGATTTTCGAGAGAAGAAGGCATTTCATTTTTTGGGTTAGATGAAGTAAACACGGCTATCAAACGAGGTGCAAGAGTTGTTGCAATCAAGGAAGGCGATGCTATTATGCGTAAGGGTGAAGAAAGCGATGAGAGTGTTCGGCTCACTCTTTCAGGTTTTTCGATTATCATAGTGATAGACGAGTAAGTTCGTCTCGCAAATTCTTGACCAAATTGGCTGAGTAGTTATAGCGATCGCAATTTGTTTACAATGCTTTTGAATGAAAGCCGTTACTTGGGCCACAACTGCGGCTGGTAATTTGAAGTGGATAGGTATTGGACTAGGTGCAGTAGATAAAGCCTTCAATGGTTAAGGTAAGTTTCCGGTTTATAATTTTAAGGTAGAGGATTTCCATACTTATTTTGTTTCGGAATTGGGGATTTTGGTTCATAATGCAACTTCCGATTATGATGATCTTCCCTTGGAAGATTTAGAGGATTTAATGCAAGAAATAATTCAAGATCCTTATGCTATAAAAATAGCTCAAGGTCATGCTTATGACTTTCATAAAAATGACTTTCCCCAAGTTACAAATCGTTTTGACTTAGCCAAACAAATAGAATACATAATCAGTAATCCTACTGCTTCTAGAGAACTAAGTGGAGGGCGGTCTGCTTACTTAGATGAACCGAATCAGATCGTAGTTATAGTTAACCCAAGAGACCCTGATGGAGGTACTGCTTATAGACCTCGAAACTCAGTAACTCAAGAACCGACAGACGCTAGAGATTACTTTAATGACCTCGACTAATAGAGTTGACGAGCAAAAACATTATTATCGACATACAGAGGTTAATTTTGGTGAAAATAATACACCTCCAATCTACAGTTAGTGAAGTAGAGATTTCTAGTACAGAAATAAATATAATTTTATGCTCGTTGATGGTAATAGTAGAAAAAATTCCTCTATGGGAGTTCCAAACAATAATGGGATACTATATTGAGGAGGTACAGAGCTTAATTGATAAGCTACATACCATTACCGTCAATAATCAGTCTATTGAAAGTCATAATTTTTCTTTGAGTCTTGATGAATTAATTATTATAAAAGGAGCTTTAAGAGAATGTGGTTATGCTGCCAGGAACAAAAGCCTAGAAAAAGAAGTTTTTCAAAACCTGCTGGAGTTGATAGGGCAAATGAAAAATAAGGATTGATACTCATACTGTTAGCGAATGAGGATTATGTTGAGGAAGTTAATAATATCTTGGGTTACGAAAGCTGAGAACGCTTCGGTGCTGCTACAGAGATTTTAACGACTACCAAATGTACTGCGCTTGGGATACTTTCTGTTTGGCTCTTGAGAACGGACAACATATTTCTTTTGGATAGTGGTGTCTTGAGCGGTCGCACTCGTATAAGCCAAGACGGCGTAAAGCCGAGATACGGATACCGATACCGTTGGCGAAATATTACTTAAGTCAAAAATAACATATCCAATTACAGCAGGCTGAGTTTCCCCTCAACCCTGGCGATCGCCACCTCTCCCCGAATAGCCCTTTTCCAACTCCCCACCAGAGCCCCAACAGAACCCCAACAGAAAATGCCGAGTGTAGCGATCGCGTTGCGAAGGGAGAGAAGGGTTCTATCACACGGACGGCATCGGTTCGACGCGGGTGATTACGGATAGCGTGGGTTTGGTTACAGACCGCTATACCTACGATGCGTTTGGAACGCTGCTGAACCAAACGGGGACTTTTGGTAATTCTTTCCAATTTGCTGGGGAACAGCGAG
>JBLNEP010000262.1:0-7474 GCA_050262755.1 Actinomycetota bacterium | reverse complement strand
AAAGAAATTAAAGATGTCCTCGCTTATCTACGGGCGATTGCCAATCCCGCTGATAGCATCAGCCTCAAACGCATCATTAATACACCTCGTCGTGGCATCGGTGCCACTACCGTCGATCGCCTCCAGGATGCAGCGACTCAATTAAACGTGCCGCTGTGGGAAATTATCAGCGATGAATCTTCCGCTAATACTCTCGGGGGAAGATCTGCCAAACAACTCATTAGTTTTGCTGAGATGATTAGCCGCTGGCAAGCACAAGTAGAAAATTTGCCTGCCTCGCAAATTGTCCAAGGTATTTTAGAGGATTCTGGCTACGTTCAAGACTTAAAAAATCAGGGAACTGATGAAGCAGAGGAGCGGCTAGGAAACGTTGTAGAACTCTACAATGCCGTGTTGCAATTTGAAGAAGAAAATGACGAGGCTACCCTGACAGCCTTTTTGTCAAAAGCCTCTCTAGCCTCAGATACCGATGAATTAGATGAAGGAGATTCTCGGGTATCTTTGATGACCCTGCATTCAGCGAAGGGGTTAGAATTTCCCGTGGTATTTTTAGTAGGGCTGGAACAGGGATTATTTCCCAATTTTCGGAGTTTAGATGACCCCAGAGCGATCGAAGAAGAACGGCGTTTGTGCTATGTAGGAATTACTCGCGCCCAAGAATGCTTGTTTCTAACTCATGCTCGCGCCCGCCGCCTTTGGGGTTCGCGGGAACCGGCGATTCCTTCGCTATTTTTAGAGGAATTGCCAAGAGAATTGATTGCAGGAAGTGCGACGAAGAGTCGTAAGGGTGCTGCGGAAGAAAGGGGTAAGCTGTCTGTCTCCCAAGAGTCAAGAAAAAGTTCTAAATCTAAAATCCAAAATTCATCGGTGCTGGATTGGAAAGTTGGCGATCGGGTCATTCATGGTGCTTTTGGTGTGGGGCAAGTGACGTACATTTTAGGGAGTGGGGAGAAAACAACGCTAGCCATTAAGTTTCCAAATGCGGGGCAGAAAATTCTCGACCCGAAGACGGCAAAGTTACAACGAATCGAGTAGAACATGACGAAGTTAGAACTGACTTTCCTTTCGGGAAAAAGCGCAGGGGAAGCCGGGAAAACCTCTCGATTTTGGCTTGACCTTTGCCCTTGAGCACTTCTGAAGTAATTCTCTGAGAGCTAAAAACCTCTAAGAGAGAGGTCTTTTTGTTTTAATCAGCGACTCAATGGTTGACACCTCGCATCGCTAATAAGGCCGCCCCATAGGCAGCAGCAGTGTGAACAGGCGTCACGACCGGCACTTTTAAATAACGCTGACGAATTGCAGTCCAAGCGGGATTTTTGGCACCGCCACCCGCTGTATAAACGCGAGTTAAAGGGGTGCTGCCAAACTCCTGTAAGAGTTGATAGCCTCGTGCTTCTAGGCGGGCAATACTTTCTAGCAAACCCTGTAAAAATTCTACTGAATTTGTAGGTCTGGGTTCTAGACGCGGTGGCAAATTTGGATCGTTAATGGGGAAGCGATCGCCTGGTTTTAATAAGGGATAATAATCGAGACAAGTGTTAGTTGCTGGATTAATTTTGCTGCTTAAATTTGCCAATTCTGCATCGGTAAAAAATTTCCGTAACACAGCACCCCCTGTATTAGAAGCACCACCTACTAGCCACAAATCTCCGAATCTGTGGCTGTAAATACCATAGCGGGCGTCGTCTACGCGGGTATGGCTTAATAATTTGACGGCGAGGGTAGAACCTAGGGAGGTACTCGCTTCGCCTGGTGACTGGGCACCGCTGGCGAAAAAGGCAGCGATGCTATCGGTTGTACCGGCACAAACCCTGCAATTATTGGGAAAGTCAAAGCGATCGCACATTTCTGCGGTGACTTCGCCGACTGGCGTTCCTGGGGTGATAATTTCTGGTAACTGTAGCGCCATTCTTTGACTGTAGCGGGCAATGGCACTGGTTAACCAGTTTGGGTAGCTTAGGGTCGCGACATCATACCCTAATTTTAAGGCATTATGATAATCGCTGATTCCGAGTTTTCCGTGTAAAAGAAACGCTAACCAATCTGCTTGATGGAGGAAATAAAGTGGCTCGTTACTAGCAGCAATACCAGACACCGTTGCTGGTGAAAATAAAGAAGAGGGTTGATTTTCTGTAACGTCCGTAGTCAGCCACCACAGCAGTTTCGCTAGGCTGGAGGTCGCCGTTAAGACTGGATGGTTGGGGGGTGCGATCGCTGTGAGTTCCTCCATAACCTCAACTCGCGCTTCATTGTAGAGTATGGGGGTTCGGACTGGGTTGCCGTTGGCGTCGCACAGCAGCACCGTGGCAGAGGTGCCGTCAATGGCGATCGCGCTCACGACACGACGCATTGCTGGCGGGATTTGCTCGATCAAGGCAAACAGCGCCCTTTGCCATAGGTTGGGCAGTTCCGCTGGTGTTGATTGTTGCTGGGCGGCGCTTGGTGCGACCGCCACCTGCGAGTCGCTAAAGAGATAGTGCGCCTCTGTATGGATCGCACCCTTAGTATCAATTATGACAGCCCTTGCGCCGGAAGTACCAAAGTCTAGTCCGAGGTAAAGATCCATGTCGAGTTTGCTGGTAGTGAGTGGCTGTGAGCGGTTGAGAACCAGGAATAATCGCGAATCGCAGCATTAAATAATGTTAAGTTTAATATAAAAAAGTAACATATAGAGCCTTTTCAGATTGTGAGAGCTATAAATAGTGAGCAAGTAAAACTACTGATTCATGTGCGGCTGGTAACAGTTTTTAGAGGAGTTTATGGATACACTTGCTTATTTTCACTTAGCCTCCGCTTACGAAACCTCTGTCAATGCCGAGACTGTCCCCAATCAGGGAAGCAGCTACCAAGGGTTCGGGAAACTAAACTGGAACAAAGTTCCTACCGCTTTTTGGATACAGTTGCTATCGGTGGCTGCGATTCTGGGCATTTTGGGCGCAGCTCACCAAGTCATGGCTTTGGAGTATGGCGATCGCAGCGGTGACGTAGTAGTCTTGCAAAAGAAGTTGAAGCATTTAGGTTACTTCGACGGACCGATCACGGGCTATTACGGACCGATCACAACCCATGCAGTGAAAAATTACCAAGAGGATGTCGGATTGCCTGCGATCGGCATTGCTGGACCCCGCACCCATGCAGCCTTGGGATTAGCCTACGAGTCACGATATTCTGATTGCGATTATCCCGATCGCGTGGTTTACCGCTCCGCCTCTTACCAAACTTATCGCCCTCGCAAAAAATACTATCGCGCTCACCGCTACTATCACAAGTACGGGCGTCAAGCAGGTCGAAGTCACTGGAGAGCCGCTAAAACCTATTAGCGGTCATGGGTTTTTTACGCAGAAAATTACCAAGAAAGCGTTCTCAATTTTCAATGAATTGAAAGCCGCTGCTAATTCCTCAAATTTGAGGAGTTGGCAGCGGCCAACTTTTACAAAGTTTGCCATAGTAACATCAGGTAGGTCTGGGGATCGTCATTGCTGCTGCTCATCAGCAATCTAGCAATTTTCACGCTTTCAGCACTTTGCATCTCCAGGAAGTACACCCCTCTCCTTCATCAGAGTCTGGTACTCGAAGAGCCGGTGGGGGTCAAATCAATTGCACTCCCTTGAAATTTGCTATATCTACCGAGACTGACAAAAGCAGGATTAATCTTCAGCGATGACATCGACATTCCCCTGATGAACAGACTGTTATTAATGGTAGTCAGAAGTCCATTCATGAAAAAAGAAAAGTACATTAAATAGCCAGACTTAAAAAAATTCAAGCCCAAACAGAGCCTCGGACTATCTTTGTAAGCTGCGAATACGTTCCCGTTTTTGCTTAACCACTTGACAAACCGAAAAGATATCGCTGTCCTAAACGCTTCCAGCGCTTCTGTAAAGGTGTTTAAAGGTTTATTTGCCCACCTACTGGGACTTAGACAAAATTTATCTTGAAAACAGGCTCAAACCCAGTCGTCACAACCATTTAAGGTCATTTAGCCTTTTTCCTTGCTGCGGCTGGGTTTGAGGCTCATTTCCCCCATCGAGCTAAATCCCTTACCCAGAGAGGAATAGAGGCCGATTTCAGCTCATAATTTGTTCAAGTCCCACTACGTCTTAATCCGCAACTTTTGGTATGCCAGAGGATAAAACTGTAGGCACAAAACACCAAAACTAAATGCCTTTTTAGGCTGCGTTTATCTCTCATCTGATATTCTTTTAGCGCTAACCATCCCTTTGCTTTCCGATAGAAAATTTCAATCCAATTCCTTTGTGAATATGTAGTTACTATCTACTCCTCTGTTGCTGTTGATGAGTCAACATTAGCGCTCAAATAATCAAGATCGCTCGCTTGCTCGAAAGTATCTGCATTCATGACGATCGTGATTACTTTCTTGCCGATCAATTTTGACAACTCAATTTCTCTTGTTGTTACCCACACTGTTTTCGGTTTTTCTACGGATAGTTAAATTTTTGTGAAAGCTTCGGAGGGCAAGGATTCAGCCAAATTATCTACTCTAATTTCCTCTTTTTCTTCGCCGTTTTTTTGAATGATTACTTTACGGTTCTTGGCAATCCCTCCGATATAGTTTAATTTTTTTCTCTAATTCTTGTAAAAAACTTGCGTTATTTCCAAAACCAACATCAATTAGCACTATTCCTGGTCGCTCTCCTCTGGCTAAACTTGGGTCGATTAAATCTATGGCTATTTCGGTTTTTTTTAAATTCTGGGTCGGTGTTTCCTTTGGGGAATGAGTCGGCTTTTTGATACAATTCTAGATCTAATAGCAAGCTTTTGATGCCATCATATAGATGGCTAGTTACTGCAACTACCCCATTCTCTGTTTTCCCAATTTCTCCAATATATTGTCGTCCTACTGCCTCTGTAAAATTACCACTTTTCCGACGAGGCCCTGAATCATCAATAATTAGGCTAAATCCTCGATTAATTTTAGTTTGGCGACACTCATTCATTACCTCCAAACGGCGTTGATTCAGTTCCATTGCTGACCCAGGTGCTGCCGTTAAAAAATGGTGTAATTTGTGGTAAGTCACTCTGACGGCGTTTGCCGCCATCTGGGAAAGGTTTTTTCGCTCACTTTCGCCCAATAATCCGCCTAGATAGTTCCTAAACTCCCGTTTTTGGGCAAGATTACCAAAGATATCGTCAAATCTTTGACACCATCGGTCAAAGCAAGGGGGCAGGGCAGCGGGGGTAGTCTCTTTCATCGTTCATTATTTAACGTTATCTGCCTGCTATGCAAACATTATAACTGATTTATCTCATTTTGTTTGTTTAAGTCCCGCTAAGCACTTAGTTGACCCTGAGTTTAGTAGTGTTTTCTGGAGTCTACGAACTGCTTTAAAATCACCACGCTCACTGGCTCTATAGATTCGTTTTTGCAACTTTAATACTCGTTTTTCCAGCTTCTTCCAATTAATTTGGTTCCATTGGATTGACTCGTCCATCCTTTCCTGAATTGCTAATTCGGCATTAGGCTAGTTCATTGCTTTTTCACGGCTCTATATTTCCTGTAACCGGGTGTCTGTCTGCATATCCTCACAATTACTACGGTAAGGCGGAAAGCTTCTAACACCATCCTCCCCTTCCGTACCCTGGTTTCCCAGAAGTTTTCATCTTGGCTGATTACTTGTTTATCGACCCTTACAAGAGGTATCGGAAGGATTACTTCGTTCCTGACTGCCATTGTTCGAGACCTTAGGACGGTACTATCCACTGGGTTTATTGGTAGCGCTTGATGGTCTATAATGTAGTAGCTATCACCAGATCCTGTGCCTTTTGGCTCCAGTCTGTCAGCCTTATTTGACTGGTTCGTAATAACGATGGTTCAGACATACCTTTCTTTCGTATCCATAGTCTCTTGCTCGGTGTATACCGGGTTAGGCTCCCAGTAAGAACGCCTTCTTGCCCCGCTTTAGGGATTGATGACAATCGCTACCCTAGGGGTAATGCTTTCAATTCTGCGCCTGAATGGTAGGGCTTACACCTACATGGCAGTCAAGTTGTCAAGGTTCTTTCGGGATTACTCCCTTAGATTTACCAGGCTAGCCGTCCCAGAGTAATACTCATTTAGGCTAAAGGAATCGCACACATTTATTTGCATCGTATTCTCAGACCGCGCGTATCTCGACTATACCCCTTGCATCGGTGTTTTTACGAATTCACCAGTCCGTATCTTGGCTCAATACCTAGTAGTTGCCAAGCACTCCCCTTCTTTGTCCAAACTCCAAAAGTTAAGCATCTTTGTTTTAAATATCTACATCTACTTAGGGCTTGCTGGACAAAGCGAAAACCTGCATTCATCCAGGGTCTTTAGGGCATGAAAAGTCCTCTAAAGCGCTCCCAAATCTGGTGCTTGGCTTCAAAACGTTTGCACTTTTTATCCCGACTCTCCTTTCCCCCTTTTACCCCTTTTTCCCCTTCTTCAGCAAACTTTACTTACACAAGAATTAAAATTTTTGCGACTCAGGCGTTTTAACGAGGGATCTGATAATATGGGAATAGCAATTAGTTATTAGCAAGCTGCTTGGGAAGTTTATCCCAAAGCAAAAACTTTTGCTGAGTAGGCATAAACGGAAAATCATTGAGAACTAGCTTAACGAGTTATGAAGGCGATCGTCAACTTACCCGGTTATCAAATAACCGAGCAACTGTACGTAGGTACTCGCACCCTTGTCTATCGAGGCATCCGTACCAATGACCAACACCCAGTCGTCATCAAAATCCTGCGAAACTCATACCCCAGCTTCACCGAAATAGTCCAGTTTCGCAACCAATACACCCTTACCAAAAACCTTAAATTTCCCAGTATTATTCAACCCCTGGCGCTAGAAGTATACCACAATAGCTATGCCTTAGTTATGGAGGATTTTGGTGGAGTCTCCCTGTCTGATTATCTCAACATAGCAACAAATAAAAGCCAAGGCAATAAATTTTTACCTGTAGAATTCCTCCAGATTGCCATACAACTCACAGACATTCTTCACTATCTCTACCAAAATCAAATCATTCACAAAGATATTAAACCTGCTAATATTCTGATCAATCCAAACACCCAACAAATTAAACTCATTGACTTTAGCATTTCTTCCCTGCTGCCAAGAGAAATCCAAGAAATCCAAAACCCCAATCTCATAGAAGGAACATTAGCTTATATATCTCCAGAACAAACAGGACGGATGAATCGAGGCATTGACTATCGTAGCGACTTTTATGCCCTCGGTGTCACTTTTTATGAATTATTGACAGGAAAGCTACCCTTTATTTCGGATGACCCGATGGAGTTGGTGCATTGTCATCTAGCCAAACAGTCGATTCCCATCGCTCTAATTAATCCAGAAATTCCCTTAGTTTTATCAGAAATTGTCAGCAAACTGATGGCGAAAAATGCCGAAAACCGCTATCAGAGTCCATTAGGAATAAAACACGATCTAGAGAGATGTCTAGCTCAATTAAAAGATACAGGTAA
>JBLNEP010000261.1:0-19911 GCA_050262755.1 Actinomycetota bacterium | reverse complement strand
TGTTAACTGCGGTCGTAGTAGGAAGTACAGAGCATTTCCTCAACTTTTCTTTGAGGGTCAATGGTTAATGACCAAGAATTCAGAGCAAGTTTAGAACCTGCTAAGACTTGAAGAGCCTCTGTTAATCAAAGTCATCTCCCGAAGTTCCAGGGTCCCGATCGCGAGAATTTGAGCTGTGAGAGATAGAGATTAGCACCGGTCGAACTAAAGCGGAATCAGTCTTGCCTGAGTCAAGGAAAGAACACTGGCTCATAGAGCGAAGCGATTTACAATTTGCAGTGAAATCCATAGCTGTCAGGGAGAAGGAAAAGGGGAAAGTGAATCGGGTGATAGGATGCGATACCATAGAGCCATTGAAAACGACAGGAAGGGAAAGAAAAGTTGCTGAGCACTCTTGATGGTAAGGGGGGGGAGCGTTTGAGAGCCTGGTTTAATGATAAAATCCTCTGGATACCAGATCGGCCTTTGACAGCTTAGAAGTGGTGTGAAAGACGGTTGCCCTCAACTGTGCTTAAAAAAAGACCAAGGGATGTCATCTCACAAAAGGTTTTCGGCTAACCGAATGCGGTAAACTAAGACTAGGAGGGCTACTAGCCAGGAAAGAACTAAAACTCAGTGGCTCAGGAGTGCAACCCCTACCCTGATTAAAGAAGTACCCATCGAAAAACGTGACTCCTTAATGCGTTGCTGGAAGCAATTTCTGCAACAACCCTTGAAAAACTTGAATTTGAAGTTAGCAGTAAAAACAATAAAATATCGGTTTAATTAAAAATAATATGATGAAAGTCTCGGCGCCGACTGTACATTTATTTGCCTTTCACCTGCGAAATACAGTGACCCCTAGTAACGATCGGCTAGTGGATGAACCAGAATTACTGTGGCGCAAGTGTGACGAGATCTTTGAAAAGCTCCAAATAGCGGAAAGGCTGAATATAGAAGGCTATTCTCAGAAAGACTCAGAAAATCCCCCTGTTTCTGGAAGCTCCTATCTCTACGATCGTAGCAAAGAACCGATTGGAAATCGGGTGAGCTTGTATCCTGGAGAAGGCAAGATGATTAAATTTCAAGGAACAGTTCAAGTCCAACTCCCATCCGATCTAGAAATCCTACCCATTACAGGCATTGTCTATCCCCGTCGTCTCTATGATAGCTATGCACTGACTTGGAACATCTGTCTACCCAAAAATTTCAATTTAAACTCTGAAAAGAGGGATGACCAAACACTGGTACCTATTTCTATTTTTAGGCAATTTAACCCCGATTATTGCTTGCTGCCAGATTTCATTGGCAGTTCCTTAGGGCAAACCATCCTGTTGACTGCATGGCTAGATGACGAGCAAATGATTGAATGGCTTGATGAAGAACAATATCAACGAGATGCTAATGATTTGAGAAAAATCGCTGATGAATGCCTTGCCCAATTTATTCCCGATCCCAATAAGCGCCCTAAATTTACTGTCAGAGGTAAACTCTTTGGTAGCCCGATTTTTGAGTACGGCGACATCCCGGATGCTATCGATCTCCTCTGCCAACCCCGTTCCTGCCATATCATCATTTGGCTTTTTAGCAAAAAAGAAACCGACCAAAAACTTAATTTTTGTTATTGGGATTTACCCGATTTATTTTTATTTCGGAATAAAGCAACCCGCCTTTTTGAAGACACCAGATTTCACGCCCAACGAGGCGAGAAAACCTATCTAGAAATAGATACTCATATTCGGAAAATCGATCGAGTATTAGAGGAGTTGCCGGAGACTGGCGAAATCAGCGAACCTTATTTGCAACTCCTCAAACATAACCTGAAAATCATGCCGAGACTTTCCTTGACATTGTCTCAGGTTTTACGAAATCTAGAATATAGCAGTAATACTATCACCATCCATGCTAAAAATTACAGCGAAATCTTAGAAGAAATTCGTCGGAAGTTAGAAGCAAATATGGAATATTTACCCCATACAGATTTGAGCTTTTTGGAATTATTTAATAAAAAAGATTGCTATTACTTTCAAGACCGTATCAAAGCAGATTTAGGTTATTTTGCTCAGGGTTTAAGCTTGGTAGACAAAGCGATCGCCTCCATCCGAGGCATGGTTGAAATCGAAAAAGCCCAACGCAGCGCAAAACTACAAACCACCCTCTTGGCAACAGCCGTCGGCCTTGGTTCAGGGATCGTCTTTGCCACCAGCTATACACCGATCGCTCAACAGTTAACTGTTGCGACCCCTGTCACTGCTTCCCTCGCCAAACCCCTATCCGGGGTGGCAGTCCCCATCTTCTACAGCCTTCTCTTCGGAGTGATAGTCGGCATTGCCACTTATAAAATAGCACCCTGGCTATTTCAGCTACAATCCAAACAGAAGTAAAATTCATTCCGGTTACCCCGGAATGAAAGTGAATCGCCTCACTCCACACTCTCGTAAAAGCGACAGCAGTCGCAGGGGCCCTCCGGGTTCACCGCACAGCGAATAATTTCCGACCGCGCATTAAAACGACAAGTTGCATCTCCCACCACCCAACGTCCCTCTAAAAAACTACGCTCGTGAGGTCGTTGAGCAGATTGGACAAACAAGTCTATTTTCTGCAAACGGTAACGGCCAAACCGAAGTTGATAGCGGTGTCGGCGTTCCAAAACCGCATAAGTTTGACCTTCCAAATCCAAATAATTCCCTGGTTGTGGCGTCCAGTCAAGCTGGACGTTACCCAGGGACTGGCGCGGGTGCGCCAAAATCACCTCAGTAGGCAAAGTGTGTGGTTCCATAAACCTGTGCATTCTTTTTTTGGATGGTATCGCACTCCAGCCAAGAAGCGGAGCGAGGCTGGAATTTCTATAAAGGAATCAAAACATCAGCTTCTTGGATTAAAGAAAAATCCGCCCCCAGTTGAGTTGCCTCAGAAGCAGTTTCTCTTAAATAATGATCTAAGTAGGTTCATACACTTCGGTTCATCAATCCGACTCCAGGCATCGACCTATCAGCCAAACACCAGCGCTCGGGTAGGGGAGAGTGCCTGACTCCGTCTACTCGGAATTGAATTTTAGAACATGGCTTTCTCTTCCATCATTCGTGCTTTAGGGCGATCGCCACTTACCGCCGAACTTCTCGCCAAACTCAAACGGCAACAGTCCTTGCAGCTTGCCGGCGTCCCCCGCTTACCAAAAGGGTTAGTCGCCTCAACTCTCGCGCAGCAAGAAAGCCGCACCCTCCTGATCGTAACTGCCACCCTCGAAGAAGCGAGTCGCTGGGCCGCTCAACTTGAGATGATGGCCTGGTCAACGGTGCATTTTTACCCCACCTCAGAAGCGTCTCCCTATGAACCCTTCGATCCAGAGTCAGAGACGACTTGGGGACAAATGCAGGTACTCGCAGATTTGCTCAGTGGGAGGACAAGTTCTGACAAAGGCAATGCAGCCATGGCAATTGTCGCCACAGAAAGAGCGCTGCAACCCCACCTGCCGCCGGTGGAGGCATTTTTGCCCTACTGCTTAACGCTGAAACGAGGCATGAGTTGGGACTTAAAGGCCGTTGACCGCAAGTTGGCAGAGATGGGATATGACCGCGTATCCCTGGTCGAAATGGAGGGGCAGTGGAGTCGGCGTGGCGATATTATTGATGTGTTTCCGGTCGCCGCCGAATTGCCCGTTCGGTTGGAGTGGTTTGGCGACGAGTTAGAGCAAATTCGCGAATTCGATCCCTCCACCCAGCGATCGCTCGACAAGATTAATCAGTTAGTCTTGACACCAACAGATTTTAGTCCGATTATCCGTTCTGCATTGGGAGAGTCAGCACCCCACAACCATGCTGAGGACCCAGAGTCACTCGAGAAGGGAACCCGGCGCTTATTGGGAGTGGCCTTTGAACAGCCAGCCTCTTTGTTAGAGTATTTACCAGAGAATGCCTTAGTGGCGATCGATGAATTGGGGCAATGTCAAGCTCACAGCGATCGCTGGTTTGAAGAGGTTGAAGAACACTTTGTCTCCGTCACCCGTTCTCAGTCCACCGTCAACCCTCAACCCACACCCATCAAAATTCACCGCACCTTGGCGGCATCCCTGACTGAGGCGGAACGGTTTGAGCGCCTGTACTTAACTGAATTAGTTCAAGAATCAACTCAGCCAAACTTTCTCAATTTAGCCAATCGACCCGTGCCAGTAATGCCGCACCAATATGCAAAACTGGCGGAAATGCTGCGACAAGAGCGCGATCGCGGCTTTTCCATTTTCCTCACTTCCGCACAACCGAGTCGCTCAGTGTCTCTCCTGCAAGAACACGACTGCCCAGCTCAGTTTATCCCCAATCCCCGCGATTATCCAGCCATTGATAAACTGCTCGCTCAGCGGACACCCGTCGCCGTGAAATATAGCGGCTTAGCAGAATTAGAAGGGTTTATTCTGCCAACGTTTCGCTTAGTTGTCATCACCGACCGCGAATTCTACGGTCAGCATTCCCTCGCCACCCCTAGCTACATCCGCAAACGCCGCCGTGCCGCTTCCCAGCAGGTAGACCCCAATAAACTTGCACCAGGAGATTACGTGGTGCACCGCCAACATGGCATCGGCAAGTTTCTGAAGTTGGAAAGCTTAACCCTCAACCACGAAACTCGCGAGTATTTGGTGATTCAATATGCAGATGGAATTCTGCGAGTCGCTGCGGATCAGTTGGGTTCCCTGTCCCGGTTCCGCGCCGTTGGCGCCAAAGCACCCGAACTGAATAAACTCACCGGTCAAGCGTGGGAAAAAACCAAGGCAAAAGTCCGCAAAGCGATTAAGAAGTTAGCGGTAGACTTGCTGAATTTATATGCCAAGCGGTCGCAGCAAGTGGGTTATGCTTTCCCAGCAGATATGCCTTGGCAACAGGAGTTAGAAGATTCTTTCCCCTACCAACCCACACCGGATCAGTTGAAGGCGACGCAAGATGTGAAGCGAGACATGGAAAGCGATCGACCGATGGATCGACTGGTGTGCGGTGATGTTGGTTTTGGTAAGACAGAAGTTGCAGTGCGTGCCATTTTTAAGGCAGTGACGGCCGGGAAGCAAGTCGCCTTACTCGCACCGACGACGATTTTAACTCAGCAGCACTACCACACCCTAAAAGAGCGGTTCGCACCTTATCCGATTGAAGTTGGGTTACTCAACCGCTTTCGCACCGAGTCAGAGAAGCGGGAAATTCAGCGCCGCTTGATCAGCGGGGAACTGGATGTGATTGTCGGGACTCACGCCATTTTAAGCAAAAGCATCTCCTTTAAAGATTTGGGATTGCTGGTGGTAGACGAGGAACAGCGGTTTGGAGTGACTCAGAAAGAAAAAATTAAAGTGCTGAAAACTCAAGTGGATGTGCTGACGCTGACAGCAACTCCCATTCCCCGAACGTTATATATGTCGCTGTCTGGGATTCGAGAGATGAGTTTGATCGCAACTCCTCCCCCGACGCGGCGGCCGATTCAAACTCATTTAGCGCCTTATCACTCGGATGCAGTCCGAACGGCCGTTCGTCAAGAGTTGGATCGAGGGGGTCAGGTGTTTTATGTGGTGCCACGGATTGAAGGGATTGAAACAGTGGCCAATCAATTGCGGGAGATGGTTCCCAATGCCAGAATTGCGATCGCTCACGGTCAAATCGATCCCTCGGAGCTGGAATCCATTATGCTGACGTTTAGTTCTGGGGAGTTCGATATTTTGGTTTGTACCACCATCGTCGAGTCGGGTTTGGACATTCCCCGCGTCAACACAATTTTGATTGAAGACGCCCATCGCTTTGGCTTGGGGCAATTGTACCAATTGCGGGGCCGCGTCGGACGAGCTGGCATTCAGGCCCATGCTTGGCTTTTTTATCCAGAAAATATCCGCCTCACCGAGGAAGCGCGAATGCGGTTGCGGGCGATTCAGGAGTTTACGCAGTTGGGTTCTGGGTATCAGTTGGCCATGCGGGATTTGGAAATTCGCGGGGCCGGCGATATTTTGGGGGCGGAACAGTCGGGTCAGATGGATGCGATCGGGTTTGACCTTTATACAGAGATGTTACAGGAAGCGATTCGAGAGATTAAGGGTCAAGAAATTCCGCAGGTGGAAGATACCCAAATCGATTTGAATTTGACTGCGTTTATTCCGGTGAATTACATCCCTGATTTGGATCAAAAGATGAGTGCTTATCGGGGAGTGGCGTCGGCGACTACTCGCCAAGAATTAGAGCAAATTCAGGTGGATTGGTGCGACCGCTATGGCCCCATTCCTAAACCTGCTCAGCAGTTAATGCGAGTGATGGAGTTAAAACAACTCGCGAAAAAGTTAGGATTTTCGCGCATCAAACCCGATGGGAAACAGCACGTCCTCTTAGAAACACCGATGGAAGAGCCTGCTTGGAACCTACTCAAAGCAAATTTACCCACTCATCTTCATGAGCGTTTTGTGTATAGCAAAGGAAAAGTGACCATTCGAGGCATGGGGGTGATTCAGGCAGACAAACAGTTAGAACATTTAATTGATTGGTTAGGTAAAATGCAAGGAGCTTTGCCTGAAGCTACCGTTGCATTTTAGTTAAAACCCGGAATGGAGAGTCAATAACTTGAAGGAGACAAAGGGAGGAAATTTCAGATCTTACACTCAATCAGGCAATGGGGGATTGAAGGTCTCTAAACTCAAACTTTAGGGATGAGACAGAGGGTGGAATCCTAAGTAGACAGTTGCCAAAAGTGTAAGCTGTAAAAACTATCCTTTCCTCTTTTCCTAACTCTCCTCCCGTTGTATCTTTACCGTCTGTTGATTGAAACTTAAAAAAGAAAACAATGCGAAAGTTAATTGCGACGTTCTCTCTGATTGCCCTCGCACAAACCTGGCCGCTCGCAGTGTCTGCCCAAACTCCCGTCGGCGACCCCATTGACCGGATTGTTGCGACGGGGTGGATGACCCCTGATTCTAGGGGAAATTTCAATCCCGAAGGAATTGTCAGCCGTGCAGAATTAGCTTCAATTTTAGTAAAAACGTTTCAGTTAGACCGACGAGCAACGGCTCAAAAACCAAATGTTTCAGTGCCAGATGTACCGACTTCTTACTGGGGTTATCAAGCGATTCAAATTGTTTTAAAAACAGGGACAATGGCTGGATATCGGGATCAAATGTTTTTCCCCAATCAGCGCGTGAGTCGTGCAGAAGCACTGGCAATTTTTGCCCAAGCTTATGGAGTTTTTCAGTTTCCTGAAGGCACCGTCACTGATATTTTAGCTCAATATCCGGATGCCGGGGAGATTCCAACTTGGGCAAGAAAATCCTTGGCAACAGCACTGTATGAAGGGTTTGTCAATGTTGACTCTGGGACGAATAAAATTAATCCCTTAAAACCGATGACTCGCAGGGATATGGTCTATGCGTTAAATCAATATTTGAATCGGCAAGAAAGACCGACTGCGATTCCTCGCCGGGATAATCCAGCTCCCACTCCAGAGCCTAATAGTCCCCTTCCCACTCTCGGTCCCGATGATTCCGTTCCGATTCCAGTTCCGGTTCCCAGAAGCTGAATTAAAGGGGAGACGAGGATAGCGATCGCGTAGGTTGGGTTGAGGAATAAAACCTAACACCCCAAAGGAGATACTAACGTGGAGGCAGAATGAAAATTCAAACAAAGCTAACAATCGGCTTACTATTTTGTGCTGTCAATCTCTATTACTGGACTCATAGTGCTTATTCACAAACAATTGATTTATCTCCCGCCCAAAAATCCGCTCTGAAATCACTCAATATTCCCGTTGCTGTGCCAACCTATCTACCCAATGGCTTTAAAGTTTCTCAGGTTAAAATAAAGGCTTGTCCTGCCAATGCGCCCAGAGTAGGTGCTTGCCGGGAAGGAGCTTCCTATGAAATTCTGTATCGCAACTCTGAAAATATCTGCTTAAGTATGAATGCCATTGGAGGAGGGGTTGGCGGTGCAGACAGTGAGTTTCAGTTCCCAATTGAAACAAAACTTTTAGGGAAAATTGAGATCAACTTTGGGCGAGTTCCCGGTTCAGGCAATCGACCGACTTCGGAACAGTTAAACAGTCCCCAACCAGGATTGTATAGCTTTCCAGCGCGATTAGAATCTCCTCGCACGCCTTATTATTCTTTGCGAGTTGAAGAAGAACGCTATAACTGTCGCAGCAATAGTGCGATCGCTCCGTCAGAGTTCGAGAGAATGCTGAAATCCCTGGTGTGGTTGTAAGGGGGTAATCTTAAAGGGAAGAGGGGAAAGGGGAAACGATGATTTTCTCACGGGTGAGGCTTAGCAAAGCTCAGAGCTTCCCTTTCCTCGATCGTTCCTGAAATCTCCGGATTTCAACAGCGACTCCGTTTAAAATACCGACTTTTTAAAGATTCCAACCCCCTGCAACTTCTACCACCTGTCCAGTCATGTAACTAGAATCCGGGTTAACAAAGAAACTGACAGCACGCACAATCTCATCCAGCGTCGCAAGACGACCGCAGGGAATATCCTTGACCGGTTGACTCAGGGAATTTTCAACAACCCCTGGCGCTACCACATTCACCGTAATATTATCTGCTATTAACTGCTTAGCTAGTGCCTTTGTATACAGAATAATGCCTGTTTTAGCAATAATATAAGGAGCGATTAAGGGACGAGCAATTAACTGTTGAGAGCCAGCAAACCCTAAATTAACAATACGTCCCCACCCTGCTGCTTTTAAGTGAGATTGAGCGGCTTTAGTCACATAAAAAGTAGCATTTAAGTTCGTATCTAATATCTCATGCCACTCTTCGATAGAAACTTCTTCGATGGATTTTTTGAGGTAATTTCCCACATTATTTACAACGACTGACAGACCTCCTAATTGCTGGGCTGCGGTATCTACTAACTCTTTCGCTGCTACCGGATTCGAGACATTTGCTTGTAAAGTTAGTGCTTTCACTCCATAGCTAGCAGCCTTATCGCTTACCTCTTGCGCTGCTTCCAAACTTTGATGATAATGCACAACCACATCAAAACCTTGACTCGCTAAATCTAGCACAATCGCTCGTCCTATGCCTTTAGCTGCTCCCGTTACTAGCGCTTTTTTAAGCATTCCTATTTGTATCTGCTAAATAGTTTTCAATCAGGATGCGAGTATAAGTATTTAAGGGATAGTTGAATGCTGCTTGCGGTGTCACCCACTGCCATTCCACAATCTCTTCGTTAGGAATGACTGCTTCCTTTTCCGATATCGCATAGTAATTGATTAACACAAAGTGGGCATCTTTGTGAAACTCAGGACTAATGACTGCTTCCTGCAATAAAGCCAAGCGAACCTGACTCAACTCTAACCCCACTTCTTCCCGAAATTCACGCAATAAAGCATCTTCTAGGGTTTCTCCCCACTCAACTTTGCCCCCTGGTACTCCCCAGAAGCCTTTCCATTTAGTGGTTTTTACGATTAAAATTAGACCTGATGGTCCTGTTACTAAAGCGCCCACAGTAACCACTGGCAAAGCAGTGTGATGGGTCGGTTTTTCCACTAACTCGCGACTGTGAATTTCTGTCATCCTTCTTTAAAACTAGCTCCTGGTTAACAGCCTTTCCCGACTGATTTGTTGACTATTTCGTTGATTTCATGCACCTGGATTGAATTCTCTCTCCCTGTTCCTCCCCAGTAACTGAACTAGAAACGCGACCGCTCACTCTTGGATCGTAACCTGGCTAAACTTTGGCTTGACCTCTGAGGCAATGACACCTTAACACCGATCCGCTCCTCAACAGCAATCCACTTCTCTGTAGCACGTTCAAGAGCGATCGCCTGTTAAACTCAAGGGGGACAAACAGGATTGAGCGAATGCCCCTACTATAATACCAGCATCCCTTTAAAATTAAGCAGCACGACCTTCCCAACCCTCCCTTCAAGCCTCTCCCCTCTTCACTCCCGTGGCGAAATAGGCCACAGCAGCGACAATTGCCACTCGATCAAATTAAGAATCAGGATACTGGAAAGGACGAGCTCTTTACCAGTTAGAAACACGGGATTGTCACCTGCGCTATATCCACCCATCACTTGAGCTGTTGGCATTTGTCTGAGTATTTGTTGCAAAAGTTTACTTTAAAAGCTTTCTATTTCAGTTTGTAAATATTGCTTTATCTCCGCAAACTTATACCTTAGACTGAGTGGAAATTGAAAATTTTGGGGTAAATAGGAACAAAAGAATGCCCAATCTCAACTGGCACGATTATCTAATATTCGCTTCTTCGGTCGCTTGTATAGCTGGTCTGGTATTACTCTCTAATACGAGAGAAACTCCAGCAGATGAGCTTGAAAAAACTGAGCTAATCTTATTGAGAATGACCTTTAGTTACTGGATGGTTTACTGCCTGGCTGCCAGTACCCTCAAGCTGAGTCTACCAGAATGGGATATTTTATTGATGGGCCTCAAGGCAACTGCTGTGCTTTCTTATTTGTTAACTGCTACTTGTATTCTCAGTCTACCCCTCCACCGAATCGGAGTGCGACAAGTAGAGTAATTTTAACTCTCCAGCTAAAATGATTCACCCTCAGCTCAAAAAATATCACCTCATCTTTGACAAGATTAGTAACAAGATGGGGTGATTCTGTGTTTAGGAAAAGTCTGAGAGGGGAGAGGGTGGATGCTAGCTTCGCAGGAATCAGGATTGACACTCAGGATCGAGGTGCGATCGCCGCCACATACAGTAGACTTTGCCAAGTGAAAAGCTGTTCAGCTACCTTTGGATGAGGATTCGATCTAAGACTCTGCTACCCCCCACAGTGCCAAAAAGCCATGAGTCTGCCTAAAGCGAGTGACTTCTAGTTGCCTCAACTTTTCACCTCTGGGTGTCCGCTGGCTCAAATTTCCGATAACATGGATTGATCGAGACCGCTTGAACTGTAAAGGTGCCAGGATGCAGTTTATATGCCAATGAGCTATTTATTCTCGGCTGGTGGAGTCGTGATGTGGCCGCTGCTCGGATTTTCCATTTTAGCAGTCACACTCATCTTAGAACGGGTAATTTTTTGGGTACGAATCCTCCTTGGCCAAGACAAAATTGTCAGGCAATTCCTGAACCTCTACCGTCGCAACTCAGATTTAGAAGTTGTCGAAAAAAAGCTCATTCCTTTACTTCAGAAAAATACCCACCTCCCAGTTCCTAGAATTTTCCTATCTGCCTTAGAATTAGAAAATCCCAATCCTGAAGACTTCCGTCTGGCTTTAGAAAGTGCGGCCCAAGCAGAATTACCCCTCCTCAAACGCTTCACCACTGTTTTTGAAACCATTATCAGCGTTGCACCTTTATTAGGTCTGCTAGGCACTGTCCTCGGCTTAATTAACTCCTTTGCTTCCCTCAAAATTGGTGAGGTAGGGGGTAGCAGTACCACCGGCGTTACGGCGGGTATTAGTGAAGCTTTAGTTTCTACCGCAAGTGGGTTAGTAGTAGCAATCATCACCCTGTTATTTGCCAATACATTTCGCGGTTTATACCAACGCCAGCGAGCATTAATTTTGGAATATGGGGGTCAATTAGAATTACTTTATAGACACCGCTATGAACTTAGAAGGTAAATAGGAAGGAGGAAGAAAGAACAGCTAGGAATTGATGGTTTTAAGTCTCCTGCGCTTAATCAATCCCTTTTCTCTTGAACTCCTTAGGACTTGCTGAAACCAGCGAAAACCTGAATTCATCAAGGGTTCTTACGGCATGAAAAGTCCTGTCAAGCGCTCCCAAACCTGGTGTTAGACCTCAAAACGTTTGCACTTTTCCCCCTTTTTTCCCTTTCCCCCTTTCCCCCTTTTTTCCCTTCCCCCCTTCCCCCCTTTCCCCCTTTTACCCCTTTCCCCCTTTTTTCCCTTTCCCCCTTTCCCCAATGCGACTTCCTGAAGAATCAGACGACAACCCACCTCAAATTAACATCGTGCCGATGATCGATGTCATCTTTGCCATATTAACCTTCTTTATTATGTCTACCTTATACCTAACTCGTTCTGAAGGATTGCCTGTCAACTTACCCAAAGCAGCTACAGGCGAAATTCAACCCCAATCAACCCCTCTTACAGTCAGCATCGATCGACAGGGAAACCTGGCCCTCAATCGCCAGCCAATTCAACTAGAAACCCTAGCCACTCAACTCAGTGCTTTAATTCCCCCCAATCAGCAAACAGTTGTCGTGATTAATGCCGATGAATCGGTGACTCACGGCCGTGTCATTGCTGTAATGGACCAGTTGCGACCGCTCAAGGGTGTCAGAATCGCCATTGCTACCAGGAAATAAAAACAGGCAAAAGTAAGTTCATTCCTTTTGCCTGTTGACGATGCAGGTTTAACTGCCTTAGTGACCAATTCCCACGTATTGGAAGCCAACCGCTTCCAAAGCCTTCTTATCCAGATAATTACGACCGTCAATAATCACTGGATGATTCATCAATTTCGCCATTTTCTCGTAATCTAAATTGCGGAATTGCTCCCACTCCGTAACCAACAGCAACGCATCGCAACCATCAGCCAGCCGTTCTGGATCGGTTTCCACCAATACCCCAGATAAACCGTGGCGCATCCCCGTCTGCGAAACCAAGGGATCGTAAGCCTTCACCTTCGTTCCCAGGCGGTTCAAATTATCAATAATGTGCAGTGAGGGTGCATCTCGCAAATCATCTGTATCTGGCTTGAACGTCAAACCCAACAAACCCACTGTTTTACCCTTGAGAATTTTCAGCACTTGCTGTAATTTCTCAATACTAATTGAACGCTGCCGCTGGTTCACTTCCACCGCAGCTTTCAGCAGGTGTGCATCGTAACCATAGTCATTGGCTGTGTGAATTAATGCCGAGATGTCTTTCGGGAAACAAGAACCTCCCCAACCAATCCCTGCATTTAAGAACTTGCCACCGATCCGGGAATCTAAACCAATACCTTTGGCGACTTGGGTAACATCTGCGCCAACCCGGTCGCAAATATTAGCAATTTCATTAATAAAGCTGATCTTTGTTGCTAAAAACGCATTAGCCGCATACTTGATCATCTCAGCGGAACTAATATCTGTCACCACCACCGGCACCGATGGCAGAGACGGATCTTCAGCAAACTTGCGATCGACAATGGGTTTGTAGAGTTGGATCATCGAGTCGATCGCTCGTTGGCTAGGACTTCCTAACACAATCCGATCGGGGTTAAACGTATCGTATACGGCTGAACCTTCCCGCAGAAACTCAGGGTTACTCACCACATCAAACTGCACGCCACTCTTAGCGGCCACTTCCTCATTACTAACGTTACCGTCTCCTACCTGGGATTTTTGGCGTTCCACCATGCCATCTAGGACGATCATTCGCACCCAGTCCCCCGAACCAATGGGTACTGTTGATTTATTCACAATCACTTTATAGTCGCCGTCGAGGTGAGCGCCAATGCCACGGGCCACCGCTTCCACGTAACGAGTATCGCTTTCTCCCGTCGGTAGGGGAGGGGTTCCCACTGCAATGAATAGAATTTCGCCATGGGCAACTCCTGCCGCTAAATCCGAGGTGAATTCTAGGTTCCCCAGCTGAGTCGCTGACTGCATCAATTCCGACAGTCCCGGCTCAAAAATCGGCGACTGTCCAGATTTCATTAATTTAACTTTTTCTTCGTTGTTGTCTACGCAGATGACATGATGGCCGATGTGAGCCAAGCAAGTTCCCGTGACTAAGCCAACATATCCAGTCCCGATTACACAAACACGCATAGCAATATCCTCAAAGTCTGTGACGAAATCAAAGGGGTTTTTAGTTTGTAGTTCTAGGTCGATCGTGAGGGGGAAGCAAAACCCTCCCGATCGCTAACTGCCAACTATAAACTCAGAAACCGTTAGCCATTTTTAATGCGATCGCGGAAATCCTCCACTGTCAACTTTAACCCTTCATCCAGTGGCACGGTCGGCTCCCAACCCAACCAACTTTTAGCACGGGTAATATCCGGTTGTCGCTGTCTCGGATCGTCTTGTGGCAGCGGTTTAAAGACCAGTTCCGCATTTGGATTCACCATTTGTTGAACTTTCTGAGCCAACTCTAAGATCGTGTATTCACCCGGATTTCCCAAATTCATGGGTCCGATCTGTTCATTATTCATCAGCCGAATGATTCCCTCCACTAAGTCTGAGACATAGCAAAAACTACGAGTTTGGGAACCGTCCCCATACACGGTTAGCGGCTGATTCCGCAACGCTTGTACAATAAAATTACTCACGACTCGGCCATCATTTTCCAACATCCTCGGCCCGTAGGTATTGAAGATGCGAACCACCCGAATGTCTACCCCATTTTGTCGGTAGTAGTCAAACGCTAAGGTTTCTGCCACTCGCTTTCCTTCGTCGTAACAACTGCGAATTCCAATACAATTCACATTCCCCCGATACTCTTCTGTTTGGGGATGTACATCGGGATCGCCATACACTTCCGACGTGGAAGCCAACAGAAACCTGGCTTTTACTCGCTTTGCCAGACCCAACATATTCATCGTCCCCATGACATTCGTTTTAATCGTCTTCACAGGGTTGAACTGGTAATGAACGGGTGACGCCGGACAAGCTAAATGATAAATCTGATCGACTTCTAACCGAATCGGTTCGGTAATATCATGGCGGATCAGCTCAAAATAAGGGTTATCCAGCCATTTCAGGATGTTGCGTTTCGTACCCGTGTAAAAATTATCTAAACAAACCACCTCATGACCTTGAGCCATTAACCGATCGATGAGGTGAGAACCAATAAAACCGGCACCGCCTGTGACTAATATTCTCATTCTTTAAGCTACCGAACTCTTGAAAGAGCTACTTACTACAAAAACTCTGCACCCAAATTCATAGAACTGACACAAAAACCTGATTTTTTTCATCAAGTCTATAGGAATAGCAACGACTTACTTGTAGAAACCCGGTTACTTTGATGGGTCTTTGCGGAAGTTCTATCCTTGTCCAAAATAACAAAAACTTCACCTAAAACGAAGTTTAGCACGCAGATTTTATCAAATCTTTAACATCTAAGCGGAGTTGCAACCTCTACTCCCAGCAGTGCTAGCTGTTGAGAGACTCTTGCCCATTCCTCAACATCCAAAGTTAGCCAGGGTTTCAGCTTGCTCAGCTTGACCCTGGCTCCAGCGGTCAAACAGTTTTTTGGGTGAATGGGGAGAAGCTCCCAGCCAGGTACTAGCAATCGGAATTTATGATTCCTTATTCAGTCGTAGCACGGCCATAAACGCTTCCTGGGGAACATCGACTGTACCGATCGCTTTCATCCGCCTCTTACCTTTTGCCTGCTTTTCCAGTAACTTTTTCTTACGAGTGATGTCACCCCCGTAACACTTCGCCAGTACATCTTTTCGCAATGCGGGAATATGTTCGCTCGCAATTACTTTCGCCCCGATCGCAGCTTGAATCGGGACCTTGAACTGATGGCGAGGAATCAATTCCTTCAGTTTTTCTGTCAAGGCGCGACCCACCCCATAGGCTTTATCGCGATGCACAATCATTGCCAAAGCGTCAACCGGGTCACTGTTAATTAAAATATCGAGTTTTACCAGAGGATTTTCCCGATAGCCCAGCAAGTGATACTCCATACTGGCATAACCACGAGACCGCGACTTCAGCTCATTAAAAAAGTCCGTCACCACCTCTGCCAACGGCAACTCATAAATCAACGTCGTCCGTCCCTTCGTCAGGTACTTCATATCCTTAAACACCCCCCGCCGATTTTGAGCCAACTCCATCAGAGTCCCCACATACCCTTCCGGCGTAATCATCTCCACCTGCACATAAGGCTCCTCCATCTTCTCCCGCAGATGAGGTTCCGGCAAGTGGCTGGGGTTATCGATCGTCACCACTTCTCCCTTCGTCGTCGTCACCCGGTACACCACCGAAGGCGCCGTCACGATCAAATCTAAGTTATACTCCCGTTCTAACCGCTCTTGCACGATCTCCATGTGCAGTAAACCCAAAAACCCACAACGGAAGCCAAACCCCATCGCACTCGAGGTTTCGGGTTCGTAGGACAAAGCCGCATCATTAAGCTTCAGCTTTTCTAACGCTTCCCGCAAGTCAGGAAATTGGTCAGCATCGGTGGGAAACAAGCCACAAAATACCATGGGTTTGGCTTCCGTATAACCCGGTAGCGCCTCTGATGCTGGCTTGTTCGCGAGGGTAATGGTGTCCCCAACGCGAGCATCTGCCACCATCTTAATCGCCGCCGCGAGATAACCCACTTCACCGGCGTGGAGTTCGTTCACCTGTACTTGAGTTGGGGACAGAACCCCCAATTCATCAATTTCGTACTCTTTTCCAGAAGCCATCAACCGGATGCGATCGCCCTTCTTCACCGTGCCATCCATCACCCGGAAATAGACAATGACTCCCCGGTAGGCATCATAATAGCTATCAAAAATCAGGGCCCGCAGGGGTTGAGACACCGTATCCAGCGGTGCTGGCACTTGGTGCACGATCGCCTCGAGAATTTCTGGGACCCCGATCCCTTCCTTAGCCGACGCTAAAATCGCGCCACTGCAATCTAAACCAATAATTTCTTCGATTTCTGCTCTGACTCGTTCCGGTTCCGCCCCAGGTAGGTCAATTTTATTGAGGACAGGGATAATTTCTAAATTGTGTTCTAAAGCCAGGTACACATTCGCCAAGGTTTGCGCTTCCACCCCTTGCGAAGCATCTACCACCAACAATGCTCCTTCGCAGGCAGCGAGTGACCGCGAGACCTCGTAGGAAAAATCAACGTGACCGGGAGTGTCGATCAAGTTTAGCACGTACTGCTCGCCGTCCTTTGACGTATAATTCATCCGCGCTGCTTGCAGTTTAATCGTAATGCCACGCTCCCGTTCTAGATCCATTGAATCTAAAAACTGCTCCTTCATCTCCCGCGCATCCACGGTGCCAGTCACCTGCAATAGGCGATCGGCCAAGGTGGATTTTCCGTGGTCGATGTGGGCAATGATCGAGAAGTTGCGAATGCGAGAGACAGGAACGTTAGTCATAAGACCTATGGGCAAGTGAGTTATTTTGGTTGTATAATTTAAGTTGGCTCGTGTAAATTGCTTCTCAGTAAATCCCTAGCCAAAACTCAAACTGCTGAACACATTGTAATGCTTTGAGCCAGCGTGTGTTTAGACAATCACGGCTCCGCGTTCACAGCTCGGTTTCTTTCGTTGAAAAATTAGCTACTAGCACCACTCACCTCAACATCTAAACAGAAGAGGCTGAGAGCGAGATCGTCTCTGGTCAGACCGCATCGTACAATAATGAAGTACAACTCAGACAGTTAGTGCAAGTCTAAAGAAGGAAAACTTGCAAGCCCGGTGCTGGTGGCAAGTCCTGTTCTCAGCAGGATAGCTGCATATCACAAGCGGTAGAATTTTTTGTTCTATACGTTACTTATCGCTGCTTCACCAGACCTGTATAGTGCAGCAAGGCAACGATCGGGGAACCGTACCAGAGAGCGAGAAGCGAGAGTCTCAGAGCCTCAAATCTCTGCTTCCCCAGGCGGTCCCCTGGAGTCTCCGTACTCAACTCACATTTTCTCAATCGCCTGTCAGCTACCTCAGCATATCCCCCTCCTTACTTTCCCTTGTAGAAGATTGATTTATGAATGAGTCTGCCGTTCCCTCCCAAAGTTCCGATGAAAAAGTGGAAGTCTCGATCCACTTAGACCCTCAACTGCTAGATCAAATCAAGCATCTCACCAACGACCCCAGTAAAGTCATTGAAACCGCCATCCGACAATGGTTGAGAGGCGAACGTCGCGAAGATGACCTCGCTCTTCCCCTTCGCCGCAATCCCCCGATTCCCCCTAGAGGAGAGTGGAACGATTGAACTCATTGCGCCGCGCTGATCCTTGCCCCCCAAGAGCTGCCCCTTGAGTCCCAAACAGCGCGGCAGCTAAAATCTCAACTCGCGATCGCCGACTCCTCACACAGAAAATATCCCCAGACAGTCACTCACCAATTCTTAGCTCATTCTGGAGAAAAACACCTGACAGTTGCTAGGCTAGAAACAGAGGGAAAGTTTTAGAGAACCAGCAATCAGCCTGGAAAGAAGAGTTGCTCAAAATTGATATTACGACCGATCGCCCCCAAACTCTCCTGACTGGTCGCTCATTCCGCGACTCAGCTTTACTGAAAGCTCATCGGCTGCCTCCCTCCTCCCTTTCACCTGCCCTGTTTTCAGTGCTATTCGGATGAACTCTAACGCTGATTTCCAGCTTTCCTCCAGCCTTGCCTCTACAGGGTATTTACAAGAGTTAGGGGCAGAGCTGGTATTTACCCAAGATGCTTCTGGCCGCTACCTCTCCTTCTACTGGTCAGAAGGCGACCGCTACCACCTATCGGCCGAAAAAGTGATCGGCCACTCGATGAGCGAAACCTTTGGTCCAATCGTACTCGCTCCCTACCTCGACCGCGTGCAGCGAGTCCTCAACACCTTAATGCCAGAACGATTTCGTTATCCCTTCGGCTATGCAGACGAGTATTTTCCCTTCGACTTAGCCATCACCCCCGTGCTGCTCGCCGATGGCACCGCCACCAAAGTGCTCGCGATCGGAGCTCGTGTCTCCCACAAAGCCAATCATTACCCCCCAACCCCCTCCGAAGCTGTCATTGCTTACCCAGCATTGCCCGCCAATTTTGACTTCCACCAAAAAATGCTAGTACAGATCGCGGGGAGCATGCGCCGCACTCTTCCCCCCAGTTCCGAGCTGTACCACAAAATGCTGTCGCAAATTGCTCAGAAAATTCGCCGCACCCTCGATTTAAAAACGATTTGGGAGCAAACAGCTCACAGCTTAGGGCAAGCATTGGCAGCCAGTCGCTGCATTATTTGTCCCTACAAAACAGAGGCTGAGAGCGAAACTGCCAGAGACGAGCAAGATTCCTCCTTCTTCATTTCCACCTCTTCAGTTAAAGTCGTTGCTGAGTATTGCCAAGAGCCCTACAAATCGATGCTTGGTTTAGAACTCTCAGTCGCTGAGCAAGCGGGATGGAGCCAAGCTTTAGCAACCCTGGAACCGGTGGTGGTGGAGCGATCGCCAGCCAACCAAGACCCCTTTGAGCGACACTCAACCCTGGTGGTAGCGACTTCCTACCAAGACCAGCCAAATGCCCTGATTAGCTTGCACCAGTGTAACGAACCGCGACAGTGGAGCGCTGGGGAAGTTGAATTTATCCAAGAACTCGCTGAGCAAGTCGGCACTGCGATCGCTCACGCCACCCTCTACCAACAATTAGAACAAGCCAGAGCCGAAGCGGTCGCCCTCTCTCAACTTAAAAGTCAGTTTCTCGCCAATACCTCCCACGAACTCCGCACTCCCCTCAACGGCATGATCGGCTTTCTCAAGCTCGTCATCGATGGCATGGCCGACGATCCAGAAGAAGAATACCAATTTGTTGAAGAAGCCTACCGCTCTGCATTGCACCTGCTCAACCTCATCAATGACGTTTTGGACATCGCCAAAATCGAAGCGGGTAAAATGCAGCTCGAACTTGCCCCCGTCAAACTCAGCGAACTCTTACAAGAAGTAGAAGAGTTTACACGAACTCAGGTCCAGCAAAAGCAATTAAACTTCCAAATTCAACGGCCCGCTACTGATGATGAACTTGTTTTATATGGAAATTATCAGCGGTTGCTCCAAGTGATGTTAAATGTCGTGGGCAATGCGATTAAATTCACCCATGAAGGTGGGATTAATATCAGCGCCGAAGTGATCAAGAAAAAGGTCATTATTCAAAATCGCGAGCTCTCCGGCATGGTCAAGATTCGAGTGGCTGATACCGGAATTGGAGTTTCCCTTGACAAGCAAGATAAACTCTTTCAATCTTTCTTCCAAGTCGATGGCGATCGCACCAGACAATATGGCGGCACGGGTTTAGGATTAGCCATTTCCCAAAAACTTGTGGAAGCAATGGGAGGGACGGTTAACTTTTATAG
>JBLNEP010000260.1:0-18117 GCA_050262755.1 Actinomycetota bacterium | reverse complement strand
TAATACTAAAACTTGAGTGGTTGTTAAGTATTTTTGGAGATGCGTCTGATCAAATTGAGGTAACATGTTTTGTGATAGGTAACCGGTAACTTTCATTTCTCCTATCTTTTTTTACCATAATCAGGTCAACTCCTTCTCCTATCTGGCTTTGAGCGGGGTTGTCTCCCCGCCAGGAAAGAGCGAGTTCCTTTTTAGAGTAGTAAAAACTGTGGAGCTTAATCATCACATAAATACCCAGCTCAACAGAATATCAAATGAAACCAATTGAAATAAATTAATTTTTTTTTAATTTTACCTCATTAGCTATAACGAATCCCTGCATCTCTCATCCGTTCAATTGCCTCTGCCATCCGCTCTTCTGAAATCGTTAAAGCGATGCGAATAAAGCCTTCCCCTGCCGCTCCATAGCCATTTCCAGGTGGCACTAAAATCCCACATTTTTCTAATAACAACGTTGCAAATTCAGTTGAAGTATAACCCTGGGGAACAGGAACCCATACATAGAGTGTTGCCTTCGGTGGGAGAATGGGCCATCCCAGAGATTGCAAGCCACTGACAATCGTATCCCTTCGCGTTTGATACACTGAAAGCAACGCTTGTAACTCTGATTCTGGGGTAGAATAGGCTGCGACCGCTGCTTGTTGAATTGCCTTAAACACCCCGGAATCAACATTACTTTTCACTTGGGCCAATCCTTGAATTCCCGTAGGATTTCCCACCACAAAACCAATCCGCCAGCCCGTCATATTGTAAGATTTAGACAAGCTGTGAAACTCAATCGCCACCTCCTTAGCACCCTTCACTTGTAGCACACTTGGCGGTTTGTAACCGTCATAAGCCATTTCTGAATAAGCATGGTCGTGGCAGAGCAAAATTTGATACTGCTGGCAATAAGCAACTAACTCCTCAAAATCCGCTAAAGTTGCGACCGCACCCGTCGGATTATTAGGATAATTAATCCACATTAACTTAGCTTTCCGGGCTACTGCTTCAGGAATCACACTCAAGTCAGGCAAAAACCGATTCTCAGACTTCAGTGGCATAGGATACGGCTCGCCACCTGCAAAAATCGTTGCTGTCCGATATACTGGATAACCAGGGTCAGGAATGAGTACAGAGTCCCCTGGATCGACAAAAGCTAAAAAAGTATTGTGAATTGCTTCTTTAGAGCCAATGGAGGACACCACTTCTGTCTCAGGGTCTAACCCAGTCACTCCAAATCGGCGTTCCATCCAACTCGCCGCCGCCTGTCGATATGCTTTCGTTCCTTGATAAGGCGGGTAATTATGAGTCGAGGGGTCTGCGATCGCCTGCTGCATCGCCGCCACCACCCGCGGGAGAGTCGGCTGATCTGGATCGCCCATTGCCAGGTTAATAATATCAACCCCCTGAGCAACCAGCTCGTCCCGTTTCCGACCAATCTCCGCAAACAGATAAGGCGGAATTTTCTCTAAGCGTTTAGCAAACTGCATGGCGATTTACAATAAACTCCTCGGCTAGTCATAGCACCGTAGGACAGTTTACCGCCAAGGCAAGCCCTTTTTTAGAAAAAGGCGACAAACTCACAGGTCAGCCAAAACAACCACAGCCTTATCCCTCCACTAGGTCTAATGCTGGAGTGTCCTGTCAAGAGCTAGGGACCAGTCGAATCCGGCCTGCATCCATCTCATCCATCAATAACTCTAGCGCTTCGTAATCTACATCAGAAATGTAACCCAAGCGTGTGAGCTCATAGTTAATCTCATTTTCAATATCAGGCGTCAACTGCTTGATGTAGAGAGCCTTCGCTACAAGCTTGCGAATCATATTAGTTGGCTGCATAGTGGATAGAAAAACTCCCGATATACCAATCTTCTGCTGAATATGTGATTCAGCCCGTGATCTTAAACCGTCGGTTCCGTGATCTCCGTCACTGGCATCAGGTTCGAGTAATCGATTCTGTGAAATTTAGTATATTCCCTTACTTCTTTGAGCAGGATTTTACATTATCTTTAAATTCCTGTAAATTTTCAATGAAGATTCCGTAAAAATACCCAGAGGTGGTAGGCAGGGTAGGCATAGACAGGTTAGCGTCAGAGACATGACATAAAGAAATCTGTAGGCTCCCGGCCTTGAGAGTACACCCATTCAATGACCCATAGGTTTTAGTTATGCAGACAGTATTAATCCATCAGCCCATTGCTATACTTCATCCCTCTGGTCATCTCAACGCATCCACTGCGACAGAATTCCAGCATCAACTGATTCAAGCCCTTTCCTCCCAAGGAACCGCTGCCTTGCTCGTCAATATGGAGCAAGTAGAATTCTTAGACAGTGCTGGCTTAATGTCGTTGGTTTCGGCTCTCAGATTGGCAAGAAGCCTCAATAGGCGATTTAGCTTGTGCTCGGTCTCCCCCACCATTCGGATGGTGTTTGAGTTATCCCAACTAGACCGAGTCTTTGAGATTTTTGAAAGTGAGGCGGCGTTCGCATCCACCTGGAGTGCAATGCAGGCAGATCAGTAAAATTCCTTTGAGCTATATATAAATCAGCAACTCTCGGCAGGAAACTCCCCGCGCTCAAAAAGTTTGATGCTAAGGTTAAATTTGAATTGATACCGCCGAAATCCCCACCCCCTACCGAGCTGTGAGGTTTTTGGTGGCAATGCTTTTTGCGACAGTCAGGCAACTGACTGAGAACCAGCAGGAAGTGAAGGTTAAACCCGTCGATTGAAGTAAACTCAATCAAACGGAGTCTTACTGGAAAGCACAAGCGAGTTGAGCCGTGGCAGTTGCAGTAGAAGAATTATTAACACCAGAAATTCAGCAACCAGCTCGTTACTTAGGAAACGAGTTGGGAGCTGTACACAAATCTTGGGAGGCAGCAGCAGTTCGCTGGGTCCTGACCTATCCAGAAGTCTATGAGGTTGGTGCTTCCAACTTGGGACATATCATCCTCTACAGTATTTTGAACGCTCAGCCTCGGCAACTGTGCGACCGCGCTTACTTGCCAGCTTCTGACTTAGCCGCCAAACTCCGCTCTTCTCAAACCCCCCTATTTGCCGTGGAGTCAAAGCGATCGCTCGCTGAATTCGACATCCTCGGCTTTAGCCTCAGCTACGAACTGGGAGCCACCAACATCCTAGAAATGCTGGACTTAGCCGGCATTCCCTTAACTTGGGCCGAAAGACAGCAGACAGCAAACAGCCAACCAATTCCCTTAATCTTCGCAGGCGGTCAAACAGCCACCTCCAACCCCGAACCCTACGCTGACTTTTTCGACTTCATCGCCTTGGGAGATGGGGAAGAATTACTGCCAGAAATTGGCTTAGTCCTAGAAGAAGGCAAAGCCAACCAACTCAGTCGCGAACAATTGTTGCTCGACTTGGCGCAAATTCCCGGCGTCTATGTGCCACAGTTCTACGAAATGGCCCCGGATGGCTCCATCCACCCCCGACGGCCAGAGGTTCCCAAGCGCATTCTCCGCCGAGTCGCCGCCCCCATGCCCGCGTACTCCATCGGCCTTGTCCCCTACGTCCAGACTGTCCACGACCGCCTAACCTTAGAAATTCGCCGGGGTTGCACCCGTGGCTGCCGCTTTTGTCAACCGGGGATGTTAACCAGACCGGCTAGAGACGTAGAGCCAGAACAAATTATCGAGGCGATCGAAACAGGCATCAGAGCCACCGGTTATAACGAACTCTCCTTACTGTCCCTGAGTTGTTCCGACTACCTGGCTTTGCCCGCCGTCGGTATGGAAATTAAAAACCGCCTGAAAACCGAAAATATTTCCCTGTCCTTACCCAGTCAGCGGGTAGACCGCTTTGATGAAAACATTGCCAACCTTCTTGGTGGCACGCGCCAGGGCAGCCTGACTTTTGCTCCAGAAGCCGGCACCCAACGGATGCGAGACATCATTAATAAAGGGTTGACCAACGAAGAATTGCTGCGAGGCGTGAAAACAGCCTTTGAACAAGGGTGGAACAAGATCAAGCTTTACTTTATGATCGGCCTCCCTGGCGAAACCGATGCGGATGTAGTGGGTATTGCCGAAACCATCCGCTGGTTGCAACAGGAATGCCGAGCCAGAGGCCGACGCCCCCTCAGTTTTAACCTCACGATTTCTAACTTTACGCCGAAACCCCATACCCCTTTCCAGTGGCATTCGGTTTCCATCGCCGAGTTTGAACATAAGCAAGCGCTGCTCAAAGCAGAATTCCGGCGACTCAAGGGGGTGAAAGCCAATTTCACCGATGTGAGGTTTTCGGCAATGGAAGATTTCATCGGACGGGGCGATCGCCGTTTAGCCCCCGTGCTGCGTCGCGCCTGGGAACTGGGGGCTGGAATGGACTCTTGGTGGGAGAGTTTAGAACGAGCCTTCGGAGCTTGGCAGCAGGCGATCGTAGAATCCGGCTTAAGTTGGAAGTACCGTTTGGTCGAAAATGGTGAATGGAACTTGTTTTTGCAAGAACAAGGCAAACATGACCCGGCTTTAGATGCACCGCTGCCGTGGGACCACATAGACACAGGTATTGACAAAACCTGGCTTAAAGCTGATTTGCAGCGAGCGCTCGAAGCTGCCACAGTACCAGACTGCTCCTTTGAAAGCTGTTCTCACTGTGGAGTCTGTGGCGTGGATTTTGGTCATAATATCGTGATTCCCCCACTGCCCATCCCTGCGTTTGCGGGTGAATTTACTCCAAACCAAGAGCGTAAACAGCGTCTACGGGTTTGGTTTGGCAAACTAGGTGGTATGGCGTTAGTCAGCCACTTGGATTTGGTAAGATTGTTTGACCGCGCTCTGCGACGGGCCTCTCTCCCCATTTCCTTCTCGGGTGGATTTCATCCCAGCCCCCGAATTTCTCCCGCTAGCGCTTTGCCTCTCGGTACGACGAGCAGTGGAGAAATTGTAGACTTTGAACTGACAGAAACTGTGGATGTCACTGCTTTTCGGGAAAAATTAGCAGCCCAATTATCGCCTGAGCTGCCCATTTACCGAATTGAGGAGGTGGATATCAAAGCTCCCTCTGCAACTCAGTTACTAGAGCAGGCTGAGTATGAGATTACTGTCAACATGTTCGAGGCGGGTGCGGAAACTGCTTCCCAAACGGGAGGAGGAGAACCCCCAGTTCCTGAGTGGGTTGAGCAGATCCTGGCAAGTGAAACCTGCTGGTGGGAACACACTTCTAAGTCTGGTAAGCAAACTCAGATCAACCTGCGCGATCGCTTGTTTGAATTGGAGCTAATCAAGCTTCCAGCAGAAGGGACAGCAATTCTGCGCTACCTGGGCAGTTGTCGCAATGATGGCACAATCCTCAAGCCAGAACATCTGGTCTCGATGCTCGAACAAGTCAGCCACCAAGCAGTTGAACTACAACACGCTCATCGTCGTCGGTTAATCCTCAGCTTAGTTTGAGTGTGTGCTATCATAAATAGACATAGTGCAGTACGGCATAGGCTAGTGCCTGGAGCACGGCTGTACACTTGCTAGGTTTGCTACCCTCTAAATCCCGGTATCATCGCCTGCGCCTGATTGCGGAGCTGGGTAAAAAAGCACTCGTAAACTTCTTTTTTTCAAATCCTAGAAGGAATACTATTCAGGAAAGCTGTCAGGAAAAAAGTTTCTGCAACCAACCGAAAATAGTAACTTCTGCATCGCTGGTCGATCTTCCAGCCTTAAGCTGGAGGAAATGTCCCAAAGTTCATTGAAAATAAAAAGGTCGAGATACAATGACTCCTCATGCCGAAGAGGATAGGCGTCCTGAGGGGAGATGCCTACCAGAATACCTCCCAACCGATCGGAACTTAGGTGAGAACCTGAGAGCAGAGGGAGAGCATCGAGCAAGAGGGCGAGTGCATCAATGCAGGTCGAGCCTGAAAGGAGGCTCAAACCCTTTCTGGGGTAAGAGAGTAGAGGTCGATATTACGATGGCTAAAGCCTCTCTGAGTTGTCAGGTTCGGGATACCGAGTTGGCAGTTAACGGTTTGGTGACCAGGGTGGAAGCGGGAAGTTTGGTCTAGCAGGTCTGCCAGCCTCTCCCAAAATCCATCGCCTCTAGCCAGGAGTACCAATGCTGAGTAAACCAGCAACGCGGGCTGGGTGCAATTCGTTTCTGTTCAGACTTTAAGCCTTCTAGTACCTTTGTAGCTGCATCCCGTGCCAAACCCTTAGATGGGCAAGAGCTAAAATAGCAAATAATTTCAGCGCTGACTGTGGCGAGGGAAATCAGCTAAGACGAACGCACTCAGACAACCAGAGCATCAGGGAATGAAGCTTTTAGGCTCCTGTACCCAACCTCAAAACAGCCCAAACCCTTGAAACGGTGTTTCAGTGCCGAAGTCCAATCGCTCCCTAGATTAAACCCCGTTGCACGTTTGGCGTATCTGTCGGTGCAGCAGCAACTGGTAAGTTTCACAGCTTCAAGTCCTCAGTGTGAGAGGATGATGCCAAAAAGTAGTCCCACTTTTGAAGCGCAATGGGAAGCTGATTCTTTTCGAGTATCCGCCAAAGTCCACAAATTCTAGGATTTAGAGGCGTCGCGATCGGCTCACCCTTTAAGGTTGGCTGATGCAACCGCCAGTCTGCTCTCAATCCTCTGTAGGTTGTGAGACAATTGCTTCTCGTGACGTGGTTTTAGAGTTTTGGGCTCGCGCAGCTACCAATTTCAGCCAATACAGAGAGGCACAAGCAGCGTAGGTGTCTCGTAGAGTGCTGCTATTTTCGAGGAAATTGAATGCCAAAACAAATCATTATAGCTGAGCAGCATCGCATTGCTGCTGTCTTTTCAGAAGATCAAATCCAAGAGCTCGTAGTGGCTACAGGCAGCCACCAAGTGAGCGATATCTATCTAGGAATTGTTGAAAATGTCTTACCAGGGATAGATGCGGCTTTCGTAAACATCGGCGATCCCGATCGGAACGGGTTCATGCACGTAACAGATTTAGGCCCGTTACGACTCAAGCGCTCAGCAGGCGCAATTACAGAACTACTAGCGCCTCAGCAAAAAGTCTTAGTGCAGGTGATGAAGGAACCCACCGGCACGAAGGGTCCTCGCCTGACTGGTAACATTACCCTGCCTGGTCGCTATTTAGTCCTGATGCCCTATGGACGTGGGGTGAACCTCTCTAGGCGGATTAAAGCGGAGAGCGAGCGCAACCGTCTCAGAGCGCTGGCGATTTTGATTAAACCGGCAGGGATGGGGCTGTTAGTCCGCACTGAAGCCGAGGGGATGACGGAAGATGCCATCATCGAAGATTTAGAAGTATTGCAAAAACAGTGGGAGGCGATCCAGCAAGAGGCAAGTTCCACGAGAGCCCCAGCACTCCTGAATCGAGATGATGACTTTATCCAGCGGGTGCTGCGTGATATGTACAGCAACGACGTAAACCGCATCGTCGTAGATTCTGCCAACGGCATCAAGCGGGTGAAACAACACCTGATGAATTGGTACGGGGGTAAAGTGCCACCCGGAGTGCTGATCGACCACCACCGGGAGCGCATTACGGTTTTGGAATACTTCCGGGTAAATGCAGCCATTCGAGAAGCGTTGCGACCCAGGGTTGACTTACCCTCTGGGGGCTATATCATCATTCAGCCCACGGAAGCATTGACCGTGATTGATGTCAACTCTGGATCGTTCACTCGCTCCGCGACTGCGAGGGAAACGGTACTCTGGACAAACTGCGAGGCGGCAACAGAAATTGCACGACAGTTACGCCTGCGGAACATTGCTGGGGTGATCATTGTTGACTTTATTGACATGGAATCGCGACGCGACCAGTTGCAGGTGCTAGAACACTTCAATAAAGCCCTTAAAGCTGACAAAGCGCGACCGCAGATTGCCCAATTATCGGAATTAGGGTTAGTAGAACTGACTCGCAAACGTCAAGGTCAAAATATTTACGAGTTATTCGGTCAAACTTGCCCAACTTGTGGCGGATTAGGTCACCTGGTCCACTTGCCCGGTGAGGAAGAGGCAACGCCAGCAGTGCGGGAATCCACGAGCGATCGCACCGAACGGACCTCTCTCCGAGAGGAGCGCAGCACGACAATGCCCAGCCGTAGCTTAGCCATTCCTGGGGAGGGAATGGAGCGTCGCAGTGTGAGCGAACGGTCGTTTGTCCCTACTGTACCTACACCAGCGCCATCGGTACGGGAAGAGCGCAACCCACCCGAATCTTGGCGATCGCCTGGTTGGGAGCCACAGGCAGAACCTCTGGATTATGAATCTACCAACAATATTCAATCCCTGGAATTAATCAACCATCCCAGCTATCAAGACCTCAGCAATAATCCCCGTCGCCGTCGCCGTCGTCGTGTCGGAGAAGGTACCTTTGGGCGCGAGGAAGATCCAACCCCAACACGCACTAGCCTGCGAATTCCTTCTAGCTCTCTGGCATCGGTGGAGGGACGGTCGGATTTAATGGCAACATCGGGAATGCGAGGGACTTCAGAAGCCTATCCCTTGAGTAACACCAGCTCAGGGCGACATAGTGGTGAATTTGAGCGGACTCGACCTGGAAAACCAGAGATTATCAAGCCGATCCTCGAACCCCCAGAAGTGATTGCTGTAGAAATGACACCGGAGGAACAGGATGTATATGCACTGATGGGAGTTTCACCCCTCGTGCTGTTGAATCGCACGGTGAAAAATCCGAAGAATGCCATTGTTTCGGTGACACTTCCGGGTCAAGGGGGTAATATACCTTCGCTGGAATCGCTGGAATTGAAGGTGGAACCGAGGGATGACTCAGAGCAGGAAGAGGAGGAAGACGAAGAGGACGAGGAGCTAGAGTATCTAGAACCCGCGATCGACGAGGAACCAGTCTTTTTACAGGAGTTTGACGCTGTGCCTGATGAGATAACTGATGAAGTCGCAGCTCCTGAGCCTACCCCCCTAGAAATCAGTGAAGTGGAAGAAGCCACATCTGTGAACCGTCGGCGTCGCCGTCGCTCTTCTGCGACTTCCGAAGAATGAAGCCAGGAGGTTACAGGAAAGACAGAAAAGGAAACAGGCAAGAGGCAGAGGAGGTTCTGCCTCTGTTTCCTTCTCTGTCCTTTTCTTCCTCTACCTCCCTCCTCCCCTCTGCTCTGGTGGCTGGGGTCGATGAGGTGGGGCGGGGGGCTTTGTTCGGACCCGTGGTGGCTGCTGCTTGCATCCTGCCAGAGTCGGCGCTGGATGAATTGACGGCGTTGGGGGTGCGAGACAGTAAACAATTAAGCGCTACGGCTCGCGAGCGGTTGGCGGTGAAAATCCGGGCGGTGGCGGTAGACTGCCAGATTGGGATGGCATCGGTCCGGGAGATTGAGCGGCTGAATATTTTGCAAGCAACGCTTTTAGCGATGAAGCGGGCGATTTTAAAACTGAAGGTGCAGCCACAGCTTTGTTTGATTGATGGCAATCAGCGGGTTCCTGGTTTGCTCATTCCCCAAGAGACGATGGTCAAGGGCGATTGCCATGCGTTGGCGATCGCGGCTGCTAGTATTGTGGCTAAGGTGTGGCGGGATCGGCTGATCGTGCGCTTGGCTGCCAAATATCCAGAGTATGACTTGACAAATAATAAAGGTTATGGTACAGCAAAGCACCGACAGGCGTTACAACGTTGGGGTCCCTCCCCGCAACATCGACTTTCTTTTGGTATCTGTGGGGTTGACGACCGCAGTCCGAGTCTTGAGTGTGATGTTCCTGTTCCTGATGCTTGACCTGCCTCAGGCTGCGACCGCTCAACTTCGACGCGATCCAGGGGATTTTTATGAAGAGGGACGCCAGCAGTTAGAACGAGAAATTGAACGGATGAATCAAAAGCGGGAAGATAACCCTTTGACCATTCAGAGTGAATGGCTGAATTGGCAAGCTGTGACTTGGAGGGACGGCGGATTTAAGGTGTTAATGCCTGGTTCACCCAAGGATCTCAGGGATGTCTTGGAAACGGCGACTGGAACCATTCCGGTGAAGGGATTAGTGGTGGAGCGAGACGCTTCGAGGTTTATCGTCAGTTATTCGGACCAAGGTGCTGTGCCATTAGGGAAGGAGCAAGCAACTTTGGCGAGTGTGGGCGATCGCTTGTTAGCGCGAGTTCAGGGTCAAGAGATCGGCGATCGAGGAATTTTTTTAGAAGCGTATCCGGGGCGAGAATTAAAGGTGCAGCAGTCCGGTGGGATTCTGACCTTGAGGCTATATTTGGTGGCTCAACGCCTTTATATTTTAGGAGTTAGCGAACCTCAAGACAAAGACAGTGCTGCTGAAATTACAAAGTTTTTTAGTTCTTTTCAGTTGTTGCCAGCAGAGGTGACCAGTCATTAAGAAGGTGCAGGATGAACTGACGCAGCTAGATCAGCGTTAGGGCAATTTTTATGATGCAATTTACAAAATGTGCGATCGCGCTCGGTAGTAACCTCGGCAACTCTCTCGCGACTCTCAAAGCTGCCCTTGAAACCCTGGATAATACCCCAGGAATTACCTTAAAATCTCAATCTAACTGGTATTTAACTGCACCAGTGGGACCTCCTCAACCGGATTATATTAATGCTTGTGCGGTCCTGAATGTTCAACTGACTCCTCAACAATTGTTAGAAATTTTACTGACCATTGAAACTCAATTAGGTCGCATCCGTCGCGAAAAATGGGGACCGAGAACCCTTGACCTTGATTTATTACTCTTCGATCGTTTAATTTTAGAAACTCCCCGGCTGACTCTGCCCCATCCCCGGATGCTGGAAAGAGCTTTTGTGTTAGTGCCTTTAGCTGAAATTGCTCCAGATTGGGTGCATCCAGTTGCCCAGAGAGCGATCGCACAACTGGCGCAAGTGGTAGATAAGTCAGAAGTCCGTCAATTATCTTTGTAGAACTGATCTCACTGCTCGATCGCCCCGCAGAAATAATCCATCAGGCCTTGGCTGAAATCTCCCCCGACGCTTAAAATCAAACAGGCATCCTTAAAAATTCCCATGAAACTCGGTCAAGAACTGCCCCAAGTCCTCAAGCAACGCTTATTTTACCGGGGTCGCAAATTCAACTTCGATGTGAACCTTCTCCGCCTTCCGAATGGTTCCGAAGGCGACTGGGAATGTATCCGCCACCCAGGCGGTGCTCTGGCTGTCCCTGTCACTCCTGAAGGCAAACTTGTTTTGTTGCGTCAATATCGATTTGCGGCTGCTGGACGCCTGTTAGAATTCCCCGCAGGTACGATCGAACCCAATGAAGACCCCGCTGAAACCATCAAGCGCGAAATCGAAGAGGAAACCGGGTATCGCGCCCACAAATGGCAGAAATTAGGGCAATTTTTTCTGGCTCCTGGTTATTCCGATGAAATTATTTATGCTTTTCTAGCTCAAGATTTAGAGAAGCTGGAAAAGCCTCCAGAGCAAGATGAGGATGAAGATATGGAAACTATCTTATTCACTCCCGAAGAGTTAGAGGCAGCAATTTTAGCCGGGGAACCTGTAGACGCTAAATCAATTTCTAGCTTTTTCTTAGCTCGCCCCTTTTTAAGTTAAAACTTACTGTGGATAAGGTATAGATGATGGAAAATCCTGATACGTTGAATGCAATTACTGCTGGCCTAGCAATCCTTGTTTTCCTGGGTGGCATATTGATGATGTTTACCACTTTTTGGACAGGAGCTGGGAAAAACAAGAAATAATTAATTTTTTTAAAGCAAGTATGTTACTGGAATTGGCGATTGGTGACGCTTACGGTGCGGGATTTGAATATAGCAATCTCGAAACGATTTTATTGTATAATAATCTCAAGGGTTATGTACAGCATCCTCGTCATCAAATTCAGCCAGGCTGCTATACAGATGATACCCAAATGAGTTTAGCGATCGCTGAAGCTATTGTTAGTAGAATTCCTTGGACTCCTGAAGTTTTAGCAAGCAAATTTGTGGAAGTCTTCAAGCGCGATCCGAGGGAAGGTTACGCCAGCCGTTTTTATCTTTTTTTGCGAACAATCCGCGATGGCCAGGAATTCTTAGAAAAAATACACTCGACTAGCGATAAAAGTGGTGCTGCTATGCGAGCCGCTCCCATCGGTGTCTTTCCTACCATTCAAAAAGTGCTAGAAGCTGCGACCATTCAAGCTGCCATTACCCATAATACCCCCGATGGAATTAATGCTGCTAGAGCTGCTGCTTTGATGTCACATTACTTTATTTATAAGCTGGGTGCAAAAGCAGAATTAGGGAAATTTTTAGAAGCTCATGTCTCTGGTGAATGGTCGCAACCTTGGCAAGGAAAAGTCCAATCAAAAGGTTGGATGAGTGTGAGGGCCGCTATTACCGCCGTGCAGCGAAATCATTCGATGAGTGAACTCTTACAAGATTGCATCGCTTTTACGGGCGATGTTGATACAGTTGCTGCCATTGCTTTAGCTGCTGCTGCTTGTAGCGAAGAAGTCGTCCAAGATCTTCCCGATCGCTTGATTGAAAATTTAGAAAACCTCTCCTTTGGTAGAGATTATATTATGGAACTCGATCGGCAATTAATGAGTTGTGTGGTGGCATAAAAGTGTCTCAGTTAATCTTGTTTTGGCATCGGCGCGATTTACGAATTTCTGATAATATGGGGCTGACAGCAGCCCGTCAAAAAAGTCCGAAAATTGTAGGATTTTTTTGCCTAGATGCTAACATTTTAGAGCGCGATGATGTGGCACCAGTAAGAGTGGCTTACATGATAGGTTGTTTGCAGGAACTCCAGACAAGCTATCTCCAAGCTGGCAGCCAACTGTTAATTCTGCAAGGGAAGCCCACGCAAGTTATCCCAAAACTAGCGACTGCTCTCAATGCTCAGGCAGTCTTCTGGAATTGGGATGTAGAACCTTATGCTCAAGAGCGCGATCGCACTGTTTCTGAGGCCCTTCAGCAAGTCGGAATTGAAGTTCAAGCTTTCTGGGATCAGCTCTTACACTCACCCGATGAAATTCGCACCAGTACCAGTCAACCTTACACAGTTTATACTCCCTTTTGGAAAAACTGGAATAGCCAACCGAAATCTGAACCAGCTCCCTCGTTAAAATCCTTAATAGGACTCACTGAAGCTCAGCAAGAAACTGCCCAAAAACTGGGGATGATTCCACTCCCAACTCCCAGGGATTTAGGCTTTACTTGGGACTTTCCCTTAGTCATAAAACCGGGCGAAACAGGGGCTATTACCGCCCTAGAAAAATTTTGTAATCAAGCGATTTATGAATACCAAGAACAGCGCAATTTTCCGGCAATTGAGGGGACTTCGCAACTCAGTGCTGCTTTGAAATTTGGAGCGATTAGCATTCGCACGGTTTGGCAAGCAACCCAGAAAGCAATGGCAAACTCTGACACAGAGGGACAGCGTCAAAATATCCAAACTTGGCAGCAAGAACTTGCATGGCGAGAATTTTATCAACACGCCTTATATCACTTCCCAGAATTAGCAGAAGGTGCTTACCGCCCAATTTTTCAGAACTTTCCTTGGGACGATCGAGAAGAACAGTTCCAAGCTTGGTGTGAAGGTAAAACGGGCTACCCAATTGTAGATGCGGCTATGCGTCAAATGAATCAAATTGGCTGGATGCACAACCGCTGTCGCATGATTGTTGCTAGTTTTCTGACGAAAGACTTAATTATTAACTGGCAATGGGGAGAAAAATACTTTATGCAACGGTTGATCGATGGCGATCTTTCTGCTAATAATGGAGGGTGGCAATGGAGTGCTTCCAGCGGCATGGATCCGAAACCCCTGCGGATTTTTAATCCCTATACCCAAGCTCAAAAATTCGATCCAAAAGCAGAGTATATCCGGCGATGGCTCCCTGAATTACAGAAAATTGAGCCAGAAGCTTTGTTAACAGGAAACATTACGCCTTTAGAACGTCGTACCCTTGGCTATCCTAATCCCATTATCGATCACAATCAGCAGCAGCGCAGATTTAAGCAACTTTACCAACAGCAAAAAGAGGGTTAACTGATGGAGGAATAAAATCTTTTAGCTCTTGACTGCCGGGTAGAATGAGTTGAGAAGGTGCAACTGACCTGAAAAAACTTTGTTCCTCTTCTTCACCGATCGAGAGTGAGATTGACTGGAATCAGGATCGAGCATCCCTATAAGTTTTTCATAAATCCTTTTGCGGTTATGAAGAGCCATAAAAATTGAGCAAAGCAGTTGAGGCGAGGAATCCTAACCCACAAAAAAAATAGGCTTGCTATCTTTCACAGCGCCTATCTCAAAATATTAAAATGGGGTTCCCCGCAACGCCGTTTTACCTTGGTTTTTGACCTGGACGAGCCAGGTGGGTACCTCAGCTCAGGCTTAAAGTTTCCGAGTACAAGCTCGGTATACTGCCACCGAGTCAATTTGGTGCCCTAGTGTTTAGAGTTATAGATCAAAAAAACACTCGGCAGTCACCAACGCCGCAGTAGAACCCTTTAAATTAGTATAGCGAATCATTCCTGAAGTTTGGCAAGTTTCACCCAAGTTGATTCTCATACCAGATAGATTCCAGGGTGTGAGCGAGCGCCAGCGCTTCAGACCGCTTGTCTCCCTGTGATTTCCCTTCCTGTACCACTGTAACGTGACCTAACTTCCGACCCGGACGAGATTCGCTTTTACCATACCAATGTACGTGAGCGCCAGGAATTTGTGCCAGTTGTTGTCGCTTGGCTGCATAGTCAGATTGAGCGTATTCATAGCCAAGTAAGTTCACCATTATTGCCCAGTCACACTTTAGCGTTGTTCTTCCTAAAGGCAGTTGACAAACGGCTCGCAAATGTTGTTCAAATTGCGATGTTTCACAAGCATCAATGGTGAAATGTCCAGAATTGTGAGTGCGGGGTGCAATTTCATTGACAAAAATTTTTCCTTCACTCGTCAGAAATAACTCAATGCCAAATACACCGACAACCTGCAAACTATTAAGGAGTTGATGAGCGATCGCCTGAATCTGTGTCATCACCTCTAAACTGATATCAGCCGGCACGATCGCTCGCCGACAGACTTGATTCTCCTGCTGAGTTTCAACGAGGGGAAAAATTGCCACCTCCCCTGTGACGGAACGAGCTGCGATCGCAGCCAATTCCCGCTCGAATGGTACAAATTCTTCTACTAAAAGTGGTTGAGGTCCTAACTTGGCACAAATCGACTGTAACTCCGCCTCATTTTTAATAATAAAAGTGCCTTGACCATCATAACCGTGACGCCGCGCCTTGAGGACCACAGGAAACTTACGATTGACAGACCACTTCCCCACCAGATCCCCGATCGCATCCGCAGCTAATTCACTTTCGATCGTAGCAAACTGAGGAGTTGGCAAGCCCAAATCCTGCAAATAACAACGCTGATGATATTTATCCAACAAAGGAGCTAAGGCTGACAATCTCGGTCGAAAGATCGTTCCCTGCTGTTCTAGCAACCGTAACGCTTCTAAATTAATAAACTCATTTTCAAATGTAATCACATCGCAGCGAGCTGCTAATTTAGCCGTGGCGATCGCATCATCAATCGCTGCCAATACTGTATCAGCCGCTACTACTGCCGCCGGATCGGTGGTATGAGGCGTTTGCACCAGCAATTCCACTCCCAATGCTTCTGCTGCCGGAGCCATCATCCAAGCTAACTGTCCGCCACCGATGACACCCACTCGCTGGATTTTTTGAGATTGATTTACAGCAATTTGGCTGGCTTTCATCCACAGAACCTACTGATTGTCACTGTCTTAATTTTACAGAAAAGGGTAAGATTTTTGGAACTTTGCTGTGGCTCAGCGAGCGCTGACCGGGTGAGCATTCAACTCATCCCGCCAATGTCCTTAAATTTCGCCAGTCTATGCACTTCCCTGTGACTTTAGCCTGGTAGTCTACCTCTGAGCGCTCGACGACCTTACCTTTTCAGAAGCATCCTCAAGCATAAATAAAACAGAAGCGTCGATCGTGCTAACTCCTCATTCGTAATCGGTTCTCTAAGCTACCGCACAAGGCTCCATTTTTACATAAAAAATAAACCCGTGATCTAGCTCACTGAGCCTTTTAATCTAGCTCACAAACAGTGTTTCTTGAAATAGATATTATAAAAACAGAGTCAATTAGAAGCGGTACTTTTTCGCCCGCTTGACATTCCCTATGGTTTTATTTCCCTAATCACTGCCATTGGAACCTAAAATCACTTAGGATTCCTGATATTATAGACTCTCACTGATAGCTTTAATCGACAAGGGAAATAAACAAACTATCCAGGATTGTTCTGAAAGTGAATATCATGAATGCTTTATTGTGTTGGGCAGCCACTCAACCTACCCTTACCATTCCGCTCGAATGGGTAGATGTAGCTGCAAATTTAATTCTCGCTGGCTGTTACCTCAGCATCGCACTTCAACTGATGAGGAACCTATGGCGCAACCGTACCGCAGAGATTGATGCTGTTAAGGTAGTGACAGCAGGATTATTCTTAACCTGTGGTTTGGGACAAGGATTCTGCGCCATCCTGCCTTTAGAGTGGGGAAATTGGACGTTTTGGTTAGCGATCGCGGATTGGCTGGCGGTTATTCCTGCGATCGCTTTTTTGAGCGGGCGCAACCATGATTTCCTGACCCCTTCGTCCACCAGCACCCTGACGATCCCGCAAGCACTCGCACAGCGTAATTCAGAACTTGAACAAGCGATCGAGCAGCGTACTCAGGAATTAGCCCAGCAAAATCAGCGTCTTGCTGAGGTCGTCAGCGAATTGCAGCAAATGCAAATGCACTTAGTGCAAGTTGAAAAAATGGCGATGTTGGGACAAATGGTATCGGGAATTTCCCATGAAATCAATAACCCGATCAATTTTATCTACGGCAACTTACCTTATATAGAAGAACACGTACAAAACTTACTGAAAGTTGTCGAAGTTTACCAGTTAATTAGTCCTGAGAATAATGCCAGCCTCAACGCCATTCTTGAGGAAGTAGAATTGGATTATGTCATTGAAGATTTGCCCTGCATTGTTAACTCGATTAAATTAGGGACTGAGCGGATTCGGGAACTGGTGATTAACTTGCGAAATTTCTACCGTCGCGACGAAGCTCAGATGAAATCAATTGACCTCCATGAGGGAATTAAAAGCACTTTAATTCTGCTACACAACCGCTACAAACAAAAAATTGAAATCATCGAAGAATTTAGTGATTTGCCTCTGGTTGAGTGCCACATCAATCAATTAAATCAGGTATTTATGAACCTGCTTAGTAATGCGATAGATGCCTTAATCGATGATGAATCTCTCGGACCGGAATCTGGCAAACAAATTGTCATTAAAACCCAGCAACTCGATGCGAACCGAGTTGCAATTAACATTTCCGATAATGCTTACGGAATGTCACCAGAGGTGCAAAAGCATTTATTTGAGCCGTTTTTTACGACAAAACCCATAGGAGTTGGCACAGGATTAGGACTATGGATTTCCTCTCAAATTGTGACTCAAACTCACGGGGGTAAACTTTCTTGCTCTTCTGTGTTGGGTCAAGGGACTACTTTTACAATAGAGTTACCGATTTGTCAATCTCAGAACTGTGGAGCAGAGGAGGATGATTGTCAGGAAGTCGGGATAAATTCAGCGTTGAAGAGTGGGAAAAATATCAGTTAGTTCGAGAGAGTAAGAGGTAAAATTTCAGGAAGGCATCGCCAAGGCGCAAAGAAGGGAAAAAACTTGAGAGTTAGGAGAGTGGTCTGCGAGCGACAACTTCTAGAAGAAAAATCTTTAAAAAAAGATTAAGTTTTCAGGCGATGTTTAATTTCAGTCAAGCGGATGATTAAAACTTTCATTAACGAGCGGTCGGATGATATCCTAGCTATTATGATGGTGTACTTAAAGGAAAGAATGGGCGGTTTAGGATGTCTACCACTTTCACAGTCACAAACAATAATGATAGCGGAGTCGGTTCATTAAGAGCAACAATCAGCGCAGCAGCAGCAGGAGATATCATCACCTTTGACCCAAGTTTAGCCAATAAAACCATAACCCTCACCAGCGGTCAACTGGCAATCACCAAAGATTTAACCCTAGATGCAGCCTCTGCCAGCAACCTCACAATTAGTGGCAATAACTCCTCCCGAATCTTAGAGGTAGGTAGCGTCAAATTCACCCTCAAAAATCTGAAACTGACCCAAGGAAAATTAACAGGAAGCGACGAAGCAA
>JBLNEP010000259.1:0-5565 GCA_050262755.1 Actinomycetota bacterium | reverse complement strand
GTCTGTGGAGCGACCCTAAGACCTTCCCGGAAAAAATCTCCGAAGGCGGGTGCTACGAAGCAGAAACTTGGGTTGTGAAGCCCAAGAATCCTCGTGCCTTTAGGCCGAGGTGGATGTCAACCTTCTTCTTTTCTTAAAACGCCGTTGAGGAAGATGTCTGCTAATCCTTCCGCCATTTCCTGCATCGCTTGCGGGGAAGCATTCGGCTCTAACAACGTGTTTTGACTAAAACCCGCGATCGCAAACATCCCCAAAAACACCTGAGCCACAATTTTCGGATTCGTCTGGCGGTACACTCCACGTTCCATCGCCGTTTGAAAAAACGCCTCCGCCACATCAGTCATTTTAGCAATCACTTCCGACTGAATGCGATCGCGCAACTCCGGGTGAAACTGAGCCTCCAAAAAGCAAACCCGCATCATGTCAGCATTTTCTCGAATATTCAACATTCGCCGCCGCATCACCTGGGCCACTGCCTTATAACTCGCCATCTCGCTCAATTCCGTCAACAAGTCGGTCAGCAAGTCCACCCATCCCTCCGTCGCCACCTCCACCAAAATCGCCTTTTTATTGGCAAAATGGCGAAAGAGAGTTCCCTCCGCCACCCCCGCCGCTTGGGCTAGATCGCGAGTCGTCGTGCCATCATAGCCTTTGCGGGAAAACAACCGCTGAGCTGCTTGCAAAATGCGCCGGCGTGTCTCCGTTTCAGACGGAGGAGACTGATTAAAAATTCCCATAACTTAGGAGGGGGGCAGAGGTTTAAGTTCTATTGTGGCTGGAGATTGCAACTGAAAGACCATGTTCTCCTCAGACTAACATCATCGTACTACACCCTAGATTGCTGAGGGGTCCCAAAGCCTTGGTAGAGAGCAGTTTTCAAGCTCATACCATCGGAACGTTCCCATTTCTTACCATGCCCCTCTTCCTCCACCGCTATATGCTGGAAAGAGTGCCGCCTACGCTCGGCTTTTATTTCTCTGTATTGATTTGACATTGATTGGACCGCTCATCCTTACTATGCTTCCTATTTGGTCTCAGTTAACAACTTGGTGGCAACGCTCCCTCTGGCTTCCTGGCAAGAGGCGAGCGGTCGCCATTTTACTCATCGTCACCTTGCTAACCTGGGGACTGTCCCCCGCCATCGCCTGGGCCCGCGAAACTGTTCCCACTCCCTCCGTTGCCAAGGGAGTTTCCATCGCTCCCTACCTCGACCGTGTCCGACAGCAAGTCACAGAATTTCGCCTCGATAATGGCATGAAATTCATTGTGCTGGAACGACCCAGAGCACCCGTTGTTTCTTTCGTGATTTATGCGGATGTAGGGGGTGCGAATGAACCAGACGGTCAAACAGGAGTCGCTCACTACCTAGAGCATTTAGCGTTCAAGGGAACGCCGAAAATTGGCACCAATAACTACAAAGCGGAAAAGCCACTGTTAGACCAACAAGATCAACTCTTCACCCAAATTCAAGCCGCGAAAGCTAAGGGCCAAACCGAGGAAGTCGCTAAGCTCAAGGCAGAATTTGACAAGCTGGAAGCTGAAGCCTCCCAATATGTCAAGCAAAACGAACTCGGTAAGATCGTTGAGCAAGCGGGTGGTGTCGGACTCAACGCCACAACTTCAACCGATGCCACCATGTACTTCTACAGTCTTCCCTCCAATAAGCTGGAACTGTGGATGTCGCTAGAGTCGGAGCGGTTTCTAGAGCCGGTGTTCCGAGAATTTTATAAAGAAAAACAAGTGATTTTGGAAGAGCGACGACTGCGGACCGAGAATTCACCGGTCGGTCAAATGATCGAAGCATTTGCTGCCAAGGCGTTCTCTGTGCATCCCTACCGTCGTCCTGTGATTGGATCGGTTCAAGACATTCAAAACCTCTCTCGGCAAAATGTGAAGGAGTTTTTCGAGACTCACTATGTACCCAGTAAGTTAACGGCAACGGTGGTGGGGGATGTGAAAGCTGCGGAAGTGAAGCGTCTAGCTGAGATTTATTTTGGTCGTTACAAAGCCAAAGTGGCTCCGCCAGATTTGACGGTGGTGGAACCTCCCCAGACGGAAACCAAGGAAGTGACCCTGCGGTTGCAGTCCCAACCTTGGTATCTGGAGGGATACCATCGGCCTGCTATGAACCATCCCGATCATCCGGTGTATGAAGTGATCGGTCGGTTACTCAGCGATGGCCGCACCTCTCGCCTGTACAAGTCTCTGGTGGAACAGCAGCAAGTAGCTCTGGCGGCTCAAGGCTTTAGTGGCTATCCAGGGGATAAGTATCCGAATTTGATGTTGTTCTATGCCATGACGGCTCCGGGTCATTCGGTGGAGGAAGTGGCGACGGCTTTGCGGACAGAGATCGAGCGGTTGAAAACAGAACCGGTGGCAGTGGTGGATCTCGATCGTGTGAAAACTCAGGCAAGGGCCGGTTTATTACGACAGCTTGACTCCAATATGGGAATGGCCTTTTCCTTGGCGGACTATGAAGTGAAAACTGGCTCCTGGCGGAATTTGTTTAAGGAAATTGATGCGATCGCAGCCATTACGCCGGCGGACATTCAGCGAGTGGCTCAAGCAACCTTCCGCCCAGAAAACCGCACGGTTGGGCGTTTGCTATCCAAGAGTTAAACGAGGGTTTGGGGATGGGTTGGCAGATCGGGGCGAGCGATCGTCCGTTGTTTCAGCACGAACCGCCAACCTCTTTTCCCCAATTTCACCGGAAATTCAACTGAAAACTCCTAGACAGAAACATGGTGAGAGCTTCAATGAAAAAAGGCAATCGGTTGAGCAAAAGAAACAAGGTTAAATTATTTCTATTTTCCCTTTGCTTCTTCACGGTTTCATTTTTAGTGTTTAATTTGTCCTTTTCTTGGGCCGCTACGGCTAAGCATTACACTGAGTTAACCTTCCCACCCCTACCAGAACTTCAGTTGCCGAAATACACTCGGTTTCAGCTTAAAAACGGTTTGGTTGTGTATTTGATGGAAGACCGAGAATTGCCCCTCGTTAGCGGTACAGCTTTGTTTCGGACGGGCGAGCGGTTTGAACCAGGGGATAAAGTGGGGATGGCTAGTTTAGCGGGGGAAGTGATGCGGACTGGCGGGACTCGCCAACATTCGCCCGATCAACTCAATCAGTTGCTAGAGCAACAAGCGGCAGCGGTGGAAACGGGTGTGAATCTAACTTCTGGCAGCGCGACTTTCAGTGCTTTGAGTGAAGATTTAGAACCAGTATTTGGGTTGTTTTCGGAGGTGATTCGCGAGCCGGTTTTTGCTCAGTCGCAGTTGGAGTTAGCGAAGAAACAAGCAGAGGGAGGAATTGCTCGTCGCAATGACGATCCTAATGGCATTACGGGGCGAGAATTTCAAAAGTTAATTTATGGCTCTCAGAGTCCTTATGCTCGGACGACGGAGTATGAAACTTTGAAGAATGTGTCTCGCGAAGATTTGGTGAGTTTTTATCAGAAATATTTTCACCCTAAAAATATGATTTTAGGGATTGTGGGTGATTTTGAGACAGCAACGATGCGATCGCTCGTTGAGAAGGAGTTTGGTAACTGGCAACCGAGTCAGGGGGGAGAAGTGCCACCTTTGCCGTCTGTTTCGCAAGCGAACCAGGGGGGTGTCTTTTTAGTCGATCAACCTCAGCTTAATCAAAGTTATGTACAAATGGGGCATTTGGGCGGGGTGTTGAGTAACCCTGACTATGGCGCGTTGACTGTTTTGAATGATGTATTTAACGGTTTTGGCGGGCGGTTGTTTAATAATGTGCGATCGCGCCAAGGTTTAGCTTATTCTGTCTATGCTGCTTGGAGTCCTCGGTATGACTATCCGGGGGTGTTTGTTGCTGGGGGACAGACGCGATCGGAAGCAACAGTTCCGTTTATTCAAGCCATTCTCACAGAAATTGAGCGGGTTCGTACAGAACCCATTACCCCGCAAGAATTAGCCTTTGCTAAAGATTCATCCATTAATTCTTTTATCTTCAATTTTGAAGATCCCGCTCAAACTTTATCGCGGTTGATGCGATACGAATATTATGGCTATCCGCAAGATTTCATCTTCCGCTATCGTCACAGCGTGGAAGCAACCACCATTGCTGATGTGCAGCGAGTGGCAAAGACTTATCTCAAACCAGAGAATATGGTGACTTTGGTGGTGGGTAATACCAATGCTATTAAGCCGCCTCTGAGTAGTCTCAACACTTCCGTGAAAGTGCAACCCATTGATATTACCATTCGCCCTCCGAGTTGAAGTGAAGCCAGGGACTAAAAGTCCCTGGCGGTTTCTGTCAACCATTATTCATCTTCAAAAATAGCTCCTTGCTGCTGTAAGTGGTGTTTCATTTCTAAAGAAATTCCGGAATTTTTCCCAAACTGAGCATCTTGGACGTGAGTTCCGCTCAGATTTGCATTGACGAGGTTAACTTCTCGTAAATTTGCACCCCTCAAATCAGCACCACTCAGATTCGCCAAGGCAAAACTGGCACGGTGTAAATCTGCATGGCTTAAATTAGCATCGCCGAGAAAAGCACCGCTTAAATCTGCACCACCCAATTTAGCTTCTTGTAGATTGGCATCGCTTAAGTCAGCATCGCTTAAATCTGCACCCCGCAGGTTCACTCGATAGAGATTTGCACCACTAAAATCAACCCCATTTAACGTTGTGCCCCGTAAATTTCCACCCGCAAAATCGATGGTCAGATTGAGGTTAACCAGATTGGCTAATTCAAGAAAATTGTGAGTTCCAGCATGAACTACTTGGTCAATGAGTGCTTGCAAATGGGATTCTGCTTTGGGGTCAAAGGTTGCCACTTCGTATTTTTCTAGGGTTGAGCAGTCATAACACAACTGTGCCCAACTCAGGTAAGGCTGTAATTTAGTTTCTAGTAGATAAAGTGCTAAACTTCTCTCTAGCACTGCGTGTTGATTGGGGGTAATATCGTGGCGCCACAAACCCTCGGCATCGGTGAGATGAATATCTTGTTTAGAAACTTCAAAGGTCGCTTCGATCCGGCAAGGTTTTGCGGTAAACTGACCTAATTTCGCACTTTTTAGTAAACCTTTTAAAACAGATTCGCTCTTTTCAATCGCAAAAACCCAAGCTGGATTTGCATCAGAATCTTTCATGGAAATGTGACAAGCTGTGTAGTGAACTAGCTCACTTTTAGCTCCTGAAGAAGTTGTTAACTGGCTAGAATTTGAGGGTTGATTTTTGTCTGGTTCCTCGAGCTTAAAAGAACCGACTAACTGACGGGATGCTAAAGGAATTTCACAGTTTTCCAGCTTCAGCCTGAGTGTACCACCTTGCAACCCAAACTTAACGCGGCCGTTGAGTAAGGATTCCCAATGTTCGTTGAAATTGAGGCTTAAGTAGAGGTCGAGCTGTTGAGGGTCCGCTACACTCGATTGCACGGGAATGGCTTCTAATTGCATCCACAAACAGTCGGGGTATTTATTCTGAGACTCTAGCGATCGCATAGTGAGGATAGGTTCTGGCTCTGCCAGTCTACAGGGGGTTTTCAGGGGGACTCGATCTCTAAGTTACCATGAAGAGGAAAAGGGGGAAAGGGGAA
>JBLNEP010000258.1:0-6755 GCA_050262755.1 Actinomycetota bacterium | reverse complement strand
GCCCGTTCCATCAGTAATGCTGGCTGGGGCGAGTTGGTCAGGCAACTGGAGTACAAGTGTGAATGGTATGGGAGAACTCTGGTCAAGATTGACCAATGGTTTCCCAGTTCTAAAAGATGTGAGAACTGCGGACATACCCTTGAAAAACTACCATTGAAGATTCGGGAATGGGACTGTCCTCAATGTGGCATTCACCACGATCGAGACATCAATGCTAGTCGTAATATTTTGGCGGCGGGACTCGCCGTGTCAGTCTGTGGAGCGACCCTAAGACCTTCCCGGAAAAAATCTCCGAAGGCGGGTGCTATGAAGCAGAAACTTGGGTTGTGAAGCCCAAGAATCCTCGTGCCTTCAGGCCGAGGTGGATGTCAATTAGATGCGATTGGTCATCCCACCAGAGCCACTACTCATACCACCAGGAGAGTTGTCTAATAAACCAGTGTTGCTTGTTTCCTTAAGAAAGCCACTGTAAGCTTCCATACCATGCTCTCCGATGTCCAAACCTTGCAATTCTTCCTCTCGCTCAACTCGGATGCCTAGGGTTGCTTTCAGCACCAGCCAGAAGACTGTACTCAGCAGCACTGTCATGCCACCCACCGAAGCAATGCCAAGCAATTGAGCACCCAATTGACCAAAGCCACCCCCAACCAGTAAACCTGCATTGGGACCGGTAGTATAAAGGCCTGTGTTGGGTCCATCTGCAAATAAACCCACAGCGAGAGTTCCCCAGACTCCACAAGCGAGGTGGACAGAAGTTGCTCCCACCGGGTCATCAATTTTGATGTTGTCAAAGAAAGTAACTGAGAAAACGACCAGAACTCCTGCGACTATGCCAATGATGGCTGAGTTCGGCACGTTGACCCAAGCGCAGCCCGCTGTAATCCCGACTAAACCAGCCAGAATGCCGTTAATGATCATGGAAAGATCTGGTTTGCCCAGGTACAGCCAAGCTGCGATCGCAGCCGCAATTCCACCAAAAGCCGCCGCAGTGTTAGTGGTGATGGCGATGTGAGCGATCGCATTGGGATCGACTGCCATTGTTGAACCCGGGTTAAACCCAAACCAACCCAACCACAAAATCAAACAGCCCAAAGTGGCAATGCTCATATTGTGGCCCGGTAAGGCATAAGTTTCATTGTCTTTGTACTTGCCGATGCGCGGCCCTAAAAATGCCGCTCCCATTAAGGCCGCCCAACCACCAACGGAGTGAACCACCGTCGAACCAGCGAAATCCCAGAAATTAGCTTTTGATAGCCAACCGCCTCCCCAAATCCAATGTCCTGTCAGCGGGTAGGCAATTCCCACCAGCAATAAGCTGAAGATTAAGAAATCAACGAATTTAATCCGTTCTGCAACTGCACCTGAAACAATCGTGGCAGCAGTTCCAGCAAAGGCTAATTGGAAAAAGAACTTGGCATTGAGGGGTACGCCAGTCCAGTTAAGGGATTTAAAAATTCCTTGGTAAGCGTCCCCTGTCGCGGGGCTATTATCCGCTATATTCCACAGGAAAAATCCGCCACTATTGCCAATAAAACCATTACCATCGCTGAACATTAAGGCAAAGCCAATGGCCCAGAAAGCAACGGTAGAGATGGCGAAAACAATCAAGTTTTTGGCCAAGACATTGACCGCATTTTTTTGGCGGCAGAATCCGGTTTCTAACATACAGAAGCCCGCATTCATGAAGAATACCAGCATGGCAGCCACCATCACCCACATTGTATCTAAGCCGACTTTTAGGCTGGCTTGCGCTTCGGCAATGCTTTCAACTGTAGGCGGTTCCGCAGCGGTGGCAGCATAACCCCAAGCTAGTAAGATTATGGCTGCCACAGGAATACAGGCTTGCCAACTAGGACTTAACTGCTTAATGGTTATTCGCCAGACTTTGAATCTTTTGCTAATTTTCGATAAGGGGCTTGGAAGCCTTTTTACAGACAATCGTCTGACTTTCGTAAACTGTTTCTTTGAGAATCTAGATTTCAGCATCTTTCAACTCACCCAGCAATGTCTTATCAGATTGCCCTGAGTTGATACCCGATCTTCTGTAGCAAAGGCTACCAAGTTATTAAAAAGTTTCGAGCTGACCGCAATCTTGATAGAAGCGGACGCAGCCTTAGGAGAGCTAAAATATTAGCTTTTTTAGGGTTTTTTCGTTCCTAAATTAGCTGAATTTCTTTACCGCTGAACCATCATTGTTGTCTCTTCTCCCTCATTCAATCCTAGATTTCATAATCTTGGAGTAAAAAACTGAAGGATTTGGCAATATTAATTTTTGAAAAATCCGAATCTTCTAAAGCCTGTTTGCGATAAAATCGAGGAGAATAAGCGATTGCCTGCTGTAAGTTATAAACGGCTAATTCTACACACCCTAGCAAGGCATAACAGCAAGCTTTATTATAGATAGAATCTGCATGGTCTGGGTGAAGGGTTAGCGCTTTATCATAACTAGCGATCGCTTCGTGATAACGACCCAATTTAGCTAATTGTACACCGCGATTATACCAGCTCAAATAATCCTGAGCGTGAAATTGAAGGGTTGGCTCAAAAGCTCTATTTTCTGGTGTTAAGCCACCTAATTTGGCTAAGACTTCCCCTAAGTCATACCAATTTCCCTGGAAGTCGGGTTCGCTGGCAAGAGCTCGGTTGAAACTGGCAATGGCTGAGTGGTGTTGGTGCAATTGAGTTAAGGTAATGCCACGGCAGTACCAAGCTTTTGTCGCGTTTGGGTTAAATTCAATGGCTCTGTCAAAGCTGTTGAGGGCGTCTTCGTAACGCTTGAGTTGTAAAAGGGCACTAGCACGGTTATACCAAGCAAAACTTGCGTCTGGTTTGAGGGCAAGGGTGCGATCGAAACTGGCAACGGCTTTTTCATATAAACCGCAGTCAACCAATGTTAGACCTCGGTTGTGCCAGATATTAGCAGCATCAGGGCTAAATTCAATGGCTCTGTCAAAGCTGTTGAGGGCGTCTTCCAAGCGCCCTAATCTGCCGAGGGCGATGCCACGGTTGTGCCAGCCGTGGCTGGCATAGGGGCGAATTTCTAGGGCTTTGTTAAAGCTGGTGAGTGCTTCTGAATGGCGGTTTAAGTATCCGAGAGCCATGCCTCGCGCAAACCAAGCTTTATAATCTGCTGGGATGAACTGAAGTGCGGTGTCGAAACTGATGAGGGCCTCCTCAAAGCGATTGGCTTCGAGTTGGCGCAGTCCTTGATGAAAGAATAAATCTGCCTGGAGGTTGATAGTTTGGTTCATAGAAAAAAGCATCTATCTTAAGTAGGATTTTAACTTAGAAGATGCCTAAAATTAGTTTAAAAATTGATACTCACCAATTTCTTTTTATCTTGTTACAGATAGTTGAATGAGAAATTCATCATCGGTTGTCTCGGCGTTTGAGTTCATCAGGATGTGGGGTTTTAATGCTGAGCTATTCCTCAAACAAAAGAGTAACAGGTATTTAGAAAAACTGGGTTATTTCATTTGCGCTAGGTAGTGAGAATAACCGACCTGCTCTAAGTGTACTTGTTTCTCGACAACGGATTCAGCTAAAGTTTGGCGATAGTGCTGAACTTGCTCTAATAATTCTGGTTGGTGAGTCGCTAAAATTTGCACGGCTAATAACCCAGCATTTTTAGCATTACCGATCGCAACTGTTGCCACGGGGATTCCCGCAGGCATTTGCACGATCGAGTAAAGAGAATCAACCCCTTGCAAATGGCGGCTTGGGACTGGCACGCCGATCACTGGCAGGGGTGTCAGAGAGGCAACCATCCCGGGCAGATGAGCAGCTCCCCCCGCACCTGCGATAATGACTTTTAGACCCCGTTGGTGGGCGCTTTGAGCATATTTCACCATCCGCTGAGGGGTGCGGTGAGCGGAGACGATCGCAACTTCACAAGGAATTTTGAAGTCTTCACAGACGGCGATCGCGTCCTTCATCGTCGGCAAGTCAGAATCGCTGCCCATGATAATTCCAACAACAGGGTTACTCATGCGGTTTTAGATTTTAGATGTGACGTGGATGCAAATCCACAATGCTTGCAGTAGCTCAAATTTACGTATTCTCTCGCAAAAGTGATGGCAATAACAACCCCAATCGACATTCTCAATGCTCGGCTGCCCGGTTACAAGAACTTACAGATGCTCGCTGTTGATGCTAGTGGCATCATTGAAGCCATTGAGCCGATGGATAAAGTATTTAAACGGGTAGTTCCTCCCAATGGGCAAGCGATTGATGTAGCAGGTGATTGGCTGTCGCTGGGTGGGGTTGACTTACAGATCAATGGTGCTCTCGGCTTGGCTTTCTCGGATTTAGAGAGCCAGCATCTACCGATGTTGCAGGAAATTTGCCAATTTTTATGGACCCAGGGTGTGGATGTGTTTTTACCAACGGTGGTGACGACTTCCCTGGAAAAGTTTGAGCGATCGCTCTCAACGATCGCAGATTTCCTCAGCAAGCAACAAGCGTTTCCACCGAGTCCGTTGGCGCAATGTGCTCAAATTCTAGGGGTTCACTTGGAAGGACCCTTTCTCCACCCAGAAAAGCGCGGTGCTCATCCATCCCAGTTTTTGCTGTCATTAACTCTGGACAATGTCAAAAAAGTTTTAGGCAATTATGCCAGCGTGGTCAAAATCATCACCCTGGCACCGGAACTCGATAGCAGTGGTGAGGTTATTCCTTTTTTAAGAAGTTTGGGGATTACGGTGAGTTTAGGTCATTCCCAAGCTAACGAGACGCAAGCCAAGCAGGCATTTGCCCAGGGAGCTTCAATGGTGACTCATGCTTTTAATGCGATGCCTGCTTTGCATCACCGCGAACCTGGAATGCTGGGAGCAGCGATCGTGAATCCTAAAATTCAGTGCGGTTTAATTGCTGATGGTCAACACGTTTGTCCAACCATGATCGACTTGTTGCTGCGAGCGAGTAAGTACGAACAAGGCATTTTTTTGGTAAGCGATGCCTTAGCACCGTTGGGGTTGGGAGATGGCGTCTATCCTTGGGATACTCGCCGAATTGAAGTGAGGAAAGGCACGGCTTGGGTGCGAGTGGACTACCACACGCCCTTAGAGTTGAGCACTTTAGCCGGGACAACGTTGCCACTGTTGATGGGGGCTCAGAATTTAGTGAGGTGGGGAATTTGTGAAGCGGAGAGTGCGATCGCGTTAGCAACAGAAGCACCCAGACGTGCGATCGGCTTACCGGGTTTAACAGTGGGTCAACTAGCCGCTAGCTTGTTGCGCTGGCGCTTGCATAGCTCGACGCGAGAATTAACGTGGCAGCGACTGTTACCCTTAAGGGAGGGCTGAGGGTAAGGATGGCAGAGCCTCTGAAACCTTGACTGCTGCTGGAGGGTTCATGTTTTCGCAGCGCGATCGAGCTAGCAGTACGCCTCTCATCTCCAGTCAGAGGGGAGGTAGCTGGGAGCAGCAATTTTCATTCCCAGAGATTTGAGGCGGTGCTACAGGGGTGAGTTAAGCGAAATTTGCGGTTGGTATTACTGTCTCTGGTGAAGGTTTGGGGTGCTGACTGGTTGTTCTAGCATCAGAACCGAAAGGAGATAATTCTAGCAACTACCTCTGCTTGTTGAGCTTCTACAGCCGATCGGTTAATCCCTGAAAGAAATTTTAGCGCTGGCTCATTGCGACCAATGACAGCGGATAATGGTAAGTTAATGCGTTGGAAACCACAAGGGCAATAGGGAAGCAATGAACGTAGCAGATGATAAAACCATTGTCAGGGAATATTTTAATTCCACTGGCTTCGATCGCTGGCGACGAATTTATGGTGAGGATGATGTTAATAAAGTGCAGTTGGACATCCGCACCGGTCATCAGCGGACCGTCGATACAGTGCTGGAATGGCTGCAAGCGGATGGCACTTTGCCAGGGTTATCCATCTGTGATGCTGGTTGTGGCGTTGGTTCTCTCAGCATTCCGTTAGTTGAAGCTGGAGCCCTCGTCTATGCCAGTGATATTTCGGAAAAGATGGTGGAAGAAGCTTATGCTAGAGCTGCCGAAGCTGGGGTTAACTTGAATCATCTGACCTTTGCAGCGCGGGATTTGGAAAGTTTGACGGGTCGTTACCATACAGTCATTTGTCTGGATGTGTTGATTCATTATCCACAAGAGCAGGCAAGGGAGATGATTGCTCACTTGAGTTCACTTGCTGAGTCGCGCTTAATTCTAAGTTTTGCTCCGAAAACGTTAGCTCTGACCATCCTGAAGAAAATTGGGGAGTTTTTCCCAGGACCGAGCAAAACAACTCGTGCCTACCAACACCGAGAAGCTGATATTGTTGATATTTTGCAAAGCAATGGCTTTGTCATTGGCCGACAGGCGATGACTAGCACTCGTTTTTACTTTTCTCGCTTGCTAGAAGCGAATCGTCCGTAAACTTGAGTTAAAAGTGAAAAGTCAAAAGGTTAGGAAACATACTGCTTTTGGCTTTTTACTTTTAATATCAAAAAGGAAAGGGTAAATCAGAGTTTGACTCTGGTCTATCATTCAGTTCCTAGTCGTTCCCCTTTTTCCCCTTTCCCCCTAATGCGGGTGTAACCGAGATCGAGAGAATTGGGGATGTGATTGAACTTCAAACAACGAGGTTAATGGTGAATCTGACTCAAATTTTTATGGCGATCGCAGCCGTTTTTGGCGGTTTATCGGTGGCGGCTGGTGCTTTTGCTTCCCATGCTTTGAAGGCGAGGCTCAGCGATCGCGCCTTGCAAATTTTTGAGACGGGTGTTCGCTACCAAATGTATC
>JBLNEP010000257.1:0-22744 GCA_050262755.1 Actinomycetota bacterium | reverse complement strand
TTTGCTCTAATTCCAGGGGTCTCGCGGTCCGGTTCCACTCTCACTGCTGCTTTGTTTTTAGGAATGGAGCGAGAAACTGCTGCTAGGTTTTCCTTTCTGCTGGGTTTGCCTGCCATTGTATTAGCAGGAGCTAAGGAATTGAGCGTCATTCACAATTGCTTAGATGCTAGTGGTTGGATCACTCTCTTAATCGGGTTGACAACCGCCAGCATTGCTGCTTTTTTGGCCATCTATGGTCTACTCCATTACTTAGAAAAGCACAGCACCTGGATCTTTGTGTTTTATCGTCTCGCAATGGGGATTTTGCTACTGGTTGGTGTCATGACAGGGTTTCTGCATAATTAAACATTCGCTGATAGATGCGAAGCTGAGGGTTAACTGTTTTTTATGCTCCACTCCTCACCAGTTAAACGACAGAAGTTAGAATCTAGAAGTTTTTGTATTTCAACCTGAAACCTAGAGGCTAAGCAGGGATTGTAAAGATGAGAGTCATTATGCTTCGTTTCCACGAAATTACCGCCCTCTACTCTTCACTCTTTACTCCTGAGAAGTTTAACGAATCTCAAAAAAATTGAATAAAATGGCTCGTGGTTCTGGGAGATTACTACTTACAAGGAACGAATGAAAAATGATTGCTTTTTTGCCTACAGTCTTAGCTGAAACCTCTGTCAGTGGTGGTTCCGCTCAACCCCACATTAACATTTTGCAGGCAGTTGTTTTAGGAATGGTGCAAGGGTTGACTGAGTTTTTACCCATTAGCAGCACCGCTCATTTAAAGGTGATTCCTTTGGCACTAGGTTGGAACGATCCAGGGGTTGCTTATACCGCTGTGATTCAGTTAGGAAGTATTGCGGCTGTGCTGTGGTATTTCTGGTCCGACTTAACCCATATTACTAAAGGAGCTTACAAAGCCTTAGTGAAATCTGACTATGATTCCCAAGATTTTCGCATCGCACTGGGAATTGCTTTGGGAACCCTACCCATCCTTGTTGGCGGACTGTTGATCAAACTCTTCATTCCCGACTTTGACAAGTCACCTCTAAGGAGTGTGGGAATGATTGCGATTGCCTCGATTTTCATGTCGCTGCTGCTTGCGAGCGCAGAAAAAATAGGCAAGCGCGAGCGAAATTTTGAACACTTAGGCATTCGAGATGGAATCTTAATGGGATTGGCTCAAGTCATGGCTTTAATCCCAGGGGTTTCTCGTTCCGGTGCTACCCTCACAGCAGGGTTATTCATGGGGCTAGAAAGAGCAACAGCAGCCCGGTTTTCATTTTTGTTAGGAATTCCAGCCATTAGTCTCGCAGGTTTAGTAGAATTAAAGAGTGCTTTTGAGGAAAATCTGGGGGCTAGTGGAGTCATTTCTCTGATAGTAGGTGTTATTTCTGCTACCCTATTTTCCTATGCCTCCATCGCCTGGTTACTGCGATTCCTACAAACTCATAATACCTGGGTCTTTGTTTGGTATCGGTTATTTTTTGGGGCTGCCATCTTGGCAGCGCTGGCTAGTAAATTTATGCACAATCTGTAAATCACCATTCTCGTTAAAGGAGCAATAAATTTTAAAGATTTCCAAAGGGAGAAGCGGTAAAATAGACTTTTGGGCGGGTAAAATTCCCGTCCAAAATAGCTATAAACTAGATTCACTCTCCTCTGTGCTTAGGATGGGAAATGATCGGAGTATTCAGCTCGATAGTTCTGTAACTTTCTAACTAAATTAACAGCAGTTCCCGCTATGACGAAGTACAGTCTTAAACTTCCAGTTCCCGTCAAAACAGAAGCACAGTATCTTCTGAATTTTCCCTTGGAAACAGATGCGGATAAGCTAACAAGTTTATCTAGGTCAGAACCGCTATCTAGGAAATAATTCCAATAAAAATATCCGTAAAACTATCGTCAATCATAGTTAATGAGCGAACTCTCAATTCGACCCGCCTTAATTACCAAAGTCCTTCCCAACTCCATCGCCGCCGAAATTGGATTTGAACCAGGGGATCGCATCGTAACCATTAATGGTCAAAAACCCCGCGACCTCATCGACTACCAATTTCTATGTGCCGATGAAATTCTCGCCCTTGAAGTCCTAGACGCTAAAGGCAAAACTCACCAGTTAGAAATTGAAAAAGACTACGATGAAGACCTAGGATTAGAATTTGAAACTGCTCTCTTTGATGGGTTGATTCAATGTAATAACCGTTGTCCTTTTTGCTTCATTGACCAACAACCTCCTGGGAAGCGAGAAAGCCTTTATTTCAAAGATGATGACTATCGCCTCAGCTTCCTATACGGTAGCTATCTCACCCTCACCAACCTCACTCAAAAGGAATGGGACAGAATCGAAAAAATGCGGCTCTCTCCCCTCTATGTTTCTGTTCACGCCACGGAACCAGAGGTGCGAATTCGCTTGCTCAAAAACCTGCGTGCGGGACAGATCTTAGAACAAATCAAATGGTTTCAAGAACGACGGCTGCAAATCCATGCTCAAGTGGTGGTCTGTCCAGGTATTAATGACGGCGAACACTTAGAGCGTACTCTACTAGATTTAGCTCAATTTCACACCGGTACGGTTCCCGCTGTTGCCTCCGTGGCAGTGGTACCAGTTGGTTTAACTCGCTTTCGCCCCTCCGAGGACGAACTCGTGCCAGTGACCCCAGAAAAAGCGCGAGAAGTAATAGACCAAGTCCAAAAAATTCAAGCCTTGCTACTAGAAACAAAACCTCTCAGCAATCAAACCAAGGGAAAAAATAAAAATAAACCCTCAAAAACAAAACCTAAAGCTTCTCGGTGCGTTTGGTTAGCCGATGAATGGTTTTTAATTGGCGATCGCGACTTACCCCCCGCTTCTGACTACGAAGACTATCCCCAAATTGGGAACGGTGTCGGTTCCATCCGCCAATTTCTGCAACAATTTGAAGCCACCTTCAAGCAATTACCAACCCAGCAGCTCTCCCCACCACGCCGCTTCACTTGGGTGGTGGGCAATGCGGTTGCCACAGCCTTTCAACCAATCTTGCAGCGACTGAACCAAATCGAAGGATTAACAGTCAATATGGTCGCTCTACCCAGTCACTATTGGGGAATTGCGACCGCAGTCACCGGCCTGTTGACCGGTCAAGACTTGCTCGCAGGCTTGCAGGGGAAAGACTTAGGAGATGGTATCCTCCTCCCCTCCGTCATGCTCAAACAAGGCGATACTCGTTTCTTAGACGACATGACCCTGGAGGAACTCACGGCTAAACTTCAATTACCCTTGATCCCAGTAGCGGGAGTTGAAGAGTTAATCTCAGCCGCAGGAATCCAACTCACAATCTAAGAGCATCCCTGCACTAGAATTGTCTCTGGACTTGCAGACTCATTAAAAAGCTTATGCGTGTTTTTCGTCATCTTATGGTGGTGGGGGTAGGTGCGGCCATTACTTTCAGCAATGTGGGACGGAGTGCCTCAGCACTTCCCCCAACTCAACCCCAAGACAACCCAGCAGAAAGTAATCAGCTTCAATTTGGGCCAGATTTCAAATCTGCCCCTCAAACAGCAAAAGAGCGAAAATCACAGGAGGGGTACGTTCCGGCCTTGTCTCCCCCTACAGAAGCTGAGGCAGACCCCAATGCCACTCACCAGCTCTCTGGGCCGGAGTTCAAATCAGCAGCCAAAACAGTCAATGGCAGCTCCCAGCAAGAACCATCGCTAACCCCTCCACAGGAGGCTTCTGAAACTCAGCCAGTGCCCCTAGAGTGGAAGTTGACACCAGCCCACAAGCTGATAGTTCAGACCAGCTCTGAGCCAGGCTCTTCTCCCACTCAAGCGCAGCAGCACCTCAGTGAAACTCAAGAGCTGAATTTTAAATCTGCGACTCAGAAAAAAGCTTCCGAAGACAAGGTGGTGAACTCAGCCTCCGTTGCCACTCCCGATAGGGACCCACAACCAGTTAATGCTGAGTTTCGCTCCACCTTCTCAAGTGAGGTCAGGGAAAATCAGAAATCAACCCAGAAATCAGGCTCAGTAGCGTTCACTCCGGAGGCTCAGGCTACTGTCCTACCTCCTCAGCCACCCACTCCAGAAGAAGCCGCGTCTGGTTCTTCCCCTCAAGCGAGTGCTGAGACCAAGTCAGTCAACCGCCTGTCAGAGCTTGCACAGACAGCGGGGTCTACTTCAGCGCCGCTGCAAAGCTTCCCGAAACTGTCTCCGAATGGCACTGAGTCTACCAACCCACCAAGTTACCTAGAACCCAGTCCAAATCCGCTACAGTTTCCCACGCAACCGAGTGAAGTGCGGGTGCAAGGTATACAGCCAATTACATTGCAGCAAGCGCTGGATCTGGCCCGTAGAGGCAGCCAGACTATCCAGATTGCTGAACTGCAATTGCAACAAAGCCGATCGCTCCTAGCGGAGCAGCGAGCTGCTTTGTTTCCAAGTTTGGTTCTGCAAACGGATTTAAGCCACAGTTTGAGTGCTTCGGGAGAACTGAGTGCCCGCGCTCAAGAGCGTCAGGCTCGCAGTCAGGGGATTTCGACCAACGTACCCAACTATTCCAACTCTGCTCTCAGCACCAATTTGGAGTTAAGCTATGACGTTGACTTGTTTGGTCGCACGGCGGCAAACATTCAAGCTGCAAAGGAACAGGTGCGGGTGAGGGAATTAGAAGTAGAGCGCCTCGTGGAGCAACTCCGCTTTGATATCACTTCTGCTTACTATAATTTGCAAGATGCAGACGGGCGAGTTGCCATTGGTCAAGCGGCGGTCAGAAATGCTCAGAAAAGTTTGCAGGATGCGGAAGCTCTGGAACGAGCAGGGGTGGGGACTCGGTTTGCGGTCTTGCAGGCTCAGGTGAACTTGGCTAACGAACAGCAGCGCTTAAATGAGGCGATCCGGGATCAACGAGTTGGCAGGCGCACGTTGACGCAGTTGTTAAATGTGAATCCAGCGGTGGAACTGACAGCAGCCGATCCCGTGGAGCAAGCTGGGGTTTGGGGGCGGACTCTGGAAGATAGCATTGTGCTGGCCTTTAAGAACCGAGCTGAGTTAGAGCAGCAGTTGGTGCAGCGGGATCTGAGCAGGCAAGAGCGAGAAGCCGCCCTCCGGGGGCTTTATCCTCAATTAAGGCTGGCGGCTAGCTATAACCTGTTGGGTTCTGCTCCGGGAGATCCCGGTCGATTTGTACCTCGTGGCTGGGCAGATGGCTATACGGTGCGAGCGACACTGAGTTGGAATCTCTTTGATGGGGGAGCTGCTCAAGCGAGGGCTCAACAACGGGAAGCGGATATCCAGCTCGCAGAAAGTCGCTTTGATCAACTCCGGAGTCAGATTCGACAGCAAGTTGAGCAAGCTTATTTTGAGTTGGAGTCGAGCTTTGCCAGCATTGAAACGGCGGAAGCGGGGGTGGAACAAGCGCGGGAAGCTTTGCGACTGGCGAGGTTACGCTTTCAGGCGGGTGTTGGGACTCAGACGGACGTGATTCAGGCAGAAACGGATTTGACCAGGGCTGAGAGAAACCGACTTCTGGCTATTATTGGCTACAACCGCGCTCTGTCGTCTCTCCAACGAGCTGTCAGCAACCTTCCTAACAGTAGCCTTTCGGATACTCCTTAACTCAGGAGATCGGGAGGAGGGGGAACCAGATCGGGTGAGTGGCTCTTGCCCCATCCCCTTCTCTTGTCGCTTTCCTGTGTTAATGTTCGCAACATTAGTTAATATTTTGTAATGAAGACCCCTGTCAACCTCTCAGGAATTCGGAATGGGCAATATTAGATTTGTCAACGAAAATCAGGAAGTAATCGCAGCCGACGGAGCCAACCTGAGGCTGAAAGCGCTAGAGAATCGGATCGACCTGTACTCGTTTACAGGAAAGCTGATGAATTGTGGGGGTTACGGTCAATGTGGCACCTGCATTGTGGAGATTGTCGAAGGAATCGAAAACCTTTCCCCTCGCACTGAGGTGGAAAATCAAAAGCTCAAGAAAAAGCCTGCCACCTACCGATTAGCTTGTCAAACCTTAGTCAATGGTCCGGTGAGTGTAAAAACCAAGCCGGGACGCTAAGATGATATCCTAGTTTTGTCAGTTTTGTGATTTCAGATAAAGGCTGGGGATTATGCAAGTTAATGACCTAGGATTTGTTGCATCGATCTTGTTTGTGTTAGTGCCAAGCGTTTTTCTAATCATTCTGTACATTCAAACTGCTAGCCGTGAAGGCAAAAAAGAGAGCTAATACCCATTTTTGATGAAGTGACACTTTCATCAATTTCACTACCTCCCAACCTCCCTGATTTTTGGGCGAGGTTAGGAGGAGTGGGTCTGCAATTGCAGAGTGACAAAGAGAGGGTTTGAGGCTTGGCCGCTATCTTACCTAACAAAAAAAAGCGCCAGTAACCTTGCGGTTGGGCGCTTTTTGTACTAAAAAAAATTCCCGATCTAACCAGTGGTGCGAGCCAATAAGACAGGACAGTTTGCGTAAACTCGCACGTAGTCAGAGAGAGAATTTCCTAAGAGTCGATCCAGATCGATGAAGCTCTTCGCAATGTTAGGGCGACGGTCAGGGGAACCCAGCATTAATAAGTCTACACTCAGCTCGTCGGCTAGACCACAAATAGTTTCTCCGGGTTTGCCGACAGCAGTCACACAACGATAGTTCACCCCTGCTTTTTTCACTTCTGCTACTGCTGGGGCTAGGATAGGATCTTTCTCAGCATTGGCTGTTAAATCTTCGCTGCTTTTTCCAGTTAAGTCTTTATTGACGTGAACTAGAATGACTTGGCTACCAGGAATCTCTCTGACTAAAAACAGTGCCAGCTTCAAGCACTGTTTGGCTGCTTCAGAGTTGTCGATCGCCACCATGACGCGCTTGATTTTTTTTACATAGATGTCGTCTCTTACTAACAACATCGGTCGCGAGGTTAACTGAAAGACATACTGGCTGACTGAATTTTCAAGAATGGATTGCAGTCGCCCTAAACCCCGTGAACCCATAATAATCAAGTCTGATTGCTCTTGATCGGCAACTTGGCAGACGATGGTTTTTGGGTCTCCCTGTCTGAGAACAGGATTGACTTTGGTTGGATCTATCTTCAAAGACTGGACTGCTTTTGCTAGAATCTTACCTCCATCTTCTAACTTCGATGCCATGTCCCCAGCAATAATTTGGGACGGTACGACGTGCAAGACAGTCACAGATGCCTGTTGCAGAGAAGGGATGTCTGTCAACATATTAAACATCTCTTCACACAGACCGCGACCGGCTACAGCTACTAAAATTTTTTCTATCATGGCTTTCTTTGGCGATACAAACAGGTTATTGGCGCTCTGAGGTGTTGAACTAGGAGCTGATTGCTCTAGCCTGTTACTACAGTCCAGCATAAGGCTGAAAACTGCCTTATGATTTGTAGAAATGTAGCGTTTTGGAACGATTTGTAACGTGGCGGATCACCCTCAAACACAACCGCAACTAGCCTCAACTGGTGCAATTCAAAATTCGCTGACACGGAATTCAGAAGGCTGGTTTGAATATGTAGTACAGGTTTACCCTCACCATACGGACTATGGTGGCATCGTGTGGCATGGAACTTATATCGCTTGGATGGAAGAAGCGCGAGTGGCTAGCTTGCGAGCGATCGGGATTGAGTATGCTGAGTTGGTAACTCAAGGTGTAGAATTGCCTGTCGTAGAGCTGGCCTTACGCTACCATCGATCTGTACAAATGGGACAAACTTTAGTAATAAAGACGCGGATGACGGCTAGTGAGGGTGTCCGGATCAACTGGGACTATCAAATTCAATCCCCAGATGCTCAGGATTTATATGTAACAGCTCAGGTAGTATTGGTAGCAGTCGATCGCGAGAAGGGCAAAATCGTTCGTCAATTGCCACCTGGACTGAAAGATGCTTTGGCGAAGCTAGTCGTGTGAGACTAGGAGGTAGGGGAAATTTGATCGGCCCCTGCCCTCCATGATTAAACCAATAGTGCAGCAGTAAGTGGGCAAGTTTGCTGCACGGGAATTTTTATTGAAAACTCTGTTCCTTGTCCAGTTTCCGACTCACACCGCAGAATTCCGCCATGCTTTTCTACCACAATTTGATAACTAATGGATAACCCTAACCCTGTTCCTTTACCAACGGGTTTTGTTGTAAAAAATGGGTCGAAAATTCTTTTTTTAACGTCTTCACTCATGCCATCAGCGTTGTCAGCAATCTGAATTAAAACGTTATTTTTTCCAATTAACTGAGTGGAAATTGTAATCGTTGGTTTTTTGGGTCGAGCCTCGTGCTTTATCGGTGTATTTCCTCTTTCACTGGCTGAAATTTCGTCGGAAGCTAGGGAACATTCCAAGGCATCAATCGCATTGGTCAGAAGATTCATAAAGACTTGATTGAGTTGTCCTGCATAACATTCAATTAAAGGTAAATCTCCGTATTGTTTGATGACTTCAATTGCACAATTTGCTGATTTAATTTTTAGTCGATTTTGTAAAATTAAGAGCGTGTTATCCAGCCCTTCGTGAATATTCACTGCTTTCATTTCTGATTCATCAAGGCGAGAAAAGTTTCGTAATGAGAGAACAATTTCGCGAATGCGGTCGGCCCCAAGTCTAATAGAAGACAGGATTTTTGGCAGGTCTGCCATCAAAAAGTCTAATTCGCTATTTTCAATCGCCTCTTGAATTTCAGAAGCAGGTTGGGGATAATATTTTTGATAAAGCTGTACAATATTTAATAACTCTTCTATGTAGTCGCTAGCATGGATGGTATTTCCATAAATAAAGTTAACAGGGTTGTTAATTTCATGAGCGACCCCAGCAACTAGCTGCCCCAAACTCGACATTTTTTCAGTTTGAATCAGTTGAGCTTGAGTCTGCTGTAGACGTTGTAGAGTTTGCTGAAGTTCTGCTTCTGTTTGTTTACGCTCGATTACTTCTTTTTCTAAGTTTTGGTTGGTGGCAGTCAGCTCAGCCGTTCGAGCAATCACCTTCTGTTCTAATAAGTGGTAAGATTCGGCTAGTTTCTCGGCCATTTGGTTAAACTCGTCGGCCAGTTGTTCAATTTCATCTTGGGTCCGAATTTCTAAACGATAATCCCAATTGCCTGCCCCAATTTTTACCGCCCCTAACTGTAACTTTTCGATTGCCCGAATCACGGGAAGTAAAATTAACACAAACTGACCCACAAAAACGAGAACAATAACGCCAGTGACAGTGTACCTAAAAATTTGAACAACCTGCTTTAAGTGCTGAGCTTCTTGCTTAGCTAAAGCATTTTGATTATTAACCTGCTCGATGAGTGTATCTAAAGAAAAATCTATATCTTTTCTGAATGAATTAAGTGCTAAAAAATCTTGATAGGTGCGTTCAGGAAGGGCTGGTGTATCCTGAATATCGGTGGCTAAACGGATCAAAAATTGGTGGCGACGACGAACCACTGCGATTTTATTTTTGTCAGGAATCAAAGTTTCTAATTCATCCAAATTCATAATAAAATTAGACATTTTTTGATAATAATTCGTCATATCTGATGGTTGACGTTTGAGGATAATATAATTTCTCAAAGCTGCCAATTGATCTCTCAACGAGACTTTGAGAGCAAGGACAGTTTGGGAAGCGCGATCTGCTTTAGTGTGAAGGATTTCTGTAGAATCGTCTACTTTTTTTAGTAGTAATTCGCTGCCAACAGATAGGCAGAAAGTCAGCCCTCCCAAAGCAAGAGAAGACCAAATAAATTTAGTTAAGAGTTTCATTGGTGTTCAAGGGATTTTCGATTGAGTTGCTCTTGGAGCTTTCTAATTGGTTGATAATCTTCATCTTGGACTAAGGTGTACCCTGATGACTCAGAACTGCTGGGATCGACTAATCCTTCGGGAGCGTTAACAAATGCTTTTTTTAACGCTGCGATCGCAGAGTGGGGAATGGTAGCAGAAGCAACAATGGGCGAATTAGGAATCGGTTGAGATTCCCAAATAATTGGATATTGAGCTGGATCGAGTTTTCCTGCTTTTTGCTGAGCTAGGTAAGACCGCTTATCATCTGCGATCGCATCTACTTCTCCAGATAGTAACATTGCTTTTGCCTTGTCATGACTGCCAGGATATTGAACGGTGGCAAAATCCCGATCGGGAGCGATCCCAAGTTGTTGTAAATGAGAAATTGGCACTAAATATCCGGAAGTTGACGATTTACTCACAAAAGCAAAGCGTTTGCCTTTTAAATCTTTAAGAGATTTAATGTTACGCTCTCGATTAACCACTATGACGCTGGTGTACCAAGGTCTTCCTGTGGTTTTGTCAATCGGTGCAACAATGGGTTCAATCTGGGGATTTCTCTGATGCGCCTTGATGTAAGTCAGAGGACCTAAATAAGCCAGCTCGACTTGACCTGTCACCAGTAAATCAACGGAGGTCTCATAGTCTTTTGTAATCTGAAACTTTACTGGAATCCCTAGGGTTTGGGTGAGATAGTTTGCTAACGGTTTCAGTGTTGCTTCCTGCAATTCTGACACTTGCCAGGGAATAATTGCTACCCTCAAGCTAGTTAATGGAGCCTATGGACTATGGGGTGTATCAACTGCTAAACTAGAAGAAGTGCCTGTTTGGAGGGGAGTTGCCAAGTTGGTCGGCAAGCGATCGGCAGTTTGGGTACAAGCACCAGTGGTAAGGGCGATCGATAAAACTAATCTCCAGATCGTCGCAGAACACCTACAAGCAGAATGAGAGACTGAGGAGAGTGGTTTTTGCATGATCGTTCTCGAAAGTATCAAGCCTTAAGCAATGATAGAAGGCTATTTTTAAGGTTCGGTTAAATCTTTGAGAATTCGCTTGATAGCTGTTCCTGAACACTCACTCCCTGAGAACTTCTCGTTTCGCAGGGGAGGAGGGAAAAAATTGCTCGGACTTGGAAGCTTGCACCCCAATCAAAAATAGACAAGATGCCGATGCGCCAGCGCGGGGAACCGACATCCTGTTAGGGGGTGAAAGATGTAATTTTCGAGATAGACGTTTACAAAATTGTCCCAATTTCCTTGAGATAAACGCGCGAAAAAGGTTCAGCATCTCCCAGGGTATATTGCTCCACTAAACCTTGACGCCAGATTGAAACATTGGTGGCTTCTCTGACCACTAAAATAGAATCATCGAAGAGGTCTCGCTTTAAAATTTGCTCTGTTTCCGTGGGGTTATCTAGCACGATGATGTTGCTCCCGCAGTAAAACATCCCCTCTGCTTCTAAAATGTTTTCAGGGTACTCTGCAATGAGTAAATCTAACTTAGGGTTCCGCAACAAGCTTTGCAAGTTAGCGTTATATTCGGGGTGAAGAACTTTTTGCGAACGATTAACAAAGACTGCGGTCTGACACACCGCTCCGATGGTCCAGTTGGGATGTTGGAGTAAAATGTGGTCAATGGTTTCTTGGAGTTGCTGCACAGAAATCCGGTTAAAGGTAATAATCGGAATCCGGGAAGCTGACCCAGAGGTAAAGAAGGTTTCTAAAATATGAGAAGGTACATCGACGCTCTCGCCAACGGCTGGGTTTAAGTGCATGAAAATCCCAGGCGCGGCATTAATTTCGATAATCCCTAAATGACCTTCTTTCCAAGAGGTTGAGAGGCTATCAGCAATCACGTCAATGCCTAAACAAGTGAGGCGAAAGTGTTGGGCAATATCTTGAGCAAGAATGATGTTATCTGGGTGTAGGGTGTGAGTGGCATCGATGCTGACACCGCCGGCGGACAAATTAGCGACTTTGCGGAGAGAAACGGTGCGATCGCTCTCAATGATACTTTCCAGCGTTAACCCCTGTTCCTCTAAATACATTTCCATCGCCTCATCACACTGAATTTTACTCAGGGGTGAAGTCGGCGTATCTTGTCTTGCAGGAGTCCGATTTTCCTGCCGGATCAACTCGCGGACGGTTGATGTCCCATCCCCCACCACCCAGGCGGGACGGCGTTCCGTGGCGGCCACAAATTTGCCATTCACGCACAGAAGTCGGAAATCAGCACCTTTAAAGCTTTGTTCGACAATAATCCGAATCGGTTCCTTGTCGGGAATAGCCTTGAGGGCCCTTCTAAAAGCGGCGACCAGTTCTTCGCTATCTTGAACATCCGCCGTTACCCCAATGCCTTTATGACCGGAAACCGGTTTAACGGCCACGGGATAACCAATCTCTCTGGCGGCTGCGATCGCGCCACTTTCAGTGGTGACGAGATCGCCTTTGGGGACGGGAAAACCTAGCGTCGCGAGGAAAGCTTTACAGTCATCCTTGCGGGTGGTGAAGTCGGAATCTAGATGACTGTCGCAGTCAAAGGTTGTTGCTTGACCCCGTACCTGTTTTTTTCCATAGCCATACTGCATCAGGCCTTCATCCCACAGATAAAAGGTGGGAATTTTGCTTTGGGTTGCCGATCGCATCAGAGAATAAACCGTGGGCCCGCCATAGACGGAATGGCGAAACATTTCTTGCAGGACCGCAATTTGTGATTCTAAGGGAAAGTCTAAGTCTTGGTCGATCGCTTCAAACCAATCCCAAACAGCGTAAACAACCGCCCTCGCAGTGCGCGCATGAAGTGCTTCGACGGCAATTTGATCGTGACGACCAGAGGGTTTAACTTGGTAATGGTTGAAGTATAAACCCATATCGAGTTTCCCGACTTCTAAGGCAGTGCGGGCGAATAAGTGCGCGTGAGATTCGTAAGTTTCAGAAAGTAATTGGGGGTAGAGGCGACCGATTTCAGAGAGATAATCTGCGATCGCCAACGGTTCCCGAGAGTCAGTTACAGCAAAATTGAAGACTAAGGCGGCAGTTTCTAAATAGGGGTTGGGCCCCAGGTAGTGTTTGAAATTGAAAATGTCAAAAATATCTGTTTTTCTGGCATTGACGCGGACGGGTTCGCCGATCTTCTCCTGAACCATTGCACAATCTCCTATGAGTTAAACACCCTTGAACCTGAGGCGGTCTGCGGGCGGTCGCGTCCACTTTTCCCTCTCACGGGAAACATCAAAACCGCCCTAGTCCAGTTTGAGCCTAACTCGATTTTCCCTGCATTTTCAGCTATCCCAAGGCATAAGCAAGAAAAGCAGGAAAGCAAGGAAAAATATCATCAATTTCCTTTTCTTTGGCTCCCTCTCCAGATAGAACTTAGGGGAATGGCAGGGAAAGAGAAACATTCATCTGGTGATAGGACACCATAGCTCATCCGATTCAAAATTGCTACCCTGAATTACTTTTCATCCAAAGCTTCCACACCTTCCCATCCTTCTGGAACTCCATACAGTTGATATTTCTCACAGCGTTTCACATACAACATCGCAGCACGGTCGTGAGGATTAATTTGTAAAACTTCCTGAAAAATCGCCTTTGCTTCATCAAATTGCTGCTGATAATATAGAAAAACTGCCACTTCAAACCGAGGTTGACTCTTCAGCTTTAATCGCTTCTGTTGCTCGGAATCTCCATCGTAAACCTCAAAAACTGCCACAGCGACTTTTTTCCCTTTCACTATCACCCGGTCTAAAAATCGAAAGTGATGTTCTTGTGCATAATCCAGGCTACAAAGTGTTTTATGACTAATTAAAATCCCCGCACCATACAGTTTAGTCAACCCTTCTAGGCGGGAGGCAAGATTAACTGCGTCAGCAATGACGGTACTTTGCATTCGTTGAGCTTCGCCAATGGTTCCTAACATTAAACTCCCTGTATGTAATCCTAAACCAATTGCAATCGGAACTTCCTCGTTTTGCTGACGTTCTTCATTAAAAAGAGCAACTTGTTTTTGCATGGCAATGGCACTTGAGAGAGCATCATCCGCTGAATTGGGAAATAATGCCATAATTGCATCGCCAATATATTTATCAATAAAGCCATTATGGGCCCGAATCACTGGACTAACCCGACGCAGATAATCATTAATAAAATTAAAATTTTCTTGGGGGGACATTCCTTCAGAAAGAGCTGTAAATGAGCGGATATCTGCAAAAAGAACCGTCATTTCTTTCTGGATGTGATCGCCTAAGCTGACATCAACAATACTTTCATATCCCAGAAATTTAAAAAATTCATGGGGAACGAATCGTCCGTAAGCTTCTGTGATTTTCGACAGACGAATATGAGTCTGAATTCTCACTAATAATTCGTTTTTAGAAAAAGGTTTATTTAAGTAATCATTCGCACCAGAAGTAAACCCTTCTACTAAATCTGAAACTTGATTTTTAGCAGTTAGCATCACAATTGGAACTTCCGCTGTTAGAAAATTTTCCCGAATTTTTCGGCAGACTTCATAGCCTGTCATCCGCGGCATCATCACATCGAGTAAGATTAAATCAGGTTTAAACCCATTTTCAATAATTTGGAGCGCCTCTAAACCATTGGTAGCTTGAGTAATTTTGTAGTTTGCTAAGGATAAGTTATTAACCAACACCTGAAGATTAATCGGCTCATCATCAACAATTAAAACTTTAAATTCCCCTTTTTCTGAAGCTAAGCTCTCCTCGGAATTGAGGGATCTTTCATTCAGATAATTTATTTCTTTTCTGTCCTGATTATTTACAAAAAAAGCAGTTGTTTCTTCACTTTCTGCATGAGGGACAAGCATTTTTTGAGAAAAGGAACCACTACTAGAGAGCGGTAAAGTAAAAGTAAATTCTGAACCTTTTCCTAGGGTGGACTGAACCGAGATTTTACCACCATGTAACTCAACCAGTTGTTTCGTGACTGCTAACCCTAAACCAGTACCGCCATAAATCCGACTGGTAGAACCATCGACTTGTGCGAAAGATTCAAAAACTCGCTCTAAATCTGTTGGAGGAATACCAATTCCTGTATCTGCTACCGTAATGGCTAACATCAGGGGATGGTTCCCCTCTTCCCCTGCTTCAGCTTGGGAAATGAGCTGTGCAAAGACTTCAACTTTTCCAGTTTCTGTAAACTTAATGGCATTGCCAATCAGATTATAGAGAATTTGTTGTAGCCGATTTTCATCAGCCTCGATTAAGGGTAAATTTGGGCTAATTTTATTGAACAATTTCAAATCTTTTTGACCGATTAACGGCTGGGATAATTGGAGTACAATATCCGTCAATTCTCGGATGCCTACGGGTTTAATTTGCAGATCGAGTTTTTGATGGGTAAGCTTGGAAAAATCCAGAATATCGTTGACTAAATTCGACAATCTCCTGGCACTTGATATCACTAAATTAAGATTATCAACTGTCTTTTCTGGTAACGTTCCTGTGACTCCATCCACCAGGGATTCAACAATCCCAATAATGCCATTTAGAGGGGTACGGAGTTCATGGGAAGTATTCGCTAAAAATTCATCTTTCAGTTTATCAAGTTTCTGTAATTCGGCATTTTTTGCTGCTAAAGCAGTAAAGGATTCTTGCAGTTGTTCTGCCATCTTATTAAACGCATGAGCAAGAACGCCGAGTTCATCCCCTCGTTTGAAGTGAACGGTGCGGCCAAATTGTCCTTGAGACAAGGCTGTGGCTGCATTTTTTAGTTCCAAAAGAGGTCGAGTAATCCAGCGAGCCGTGAAAATTCCGAGAACGGTTGCTAGTCCTAAAGCAGCTAAGCAAAGTAAAATTGTTGTGCGGTTATTGGCTTGGATCTGTTCCATGAAGTCTGCTTCGGGAACTACCACAATAATCAGCCAATCTAGCCCTAATTTATCTTGGTAAGGAACGACTTGCAAAAATTGTCGCTTCCCCTCTAGGGAAAAGTCGAGTTGTTCTGACTTCTGAATTTGATTGAGTTGACCAAAATGTTCGGTTAAATAGTGAGCAGCAGCACGAGTCAGTGGATGGTGACTGTCAGTTACTTTAATGCGTTTTGCTTGGCTATCAGCACGATTCATCACAAAGGGTTTTTCAGGGGTAGAAGTGGCGACTAATAACCCTGAACGCTCGATAATAAATACTTGACCGTGAGGACTGATGTTGATTTGATTGAGAAAGTCATTAATCAAGCTGAGGACTAAATCCACCCCCATCACACCTTGAAAATTACCATCCCGGTCGAAAAATAACTTTGAGGCAGTAATTCCCAATTCACCACTGGTAAAGTTATAAACTTCACTCCAATTCTGCTGCTGAGTTTGAATCGTTTTGAGATACCAAGGTCTGATTCTAGGGTCGTATCGATCGATTTTTTCTAATTGAGTTCGTTGACCTTGACTATCGAGAAGATAGGCTTTTCGTTCAGGAACTTGTTCAACGATTTTGGAAAGATAACGCTGATTACCTTCATGCTTGACGTAGATAAATTGTCCGTCTTGGTTGCCGATATAAATAGAATTGAGGGAGTCAAAGTTCTGGATTTCTTGCCAGAGGAAATATTCTGACCGCTGGAAGTCATTAAAGGTCAATTCTCCGCGTTTAGCAGCATCAGTATTGAGTTGATGAATCAGAGCGGGTTGATTGAGATAATGTTGGAGGTGTTGTTGCACCCGTTCTGTGACGGAATCGCGTAATTGACGAGCGACATCATTGACTGCTTTTTGTCCGTTTTTAAAGGAAAGGTAGCCAACGATCCCCACTGTCCCAAAGATTTGCAGGAGGAAGGGCACAACTAGGACAATGCGGAGGGGCAGTTGACCAGAAGCTTTGGAAGCGGAATGAGTCAGAGGTTTGAATAACATAGAAGTTCAAGCTCTTCTCAGGAGAGAATAAATGGCTGCGCTTGCTCTCTGACTTCCTGTGTAAATTAGATTGGTTGTCCTGGCGCTAACTCTTGCTTGACCTTGAATCTATATTTGAGAAGCGAGTTAGAGTTTGGCAAGTCATTTGACGTTACGATGCTCAAGAAATGCCCTGGAAAAATGAATGGCTGAAAACAAGCTTCTGCCTGATCTGAGTCAGAAGAACGAGCGCTTACTTTTAGTTAAAGCATAGAGAGAGCCAAATTTTCAAGCAAATCAGTCCTGAGCGGGAGGTAAAAAGAGTAGAGGAAGCTAGAAACGGTAGGCTCCCAGTGATTGCAGCTTGGTGTTCAACGTCCTAAAGCGTGCATAGCATTAATTTCATCCGCACATTTCTGGGTCAAGGCCTCCAACTCCTCGCGGTCATTAGAACTCGGAGGAGGAATTAACTGACCAACCCGTACTGTCACCGCGACCGGTCGTGGCAGGGGAGACCCTTTGTGCATAATGCCATGAGTTCCCCACAAACTCACAGGTAACAGAGGAGCGTTTGCTTTGGCTGCAATCATAGCAGCGCCGAGTTTGGGAGCGGTAATGGTTCCGTCTGGTGTCCGAGTTCCTTGTAAGAAAATACCAGCAGCCCACCCCTGCTCAATGGATTTCAGGGCCGCGCGAATGGCACTCCGGTCTGCTGAACCTCTTTTGACCGGAAACGCACCGTAGAGTTCAATCGCTCGATTTAACACGGGAACGCGGAATAATTCTTCTTTTGCCATGAAGGCAACGGGTCGTTTCATGCAGCTTCCTAGGATTGGCGGATCGAAGTCACTAGCATGATTGCTGACTACGACCAAGGGCCCCTGCTGCGGCACGTTTTCGGCTCCGTAGATACGGCCTTGAAAATAAACGTGGAGCATGGGGCTCACCACTGACCACTTAAATAAGTGGTAGAGAATTAAACTCTCAATTGGTTCACGGCTTCTGGTCACGGGAGAGCTTGAGAATGGAATGCACTGAGTATTAGCCTATCAGGTCTAAGCCACAACTCGAGGTTATGCTGGCAGATCGGCAAGGCCGCTGACATTTTGCAAAGCTAAATCTGGGCAAGTTCGTTTAATCAAACCAGTTAGCACTTTGCCGGGACCAATTTCTACCACACGCTCAATTCCTTCCAGTGGTAGTTGCAGCGAAATTTCGCGCCAGCGAACCCCTTTGGTCATTTGCTGAGTTAAGCGGTTTTTCAAGACTCCGGCATTGGTGGTGGGGTTAGGTTCAACATTGGATAACACCAGCACTTTGGCATCTGTAAATCTGACCGAATTTAACGCTTGCTGATATTCGTTGGCCACCGGTGCCATCAGGGGAGAGTGAAAGGCACCAGAGACATTCAATTTCACAGCACGTCTCACTTTGACTTTTGATAAAATGCCCTCGACTGCTTCGGGAGTTCCAGAGATCACCACCTGGGCCTCGCTGTTATCGTTCGCCAGCACGACGTTCTGGGTGTATTGGATTTGGAGTTCGAGTTGTTGGCGATCGAACCCGATCAACGCCACCATCTGACCCCCAGAGGCGCGGTCCATGAGTTCAGCACGGCGCTTGACTAAGCGTAACCCGGTTTGAAAGTCAAAGACACCAGCAACGTAAAGGGCAACGTATTCTCCTAAGCTATGGCCGGCAACCATGGCGGGGTGAGGGCTTTTTTCCCACATCAAGTCAGCCAAAATGCTTTCAATGACATAGAGGCAAGGTTGAGTGTAGAGGGTGCGAGAAAGTTGTTCTTCGGAACTTTGGCAAATCTCAGGAACAGACCACCCTAAAATTTTCTCCGCTACCTCAAATTTGGCTTTGGCTGCTGGCAAGTCTAACAGGTCGGCACCCATCCCGATCGCCTGAGAACCTTGCCCTGGAAATACCCATGCTATGTTAGTCATTGGTTCGGCAATTGCTAATTGGTAAATGGTAATTGGTAATTATATGGCTTAGGAAGTTTGAGTGGCCATTCTGCCTAGTGGCTCTGGCTACCAGAATCAACTCTGAAATCAATGCTGAGTTCTTTATCGCTCTCCAGAGCGTTCACTTTATTTAAAGCATCGTTGCCAGCCTGTAACTGCTGTTGATTGAGCAAAGCGCTGTGGTTTTCTATCATGGGGAGCCATGCTGATATCTTCTCATATCTTTCCTCCCCTGTTCAGAAATCTTTTTGAGGGCTGGCGGACAATCGGCCGAGAGCGATTACCGCCCCCATTGAAAAATGGCGGCTCCCCAAGTCAAACCAGCCCCAAAACCGGAAGCTGCAATGATATCCCCTGGTTTAACTTTCCCAGCACGCACTGCTTCATCTAAGGCTAAAGGAATCGAGGCTGCGGAGGTATTGCCATAGTGAGCTAGGTTACTAATCACTTTTTGAGCGGGAATGTTGAGCCTGTGGGCCACAGCATCCAGAATGCGCTGGTTAGCTTGGTGTAGCAGTAACCAGTCAAGCTGATCGGCACTTAAATTGGCTCGAAATAACGCTTTTTCAATGACTTCTGGGACTTTTTTCACCGCAAAGCGGTAGACTTCTTGTCCATTCATCGTAATCGGATGATAGGTGCCTTGACCGATAGTAACGCCTTCGACCAATTCTGTTGGTTGAGGGTGGAACGCTAAATTGAGGCAGGAATTTTGGGTGCCGTCGCTGCGAATCTCAAATCCTAAGAGGCGGTCGCTTTCGTCAGCTTGCATCACGACCGCGCCAGCGCCATCTCCAAAGAGCACACAGGTCCCCCGGTCTGACCAATTAACCCAACGGGATAAGATATCAGCTCCAATCAGTAATACATTTTGATAGGTACCGGTGCGAATGAATTGGGCGGCTGTCGCTAAGGCAAAGACAAAGCCAGAACAAGCAGCGGTTAAATCAAAAGCCACCGCTTTAACAGCACCTAATTCCGCTTGAATTTTACTGGCACTGCCAAATAAATCATCAGCCGTTGATGTCGCCAAAATAATAAGGTCGATCTCTGCTGGCGAAATCTTCGCCATTTGGATCGCCTGCAAAGATGCCTCTGTGGCGATCGCGCTCAGAGACATTTCGGCATTTGCCAGACGCCGAGCGCGAATCCCCGTGCGGGAATTAATCCACTCATCAGATGTATCTACGATCTGACTGAGGCCCTTGTTATCTAGGGAAACCGGCGGTGTACAAGAGCCGCTTCCCGTTATGGCAATGCCGATCCCTGATTGCTGCAACATCCCTCTCCATATAATTCGCGATCGATTAGAAAACGCTGCTCAGAAATTAAAAATTAAAAATTTAACGAGTTGTCAGTTGCTGAAATTGCTTTTAGCCAGCAACGCAGCTCAGTTAATTTTACCTTTTTAATTTCCGCAGGCTTTCTCTAACCTCTAGCTTCTTGCTCTTGACCTTTTTTTTGATACTGCGACTGAATGCGCTCTAGCACTTGGTTGTCAATCGCATCTTTTGCTAAACGAATCGCATTGCAAATCGAAGCTGCTTGAGATGCACCATGACTAATAATGCAAACTCCTGCTACACCCAACAGCAAGCCGCCCCCATGTTCAACATGGTCCACCCGCTGTTTGAACCGCTTCAAGCTTGGTTGCAGCATGGCTGAGCCAATTTTATCTTGGATGCCAGAGGACAACTCCTCTTTGAGGACTTGCAGTACAACTTCACCCACCGCCTCGGCAAATTTCAACAAGACATTCCCCACAAATCCGTCGCACACGATCACGTCGAAGTGTCCCGACAGCACATCGCGACCCTCGGCATTGCCGATAAAAGGAATTAGAGGGTTGTCAGCTAAGATCTGGTGAGTCCGTACCGCCAAGTCGTTTCCTTTAGAAGGTTCTTCACCAATGTTGAGCAGACCGACCTTAGGTTCAGCCACACCAAGGACATACTGGCTGTAAATCGTCCCCATGACAGCAAACTGCTCTAAAAACTTGGGTCGGCAGTCTACATTCGCACCTACATCCAGGATCAGGACTGATTGGTTCGCCTTCATGGTTGGCAAAACTGCCCCAATCGCAGGGCGGTCAATCCCAGGGAGGCGACCTAATCTGAGTAGAGCTGCGGCCATAGCCGCCCCAGAGTGACCGGCTGATACTACAGCATCGGCTCGCTGCTGCTTCACCAAGTCCATTGCCACGTTAATCGAAGCTTTAGGCTTGCGCTTCAGGGCACTCAAAGGTTCTTCGTGCATTTCCACCGTCCCTTCAGAGGGAACGATTTCTGGCACGCTTGCCGAGGTCCGGTGTGAGCCACCTTGTTCCTTAAGAGAGGCTTCTATTTGCTGCGGATCGCCCACCAGCAACACCTCTACGCCCAATTCTTCCTGTGCCTTCAGCGCTCCAGCAACCACTTCAGCGGGGGCGTGATCCCCACCCATAGCGTCTATTGCAATTCTTGCGCGATTTGATCCCATTGACCAATGTTTGAGAAACCTTAAAAATTCTACCAGGAAGTCAGGAACCAGAAGTCAGAAGTCAGAATTAGGTTTTTGAGATGAGTGGCCCAGCAGAGGGGGAGATTGTTGTAGCAAGGGCTTTGATTCGTGTCTGGAGCAGAAGATGAGAAAATTTGTTCCTTACCCTTCCCCTTCGATCGGATCGGCAAATTTTTAGGAGTGAGAAATGCTGGAATTGTTTAGCTCTGGAGTGATGTCTGCATGGTTGCAAATGGCGGGTCTGCACAAGGTTGGGCTGAATGCTGCGGCTCTGATGGCCTGGCAAGGAGGTCTGCCGGGGCTGGCGATCGCTAGCGATCGGGCCTTTGGTGGGGCTCCGCTGGCTCATCCTGACAGAGCAACAGCAGCAGCGGTACAGGGATATTTGCAGGAGTTGAAGGCTAAGGGTCTGATCCAGGGGACGCAAGGGGTCTGGATGCAATCGGGAATGCTTCCTCTGGTGAGTAATGAGGGGACAGTCCCAATGCCTGGGGCTTCACTGACTAAAATCGCCACCTCTCTGGCGTCGCTGCAAACTTGGGGCCCGACTCACCAGTTTGAAACGCGACTCAGGGCGAGGGGTCCGATTCACAATGGGGTATTACAGGGGGATTTGGTGGTGGAAGGCGGTGGCGATCCGATGTTTGTGTGGGAGGAAGCGATCGCCCTTGGCAATGCTCTCAATCAAATTGGGATTACCCGGATCGCGGGGAATTTGGTGGTGACCGGTAATTTCTCTATGAATTATGAGATGAATCAAGGGGTGGCGGGGGAGTTGCTGCGGCAAGGGATGGATGCTGCCAGTTGGCCGTCTGGGGTGGAAGCTCTTTACTATAAGATGGCTCCGGGAACGCCCAAGCCACGAGTGGCGGTCGCGGGTAGGGTGATCGCTCAGAAATCTGTACCGGAGAGTCGCTTGTTGCTGAAGCGGCGATCGCTACCCTTAGCGGAAATTCTCAAGCAAATGAATATCTATAGCGATAATGACTTGGCTCAAATGTTAGCGGATTACATGGGGGGCGCTAAGGTTGTGCAGCAACAAGCCGCTTGGGCGGCGGGAGTGCCTCCCACGGAAATTCAACTGATCAACGGTTCTGGGTTGGGAGAAGAAAATCGAGTTTCGCCACGGGCCGTCTGCGCGATGTTACAGACGATTGAACGCTACCTCCAGGCAACAACGCTGACCGTGGCTGACTTATTCCCGGTATCAGGTCGCGATCGCGGCACGCTGGAACGTCGCCACATCCCCAGGGGTACTGTTGCTAAAACAGGTACCTTAGACAGAGTCATTGCTCTGGCGGGAGTGATTCCAACCAGGGAACAGGGTTTAGTTTGGTTTACCCTGATCAATCGAGGTAGCGATTGGGACGGATTGAGAGCTGAGCAAGATGTATTCTTGCAGAAGCTCGTGAAGCAGTGGGGAGTAGCGCCTCAAGTCCCCCTGGCTGTGACACCTCACATCAATGGCGCTCGTCCCAGTTTAGGCGCAGCCAACCGTAATGAAATTCTCTTGGGCGGTTAGTTCAGAGGTAGGGCGGTTCGTCCCTACGATTGACTACTGACTCTAGAGCGCCAGTCCAGTAAAAGTATTTGACAAAAATCTTCGTTCGCGCTCAGGTAAAAAACGGAAAGACACCATTTCTAAGCACTCAAAATTTGACGCCCTAACTTGGCGTCGAGTCAA
>JBLNEP010000256.1:0-13373 GCA_050262755.1 Actinomycetota bacterium | reverse complement strand
ATGAACTGAGAAAGGCGGTCTGGAAAGAGCTAGAAGAGCTAACAAAATCTCAAGTGAAATCGTTGGTCAAGCGGAAGTTTATTTGTGACGCCTTATTAGTATCGGGGTTTTAGTGAAACGGGATTAGAGCTAGAGTCGGACAAGATTCATGGCTGGAATCTAGACAATAAGATGCGGATGCTGATGGTACCCCAACCCGGCGATCGATTGAACGGGGTGATTATTTTTGACGCCGATCAAAATCCGCTCTCAAGCTTGACGACCCAAGAAGCAGTCTTGCCATTTTTTCAAGAGAACTTTCCTGTGTTTGGGCAGTTGATGTCACAAGAGGAAGCAGAAGCATTCTGGCATCGTCCAGTGGGACGGACATTAACAGTTCAGTGCGATCGCTTTCATGTAGGCGATAGCATTTTGCTGATTGGAGATGCCGCTCATGCCGTCTCTCCGTCACTTGGGCAGGGATGTAATGCGGCATTGGAGGATGTGCTGATTTTTGAGCAGTTGTTGGATCGCTATGAGGATGATTGGGCGCGAGTCTTGCCTGCCTTTTCTGAGCAAAGAGTTCCCGATGCTCATGCGCTCAGGGAATTGTCAGATTATTCGTTTCCACGCAAGAAAGCGTTAGTCCTTGAGTATTTTTTGCGGTTGAGAATCAGGCGGGTCTTACATCAATGGTTTCCACAATGGGTGCAACCGTTTGTATTCGATCTCGTATTCGATCACGATTTACCCTACTCCCAGGTGTTAAACCTGAGCCAGGGTTGGATCAACAAAGTGAAGCGATCGTTGTCTCATTCCGCGTGAATAAGAGTTCGCTAATCCCATAAGAACCTGATAAAGCATCGTAAAAATCTGCAAGAAATCAAACAGTGAAACTTATTACACTACAAGTTAGATCAAACAGAGAGGATCTAATGTAACCAGCACAAATCAAGTTTGAGGTAATGCCGTACAGGAGGTGAACATCATGATGCTGAAAGATAGAGTTGTGTTAGTGACTAGTGGAGCATCAGGAATTGGCAGAATTACTGCGACCCTTGCGGTATCTGCGAAGCAGCGCGCGTTTGGGGCTACTGGCACAACCGTTGTCTTCTACGACAGACCCGATGTAGAAGGTGAAGTTCTGAAATCAGTGAAATCAGAGGGCATAAGTTTAGAGTCACGATCGATGGGAGAGGAGTAGACAAAAAGGCTATTCAGATGATGTCAGAGGAATCAATAAAAAAGGAAATCAAGATGGCAACTCAAATTCAAATTCTGACTCAAATTCAACTCGATGCCCAAGTATCGAAGTTTTTAAACCAGCCGTTTAAACTCCTAATTGTAGCGAACTGCAAAAAGCCGAGGTCAAAACTGCAAACAGAGGATTTTTGAAACCACATTAACTGCAAAAAGCCGGAGTCTCAAAACCACATTCAATGCAGAAAAAACCACATTAACTGCAAATAAACTGCAAACAGAAAATTGAAACCACATTAACTACAAATACTCTATAGCGATTACTGAGAAGGGATTTGGCTCCTAACGGTAGCTGAGCCTGTCTCTTTATAAGGACAACCACAATAAGGACAGAATCGAAACCTCAAAGAAACAACCGGTTCATCGCAACCAGGACACCGGTGTCTCAAAGGAGTGCCACAAATCAAACAAAACTTAGTTCGCGCATTAGCCCAATTGGGGTCGGGAGCCGTTCCTGGCCTCCAACAGCTCGGACAAAATTTGACACTACTAGCAACAGAAACAGGAACTTTCTTAATCACCGCTTCCAAATATTCAGCCGGAACTTGCAAAGCATAAGCTAAACCGGAAATCGTTTTTTGATTGAGCCTGGTAGTTTGACCCCGCTCAACCTTACCCAAACTTTGTAAATGGATACCCGCCTGGGTCGCTAGCTGTTTCTGACTCATACCTAAGCTAAGACGGATTCGCCTAACGTACTCCGGCAGAGATTCATCCGGTTGCGGTACCATTAAAGTATACGTAAGAATCTACTAGCTCTGAAGCTAGATCGGATATATTACAAACAGAAACAACGCTCAACTGTTCTTCCAGAACTAGATGGCATCCTTAACCATACAGTTGATAATTTCTAAAGAATTAATTTCACCCTAATGTACGGATGGAGTCTTCCAGGGGCGTTACTGGTTTCGTCACAGATTCTTTGAAATCAGGGGCTTAGCCCTTGACGATCGCATCAAACACAGATGAGCAATCGCAAAAGCGATCGCGGCTCCCCAAAAACCTTCAAAGCCCGTTAATCCATTGGTTTGTTGTTGCACGAAGGCAAAAGTCGCACTTGCAGCTCCAGCACCGCTAAAATAGAGTCCTGTTGCTAACCCTGCCTGCGTGGGGAGTGACACTGACAAAGCGTAGGGAATGGTGTCTGTAAAAACCAGCCCAAAAGCAATTCCAAACGCCACGATTAAAATGACGGAGAAAATAACGTTGCTGTGATTGAATAACGACAGTCCCATGAGGGCTAATACGGCACCCAGCCCAACTTGCATGGTTTTGGCTTCTCCCCACTGAGTAATAAATCGACTGAGGGGATTGGCAGACAGTGCGGCAATGAAAAGAATCATAGACGCGATCGCTGCTGAACTCAACTGAGGCAGCGGTTGCTGCAAAATTTCTGGAAAAACCCCTAACAGAACATTCGTTTCGAGTGCAGATCCGAGTCCAACCCCAAAGATCATCAGCCAAACCAGCCGGTTTGGGAATTCAGGTAGATGTGGTTGAGAGGGTGTTGCTAAATTCATGCCACGGTGAATTCGTTGGGGGATTGTGGAGTAGAGAACAGTGCCGCCAATGAGCAGGGCGATCGCGCCAATCATAAAGGCGATCGAAGTCCCTACCTGTTGGATTGCAGCGTTTAGAAGCGGTGCCAATGCACCTGTTAGCCCTAATACAAGCACTACTACGGCATTGGCACTGGGTAACTCATTGAGGGGAGCAAACTGAATTAGTAGAGCAGCGACCGGGCCTCGTACTGCAATCATCGCCATGACCCATATCGTCATCAGTAATGGAAATATTCCATATAGTGTGGGAGGCAATTGCTGCTGAATCAAGAAGGCAACGATCACAAAGATCAAACCTGCGAAGGTAATTCCAGCCGTGATCAGAGGCAAACGACTACCGAATCGTGCCAGAATTCGATCGGACCACCCTCCAATCAAAGGTTCAATCACAATTCCCAGCACACCTTGTACGATTCCTAACCCTTTTGCCAATTCTATAAAGCCTAGATCTTTAAGAATCTTAGGCTGATAAATTCCATAAATCGTAAAGCTCAGCAAAACGACGGTCAGGATAGTGGCGACTCCCCAAACTTGCCGCCAAAGGATCGTTGTATGAGAATCGGATATCATTTCAGGTGTTCTTAAGATAAAAAGGTGCAACACTAGGGGATGTTTGGCGAAAGGTGACATCCCCTGACGCTCGTTAGCGCTCTAAACTCGCAGAACCCAGGCTTGCCGATTATCGGCACTGACAAACGCAGCAGGGACGATGGGAATATTAACGCCTAACGAGACGAAAGCTGCCCGAATTGCTGCCGCATGAGCCGATTCTGTAGAGCCAATGCTGGCACCGGCGGTAATCAGAGCCGGTGTTTTGAGGCGAGCAACTTCTGTGGTGTACGCGATCGCTGCATCCACTTCCAGTGCTAACGCCAGTTTGGCAATATTGACATCTGAATCAATGTTGCCTTCGCCTTGTTGAATGTAAGAAGAAACGTCATAGCTTTGACGTGCAGCGACGGGTGTTGCTTTTAAGCTCTGAACGGCTTGAGCCAATACATCTCGATGCGCCATGTGATCTGCCTGGTTGCGGAGCGCCAGTGCTTTGACGGCTCGCCCCACTTCAGTATCACTAAGTTTGCCAGCGGCAAAACCATAAGCCCAAATGGCTTGATGTTCGTAGAACAAAGCATTGTTAAGGATAGCGGCATCATCGGACTGAGTAGTAGCTTGACTGGGGCGTGCGGTCAGAGCAGACACACCCAGAGCAGTAGAAAAACCAGCGATCGCCCCACCCACCAAAATGCTGCGACGGTTTAGGGAACTGGAAGAACGAGAAGGCAGATGGTTATCCCTAGACACAGTTGGCTCTCCTTAAAATGAATCTATTTGGAGAGGTATACGCTGAATGTTCGCATTTAGATTTGCATCTTCTAATGGGACTTGAACAAATTATGAGCTGAAATCGGCCTCTATTCCTCTCTGGGTAAGGGATTTAGCTCGATGGGGGTAAATGAGCCTCAAACCCAGCCACAGCAAGGAAAAAGGCTAAATGACCTTAAATGGTTGTGACGACTGGGTTTGAGCCTGTTTTCAAGATAAATTTTGTCTAAGTCCCACTAACCCTGTTATCCGTTCTGAAACGATGCGGTCTAAGCGGTAGTTATGCCAGCCTAATAATCCTTCTCCATTGATGCCATAAGCACTGAGATACTTAGCGCGTTGGAGATAATGCAGGCAAACTGGATACACCGTTACTACTACTTTCTTTTCTGCAGCCGGTATCCAAGTTTCAAACTGAATAACTCCTGCTTCTGGATTGCGCCAGAGCTGCTCAATTTGTTCTTGGTAAGTATCAACCTGGTCTTGAGTCTCTGGAGAGAGGATATAGTCCAAATGTAGGAAAATTCGTCGCTGTGGTTCATTGTCGGCTTGGAGAGAAATGCTGGTATTATTGCTAAGCTGTTCCCATAACGACTGTACAGTCAACTCTAAAGATGGCTGTACAAAAGCCACCGACTCCAACACCCGCAACAATTTCCACGTCTCTTGTTTCGATAACTCAGAAAAGTTGGCATTTCTCTCAACTCCAGGGAGAATGGGCCAGCGATCGCTCGGATGCTGTTGGTATTGCCCCTCACTGATAACGCGCAACCACCCTAATTTCCCCAAGTGCTTCAAGTCATCGCGGATGCTGCGGTGAACCGTCGCAAAAGGTCGCTGTTGCAATTCTTCCTGTAATTGTTTCGGCGTCCACGCTGCTATCTGCCTGACTTGCTGCTGCCACTGCGGGATGTCTTCAGAGGCGATCGCACTTTTGAGTAAGTCCAGCCCTGTTTTCTGGCAAATGCAAGCGCGAGCGTGGCACTGACGCACGACTTGCTGAATGGTGAGGCGATCGCTCGTCGGGTGATTCTCCGAAAACAAGCGCGATCGCACGTCCTTGTACTCAAAAACCTGCGACAGTTCCCAGGAATTAGGCTCAGGACCGTACAGTCCTTGCAGCAGCACCCACAAGCGAAGCGATCGCCCTAAACGATGCGCTAGCTTCCCAGCAGCAAGCCATTGCAAAACTTCTGGCGTTGGTAGATAGCGAAAATAGGCTGACATTTGTAGAAGCTTGTAATTCCACGCTGGCTTCAGAATAGCATGCAGTTACTCAAGAGGAAATCCAAACCATGTTTGGTCTGTTTCCACAGAGCCAGGAAACAAAACAACTGTTTCCTGAACCGCTAGATGGCATTGCTGATGAAGCGATCGCCCAAGGCTTGCCGGGGAGAGCGTTCTTTCAAGCCAGTTATTGGCCGGCCCGACTTTACGATGCTAAGTCGCAGGTGATTTTATCACCCGGTCAACCTTTAAAAGTAGTTGGCATGGATAGCATCACCTTGCTAGTAATCCCCGCAAGTTAAGAAGCAACCAGCTAAACAGAAAAGCATTCTGACTTGTTGGGTATGGTGCAAATTGAACTGCATCCGCAAGTCAAGAAGCAACCAGGTAAATAGAAGAATCTTTACGCTCAGCGGTCGCTTCCGAGTTAACTTTCTTAATTCAAAACTCAGCCAGTAAATAACGCTTATAAAAGCGCATAAATTGAGCTGGCAATTTCCAATACATCTGTACAACCAATCAAAAGGTCAGGAAACATCATGTTAGACGCTCGCTTACTTGAATCTCAAAGCCCTAACGCTACTGTAATTCCTGTTAACGGTCCTACAGGCTTACTTGGGGCGAATCAAACCCCTTGGGACGAGCAAAAGTTATCGAATGCAGGCATCATTGGCGGTTCTGAAATGAGCAGCACGATCCTTGACGCTAACTATTTAGCAGCCGGCGAACCGTCCCCCTTGCTCAGCCCTAGCAGTCGCAATGTTGCTAGCATTTCCCTCACTCCCAGCAATTCCGCAACAGATTCGCTGACCGGTCAAATCCTCCAAAAAAGTTTAGATGCTACTCAAACTTATCTCACGCAGTTTGCTAATTCTCCCAATTTCGCTCAAGACTTAAAAACTGCTTTCGGCGACAATATCGATATTGAATTAGCGCAAGGCGCGGTGCAAGAGATCGCCTCGGAGGGTGCAGCTACCATCCCCCCAATTCAGATTCTCCCCAGCAGTGAAATCAATGGCGCTAACGGCGCTTTTGATAGCGTGAACGGAACGATTTACCTGTCAAAGGAATTTATGGCAAAGAATGCCAGCAGCCCTCAAACTATTGCCAAAGTGCTGCTTGAAGAAATCGGTCATGCCATTGACAGTAAAATTAATACAGTTGATGCGCCAGGGGATGAAGGCGAAATTTTTGCTAATTTGGCAACTGGTAAGCAACTCACTCAAACAGAACTGCTTGCTCTCAAAAGTGAAGACGATCGAGCCACAGTTTTCTTAAATGGAAAATGGCTGACAATTGAGCAAGCAACCCCTTCGACTTTTGGGATCAACCTCAACTCCATTTACTACAACCGCAACGGTAATAAATTTGTCGCTAGCAACGGTACTGGTGGCACGTACCTCTGGTGTACTGACTTCGCCTTCGGCCGCGCCTTGGAGAAAGGATTGATTCAAAATTACAGCGGTTTGGGAGGGCAAATTAGTGGCAATGCAGGCGCGTGGGACGATCAGGCAGGTTCGTGGGGTCGCCAGGCACGAGCTAATAGCTTTGTCGTTTGGGACCCCAATCAAGGCGGTGCTGGCAGCGTCGGTCATGTTGGTTTTGTAGAGCAAGTGAATGCTGACGGTTCTTTTGTGATTTCTGAGGCGAATTTCGCTCAAGCAAGAATGTCTTTCAATTCGCGCACGATTTCCCCTGGTACGCCTGCGTTTAATACGGCTAAATTTGTCTACCTTTCAGGCGCACCGCAATCTAACTCCAATGTTGGTTCAGGCATTTCGCCATTCTGGGGCGTTTTGGACGGCACTGTCAACATCCGCAGCGGACCTGGGACGAATAATGGGGTTGTGGGTTCTCTGACTCCTGGCAGCAGCCGCAATTTCGATGCCGTCCTGCGCGGCACGACTCACTGGGATGCGCGAGAACAGCGCAATGACGATCGCTGGTTCCGCATCCAGGGAACCAATCAGTGGGTCTCAGCAGCTTTTGTTACGGGCAATCCGCTGTTCAACGGCATCACTGACGCCACTTTGAATGTCCGCAGCGGACCTGGGACGAATTTCCCTGTTGTGGGTTCCCTCAGTGTTGGCAGCAGCCAGACGTTTGACGCTACCACTGTCGGTACAACCCACTGGGATGCGCGGGAAGCCAAAAATGAAAATCGCTGGTTCCGCTTGCAGGGAACTGACCGTTGGGTGTCCGCAGCGTTTATTACAGGCAATCCAACGTATTAATTAGTTGATACTTAACTCAGAAAGCACGGAATTCCGTGCTTTTTCAGTTTTGGGGAATAAAAGTAATGCCTGAGCTGTCTCAGCCTAAGCGGGTGTGAAGGAGGTCAATTGTCGAGCGAAGTGCCACATAACCGCGAGGCAGTAAGTTGGGGGAAAGCAGGCAACGAAGCGAGCGTCATCGCCACCACGACTTCGGCATCGCCAAAAGCTGTGTTAAAGTAGCACAGGTAGGCATACTGAGTTAGCCCATAACGACCCTTTGCAGTATGTCTTTAAAGCACTCCTACGGCATACTTGCCAGTCAGCTCAGTTAGTAGGGGATTCCTTTGGATGGGCAATATTATTACTCCCCGGATGACATGGCAACCAAAAATATCAGAATTGTTGGCTACTTACCGCCTAACTACTATGGAAAATTGCAAGACTACATAGCACAGGAGTCCCTGACAGAAAGTGCTGCCCTCGTTAAAATTGTCAAGCAATTCTTTGATGCTGCCCCAGCTCTTTCAGAAGAAGCGATCGCTTCTGAACTCAGGGATGCACTCGCGCAACTGCAAGCAGAGATTGCAGAGTTGCAAGGACGAGTGACAGCCTTAGAAGCGAGAGGAGTTCAACCTCAACCCCTGAAAACTGCTTTTAAACCCACCCTAGTACGACAGCCTCAAATGGTACTGCGACCCCTCAAAGCTGCGGACCTTGCCAAACGGCTAGGAGTTAGTGCTGAGGCTGTGGAAGCAGCCGCTGCTAAGGACAGTGCTTCCTTTCAAGAATGGAGCAAACGGCGAGATCCGGCTTTTCGAGCTTGGCAAAAGCAAGGCAATCTTTTTCATCCCTTGGAAAATTGAGGGTCCGCCACTTCTAAAAAACTAGACAGAACTACTTAAAAGTAGAAACATTTCACCAAACTACAATACCGGAGCGAGCAAGAGAGGGGACAATTGCAACCTGTTTGAGAATTCCCCCAAATTTTTACGGCGTAAAATTTCTGAGCGAGTTGCAATTTCTTGTTAGCTTTCTTCAACCAAGCCTCAATTGATTTAATCTTGCCTTCCTGGGGGGGTGACAATCCGGCCCAAAGGCTTATGGGGTAAAGATTGAGCCGAGTTGTGGTAAAAAAAGATAGGCAGCTTTTTTGTTACAGGCTTGCCTATCAAAAAACATAATGTTACCCTCATTTTATCAGACCCACTTACAAAAACAACTGTCGCACACTCAGTTTGTTCTGCTCACAATCTTACTGAAGCTGCTACAATCTGAGAAACAGATGAGATTAGACCGACTCGCACGGGTATTTCCCTATCCAATTAAAACTGAAAGTCGCCGTCGCAAATTACAAAGATTTCTGGACTTACCTCAATTAACAATCGCAAGGATTTGGTTTCCTTTGATCGCTTATTGGTTAACAACTTATTGCTCGGTGGAACAAACTTTATCTCTAGCAATTGATCGCAGCCAATGGGGGTCTATCAATGTGTTAACGATCGCCCTAATTTGGCAGAAAAGAGCGATGCCATTATATTGGTGTTTGTTACCGAAACTAGGAAACAGTAATTTACAAGAACAAACTCTCGCTCTACAACAAGTCTTACCCTTGGTTAAAGGATATAAAGTTATTGTTTTGGGAGAGCGTGAATTTTGCTCGGTAGACTTGGGAAACTGGCTCAGGACAATGGGTGTATCTTTTTGCTTGAGGTTGAAAAAGAATCACTGTATTGAAAGAGAAAACTTGCTCTGGGAAAGCTTAGAACAATTAGGAATATTGCCAGGAACTTCTTTGTACTTTCAAGGCGTAAGGGTCAGAAAAACTCGACCTGTATTAGGGTTTGATATCGCCTGTAAATGGAAACGAAACTATCGAGGACGGAAAGTAAAAGAAGCCTGGTTTATTCTCACAGATTTGGGTTCTTTGCCCGTTGCAATCGCGGAGTATAAAAAACGAATGGGAATTGAAGAAATGTTCCGGGATTGTAAGACTGGAGGCTACAATATAGAAGGAACTGGTTTAAGGGGAGAACGACTGATTAAAATGATTCTGTTAATGGCGATCGCCTACATCTCGGCTATATTTCAAGGCACTGAAATTCAAAAAATGCAGGTACAAAAATATGTATCTCGCCGGAAAGACCAGGAACACAAATACCGCAGACGGAGTATATTTGGCGTTGGTTTAGATGGAGAGCAGTGGGTCAATTATCTGGAACAATATTCATCAGATGTGCAAGAGTTAATGAAGTTAACCCCCAATAAACGTCGCTTTTATCAACAGGGTATACAGGCTGCAACCCTTATTCGGTCAAGTTCCTAGATATCTTTGTCACCCTCCCAGGTACAAATGTGTTTGTCAGTTGTCTTAATTTCGCTGAGTTGATAGCCAGAATGGGTTTCTTCAAGTTTAACAATTTGTGGGATTTGCGGTGGTTTACTGCTGTTAAATCGCAGCCACAGCCACTCCCAAAGTTCTGAGGAATTCATAGGACTAATTTCTAGCCCCATTTTGGTATTTAACAGAATTTCCCAGCGGAGGAATCCTTGTTCAAAAGAGTTGAGGAGCAGCTTGGTGTAAAATTGCTCTCTGTAAATTCTGGTGTTGCCTGCAATGGTTTCCACAATGGAATCGCAGAATTTTTTGACTCCATCAATGGCTTTGCCAATGAAATCTCTGGAGATGGTTTCGCCTTCGTTATCGGCCGTCCAAGTACAGAAAGCAATTTGCTCCCAAACCTGTCTAGTACCTCGATTAGTTTGTTGTTGGAGGCGACGCTGTTCATTTCTGAGCAGTACAGATACGGGTTGGAGTTCAGCGGTGTCAGCTAGTTGTTCTAATTCTTTTTGTCGATCAGCATCGCTACTGTAACAACCGGTGCAGAAAGTGATTTTTTCACTGGGTGGGATGTCTTTCATTCCTTCTTCAAGAGAAGCTGCAAATGCCGATACTTCGTTCCTAAACAGTAGGTTGTGAAGCCCTCGGAGACGGAATCCAAATACCAGTTGATAGCTAGTTCCGTTATTGAGGAGCATTGCTGATACTTGTCTGCCATCTTTTTCAATTTCCACTAAACAACAGAGGTTAATTTCATTTTGGAAAGGCATAAATTTGCTCCTTCCCCCATATTGATTGGGTACAATTTTGGGTTTCAATTTGATGCGAATTTGTGAATCGTAAGGTTTGCCTTGGATGCTAGGAGGGCGCAGGGAAGAGATGGGAGAAATATAGAAGCTGTCGCCGTTACACCACTCATCTCCGGGGGGTTTGCGGAATTTGTCAGTAAAGAGGTGGGGTTGATTTCCTGTGAGGAGCCACCAGCTTACAATTAGCCAAAGCGAGACAGTGAAGAACCAACCCAATCCCAGGCTAAATAGACCCATTGTTAAGGTGTAGGCAATGGCGGTTAAGAAACACCAAGGTAGAATTTGATTGGCGGGAATGAACCCGATACTTGCTTGTTTGCCCAGGATTTTATTGACTCTGATAAAGTCTTTTTCAGGATCTCGTAAAGCCATTGGTGACTCCTTTTTTTTAGTTCCAAAAGGTCAAAGTTGTAATTACTCCCAGCGGTGGCAGGTTGGGGGCAAAGCGGGCTGTGGTACCGCTACCGTCGCCGACGAATAAGAAGGTAACAACGTCTATGGCAATCACAATGCCGAAGGCGAGGGCAATTTGGGTGACAATTGGCCGCCAATCGTTGCCTTGCTGCGCTTGGTTGTAAGCGAATAAAGCTGCGGCGGCTACTAGCAAGAGAAATACGCCTCGAATGGCATTGAAAATTAAAGCGATGGTTGATTCGTCAATGGCTGTTCCTCCTCCGGCGGCTCCAGCTTCGGTTGCGAGATTGGTCATAAATGCTTGGAGACCGCTTAGAAAAATGGCTTGGGCTGGGGTTTGAAAGTTATTCAGGAACATTGTGACTGTGATGACAGCAACGGCTAAGTGCCAGAAGCGAATTTTGCTGCCTAGCAGTTTTTCGAGGATGGGAACGCTGCGGGTAATTTGCCACAGTCCGAAGAACAGCAGAGATGCACAGCTAAATACGCTGACAAATAAGGGCTGGACAAGAGTTAGATAAATGGCTGCAATTAGGCAAATTGCAATGAAGGCTAAATCGGCGTTATTGAGTTTGAATTTACGCATGAATTTGCTAAAATGGCTGCGGCGTTTGTGGATAATGCTTTGGTTAGCAACGCTGGTGCGATCGCTATGAGAGTGTTAGTTGTTGTGTAAGTAATCGTTTTGCATTGGATTTGTCCTCAAAGTGGTTTAAGCTTGCAATTCGTTGCTGTCTTCTCGCGATTGTTCTTTGCGTTCTGGCGAGGTATAGTTGTAGTCTTTAGATGCTTGAGAAGCTCTAGATTGGGTTTTTTGTGGCTCTGGGGAGCCGACTACAGCCTCCATTTCTTCAACAGCAATATGGCACTGTCGAACGTCGGGTGGCTTTCCTTTGACCAGAACGGCATCGAACACTTGTGCGTCACCTTGGCGGGGGTCAGTTCCTATCAGTTGTTTTGACCCATCCGGTAGATCCAGTATTTCAAATTCGTATTTGACTGCCCCGGTCGTGCCGTCTTCGCGACGCGGTTCTCTCCAAGGAAACACTGGATCTTTTTCCCCGCTGAAGCGTTTGGGGAAGGTGTCTTGAAACTTTTCAACTAAGGCTTGGGCAGTTGCTAGGCGATCGTACTCTTTTTCCGATTGAGGCAGTTTAAAAATGGCTTCTCTTTCTTCGGGAGTTAGCTGGTCCCGATCGGGTTCAAATTTCCAGCGATCGCCATCCTTCGTCCCTGAAAAAATTTCGGTATTGTCGCTGGCTTTGACTGTAACTTGAACTTCATTGCCTCGAGCAGTTACATACAAGCTGCCACCCCCATCAAACGCAATTCCTGACTGGGGAGATTGACCTGTAGCAAAAGCATAATTGACCAAGCAATCTGCTACAGCTTCTCGCTGCTGCTGTACTTTGGTTTGAGCGACCATTTTACTCAGGAGATCCTCTGGTTCGCTTTCTTCTTCGTGGCTTTTCTCTGGTTCAGGAACTGTAGGCTGAACTTCTGGAGGAGTTTTGGCTACTTTTGGAGTGGCGCTAGATTCGGATTCAACAGATAGCTGGCGTGCCATTTTCTGTTCCTGTTTTTCAACGAGGTTTTCAAGGCGATCCAACCTCTTTGAGAGCTTTCCCAAATAGTCTTGAATCTGGTCTAACTGTTCGCTGATGCTGCTACTTTTATCGAGTTCTAAAGGTTGAGATTTTTGAGAGTCTGGGTTAAGCTTGCTCTCTAATTCACCGATTTTTTCACCAATTTGAGCGACCTTGGCTTCAGAATGGCTGATTTGAATGCCTGCGGTTCTCTTGGCTTCAATCTTGCGATCGCTATCCCTCTGAGGCGCGCTTGTTTCCAAGTCCTCTGGCTTAGTTACAGCCGACTGTTCCAGGACCTGTTCGGTCCGTCCAGCCAGTTTTTCAGTGCGCGTCTCTATTGCCTCTATGTCCGCCATGACATCGACGTGTTTTGCGCGAGTGGCAACTCGTTCAGCGCGGGCGTCTAACGAGTCAATTTGTTCGAGGATTTGTTCGAGTTTTTCTGCTTGTTCCTTTTCTCGCGCTCTTTCGATGTAATCAATTACCTCGCCAATGCTTTTAGCTCCAATTAAACCCATTAAAGAAGCCGTTTGGATGGCAGGGTAAACGCATCTAAATAAACTTGACAAAAATTGATAATTGTGAATAATGAATAATCGGAAAAAAGCATTCTTAAAACTCTTAATTATTACCCAATTAGGCGAATTAAATCTTAG
>JBLNEP010000255.1:0-7376 GCA_050262755.1 Actinomycetota bacterium | reverse complement strand
TAGCCAAAAGTTGTAATCTAAGGGGCTATAGTTTTTATTATACGACAAATTGAAATCATGAACCGTCTATCCTCAGATTGAGATCGAGATTATAGGAACCATCGCTCTTCCTAAGCTTTGCAGGAGCTTCTATTGACAAATCTACAAGAAAGGGAACAAGAGTTTAACAAACCAAGAACTGTTAATATAGCGTTTTTCAAAGAGTTGAGGTACATATATGAAAGGGGAAAAAGGGAGAAAGGGGGGAAAGGGAACAATGGCGGTACTTGATTAATCTAAGAAATGCTATAGATACACTTCTTTCTCTTTCCCTTTTTCACCTGTTTCCCGATCCAATTCTTCTCCCGGTCTGATCGATTCAATCCCTCATTAAAAAGCCTCCACCTGTGAGAGGTTAGAGGCTTAGAAAAAATAACCATTTCTGGTCTAGAGCGCTAACTATTTTGCGAGTACCTCCTCTTTCTCGGCAACTTCTATCCCGACTTCCGAAGCAGATTCAGAAATCAAATCTAATTCACCTCCCGGCGCTTCCGGGTGTTCGTGGATCTCATCCGCCACCTCTTCCGGTGCGTCGATGTCGAAATTTTCACCCATCGCAGCGCAAGCTGCCTTCACTTCTTGGCCAGCGCGGTAACTCATATACCCTGCACCCACTCCCAAAATTGCAGCCAATAAGCCAAATCCGATCGCACCCCGATTCGCCTTCCAGGGATTCATTTTATCTGAACCAGAACCGGGAAGCGATGTTGTAGAGTCTGGTTGATTAAGCGATTGGCTGTAGAAACAAGCTTGAGCCGAAGTGGCCCCGAAAGCAACAGTACCTGCGATCGCAACCGTGGAGAGCATCGCAGCTAACACTTGAAGTTTCTTCATGCTGTTAGGGATTTATCAAGGATAATTAAAACAGTAATGGTAACACCACTTTATAAATGTATCAAGTTCTGCAAATGCCCTAAAAAATATGGGATTCTAGCAAACCCAGTCTGGTTCCGTCCCCCCATCGCACCTTAGTTGATTTCTCACCCTTGAAAATTTGGAGAGGGAGTTGCTACAAAAAACCCAACCTACTAACCCTTAAAATTTGGCAGATCTGATAAAAAATCTAAAATTGTTTTAGCGATTCCTAGCGCTGCCAAATAAGGAACCCCATTTCCCACCGTCTTAAACAGATGCGACAGCGACAAATTAGGTGGCAACACAAAATTTTGAGGCAAAGATTGAATCGCCAGTGCTTCCGCAACCGACAGCCTACGAGCTTGATAAGGATGTAAATGAACTTCATTATTTCCATAGCAAGCCGTCGGAGAGTAACGCCACCGGTGCAGTCGCTTAAAAGACTTCCGAGAAACATCTCCCTCATCCACAGAAATAAACCTTTTCATTCCAGCTTTTTGCTTAAAATAATTTTCAGCATTCGGATGATTGGTTACATCATTTTTTTGAAACCAATACTCCACCGTTAACTCGATCGGAATGCCAGATGGACAAGGAATTTTGGCATCGTTTTGAAAGGGTGCTGTTGCAGGCCATTGATAAGAAAAAATTTCATGCTTAGGATAGAGAATCCAGTTTTTCCACGGAAATTCTGCTTCCGGTAACACCTGCCGAACGTCAGAGATTGGCATTCCCCGCTCTTTCAGAAACTTGCTTTTAAAACCAATAATAATAATTCTATCTCTATCCTGTGGAACTCCATATTCGAGCGCATTAATCAGTCGCTCCACTAATAAATAACCTGATTGATACAACTTTAATTTTTGCTGTTCAAGGAAACAGCGGTGTTTTTTTGTTCTCCACAAGCCTTTGACATTTTCAAACAAAAAGAAATCCGGCTGATGCTGGCAGATTAATTCAATATAAGCAGCAGAAAGCTTTCCATTTTCTCCTTCTCCCCCTCGATTTTTACCTCCGATTGAAAAGTCAGGACAGGGAGGTCCGCCTATAAACCCGACGCTCTCAGTTGTTTGGCGAGCATCTCTAATTAAATGTGAGAGGCGTATCGCGGCTTCTCCTTCAATCAAGTTTGCTACATCCGCTTCTGCTCCTTCCTGATATCCATATTCTGGTAGAGGTAGGTTAAGGCACTCCCTCGCATAGCGATAAGCTTGCATAAATGGAGAGAAAATTTCGCTGACATAAGCTATCTTAAAACCGCTCATTTCAAAGCCGAGATCGAGAAAGCCTGAACCAGAAAAAAAAGAAAATATCTTAGTTTTTTTGAACATAAAACCAGCTTTTCAATTAAGAGGAATTGAGAGTGATTTCTGACTCTTAATTTAATTAACATATTGTTATGGCAAATGTCAATATAATTGTTAAAATAATTACCTACTATTTTTTATTTTTTACTTATGAAGTATATCACCAGACCTCCTCGCCTCATTATTAATTTCTTGAAATTTCTCCGAAACCTCCAGATTTTCTAATTTTTGGTGGCAATAATTGACAGATCAAATCAGTCTTAAAAAAAATCAAAAAGTTTTATTTTTTAGTTTCATTTAAAAAATCTATGAAGATTTTTCTCAAAATTATTCTGATTTCGTCTCAATTAAATCTGAGAAATTACTAAGTTAAAACCTCAAGAATTACTTGGAATTTTAGCAAATTACGCTGGCTACTAATCCAATTGACGCAATGGCTGTTGCAACTTCACTAGCATCTCTGCATCAATCAAAAAATTGGAAACAGAAGCAGCCGTTTCTCCTCACTATTTCTCCTACCAGTCCTCTCAAATAATCAGCGGCGAACAACTCACAAACTGATGAAACACTTGCTCGCGCCATTCCTGCCACTGCATCAACAACACAGCCACCCGTGCTCAACCGTACCCTTGGTAACACCTTTCTGATTGACGATGTCCCAGCATCGCAAAATATTAACTCTCCGCCCACCACTCGGATTGCCCCCAATTATGTAAAAATTTTGAAACTCCCATCAGTGACCCACAATCGCTACAATCTGGTCAATGGCGATCGCGTTGACCTCAACGATCGTTAACCTTAGTTCCCAATCAACGATGAGAATATCAAACTCTTTACGAGACTCACCCACCTTAGAAAAAATAGGATAGCGCCCGTAGGCAATGCAGTCGCGATCGGCAAAGGTTTGACAGACGGCCTCCCACACTCACTGTTCAGCCGTTTCTCCACTTTTTCCCAACGGCTCAGTAACAATCAACTTCCGAGCTTGATTAATCGCCACTGTTCTACATTGTTTCACGCTCATTCGTTACTTGGGTGCATAGCAGCTAGGATTGAGCTAGCTCAAAGGTAACATCAAAGCCTGTCATCAGGCCTTGCCTGGAGAAAACCCCGATTGAGTCTTATGGCGCACTACCGCTCCACTTTATTCTTACTAACTGGCGTTACCTGTTTGACCAATACCCTGAGTCCCGTGCAAGCTGCACAGAATAGCCCTGACTTAGGAATGGCGAATAGCACAACTGTCCAGATGCAAACCCATACTCAGCTTGTTCAACTTGCCCCAGACATCAAGCTGAAGGCTAGAAATGGGGAATTAACCCCCGATCCCCGATTTATTCCTCAGACCCCAATAGTTGCTGAGACCGCTCTTGCTGCGACCCCTCAAAAACCTGCCCCCAAAAAACCAACAACAGCCCCCTCAACTTCCAAAATCCCCCAACCCATTCGCAATGCACTCCACAGTCTCGGGCGCCATCGGGGGTTACTACTGCTAGGATTAGCAGCAGTCTTGGTGACAGGTGGAGCCGTTTCGATCTTAATCCGGCTGTTGAGCGATGATGAGCTAGAGACTGCGCGACCAAAACCAGGGACATCGCCAAAGCAACCTCCACTAACTGCTCATGTTCCCAACAGCACCGTGAGAGTTGACCCAGAAACTATTTCCCAACCAGCACCCCATCAACTTCACCCTTCAACTTCTCCTAACTTTTCAGGTAGCGATGGCAGAGGCACGACAACAGCTTACCCAATGCCAGATGCCATGAGCGAGCCCACCGATGAGCCAGGGGAATCTGGTTGGCGAGACACTTTCACCGCTGGAAATACTAACTACCCAGAACAGTACAGTAATGGTAGCAGCGACGAGCCATTAGCAGATAGGAGTAGTCTGGAAGCATCAACCAGTGACAGTACAGACTTATTAACCGTAGAAAATTCCCTTGGCTTACCGAGGACTCAGATTCTGGAGGAACTGCTTCAGGAATTGCACAATCCTAATCCCGCCAAGCGACGCAAGGCAATTTGGGAACTCGGCCAGAGGGGTGATGCGAGAGCGATCGAGCCATTGGTAAACCTTCTCGCCGACTCCGACTCCAAGCAGCACAGTTTAATTTTGGCAACGCTGTCAGAAATTGGCGTCCGCATTCTTAAGCCTCTGAATCGTGCTTGGTCCCTCTCCCTGCAAGATGAAAAAGCTGAGGTCCGGAAAAATGCGATTCGGGATCTGACGCGGCTTTATGAGTTACTGGCTCAAATCAGTCCTCTGTTACAACGGGCCACGGACGATCCTGACACAGAAGTTCAGGAAACGGCCCGGTGGGCCTTGGGTCAGTTTAAGGGATTCGGAATCAGTGACAGGGGACGGGGAGCAAACTCGAATGAGACTCGCAACAGTTTTGAGTTTGATTCTAGGATGGGGAAGGGGGATGACTGGTAAGAGTGGACTAGGGACAGGTGACAGGAGACGATTAACAGAGAGTCAATTTGTCTGTCTCAGCATAATTCCTCTTGATTCTCTTTTCCCCCTTTTTCCCTTTTCCCTTTTCCCCCTTTTCTCTGAAAGTTAGGATCAACAACTATGGCAACTGAACCTGTGGTGCTGTTATCGAGCCGGGAATTAGACAAGATGCGTAAAGCTGGACGGTTGGCGGCGGAGCTCCTCAACCATCTAGAGCCAATGGTGAAGCCAGGGGTCAGTACCCTAGAGATCAATGATGAGGCAGAACGCTGGACTCAGGCTCATGGGGCGAAGAGTGCCCCCCTCGGCTATAAGGGATTTCCCAAGTCGATCTGCACCAGTGTCAATGAAGTCGTCTGCCACGGCATTCCCAATCCTCGGCAAATTTTGAAGGAAGGCGACATCATTAATATTGACGTGACGCCTTTGGTGGATGGCTATCATGGCGATGCTTCTAAGACGTTTATTGTCGGGAATGCTTCACCTGTTGCTAAAAAGCTGGTAGAGGTGACTGAAGAATGTCTGAGGAGGGGAATTGCAGAAGTTAAGCCGGGTGCTCGCATTGGGGATATTGGTGCAGCCATTCAAGAATATGCTGAAGCGGAAGGCTTTTCTGTGGTGCGGAACTTTGCTGGGCACGGGGTTCATCGCGTCTTCCACACGGCCCCTGAGATCCTCCATTACGGTAAGCGGGGGACAGGGATGCGTCTGAGACCGGGGATGGTGTTTACGATCGAGCCGATGATTAATGAAGGCGTCTGGGAAGTGGAAATTATGAAAGATGGCTGGACAGCTCTCACCAAGGATCGTAAACTGTCGGCTCAGTTTGAGCATACGCTCGCCGTTACGGAATCTGGGGTAGAGATTTTAACGTTGCCTTGAGAGGAGGGGTTGGGGATTTTAGCTGCCAAGATTTCCTGACCAATCGTTGCTCTTCGTTCCAAAATCTTGAGAAACTAAGGTCAATTTTCCATCAAAAATGGCATGACTAATCCTAAGTGGTTGCAACCGGGCGACCTGCTACGGGTCATTGCTCCCAGCGGTTGCCTCCGAGAGTTGCAGGCCTTTGAACAAGGTGTAGAAATTTGGCGATCGCGTGGTTATCGGGTTGAACTCAGTCCTGGTTTTGATGACCGCTGGGGTTATTTGGCCGGTCAGGACGAACACCGCCTCCGGCAACTCACTCAGGCCCTGAGCGATCCCAATTGCCGTGGTATTCTCTGTGCCAGAGGGGGTTACGGCAGCACTCGATTGTTAGAGTTGTGGGAAAGGGAGCATGACCCATTCTCCCGGACTAAATGGCTCATCGGCTTTTCTGACATTACTGGGTTGCTGTGGAGCCAAGCAAAATTAGGTCTGTGGGGGGTTCATGGCCCGTTGTTGACGACGCTGGCGGCGGAGCCTGATTGGTCTATTGAGCGATTATTTGATTGGGTGGAAGGTCGTCCTTTAATGCCTTTGCAGGGGAAGGGTTGGGGGGGAGGACAAGCAACGGGTCTGTTGCTGCCTGCAAATCTGACGGTTGCAACTCACCTGTTAGGAACTCGCTATCAACCACCCTTAACTGATACGATCCTCGCCTTTGAAGATGTGACGGAGGCTCCTTATCGCATTGACCGAATGCTGACCCAGTGGCGACTAGCGGGAGCTTTTTCTGGGGTGCGAGGTATTGCTTTGGGCCGCTTTAGTCGCTGCGAACCGTTGCCAGATGTTCCGAGTTTTAGGGTAGAAGAAGTATTACGCGATCGCCTCAGTGACTTAAATGTTCCCATTGTCTCCGATCTTCCTTTTGGTCACGATGGTCCGAATGCCTGTTTACCTGTGGGAATTCCAGCTCACCTAGACGCTAACAAAGGCTTGCTGAGTTGTGGCTAAAAATATTACTTAAGCGTGGGGATTTTTAGCCTCTAAATAGTCCACTTGGGTGAGGTAAACTTTCGGATTGCAAACTTATGGTGAGAATAGAGAATTGGTGGGAGATGCCGTTGAGTTGTGAGTGGTTATTGCTTGGTGGCTAGTAGAGGTTTTGTCGATTGAACCAGGCATTTTGCACCTTTCCAGAGTAGCGTATGGAAAGGGGAAACCCCCACCGAGTTAGCAAAAGTTCTCCCTCAGAGGACTTAAAGTCTTACCGAATCAAGTTTGCAGTCGGTTTTAACCGACTTTAGTGATTTAACTCCTGGCAAGTGATGGCAATGATTGGAGGTTTTATGAAAGGACGGAAATGGTTCAGTGGCATTGCTGCGACTGTTTTAGCAACAGGGGTAGCGGTCGCAGGCCTTTCACTCAGTTCGTGGGCTCAGCAACTGCGAAATAACCAGGTGCTTCAAGGGGTGATCGACAATGGTTCTCCGATCTATCGATTTCGGGATATGTGGACACCCGGTACTCCAACGCGGGAATTGCGCGGTCAAGAGTACAATTTTACCGCTCAGGAAGGAGATCAACTTCAAGTTAATGTAGATGTGAATCGTTCCTATGGATTTTCGCCAGTATTAGTGTTGTTTTACTCAGACAATAATAAACAAGTCGCTTTCTCGCAAAACTCTGTTTTTAGTTATCAAATACCCAGGTCTGGGAATTATAGATTGCTGGTTTTAGCGAAAGACGCTTCTACTCCCAAAGGGTATGGACTAGCAATTTATGGCATTTCTGAGGAGGGAGCTCGGCGACCGGGTGGCTTGCGAAATCGGGACTATGACCGAGACCGGGACTAT
>JBLNEP010000254.1:0-53946 GCA_050262755.1 Actinomycetota bacterium | reverse complement strand
GGGGGATTCCAGATGGGGGGACGCATAGCTTGACTCCAAAGTCTATCAATTCGGAGGTTTTTTCTACCCCATCATACTTCAAGACTTTTGTCAACCTTTCCTACTGGACTGGCGCTCTAGGGGTTCCCACAGATCGAGCGGTTTTCAGATCAGGTCTAGGGTTAAAATCGATCGGGAATCGGGAATTAGGAAGGGGAAATCGTTGATACCGCAGAGGGTGGGTAACCCACTCGATTATTGAGCTGTTTCTTGTTTAATTGCTTTGCCTCGTCGCTCGGCCCATTCCTCAGCTTTGCCAATGGCAATGGGAATTGCTTTGCCTTCCTCATAGTTTTCCTCTAGCAAAGCGTTAGCAATTTCGATTGCCTTTTTTCTAACCTCAGGGGTCAGGTTTTTCATGGATACTGGGTAATCTGCTTCGTTCCAAGGCATATCGTTAGTTGGAAAAATTTAAGGTTGACTGTTGAGATTAGGAAACAGAGAACAGAGAACAGCCAGGGATTGAATGCTTTGGCAAGCCTTAATACAGTTCGCAAAATTTAGGTTAATCTCTTTACCTCCTCTGCTTTTAAATCAGAAGATTCTGTGTTTTGACTAGCTCAGCGACTAGCCATTCCAACCAAGAATCCTCCAGCAGCGATTCTGGAGGAGGATGAACAATCAGTCCCCGTGAGTTAAGATTAGCAATTAAGCAGCTCGCTGAGTTAACAAGCCCCAGATGAAAAGCAGGACGATCGCACCAATGACGGCGAACGCAACGCTAGGGATTGTCAGAGCTCCATAGGAAGCGCCTGCGCTAGTTCCGAGAAAGACTTGACCGAGATAGCCTCCAACCAATGCACCTAAAATTCCTAAACCAGTTGTTGCCAGAAAACCGCCACCTTGATGTCCTGGGTAAATTGCTTTAGCGATGACACCAGCAATTAGACCTAAAACGATCCAAGCAATAATTCCCATTTTGATACCCTCCTATTAGAGTTAACTGTTGTTCTGGTTCTTTGTCTTATAGGTTTAGATTAACAAGTAATTTTGTTGGTGCTCCTCTACCGTAGGGAAGAATCAAAAGGAATAGAGTTTTTAAGGAATTTCTATGAATTTTAGAGGTTCTGATTTGTATCAGGTGCAAGAGAGAGAACTATTGATATGTCAAAAGTTGTAAGTAGATAAGCCGTCTCGCTTGCCCTTTTAACTTTAAAATTAAAATGACCTTGGTAAGCCGAAATAGCAGTTGCATGGATCTGAGCTTGTGCATCATTGTCAAAAATGAGGAGACGACCCTGCCACGATGCCTTGACAGCGTCCGGGATGTGGTGGATGAAATGGTGGTGCTGGATACGGGTTCGAGCGATCGCACGCCGGAAATCGCACGGGAATTTGGCGCCAGGGTTTATGAGTTTGAATGGTGCAATGACTTTTCCGCCGCGCGCAACGAGTCTCTGAAGTACGTTCGGGGCAAGTGGATTTTGGTCTTGGATGCCGATGAAGAACTAACGGCTGGAATTATACCACACATAAAACAAGCTATCAAGAGTGATTCTCATATTTTAATTAATTTGATCCGGCAAGAAATCGGAGCCACTCAATCTCCTTATTCTTTAATTTCACGACTCTTTAGAAATCACCCAGATATCCGCTTTTCACGGCCTTATCATGCGATGGTAGATGACAGTATTGGGGAGATTTTGAAACGGGAACCTCACTGGCAAATAGGTGCTCTACCAGAGGTCGCAATTTTGCACGATGGTTATCAACCAGGGGCGATCGCAGGCAAAAATAAACTGCAAAAAGCACGCTCGGCGATGGAAGGCTTTCTGGCAGCGCACCCAACCGATCCATACGTTTGTAGCAAGTTAGGCGCTTTGTATGTAGAAACAGGGGAAGTTCAACGCGGGATAGCCTTACTCAAGCGTGGCTTAACTGATGTCTCGATCGATCGGGGTGTCCTCTACGAGCTTCACTACCACTTGGGAATTGCTTATCGGCATCAGCAACAGGTGGCAAAAGCGAAGGACCATTACCAAGCCGCGATCCAGTTAGAAATTCTCCCTCAGCTTAAATTGGGTGCTTATAATAACCTGGGGAATTTGCTACAGGAAGAGAGGAATTGGGTGGCAGCTAAAAGTGCTTACGAGCAAGCCTTGCAGATCGATCCGCACTTTGCAACGGGTCATTATAATTTGGGAATGACGCTCAAGGCGATGGGAAATTTCGGGGATGCGATCGCATCGTATCAGCGAGCGGTACAAATCCATCCTACCTACGCGGAAGCGTTCCAAAATTTAGGCGTGGTGTTATTAAAAGTGGGAAAAGTACCGGAGAGTTTAGCTGCTTTCAGACAAGCGATCGCCCTTCATGAACTCAGCAACCCAGGGGAAGCTGAGAGGTTGCGGCGTGGGTTGCGAGATATGGGGTTTCTTGTAGAGGGTTGACAGATCGTGAGTGAGGGGTTCTTCGTTGAGAACCCCTCCCTAGTGGTAGCGATCGCTCACCACAAAACGCGATTTCGATCAGGCAATAATTTCTACTTTGCCAGTATCTAAATCGTATCGCCCACCAACAATTTTAAGTTTGCCTACTTTCACATAGTCAGCCAAAATCGGAGCAGTAGTTTTCAATTTTTCTACGCTCATTTTGACATTCGCTCGGACTGCTTTATCCAAAACATCACCCTTTTCAGCTTTCACCTGATCGACGGCAGGTTGAAGCGCTGCTACCAGTGTACCAATGTGTCCGGGAACCGGTTTAGCCTCCACCGCTGCCTTGACAGCACCGCATCGCTCATGACCGAGTACCATCAATAAGGGAACGCTTAATTCCGCAGCAGCGTATTCCATACTGGCGATCACGGCATCATCAACGATATTCCCAGCAACTCGGATGTCAAAGATATCACCTAATCCCTGATCGAAAAGCATTTCGGGAGGAACTCGTGAGTCAGCACAACCCAAAACGATTGCAAATGGGTGCTGTCCTTTTGCTACTTCTGTTAGACGTGCCTGATTTTGATCGGGATAGAGGCGTTTTTGGCTAACGTAGCGTTGATTTCCTTCAATCAGCTTTTTTAAGGCTTGATCGGGGGTGATAGTAGCACCAGGAGTTTTGGGAGACGTTTCTGCGATCGTTGCTTCAGGTTTGAGCAGTTGTGGCAAAAGACTGGCAGCAAGGGTACTTGCACCAGCCATCAGAATTAAATTGCGACGGGAAACCTGCCTTGATTGGTTTGTTGTCATTGTCAAAAATTGTATTCAGTTTTCTAGATTTTACCAAAATCATTTCTAAGAAGGAAGAGGGGAATGGGGGATTAGTAGAAGACTCTTGGACCAATGAAATTCTGTAAAAAAACTACCCGTTTGGGTAAGAATGCTGTCGCTTGGTGCGATAAACGATTACAGGTCGATCGATTCCTTTAAAACGGAAGTCTCCCATCGGCTCAAAACCTTGGCAAGATTTCAGCAACCCATAGGTATTTTCGCTCAAAACACATTCCCCAGGCGGACAAATTCCCTCCATGCGAGAAGCTAAATTAATGGTTGAACCCAATACCGTATAATCTACCCGTTTAGAACTGCCGACATCCCCAATTACAGCCTTACCACTATTAATTGAAATCCGTAATTGTAGCCTTTCTCCTAAACTACCATTGGCATTGAGTTCATCTAAACGCTCCAGCATTCCCATCGCTGCGGCTAAGGCGCGATCGGCATGATCTGGCTGGGGTTCAGGAGCCCCAAAAAAAGCCATAATGCAATCGCCAATAAATTTATCTAAAGTGCCTCCAACTGCAAACACTTCCTGTAGCATTTCTTCAAAGAAATTGTTCAGCAATTGAGCAAGGCGGCCGGGACTGAGGCGTTCTGACATGGCAGTAAAGCCAACAATATCAGCAAATAAAATGCTAATTTCCCCTTCCACCGGTGGTAAGCGATCGTCGAGTAAGGTTGCAGCAACCATCATCTGCTGCACCACTGCTGGAGAGTGATAGCGTTCGAGTCTTTGCCGCATCATTTCTTCACTTTTCAGTTTTTGAGCTAATAACCAACGTTGAACGCTCGATGCAACCAAATTCCCTAAAGCGGAAAAAAAACTGAGGTCTTCATCACCTCCAAGCTGCCAATCTTCGGAGGATAGGTGAGCATCACCATAAAGAACCCCACATACTTTATGTTCATCCCAGAGAGGAACTGCGATCGCACTGCGAATTCCCTTCATCAGAATGCTCATTTCTTCCTCAAACCGTGAATCCATTTGAGCATCGGCTGTTTTAATGGCTACTTGTTCAGCAAAGACTTTTTGGCAGATGGTGCGGCTAATCCAACTGCCATCTGCTGGCATATTCTCCTCTTCTAAACGTTTTTTAGCAGCAGCATTAATCACTTCCAGTTTGCCAGTCCCAGTAATATCAATTAATAAAGCCAGCCTTTCAATATTTTTAATATCCCGGAAAACAACTTCTTGAACTTTAGAAAAAATTGCTTCAATTGATTCTGCTGTATTCAAGAATTTTGCAATATCTACCAAATACTTAAGGCGGTCAATGGCTTGGCGGTAGTTGTTAATATTATCAATTTTAGTATTAGGTTCGATCCATTGTTGCTGAAGTTCTTTGGCTTTCCCAAGGATGGTCATTCCTTCCGATAAACTGCCAAATTCTGGCTGTGTTGGTTCAGGGCGATGTTCAAAAACAACAATTAAATTAATGTTATATCCTAGATAAATAATATCTCCTTGATAAATCATTTGAGGAGAAGTGATAGGACAGTCATTTAACCTGGTTCCGTTTTTACTTCCCAGATCTTCAACTAACCAGTCGCCCGAAGGATTTTGGTAAAAGCGAGTATGACGACGGGAAATGTCAGAAAAAGGAACTTGTAAATCACATTCCGATAAGCGACCCACAATAAAATCATTGCGATCGACAGTGATAGTACGTTCAACGTTTCCCTCTATTTCTAATTGTAATTTGAGTTTGGCCACCATAAGCTCAAATCCTGTGAATCGCTAGTGAAGGGTCTAAGCTGACAATAGGCATTTACAGCTAAAGGCTAAGTCGAGATGGCTTGAGGATTTAAAAGCCATTCCACTTTTGAGAGGAACAGCTTGAGAGGAACAGCTTGAGAGGAACAGCTTGAACAGTTGATAAAGAATTTAGCTGGGTGGTAATTCTAAGGCAATCGACCCTAAGACCCCCGTCCTAAAATCATTGAGCATTTGCCGTGCGGCTCGTTCCACATTCCCCTGATAACGCCGCTCAGCTACCTGATGCAAATAATCCTCAGCATTCATCGATTGAGGGCTTAAGCGATAACGAGATTGTAACGCAGTAGATGCAGACACTAAACCCTCACTGGTCGCCTCAAGAGATGCCAGCAATTCCACCATAGCAGCCGCCACTCGTTGATTGTCGTAAGCAGCTTCACCAATATCTTCACAAATGGCTAATTTTACGGCATTCTGTTGATTGTCAATTTTTGTAGGAATCACTCCGGGAGCATCAAGTAATTCAATTTCTTCTGAGATGCGAATCCATTTGAGCGATCGCGTCACTCCAGCCCGCCTAGCACTCTCAGCAACTCTACGACCCAACAACCGATTGATCAAGGCAGATTTTCCGACATTGGGAAACCCCATGGCCACAGCACGGACGGGTCGGGGTAACATCCCGCGATCGCGTCTTCTCTGATTCACTTGGGCCCCAGCCGCCTTCGTTGCTGCTGCCACCTCCGCCACCCCGTTACCAAGCTGAGCATTGGTAAAATAAGCAACTTCTCCCTGTTCCCGAAACCATTGCTCCCAAAGCTTTCGGAGGCGGGGCGAAATCATATCCATACGGTTAATCACCAAAATCCGTCCCTTACTACCCACCCAGTTGGGAACTTGGGGGTGGTGAGTTGCCAGAGGAATACGAGCATCTCGGACTTCAAGCACCACATCCACGTGCTTTAACTGTTCTTTGAGTGCTCGCTCAGCTTTGGCAATGTGGCCGGGATACCATTGGATACTCATAGGACCTAGAGAGAGTAAATAGTGAGTCGTTAGCGGTTAATGGTTAATTGTGAAAACCCAGTTGAGCCCCTCACATCTTGCACGTTTGTCAGTCAACCCCTACACCCACCAAGGGTTTAAATCCTTGGCAGGTTAAGGCAACTGGTACAGGATGTCAGACAACTAACCACTAACCCCTAACTCTTTAGGGAACAATCAAAATCGGACAGGGAGACAGATTAATCACCCGGTTCGTGACGCTATCAGAGGCGCCTTCTTCAGTTAAACCCATTCCCCGACAGCCCATCACGATTAAATCTGCTCCGATTTCGTCGGCCACATCGCAGATGGTGAAGGCAGGTTTGCCTTCGCGCTCGATGGTTTCGGCGTCGATTCCATTTTGAGCAAACATTGCTTGGGCGCTTTTGAGCAGTTGAGCAACGGCTTCTGGGGAACTCATTTTCTCCGTAGGCGACGGTTCCGCCTCGGTTGTTGGTGTTTCGAGGACCGACAGCAGCACCAGGCGGGCGCTGTAGGTTTTCACGATATTGACCACCTTTTCAGCCGCTTCGCGGGCTTCACGGCTTTGATCGACAGGAAATAAAACAGTCTTAAACATGGCTCGCATCTCCGAGACGCGGACTTCGATAAAATGTTTACGGTGAACTGTCGGAGGAGCTTGCTCCTTCCTTCCAGTTCTGCGGACAGCGCCAAGGCCCAAGTGCGAGTGACCAGTGCCGCCCGGATTCAATGGAAATTACAGAAAAACACACTTAAGGGAGGGTGATCCTGTGACAAAAAAGACTGTAGCAAATTTATCGGCATCCGATTTAGCTGGCAAACGGGTACTGGTGCGGGTGGACTTCAACGTACCGCTCGACAACGGTAACATCACCGATGATACCCGTATCCGGGCTGCTCTGCCGACGATTCAAGATTTAACTTCTAAAGGCGCTAAGGTGATCCTGACTTCGCACTTTGGGCGACCGAAGGGAGATTCTTACGAGCAGCGAGTCTCTGAGAAGCTGCGCTTGACACCAGTTGCTCAGCGGCTCTCGGAGTTGTTGGGGAAAGAAGTTAAAAAGCCGAATGACTGCATCGGTGATGAAGTCGCGGCGACGGTGGCTGGGATGCAAGACGGCGATGTGGTGTTATTGGAGAATGTCCGCTTCCATGCGGAAGAAGAAGCCAATGACCCGGAATTCGCAAAGCAGTTAGCGTCTGTGGCGGATCTGTATGTCAATGATGCTTTTGGCACAGCTCACCGGGCTCACGCTTCTACGGAAGGGGTGACGCACTATCTCAAACCTTCAGTGGCAGGGTATTTGATTGAGAAGGAATTGCAATACCTGCAAAGTGCGATCGAAAGTCCTCAGCGCCCCTTAGCTGCCATTATCGGCGGTTCTAAGGTGTCGAGCAAAATCGGGGTGATCGAGACTTTGCTGGAGAAGTGCGATAAGCTGCTACTCGGTGGTGGGATGGTGTTTACCTTCTACAAGGCTCGTGGCTTGAGTGTGGGTAAGTCGCTGGTGGAAGAAGATAAGCTGGAACTGGCGAAGTCTTTGGAAGCAAAGGCAAAGGAACGGGGGGTTGCTTTGCTGTTACCTACGGATGTGGTGGTAGCTGACAATTTTAAGGCGGATGCCAATTCTAAAACGGTTAGTGTTGAGGCCATTCCCGATGGTTGGATGGGGTTGGATATTGGCCCTGACTCGGTGAAGACTTTCCAAAATGCTTTGGCGGACTGCAAAACGGTGATCTGGAACGGACCGATGGGTGTGTTTGAGATGCCGCAGTTTGCTAAAGGTACGGAAGCGATCGCTCGGTCTTTGGCTGAGTTGACCAAGACTGGTGCAACAACCATTATCGGTGGGGGTGACTCTGTAGCGGCCGTTGAACAGTTGAGTTTGGGCGAACAAATGAGTCACATTTCAACGGGTGGCGGTGCAAGTTTGGAGTTACTAGAAGGTAAGGAATTGCCGGGAATTGCAGCTCTTGATGATGCTTAGAACCTGCGCTTAGTTCGCAGTTAAAGTCTGTAGCTTCTTGCTAAAAGTCCGTCTGCGTTGGTTAATATTTTAGTCCCCGCAGACGGACTTCGTTCTCAATCGATCGCTACAGGTTCGAGCCTGTGGACTGGGGAGATTGTCTGTGAGGATAGTTTGATGAAAACCTTTTTACAAAGGAGAAGAAATGAGCAATCAATTTAAAAGATGAGAAAGCGATGAGGATGTCTTGCGAGTGGAAGAACACATAAGAAGTTTAAGCAATTCCTCACAGCATCACTGTGCAAAAAATGCTTTCTCTACCCCCTAACAGGCAAGTGCGACCGCTCTTAAAATGAACGCTCAAGTCGCAATAACTATGCAAAAATCACCACCAGCACTATAAAATAGCTGGTGGCTCAAAATCAACTTGGGAGCGTTTCAATCAGGACTTTTTCTCAGGAGAGTTTAGCTCAACTCTAAGAAACTTCCTGACTTTGAATCATTGGCTTTGCAGAGTTTGCACAAGAGCGATCCTCTGCTACCGTCGAATTAATCTTAACAGGCTGAACCTCAGATGACTTCAACCCCGGTCTGTCTTCTGGAAGCATCGAAATTTTCTTACAAACCAGTTGGTTACTGCCAACCGAGGCAAAATCCCAAATGTAAACAGCCGATTCGCCGCTCGTTGCATTGGCGGGAGCTAGTGCTAATGCACCCAGTAATAAAATTTCTAACGTTACTAGGGCGACAATCACGAATTTTAGCATAGACTTCTCTGTCTCTACTGATTCACATCATCACTCTTTTTTTTATTATTCCATGCCTGCCTGCGATCGTCAACAAACAACAGACCGCTAGCGACACCGTCCAGAGTCAGACAAGGAATGGTTACGGAAGCGAGGTGTATCGGGTATTTGTAAAGTCTTAGCTTTTGCGGCAACACAATCTCTAAGTTTTCGGGTGTCTCGTGCTACTCTATAAACACATCTGTAGATGCGAGGTGAGGAAGATGAAATTTAAAATCTTGGCTGCTACTACACTCCTAACTCCCCTGTTCTTGGTAACTTCGGCGCAGGCGGCTAACCCTGACCATGTAACGCAATTACTGCGGACTCGGAGTTGTGTCGGATGTGACCTCAGCAATGCTAATTTGTTTAATGCAAACCTCACGAGAGCTGATTTGAGAGGAGCCGATCTCAGCGGTGCAAATCTCTTCAGAGCTTTTCTGGATGAAGCTAATTTAACTGATACCAATTTAACCAATACTAATTTATTCAACGCACAGATGAAAGGCGTTGATTTACGAGGTGCGGATCTAATAAATGCTGACTTGTCTAGTGCTTATCTGGCCCGTGCAAACCTCACTGGAACCAACCTGGCGAATGCTAAATTGCTGACAGCGACTTTAGCGGAATCTGTTTTAAGTGGTGCTGATTTGTCCAATACTGATTTGCGAAAAGCATCTCTGTTTAGAGTGAATCTGGAAAATGCCAATTTAAGCGGGTCTAATTTGTCCTATGCAGATGTACGCGAGACCAATCTGAAGAATGCCAACTTGTCTAATGCTAACTTTTTTCAGACGCAGCTTATTAATACCAATGTGGATGCGGCTCAAATGGCAAGTGCCAATTTAAGTGCAGCGAATCTGCGTGGAACTCGGATGGGTCCTCTGCAATGCGTGCTAACTGCGGTGACTTATTGCCTTCCTGAACCCAAACCACTTTTTTAACTGAAAATTTCTGCGCTCTCGTGGCGCAGAAGGGGGAAGGGAAAATTAGGAGGACGATTGCAGAGAGCGAGTTAAAGTAAAAAGTTTGCTCAATGTTCGGGAAAAAGCTCCTAATTTTCTCGCTCTCCTTTCCTAGGGAACGGTCAAATTGAATTCATAAGAAATTGGCTCTTTTGCATCTGACATCAGCACAAATTCATAGTAACCGGAATCATTCAGTCGTCCCGACCAACTCACTTCTTGGGAGTTTTTTAATAAAGGTTGCACTGGCTGGGAATTACCGGGAGTATAAAGAGATAACCGGGTGGAGTGATGGGGAGCTTGCAAATTTAACCGCAGGGTTTGACCGGATTGTAAACGTGCAATATACGCTTTTCCCTCTCCGGGTTTGAGATTGCCACGAAGGGTCGTGCTAGAACTACGACTGTTAAATTGAATTCGTTCGAGGGCCGTACCTTCTTGTACTGCTTTGAGAGCGTCTGTGGTAATAGCTTGCCAAACTTGACCAATCGGTAAGCCAATTAAATTGCGATCGCGGGGTTGATCGGGGAACAGATAAAAGAATTTAGCATCGGCGAGGTCATAAAGAGCGCGACTGCTTAAATTCCACTGATTCACCTCGGTTTTCCAGCGCTCGATGTCAGTGGTATCATAATTACCTAAATTTTGGCGAGCTTCTAGACTCAACGTTTCCAGCTTTTCCAGCACCCGATCGGCAGTCTCGTGCCACCGTTCCCGCCACTGCCGATCGCTGGCATCCTGAGTGAGAGACCTTCTCCCTAATTCCGGGTATTTGTCATAAAATAGCTCATCCACAAGACTCAGATAAAACTTCTCATCAATCGCCAAACTTTGCAGGCGATCGCGCAATGCTTGCTGCTGTTGCTGTTCCGGTTGTGTTCCTTCCTCGCTTGGGTGCGAGTAGTGGGTCAACCAATATTTACCCGCCATCCAACCAACGGTCCCCATTCCAGCGATCGCAACCACCGCCAGCGCCAGCATTAACCCAAGCGAGGATGACTTGCGGGGAGGAGGAGAAACAGGGGGACGAGAAATCGGCTTTTCAGGAGGAACAGATGGCTGTTGAGGCGGAACTTCTTGAGTGGGGAAACTCAGATCCGGTGGTGGCAAAGTTGGAACCTCAGGCGGTGCAGTTTCAGGAACTGGTGCATGACCATTAAGAACTTGCAACACATCGCGAGCAGATTGGTAGCGATCTCCCGCTCGTTGCGCTAGCATTCGGTCTAAGACGGCCCCTAAGCGTGGTGAGAGCGAACATTGCGGTCGCCAATTCCAGGTCAAAGTATAACTATCAATCAGTTGTTGCGGTTCCTTTCCTGTCAACAACACTAAAACCGTCGCTGCCAAAGCATACAGATCGCTGTGGGGATAAACAATTCCCATTTGCATCTGTTCATCCGGCGCATAACCCACTTTCCCCAACCGCGTTGCTGCGATCGGATCGTTACCCTTGTGCTGACCATACTGAGACTCTAGTGTTGCCGCCACCTGCCGAACGCCACCAAAGTCAATCAGCACCGGCATCCGGTCAGCATTTCGGAGCATCAGATTATCTGGGGAAATATCTCGATGAATCACTCCCAGCGAGTGGATATACTCCAGCACCGGCAAAATCTGGAGTAATAATTGTGTCACTTCCCATTCATTAAACCGGAACCCCTGCTGTTTGCGGTTTTCCAAGATGGTGCGATAGTTTTCCCCTTCCACATAATCTTGCACCAGAAATAGGTATCCCTTATCCTCAAGGTTCACCCGAAACAATTCGCGGAAACGGGGAATTTGTGGGTGTTGCAGCTTGTAGAGAACGCCTGCTTCCCGCTCAAAGAGTTCCTGGGATTTTTGCAAAGCATAGCTGCCTTGCACTTGCGGCGCAAATTCTTTCAAAACGCAAAGTTCATTGAATCGATACGTATCAGCGGCTAGATAAGTGCGTCCGAAACCGCCATGTCCCAACTCGCGTACAAGCTGGTAGCGGTTGCTGAGAATAATGCCTGGATAAATAAGGTTGCTCATGTTGCGTGAGAGTTGAACACGCGGCTGATCTTAAGGTTGTTGTCCCGCCACGTCCTCGATTGTGACATATTTGAGAGAGCTGCTCAAGGACAAGAAGAAGCGATCGGGAACCAAAAGTCAGCGCTACCGTCGCTTGCTAGAATATTTGGCTGCACAAAGCATCTCAGGTCTTTATTAAACACAGATTTACACCAAATCAGTATCGCTGCGGTGTCATTAAAACGGGGGGCAGGCAAATTGTAGGCCTCAGGATTAAGAGATTAATGTCATCAAACAAAGAAATCAACTCAGAACTCGAAATCATTTCAATCCATATTCCGAAAACAGCCGGAACCACATTTGGGCAAATTTTAGCCCAGGTTTATGGAGACGCTTGTGTTTTATTTGATAACCCCCAACTTGCTCATATCGGTGAATTGCCAGCAGTGGGTCCGCAAATTCGCGCCATTCATGGTCATTTTCCGGTTGGGAAATATGCCGGTCATTTCCCTTGGGCAAAGCGGATTGTCTGGCTCAGGCATCCCATTTACCGCGTCATTTCTCACTATTTCTTTTTAAATTCTTTTTCCGAAGTACACAATAACGATCCCATCCATTGCTTAGTGTTGGAACAGCAGATTAGCATCGTTGAGTTTGCACAACAAGTGGGAATCTTTAACCTGCTGACAGGGTTTACCTATGGCTTACCCCTGAGTGATTTTTACTTTGTCGGTATCCAAGAATATTTTTTAGAGGATTTATCGGCTCTGAAACAGATGCTGAAATGGCCAGGATTTGGAGTGGCTATCTTCAATTCTAATCCGAATGAAGAATACGACCAGCGCTCTCAAGAGGTTTTATCAGATCGTCAAACAGTGGCCCAGCTAAAAACAATCCTCAAACCCGAAATAGAACTCTATGAATCTGCACTCAGATTGAGAGAAAAGCGGAAAATCTACAGGTGATCGAAGAGGTGAATTTAAATTGGGTATCAGGCATTTGGATTAGGTCGCTGGAGGCGTATCTCTGCTCAACTTCTGAGATTTTGCAGGAACAGTCAAGGTGTCCACTTTTGCCAGTAGGGAGAGGACTGGAGGAACTGATTTCAACCCTTTAACCTGCTAGCAATTCAACGCTGTCATTCTCACTGGGAATGCCAGCGTTTATCATTTAAGGAGATGGATCTACTGTCCAGAGTCACTCTTTGGTTGCAGTCATTGATTGAATAGGTGCAAAACAAGAATATGCAGGACAAGCAACGGCAACGGGCCTTAACGGCTTTTCAAGCATTTTTGACGACACCACTGGATACTGTGCTAACACCGCCAACAGAGAGGGATGTCGAGTCAAGGGTTCTGGATCTGTTTCAGTCAGTCGCTGCTACTGTTCCTGCCTACCAGTTTTTTTTAGCCGAAGCTGGCATCAAACCGGAGTCGATCCAGACGCTGGCAGACTTCCAAACAGTGCCGATGGTGACAAAGGAGAATTATTTGCGGCGTTACTCGCTGCCACAGTTATGTCGTCAAGGCGAGTTAGACTGTTGTGATACGATCGCAGTTTCTTCGGGTTCGACGGGTCAACCGACGTTTTGGCCGCGCTTTTTCAGTGACGAGTTGCAAATTGCTACGCGGTTTGAGCAGATATTTTACGATAGTTTCCAGGCCGATCGTCGCCGCACCCTGGCCGCGATCTGTTTTACGCTGGGGACTTGGGTTGGGGGGATGTACACCACAAATTGCTGCCGCTATTTAGCTAGCAAGGGGTATCGGGTGACGGTGGTGACGCCGGGAAATAATAAGGTGGAAATTTTCCGTGCGGTGCGTGAATTAGGCCCCCTATTCGATCAGGTGGTGCTGTTGGGATATCCACCGTTTATTAAGGATGTGGTTGATAGTGGTCTCGCTGAGGGGGTGGAGTGGTGGCGGTATCAACTGAAAATGGTGTTTGCGGGGGAGGTATTTAGTGAGGAGTGGCGAAGTTTGGTTGGCGATCGCGCTGGTTCTCACCATCCCTGTTATGATTTTGCCAGCCTCTATGGCACAGCAGACGCGGGAGTGTTGGGGAATGAGACGCCGTTAAGTATTTGTATCCGCCGCTTTTTTGCCAACCATCCGGATGCGGCCCGTGCCTTGTTTGGGGAGTCGCGGTTGCCAACGCTGCTACAGTACGATCCTCGTAGCCGTTTTTTTGAGGTGGCAGCAAGCAGACAGGATACCTTCGCGACCGCAGGGACTCTCTTATTTTCGGGTGATAACGGTATTCCGTTGCTGCGCTATCACATTTCCGATCAAGGCGGTTTGATCTCTTATGAGCAAATGCTTCAGTTTCTCAACCAATGGGATTTTAACCCGATCGCGCAGTTGCAGGATGACGCCGGAGAGAATACTTCGCTGCTGAGGGGGGTGCGACAGTTACCCTTTGTGTATGTGTTTGGTCGATCCCATTTCACGGTTTCTTATTTCGGCGCAAATATCTATCCAGAAAATGTAACGGTGGGGTTGGAAATGCCTCTGATCCGGGAATGGGTGACGGGTAAGTTTGTGTTGCAAGTGAAGGAAGATGCGGATCGAAATCGGTTTTTATCGGTGGTGGTGGAGTTAGCGCCGGGGGTAGAAGCAAGTGAGGAAAAGCGGGAGGCGATCGCGTCTTCAATTCTCTCGCAGTTACGGCGACTTAACAGTGAGTTTGCTAACTATGTACCACCGGAGTATCAGTTACCGATCGTGCAGTTGACTCCGACTGGCGATCCCGAGTATTTTCCCGTTGGTATCAAGCACCGTTATACAAGGCAGTAGGGATGCTTCGTTCAGTGTTTGCTGCTGTACAGGTGGTTTAATTTGGGTTGAGTGCTAGCAAAACCCAACCCATCTTTTCCATGAGTTGCCAGTTATCAGTCACCTGTCAACCATCACCAACCTTTATTTCCCACTATCTGCTTTTTTGAGCGCTGCCAGAATTTCAGGCCGTTTCATGCGTGCATAGCCGCGCAGTTTTCGCTGTTTTCCAATCAGTTTCAGCTTTCTGAGAGAAAGGCTATCGTAGTCTTCCTGTAAGGACGCTGCTGGTTGTGGCTGAGATTTTGTTTTGGATTTTGGCTCAGCTTTTTCCTTGGGTTTTGGCTCAGCTTGGACTGATGTTTTTGGCTGAGCTTTTGACCGTGATTTTGGTTGAACTGGGACTTCTAGTTCTGCTTCTGGCTCGGGTTTTGGTTGCGCTTTTGCCTGAACTTTTGCTGGGGGTTTTGAGCTGGTTCCGAGTTCGCGACGGATGGCGCTGATTTGGTTCTTGAGATCGTCTTCAATGCTTTGAATGGAGTCAGCGACATACTGATTAATCGCTTGGACTGTGCGCTCGATTTTCCGCTCAAGGAGTTTCTCTAATTCCTCTAGCTGCCTCAGGGCCGATTCTAGGTTAATTTCAGAATTCACGGCGGAGGGGAGAGTTGGACCGGTTTGTGTAATTTTTTTAGCCAAGTTATCTACCTTTTCGTGAAATGTTTTCTCGAGTCTTTCGATCAGATTTTTAATCTGTTCTATTTGGTCTGTATCAGAATTACGCTCAGCGAGAGCCTTTACTTGCTTTTTGAGGATGTCTTCATTTTTCTTAACAGCTTGCTCTATTTTCTTTGTAAGAGTATCTACTTTCTCTTGAAATGATACCTCAAGTTGTTGCAGCAAACTCTTAAGCAGGGTTGTTTCCTCTGGTGCTACTAGAGCTAAGCTTTCCATCTCAGCTTTCGCAGCAGTCGCCTCCTCGTCTGTCATCTCAAAAATCCAAGCCCATAGCTGATCGATATTCAGCTCTTGGGCAACAATACACCAATCAGCTCCATGAACAACTTCATATTCTTCTTCATTACTGTAGGCTTCTGTACGTCGCACAATCAGGGGCATCAAATTGCTGCCTTGCTCTAGGAGACTCCTCCTGAGAGCTTCGCGCCGCTCTTGAGGAATTTCGCCCCGTTGAGACTCTGGTACAGCAATTTGGTAGGTATAAATCTGACTGTGACTTATTGGCTTAATCCGCAAATGTTCAATTATGCGGTTATGACCTTCTGATTGCTCCATTGAGACGTCCCCTTTTGTGATTAAAATCCAGGTATTGAGGGTGTTTTATATAGCAGCCAAGGGCCTCCGGGGTAGGGTCTTGCGCTCGTTGACTGCATCCATTATCAAGTTGTCGCAAACGCAATGGATCGGTGTTGTTGAGAAAATTAACAACGGTGTTTATAACAACGATGTTTAAATTCAGCCCTCCCTCTGTGTTTAGAAGCAAAATATACAGTTGCATTGGGGGTGGGGTAGTTGCACCGATTTGCGATCGCAGCAGAGATGCCCAGCTTTTTTTATTGGCAACGTTTCCGTACTCTGTTTTTTAGTGGTAATTGCCACTACTCGGTAGCAAAGGCTTCTCTCATCAGATGATTGAGGGAGGGAAGCGGAGGGAGGTACAGAGTGCTATCAAGGTTGCTGGTTTCGCGGTGTTCGACGGGTGCAAGCAAGCGAAACCGATATCAGTGGCAAAGGTTGCCTAAGTTAGCTGGAGCAATTCTCGATCTAGATCGGAGAATGTGCTTTGAGAGAAAGCGCGGGGTTTGCGGGAATGCTAGGCTCTTGAGGAGCGAAAGCGCTCACGCAGGCGCTTTTGGGAGATGAGATTCAGAATACAGAAAATGGTAGTGCTAGGGAGGGTGGCATCGTGGAAGCGCGATCGCTTAGCGGGGGCTTCTGACGCTCGCTTGGCCTGTGCTCTACTCACAATCAGTTTTGCTAGCGGCAGCTTGCACAGATCCGTAGATTTCCTGAGATTATTTATATCTGTTTAGAAGGAGTTGGTCAAGGTCTGGCGATCGCGATTGAGTCAAGTGTGATATCACATCCGGTAGCATCGGCTTTGTCAGGGAAAGGGAAGCTCAGGACTTGGCTCATGGTTACCATTGATTTCATCCTCGTTTCCCCTTTTCCCCTTGTCCCCCTCAGGTCGGTGCAACTGAAAGGGATAGGATGAGGTCATGGCTGATTTTTATGTAAAGATTTAGCCGCCTAGCTTTGCTCTCGTCTGGAAGGGTGGCAAGCTGGCGGCTTGATGAGTGGGTCAAGATCGGGAGCGGTGGGGGGGAAGGTGTGTGCGTGCTGCGATCGCAATTTTTTTACCCCTGACTTACTTGCAGCTAGCAGCTACAGGTTTCTCGCTGATTTCAACCGCCATCTGCTTTTTCCAAAGCAGCAATGATCTCGGGTTTTCTCATGCGTGAAGGTATATTAATATTCTTTTCTGTGGCTAGTTGCCTTAGCTCAGGGACTGTCAAGTTTTTGTAATTTTTTCTGCCTGTACTGGTCACTTGTTTAGCTAGTTCATTACTAGCTTTCTGCTGTTTAATGGGTGGTTGTGACTTCAGCAATTCCTCAATTATTTTTACAAAAGATTCTTGTTGCTGTTTCAAAATTGCTTCAACTTCATTCGTAATTCTTGCTTGTTTCAATTGCTCTACTTGATTGGCAATATTCTCTATCTTTTGTAGAAGATTTTTTTCTAGTTTTTGAATCAAATTTTTCAGGTCGCTGATTCCGTCAGAAGGAGAGGGTGGGGAAAGTGGTATGATGGTCGAACCAACAAGCTGTTCCATTTCTGCTTTTGCAGCAGCAGCTTGCTCATCATTCATGTCAAAAACCCAAACCCAAAGCTTCTCAATCTCTAGTTCCTTAGCAACCAGACACCAATCAGCACCATAAACCACTTCGTACTCTTCCTCTTCACTGTATGAATCTGTTTTTCGTACAATTAAAGAAATTAAGTTCGTCTTGTGTTGAGTCAGAGTTTCTTCTAATAATTGACGTTTTTCGAGGGGAATTTCCTGCTGTTGTGAAGATGGAATCGCAACTTGAAATGTATAGACTTGACCGTGGATAATGGGTTCAATTCCTAAGTTTGCCCTAATCCGATTACTACGCTCTGTGCGGTCCATGTTTATAGCTCCTTCTCCGTAATCTTAATTAAATATTGAGCTAATTCTTCATAGCGTTCTATCAATTTTTGAGCTGCCTCTTTTTCTTGAGATTTCATATCGCGATCGAATTCTGCTTGCTGAATCGGATAACCTTTTTCTTGGCAAAGTGAAACAATATTTAATCGGGGAATCCAGGTTGTTTCAGGAAAAAGAGGGATATTATTTAGCTCAAGCCTTTGCAAAATCGAACAAAGTTTTTGGGTCATTAATGTATTAAATCCCGACGACCTCTGGTCGTACATACTCACTGCTATTCCTAAGACCGCTATCGGCTTTAACTGTTCTATTTCTTGAATTCTTTCTAATACATACTCCAAAGCTCGAATTGGATAAGCTGATAATTGGGTAGGAATAAGTATGCCAGAGGATGCCATTAAAGCAATGCCATTCACTCTTCCAAAAGAAGGAGGTGGATCGATAAAAATAAAGTCATAAGGATGGTTTTTGAGTTTCTTTTCTAGAACTTGATCGATCCCTACGGTTCCATTTAATTCTGTTTCCTTCCTGCTTAAACGAATATGGGAGGGAACAATATCTAATTCGAGACCGCCCCAGGTTTTTCTAATAATAGTTTCTTCTAATTTTGTTCTGGGATCGAGTAATAGGTGCGTCACATCTTTTTTACCTTGTTCTTCAACATCCACTAAGGGATCGATACCCAATCCCGTTGTTAAATTTGCCTGAGCATCCACATCAATGAGCAGTACCCGTTTACCCATTTGGCTCAGAGTTGCACCTAGGTTAATCGTGAGGGTTGTTTTACCGACTCCACCTTTGTTGTTGAAAACTGTGACGATCATAGATTTTCTCTGTTTTTCAAGGTCTATTAAACTGGTTTCATTGGACTCGACTGTGGTTGCTTCTACTTGATTTGCAGAATTTCCGCTATCAACTTGGTTTTGCTTCTTCTTAAATAATCCAAGCATGGCTTCATTGGCAAACGATTTGGAGATGAAACTGGCAAATTGCAGATGAATTCGTTGTTGGCTATTATAGAAAGCTTGGCTAACTTTTAAACAAGTAGTTTTACTCAGGATATTTTTAAATAATTTAAAATTGTTAATGAGTTCAATTTGAGAGTATTCTATAATGGTTTCAACTTGATTATTGTAGTTATACAAGATGCGAAATTGATAGCCATTGGTTAAAAGACCTAATATGGCTCCCGACTTACGCAAATATCTGTTAATTTGCCAGCTCGTATGAGCAATTGTTTTGTAAGCAGCCTTGGTTTCAATAACGAGATAGGGCGGATAGGAAGTTGCAGCATCGGGTGGGTGCACTCGGAAATCAAGCCTAATTTTACTAATTACAGTTTGATGCTGCCAATCTTGTTGGCTGTAACCTAGGATATGTAAAAGTGGAACGATTACATGGTTCTCTACATCTTCTTCACTACTGTGAGGGGTAATAGAGGCTAACAACTGTGAGAGAGTGGAACGATTGGGAGTTGTCATGCCAACCGATTGATTAGACTGATGCTCCTAGTTTAAGTGCCTCGTTCGGAGTATGTCAGCACCCATTCACAATTTTTTACGAAAGTCAATCTAAAAATAAAAACCCGGCTTTTTTAAAAGACCGGGTTTTTATGACAAGCTATTTGCTGATTGTTAGCATAAAAGCGGATTCAAGTTGTTAAGCTGGGTTTTATCCCTTAGCGCTTTTACTATGAAACTCTTTAAAGGTTTGATAGTATTTAACCGGATGGTATAACTGGCACTGATCGGTAATCTTCCTCATCAAACTCCAAGAAAACTTGGTTTGATACATATATTCACCCCAGTTTTCTTGCAACATACTGTTAGCCCGTCGCAAATTGTACCAGGGAATCGCTGTAGAAATATGATGAGGAATGTGAACATTAATATCGTGGCAGAGAAATTCTACCCAACGGGGATAATCACAATGAACCGTTCCTGCTAACTGTGCTTGCGCCTCATTCCAATCCTCAGGAAAATTGAATGGAATATCTGGTGAAGTGTGGTGTACAAGCGTAAAAGTGCTCATCCAGAAATGGTAAACCAGCCAGGGCATCACCCAGAATTTCACCAATCCCCAGATTCCGGTTGTGGCAATGAGTGCTGGAAATCCGATCGCAGCGCCAATTAACACCACCAATACTGAAAATCGCACCTGCTGGCGTTGTTTCCCCTTAAACTGTGACCAATTAAAGTGTAAATTTGCCCAGTGAGCGATCGATCCAACCCACCAGCAAGGCCCTAGAATCAACCGATATGCAATTTGCAGTGGCTTTCCAGCCTTGGCATACTCTTCTTCTGGCCAAGGCTGCCAAGCATTATCTTCACCCAATTTATTGGTGTGTTTATGGTGGTGGTTGTGTTGAATCCGCCAAGCATGAAAGGGGTAAATCAGGGGCAGAAACATGATATGACCAACGAGATCGTTGACCCAGTGGCGATTTGCAAAAGACCGATGCCCGCAGTCATGACCAATGACAAAAAAACCAGTCAACCCTGTACCGATGTAAATCCATAAAACTGGTAATAAAAACCAAGGCGCGATGGCCAGCGCCCAGTAACCTAATCCCACTAACAAAACATTGATCAAGACTGTAGCCCAAGCTTGGCGGGGATCTTTGGCGAAAACCTCACGCGGCAGAGTTTTCACAATATCTTTGAGGCGCAGACCAGGAATAGCGGTAGCTGGTGCCGAATTTAGAGGTTTTGCAAGCGATGCGGTCATAAATGAGTTTAATTTCTCCGTCTTTTCAGTAAAGTCGTGTAACAAAATTGACGCAGGAAAATTTTTGCCAGCTTAAACTTAGCAGGCAGGACGACATCAAGCCTTAACTTTCTAGGAAATACTAGAAAGGGCTAGCCCTCCGTGAATTGCTAGCGCTTTTGGTTAAAAATAACACTGCGGTTAGCAAAACCTTACCTTTTATACCACAGTGCAGGGATGCTGAACTACAGAAGTTAGGATGGCATCCTAGTTACTGTTGCTACCAGTGTCTTGGCTCAGTGAAGTTTCAGGCAGAGAGGTCGAGCGCTGCTCCTTAAGAGCTTGCAGTTGTAGCAGTAAAGATTCCACTTCCGCTTGTAGGTGCAGGAATTTTACTTGCTGATCGGCTTGGTACACGCACTTCATTGTGCCAGTGGGATTGGCCGATAAAGCGGGACAACAAAGCGTTTGAGCGTTGTCAGAGGAACTTTGACTGCGGGAAAGAGTTGAGGAAGGATTAGACATCAGTATTTGGCTAGTCATTTGTACTTACTCACACCGTTAAGATATTTTAACCTGAATTAGACGGCATTAAACATTAAAGTTTACCAATCAAGCTAAAATTAAAGTAAAATCCCAGGCTAATAGCCTCAGATCCGTAAACATCGTGACCTCTATTCTGTCTGCCACTTACTCTCCAGCCCGCGACGCTCAGACCAGACGCTCGATCTGGCCCGGTCTCATAGAAGCTTATCGCCCCTATTTACCTGTCACTGAAACTACTCCGGTAGTAACGCTGCAAGAGGGCAATACTCCATTGATTCCCGTCCCCGCGATCGCCAAGATGGTGGGCAGAGGGGTACAAGTCTTGGTTAAATACGATGGCCTCAACCCCACCGGCAGTTTCAAAGACCGGGGTATGACAATGGCCATCTCCAAAGCCAAGGAAGAAGGCGCACAAGCTGTCATCTGTGCCAGTACCGGTAACACCTCCGCAGCAGCAGCAGCCTATGCCCGTCGGGGTGGGATGCGAGCCTTTGTCCTCATCCCTGACGGTTACGTCGCTTTAGGAAAATTAGCTCAAGCCCTGCTCTACGGAGCCGAAGTGATTTCGATTAAGGGAAATTTTGATCAAGCCCTGGAAATCGTCCGGGAAATGGCGGTTCACTATCCCATTACCTTAGTTAATTCCGTTAATCCCTACCGACTGGAAGGTCAAAAAACTGCAGCCTTTGAAGTCGTAGATGCTTTAGGCGATGCTCCTGACTGGCTCTGCATTCCAGTCGGCAATGCAGGCAATATTAGCGCCTATTGGATGGGGTTCTGTCAGTACCACCAAGCCGAAAATTGCACCCGCCTACCTCGGATGATGGGTTTCCAAGCTGCGGGAGCTTCCCCCTTAGTCAGTGGTCAACCCGTGGCACACCCGGAAACGATCGCCACAGCCATCCGTATTGGGAACCCAGCAAGCTGGAACCAAGCGATCGCCGCAGCACAAGCCAGCCAAGGCGGGTTTGACGCCGTTACCGACGCAGAAATCTTAGAGGCTTATCGCCTACTAGCTTCCTTAGAAGGCATTTTCTGCGAACCCGCTTCCGCCGCCTCCGTCGCCGGTTTGTTGAAGGTAAAAGACCAAGTACCAGCAGGAGCAACAGTTGTCTGCGTCCTGACCGGTAATGGTCTGAAAGATCCAGATACCGCCATCACCTATAGCAACAACCAATTTAAGAAAGGAATTGAGCCAACCCTAGAAACAGTGGCTCAAGTCATGGGATTCTAAATTGTTGATTTGAGCAGTGAGATTTGTGATTTCTGATTTGAGATTTGCAATGAATCTGAAACCAGAAATCACAAATTTTTAGAGTTCGCCAATCAATGAGTTAAAACTGATACCATCGGCAGGGTCAAGGAAAAGGAAGCTCTGAGCTTTGCTGAGGTCCACCATTGAGCCATCATCGTTTACACTTGTCCCCTGCCAGTTACACTGGCATGAATAGCATAGGGTGCTTTTGATTCAACCACGGAGATGGGATGAACAAGCATGGAAATCAACCCAGAAACTTCTCGCAGAATCACCATTCTCAGATTTCCTCTAATTGCTGCCATTGTCTTAATTCATGGTGGCATTAATATGGAGGTTAGCCCTTCGACTATCTTTGTTTCTACCTTGGGAACCAATATTTTAGCGAGGGTAGCAGTCCCCTTATTTTTTGTGGTCTCAGGATGGCTATTTTTTATTAACTTTAACCTCACCTTAAAAGATTATATTAAAAAAATAAAATCTCGCTTTTTCACCCTCTGTATTCCCTATCTTTTCTGGAATCTTAGTTTTTTACTATTGATATTTTTCCTGCAATCATTCCCTTTTACAGCATCTTTTTTGGAAAACAATTTCCAAAAATTAGTCGCCAACTATAATTTTCAAGACTACTTAGAAGCCTTCGGTGTGATGGGAGGAGATCCGATTCTATTACCACTTTGGTTTCTGCGCGATCTGATTTATCTGGTGATAATTTCACCCATATTTTACATCATTGCTCAAAAAACCCCTGCTCTGAGTCTCCTGATTATATTATTGCCCCTTTTACCCGAAGCTAACTTACCCTTTGTCAACCTAAGATTTATCAGCAGTATCGTCTTTTTTTACTTAGGCTGTTTAATCGCTGTTCAACGATGGGATGTCACCAAGATCGATCGGTGGAACTCGCTCATTTTACCAACCTATCTCCTCCTAGCAATTAGTCTAAGTGTGCTGCGGACCACCCATGAATTAACATGGGGGAATCAAATCCAATTTTTACTCAACTGCTTAGGAGTGATGGCTGCTTGGTGTCTTTCCCAAAAGATATTAGAAACCAAACTAGAGACGCTCCTAATTGCGCTGACTCCCTTTACCTTTTTTGTATATGCTGCCCATGAACCAACAGCAATGGTACTTAGAAAAATACTGTCTCGATTTTTACCAGCTTCACAGCCAAGTATCGCCCTAATTTATTATTTATTAATCCCGATTTTAGCCATTACGATTACATTAGCAGTTGCTAAGATTCTCAAAAAACATTTGCCTCAATTTTTTAATCTGATCACAGGAGGAAGAGTGAATTAATGAGAGGAAAATGATGAGCAATTTCTCAAGATTTTCTGACCTATAATTCAAGCTGCTCCCCATAAATTTTAAAACAAAGTTGTATGACTCCTGGCTCGCTCATGGTAGGTTTTGTTGAGAAACATCGTTGCCACTCAAATGCACTATCGACCCCCTACCCCTGTCTCCAGACTTTTGCAAAGCGTCCGTACAGGAGCAAGACACCTCTCTAAATTTCCCTACCTCTTACTCATCTTCACAACTTTATTTTGGGCTGGCAATACCCTAGTCGGTCGAGCTGTACAAGGTCAAATTCCTCCCATTGGTCTAGCTTTCTGGCGGTGGCTAGGGGGATTTTTGTTGATTCTACTTCCAGCTTGGCCTCACTTACAGCGAGACTGGTCAGAGGTAGTCCGTTCTTGGAAAATCATCTTATTATTATCAGCTTTAGGCATTACTGTTTTTAACACCCTCCTCTACACTGGCTTACAGTTTACAACTGCAATCAATGCGCTACTCATGCAGTCTACAATGCCATTAATGATAGTGGTCATGTCTTACCTATTTTTTCAGGAAACTCTGTCAGTGCCGCAGATTTTAGGGGTATTGATTTCCTTCATCGGTGCTCTTACCATCATTGCTCGCGGAAGCTGGCAGGTATTAACCACTTTCTCCCTCAACCAGGGAGATTTAATCATTTTCCTAGCAATGGTTAGCTATGCTGGTTATTCAACTCTATTGCGACTGCGGCCGGCTCTTCACCCCTTGAGTTTTTTAGCCGTTACTTTTGGCTGTGGCACCCTCATTCTTCTACCCTTTTACCTGTGGGAACATTTAACAGGGAAAGTAATGAATTGGACTCCTGTAACCTTTATTTCTCTTGCCTACGTCGCGTTATTTCCTTCCATCATTGCTTACTTGTGCTACAACCGAGGCATTGAATTAGTTGGGGCTAACCGAGCAAGTTTATTTTTGCATTTAATTCCTGTATTTGGCAGCATTATGGCTGTTCTCTTTTTAAAAGAAACGCCGCAATGGTTCCAAGCTGTCGGCTTCCTCTTAATTTTATTAGGTATCTTTTTGGTAATTCGTCCTCAACGTTCATCACTTTGAGTTGGGAGAAGCTTTGGGTAAAATTCCAACTTCTAATAAAAGTTTAACTCATTCATGACGTTGAGGTGGGTTGAACCGGTAAATCGCTCAAGAAAAAATTGAGTCGTCGTTTCTCTTGAAAAGCCCGAAATCAGAATTATTTTACTTGAAGAACCATAAAGCTGACGAGTGAAATTTTTATTTTGAGCGCACTCAATGAGATAATTCTAAGAGCTGTTCTCATTGATTTGACTTTTATGGAAACCAAACTCAAACCAGATTGGGCAGGCGAAGACTGGCTCTCCCGATTGGTTAATTTCTTAATTCAAACGCCAGCCCTCTACCAATTGATGAAGCGTCAAGCTAGACAAGTGATCATTAAAACAGCTGAAAAAAATGGCATTCCTTGGAGAAAAAATTATCAAGAATTAGAGCGGTCTCAGGCAAAAGCCTTCTTGGAAGAGATCGCTAATCCTAATATTGTTTATCCTGATTACTACCAGGTTCCCTTCCATGCCTACGATGCAGGGAATATGTGTTGGCAAGCTGCTTTTGAAGCTCCTTCAGCGACTCGTGCTTTGGGGTTACGGATTTGGAAAGGTGAATCGCTTACCTGGCAAGAAGCCCACGAACGCTTGCGCGGTAGTTTTCATCAGGTTTTAGAAAAATATGAGCCAGCAAACGTGCGAGATGTACTCGATTTAGGCTGCTCGGTTGGTATCTCAACCTTAGCACTTCACCGCTATTATGCTAACAAAAAATATCCTGTTCGGACTGTTGGCTTAGACTTATCACCCTATATGTTAGCAGTAGCGAAGGTGATCGATGAAAAGCAAGAAATTACCGAATGGATACATGGATTAGGAGAAAATACAGGCTTTCCCGATCGTTCTTTCGATGTAGTGACATTACAGTTTTTACTGCACGAACTTCCCAGTCACACCAGTCGAGCCATTTTCCAAGAAGTGCTGCGAATCCTGAGGCCCGGTGGCTGTTTAGCAATCATCGATAATAACCCTGCTTCTTCCGTAATTCAGAATTTACCGCCAGCTCTTTTTGTTCTAATGAAGAGTACAGAACCTTGGAGCGATGAATTTTATACATTTGATGTAGAAGCTACCTTAAAAGAGGTTGGGTTTGACTACAAAACAACCGTTCCTAGCGATCCGCGCCACCGTACCATTATTGCGATTAAACCGGATTAAAATAGGAGCATCTCTTTTTTGTAGTAATACCCTTTTGGACACGGCGTTGCCGTCGTGTCCAAATCCAACCCGATCCGGGTCGTAATTCTTACAAAAGTTTTCGCTCATCTTCATCAGGAACCTCCCCGAAGAACTTCTGATTTCCGCCTGCTCAATCAGCTTGTTTTTGTGCAACTTGAACTTGATCGGAGACATTGCACAATAACTGTGTTGCCATTTGGCTACTTAAAGGTCGAGAAAAAACATAGCCTTGTCCAAATTCATAGCCGAACTCTTGTAGTTTTTGCAACTGTTCAGGTGTCTCGATCCCTTCTGCAACTAAATCGAGTCCCAAACTATGAGCTAAATTCACAATGGTTTGCACGATTTCTGTCTCTGGTGCACTGATACCCAGTCGCTTGACGAAAGAGCGGTCAACTTTAATAGTATCCACCGGGAATTTCTGCAAGCGACCTAGAGAGGAGTAACCAGTGCCAAAGTCATCAATACATAAGCTAATTCCTTTTTCCCGAAGTCGGTGTAACATCTCAATTTCTTCTAAGGAAATTTCCAGAAACCAGCTTTCTGTAATCTCTAGTTTCAAGGAGTTGCTAGTTAACCCCATTTCAGTAAAAATGGTTTCAATTTCTTGAAGAAGCTTCGCTTGTTTGAGCTGCTTTGCTGACAAATTGACATTCATCACCAGTGCTGGGTATCGGGGAAACTTTTCTTGCCAGTCTCTTAACTGACGAGCTGCTTCTTGCAAAACCCAAAAGCCTAGCCGATCGATCAAACCAATTTCTTCAGCCGTCGGGATAAAATCAGTCGGAGCAATCCGACCCCGCGAGGGGTGCTGCCAGCGCACCAAAGCTTCAAAACCCTGTAAATCTCCTGTCGAGAGGTGATAAATGGGCTGATATTCTAAAAAAAATTCTTGCCGTTCCAGTGCCTGTCGTAAATCATTTTCCAATTGCAAGCGGGCGATCGCTCTCCCCTTCACTTCAGAGGTCAACACTTGATAGCGCCCTTTTCCTGCCTGCTTTGCCTGAGACATCGCAATTCCTGCATCTTTGAGCACTTCAATGGGAGATTGATATCCCAAAGTGCTGCAAGTAATACCGATGCTAACTCCTGCAAAGACTTCATAATCATTGAGTTGGAACGGTACTTTTACTTGCTCCAAGATAGATTCAGCCACACTCTTGGCCTGCTCAATTGACTGAATCTCATCTAAAAAAATGATAAACTCGTCACCTCCAAAGCGGGCAATCTTGCCCATAGAACCTAAACAATTTTGCAGCCGAAAAGCCATTTGTTTGAGCAATTCATCACCCACCAAATGCCCTAAGCTATCATTAATCACTTTAAATCGGTCTATATCTACCGATAAGACTGCATATTGAGAATTGGGGGGCTGATTCAACCGTTGAATCGTCCGTTGTAACTGCTCCATCAGCCAAGTTCGGTTAGGTAAACCGGTCAAGGCATCGTGGAGCCTATCATGGTGTAACTTTGCTTCCCTTGCTAACAATTCTTTGCGCACTTTTTGCAATTCCTCTAATGCTAGAGAAAGTTGCTCGGTCCGGTCTTCCACTCGCGCCTCTAATTCCTGAGCGAGCTTGCGTAACTCTAATTCTGAGCTCTTTCGAGAGTTCATTTCATCAGTGAGCATCACATTTTGCTCGATGAGTTTCAACGTTAAAAAACGGAGTTTGAGGTGAAGCTGAACGCGCCTTAATACCTCCTCTTGTTGGAAGGGTTTTGTGAGATAATCTACTGCCCCTAAATTCAGAGCAGTTACAATACTTTCCGCATCGTCAAAATGGGTCATAAAAATGACAGGTATGTCTTGACAAATTGGACAGCTCTGCAAAATTCTATAAGTTTCAAATCCATCGATTCCTGGCATATTTCTATCCAGCAAAATTAGGCTTGGTAAAAGCTGAGCTGCTAATTCAATCGCCATCTGACCATCAGACGTAACGACAAGCTGATATCCCAGTTTCTCTAAGAACTTTGAGAGAATCTTGAGCTCATTCGGCTGATCGTCAACGATTAAAATTTTATGAGTATTGGTGAATTTCATAATGAATCTCTCCTACAAGCATCCTTGTTTAGATGTTTAAATTCCCACCTACTTGTTAGTTCTAGAGCAGTCCTTCCTGAGTCAACTAAGATCAGTTTCGCGGAGTTACAGGAGTTTGTGGGAGAGGATCGAGATTTTAAGGAGAACTTAAGTTAAAAGTGACAAAAGGCAGGGGGGTGGAGAGATGCAACGACAGGGTTGCGGATTCAAGTCAGAGAAATTGCTCTCAAGAGAGAGTGATACCCAGATGCAAGATTGGAGTGCTTGCCATTTTCCTCAAAAATTTGGGAACTCAACTTAAAATTGAGTATAAGCAAATGAGTTACTCTAGTATCACTCATAACTCTTATCGTCAGGGATTGACCGCCGTGACTGCTAATAGCCATTCTAAGTCAAAGCGCCATCGTGGCTATATTTTAACCCTAGCCGGAGCTAAAAAACTGAAAACTCGGATCAGTGAGTTAGAGGCAAAAACTGGTATCAAATATAACCCTGCAAAAATTGCTGAACAAGCACAACTGATTAGTGCTCAAGGGTTACACCCAACCACGGTTCGGAAGATTTTTCGGGGGACGAGTGGGGGAGATGAAAGCTCGCTGCGGCTGATCTTCCAAGTCCTAGGACTAGAATTGGAAGCTCCCGACTATACTCTGCGAGGGATTGAGGAGTTGGTCAGCGTTCACGCTCACCAAGATTGGGGGGAGGCGGTGGATGTCTCTGTTTTCTATGGCCGCCAGTCAGAATTAGAGAATATCGGTCATTGGATACTCCACGATCGCTGCCGATTAGTCGCGTTATTAGGAATGGGAGGAATTGGGAAAACTTCGCTGTCAGTCAAGTTAGCTCAACAGCTACAAGATCACTATGAATTCGTGATCTGGCGCTCACTCCGCAATGCACCCCCCCTAGAAGAAATACTCCCGCAACTGCTGCAATTCTTCTCTAGCAACCGAGAAGCAGAAGCGAATCTACCCAAAACACCTAGAGAGCGTCTTTCCCGACTGATCGAAGATTTGCGCCAAAAGCGCTGCCTCCTAGTATTAGATAATCTGGAAACACTTTTAAGGGGAGGTAGTCCTGCGGGTCGGTATCGAGAAGGTTACGAAGATTACGGTGAGTTATTTCGGCGGATTGCAGAGACTGCTCATAAAAGTTGCCTCATCATTACCAGTCGAGAAAAACCCCAAGGTTTATCTGCCTTGGAAGGAGAATCTTTGCCGATCCGCTCCTGGCAATTAAGCGGTTTAACGCATCAAGAAGGAGCAATCCTGTTTAGCACCAAAGGTCTCAATGCCTCATCCCAAGAAATTGAGCGCTTGACGCAAATTTATCAAGGGAATCCCCTGGCTTTAAAAATCGTTGCCACCTCAATTCAACAATTGTTTGCTGGCAATATTACCGAATTTATAACCCAGGGGGTTGCTGTTTTTAATGGAATTCGGAACCTTTTAAGCGACCAGTTTGAGCGGTTATCTACCCTCGAACAGCAAGTGCTTTATTGGTTGGCAATTAATCGCGAACCTGTCAGTTTTAACCAATTACGCGAGGATATTATTCCCTTAATTTCTCAGAGCCGGTTATTAGAAACCCTGGAATATATCGGCTGGCGATCGCTGATCGAAATCAAAATCAATCCCACCGTTGCCCTGCAACAATTTACCCTGCAACCAGTGGTGATGGAGTACGTGAGCGATCGCCTGATCGAGCAAGTTTGCGAAGAACTCTACAAAACCAGCGAGTCAGGAAACCTCGATAGCCTCAACTTGTGCAAGTACCTCGCCTTGGTGAAAGCCGAATCTCAAGATTACGTGCGATCGGCTCAAATTAACCTGATTCTGCAACCGATCGCTCAAAAACTCTTAACCACCTTTGGCAGTCAAGAAACCTTAATCTCGGCTTTGAACCAACTCCTATCCCTGTTGCGTGCAAACCCACCGTCACCTCCTGGTTATATCGCCGGCAACCTCCTAAACTTACTCATACAATTACAAGCAGACTTGAGTCGCTGTGATTTTTCCCACTTAACCATTTGGCAAGCCTCTCTGCAAGGGGTGAATTTGCGCCAAGTCAACTTTACTCAAGCCAATTTAGCCAAATCAGTTTTTAGTGCCACCTTTAACAATATTTATAGTATTGCCTTAAATACAAACGGGACAAAAGTCGCCACCGGTCACGCCGATGGAGAAGTTCGCCTCTGGCAAGTGGCAGATGGCAAATTGTTATGGAAAACCGCAGTTCATACCAATATTGTGTGGTCTGTTGCCTTTAGCCCCGATGGCAAACGACTGGCGAGTGGCAGTTTTGATACTTCGATTCGGTTGTGGGACCTCCCAACTCAGAAATCCTACCAAATCTTAAAAGGTCATAGGGATTGGGTGTGGGGTATCGCTTTCAGCCCCAATGGTCAATTCCTCGCTAGTTGCAGTAGCGATCGCACAGCCAAACTCTGGGACATTGCCAGTGGCAGTTGCCTTCACACCTTTCAAGGACATACGGAATTAGTCGATGCCATTGCTTTCAGTCCCAACGGCAAACTGTTAGCTAGCGGGAGTGCCGATCAAACCATCAGAATCTGGGAACTTTCCACCGGGAACTGTCGGCAAATTCTCCAAGGACACCAGAACCAAGTTTCCTCAGTTGCCTTTAGTCCTGACGGTTTGCAGCTTGCAAGCTGCGAAGCCCAAGCTATTAAAATTTGGGAAGTCACCACCGGAGAATGCTCTCAAACCTTTCAAGAACATTTAACCTTTGTTTGGGCGGTCGCCTTCAATCCTGATGGTGAAACCCTAGTGGTTGCAGATAGCAAACGAATCAAAATCTTAAAATTGAAAACCAAGAAATATGACCGACTCCCTTTAGAGTATGCCAGTCAAATTTGGTCAATTGCCATCAGTGCAGACGGAAGTGCGATCGCAGCCAGCGATAAACACCTGTTAAAGCTATGGCAAGTGGAAGCCGAGAAAAAATACTTGCCCCTTCAAACCCTCCAAAGTCACACCCACTGCATTTGGTCAGTCGCCTTCAGTCCAGATGGCACTTGCTTCGCCAGTGGTGGCAACGATCAAAGCGTAAGCCTTTGGGAAGTCTGCACTCGCAACTGCAAACTGCTACAACAGCATACCAAATCGATCCGCGCGATCGCCTTTAGTGCTGATAGCAAACAATTAGTGAGTGCCAGTGAAGATAAAACTCTTCGGCTGTGGGAACGAGAGACTGGAAAAATCAACCCGCCACTCTGTGGACATACTGATTGTATTTGGTCAGTTGCCTTTCACCCCGAAAGTCAAATCTTAGCCAGTGGCAGTGCCGATCGCACCATTCGACTCTGGGATTTGACCGACAATCGCACCCTGAAAATTCTATCAGACCATGACAGTTGGGTTTTATCCGTTGCCTTTAGCCCGAATGGCAAATTACTCGCCAGTAGCAGCGCCGATCAAACCATTCGATTGTGGGATATTACCACCGGTAAATGTGTCAGAATTTTACAAGGCCATCAAGGGTTAATCGGATCAGTTGCCTTTAGTGGAGACGGCACCCTCTTAGCCAGCGCCAGCGAAGATCAAACCATCAAAGTGTGGCAAGTCAGCAGTGGAGAGTGCGATCGCACCCTACAAGGACACCAAAGTCTAGTGTGGTCGGTTGCCTTTCACCCCGCCACTTCCTGCCTCTCTCACCCTCATAAAGCGACGGGGAGTTTGTTAGCCAGTGGTAGTGTTGACCAAACCATTCGGCTTTGGGACATAATGACAGGAGAGTGCATCAGAGTGTTAATAGGACATAGCAGCTCCGTGTGGTCAGTAGCATTCAGCCCCAATGGTAAAATGCTTGCCAGTGGCAGCCAGGATGAAACGATTAAACTCTGGGATATTGAGTCAGGAGAATGCTTAGATAGCCTCACACCTCCCAGGATTTATGAAGGGATGAAGATCGCAGGGGTGACTGGAATCACAGAAGCGCAGAAAGCGACCTTAAAAGCGTTGGGTGCAGTGGAACTTTAAGTTCTCTTTAAAGTCGCTAACTTCTCCCTCGAAACCAGCAAACTGATAAATACTAGAATCAACGAATCGAGCTAGCTCAACTTTCCCCCAGCATAAATCAGTGAATTCCCAACTGCTCAAGAGATGGGAAGAAGGCTGAATTTGTCCTGATTCCCATCCAATTTACTGCTTGAAAATCCGTGTAAAATTTGATACAGTCTGCCTTGACCTCTCTAGCAAAAAAGCAAGCTAATTAAAGCAAACATCCCGCACATTTACGATGTGAGGATGGTCAAACGCAACACCTCAGATCAAGCGATATTCTAAAACTCCTGGGAACTCAGATAACAATGGTCGAACCTACCGTCACTTTAGACACCGAGACCTACCAAGCCCTGCAACAAGAATTGTTAACACTCCGTCAGCAGGTGCTCCGCTTGCAACAAGACAAGTTGACTGCACCCTTTCAGGTCGCTCGACAGAGAACGGTTTTCAACGTGATCGGTAGCATTCGAGCCTCTCTAGATTTAGAGGTAATCTTCCAAAAAACAGCCACAGAAGTTCGGCAACTGCTCAACGCCGATCGCGTCGGGATGTTCCGCTTCCACCCAGACTCCAACTACACCGAGGGTGAATTTGTCTCCGAAGATGTCTTACCGGGGTATGACTCCGCCATCGCCACCCCAGTTCACGACCGCTGCTTTGGAGAGCGTTACGCCTCCTGCTACCAACAAGGCCAGCTCCAAGCCATTGCTGATATTGATACCGCCGACTTAAGCAACTGCCACCGAGAGCTCCTCTCCCGCTTCCAAATCAAAGCCAACTTAGTCGTGCCACTGCTGCTAGGGGATCAGCTTTGGGGCCTGCTCTGCATTCACCAATGCTCTCAGCCCCGCCAGTGGCAAGACGAGGAAATCGAATTTGTCAACCAAATCGCAGTTCACCTAGGAGTCGCTCTCCAGCAAGCCGAATTACTGGCCAAGACAAAACAGCAAGCCATCCAACTGGCCAGATTAAATCACACCTTAGAGGAGATGCTTGAGGAACAGGTGACGGAAGCGATCAAAGTCAATCAAGCTCTCAAAGCTGAGATCGCCTCTCGCCAGAAAGCTGATCGCGCCCTCGCCGTACAGACAGCTCGCATTGAAGACATTGCCGCTCACCTACCTGGTGCGATTTTCCAGTTCGCCAACCGAGACGGAGTTTGGAGGGTTGACTACATCAGCGATGGCATCTGGGATCTCGCAGGCATTACCGCCAGAGAAATGATGCAGGACCTCAACCGCTTCATTGAACTCGTGCATCCTGAGGACCTCAGTGGCTATATTGCCTCTATTGAAGAAGCGCTGGAAAATGCCGCTCCTTGGTACTACGAAGGCCGGTTAATTCAGCCGAATGGCGAGATGCGCTGGTGGCAAGGGGAGTCAACGCCGACGCTCAACGAGTATGGCGAAATCAATTTCTGTGGGGTGTTGTTGGATATTAGCGGTCGCAAGCAGGCAGAAGAAGCACTCCGCCAACTCAACGAACAGTTAGAAGCTCGGGTGGAAGAACGGACTGCTGCTTTACAAGAAAGTGAAAAGCGATTGCATACAGTCACCGCCTCTGCTCCGTTAATTTTATTTGCGATCGACGGGCAAGGACAGTTTACCTTTTCTGAGGGGAAAGAACTAGAGCGGTTAGGATACAAACCCGGAGAACTGGTGGGAAAATCCGTTGATGACTTGTGCCAAAATCAGCCAGAAATCTTGGCTGGCATTCAGCAAGGGTTAGCGGGAATTGCCTCGGAAAGTGTGACTTGCTTTGCAGGTCGGTTTTTTGAGAACCGCTTTTCTCCCATTCAAAATGAGGCTGGCAACGTGGTCAGTTTAATTGGTGTTTCTCTCGATATTACCGATCGCCGTCAAGCAGAATTAGAGCGCGATCGCTTTTTTAACCTCTCCAGTGACTTACTCTGCATTGTTGACTTTGAAGGCTACTTCAAGCGCATCAATCCTGCCTTTGAAGTGATTTTGGGCTACAGCACTGAGGAGTTATTATCGAAACCTTTCCTTGAATTTGTTCACCCGGACGATCGAGGGGTGACGAGTGACGTCTTCGCACAGTTGAGGCAGGGAATTAGCAACATTTTGCTTGAAAACCGTTACCTCTGCCCAGATGGTTCCTACAAGTGGCTGTCTTGGAATGGGGTTCCCTCTGAGTCGGATCGACTGATTTATGCGATCGCCCGTGATATTAGCGGTCGCAAGCAGGCAGAAGTTGCCCTGCAACGAAGCGAACAAAGGTTTCGTTGTTTGGTGGAAGCAACCTCGCAAATTATCTGGCACACAACGGCTGAGGGGCAATTCGTCTCGGAACAACCGGAATGGAGTGCTTTCACGGGGCAAAGTTTTGAGGAGCTCAAGGGAGCTGGCTGGATCGAAGCTGTTCATCCTGACGATCGCGCCCAGACCATCCAAACTTGGTCAGTGGCTCTCAGGAACCAGACCTTATATGAGTTTGAGCATCGGCTGCGGCGGTATGATGGTGAGTACCGATATATGGGGGTGCGGGCTGTTCCAGTGTTGGAGGCGGACGGCAGCATCCGCGACTGGATCGGGATTCACACGGATATTAGCGATCGCAAAGCAGCTCAAGAGCAATTATTAGAAACCAAAAATCTTTATCAGCAAATCCTCGATGCGATCCCTGATTTAATTTTGTGCAAAGGGTCATACTCTCGGATTATTTATGGGAATCAAGCATTTCGGAATTACTATGGCATGACTGCTGAGCAGTTACAAGGCTTAATCGATGCTCCCTTTGTCAATCCCGATTACACCCTACAATATATTCGGGATGATGCCCATGTATTTACGACCGGAAAAACTCTGATCATTGAAGAACCGATTGTCCGCTACGATAGCGAAGTTCGCTTATTTAGCACGGTTAAGACTGCGATTTTTGATAGTCAAGGTCAAGTGGTTCAAACTGTTGGCATCTCTCGCGATATTACAGAGGATAAACAGGCAGAAGCCGCTTTGCAACAGCAAGCGCAAATCATTAATCAAGTCCATGACGGAATTGTCGCGACGGATTTACAGGGGTCGATCACCAGTTGGAGTCAAGGAGCTGAACGATTGTATGGTTATACAGCACAAGAGGTGATAGGTCAACCGATTTCTGTGCTGTATGAGCCAGATCAGTCTGAATTGATGCAAGCGCAAATTCTCAAGCTGCTGTATGAAAAAGGCACTCACGAGATGGAAGTTAAAATTCGTCGCAAGTCGGGCGAAGATTTATATCTCATGTTGGGTTTGTCGGTGCTGCGGGACCTCGAAGGTAATGCGATTGGGATGGTGAGTTCTGCCATGAATATTAGCGATCGCAAACAAGTAGAAATTCGCTTACAACAACAAGCAGAGGATTTAGAAAAAGCACTGCGACAACTTCAACAAACTCAAACTCACTTGGTTCAGAGCGAAAAAATGTCAAGTTTGGGTCAATTAGTTGCTGGAATTGCTCATGAAATTAATAACCCCGTGAATTTTATCTATGGCAATTTGATTCACGTCGATGAGTATGCAAAAAACTTGCTGGCTGTGATCGAAACTTATCAACAATGTTACCCAAATCCTGTTTTGGAGGTGCAGGATATCATTGAAGATGTCGATTTAGAGTTTCTGATTCAAGATTTGCCTAAAATGCTCACTTCAATGCAGGTAGGAGCAGAGCGAATTCGAGAAATAGTGACTTCTCTGCGGAATTTTTCTCGCCTGGATGAAGCAGATTGCAAAGAAGTTAATATTCATGACGGCATTGATAGCACTCTGATGATTTTGCACAACCGCCTCAAAGCAAAATCTGATTCCCCTGGAATCCAAGTCATGAAAAACTACGGAAATTTACCTTTGGTAGAGTGCTATCCAGGTCAATTAAACCAAGTGTTTATGAACATTATTGCCAATGCCATTGATGCTTTGGAAGAACGAGATAAAGGCAGGTCTTTTGAGAATATCAAGAAAAATCCGAGCTGGATTACAATTACCACAGAAGTAGTGCCATCTGAAAAGAAAGTGCGAATTCAGATTAGTGACAATGGTTTGGGCATCCCTGAAGCAGTAAAAAATCGGATTTTCGATCCATTTTTTACCACCAAACCCTTGGGTAAAGGGACAGGGTTAGGCATGGCAATTAGCTATCAAATTGTGACCGAAAAGCATCAGGGAACTTTAGACTGTTTTTCGGAGCCAGGAACCGGAGCAAACTTTGTGATCCACCTCCCAATTTATCAGGGTTTAACCTAAAATATTGAGAGCGATTTTCGATTGACTATTAATACTTTCAAATAGGTTAGCTTGAAGAACCTAAGCCAACACTCCTGCAAATGAGTCCTGTGAAGCAATCATGGATGTCTGACAGGAAGCTGAAATTCCTCAGGGATCTTACGTAAGTAAGGCTCAAGCTCTGCTTCTGAAGTTGGCTGGGTTGCTACCTAACCTATACAATTACCGATAGATAAACGATCTAAATAGGGTTTGCTGAAGAAGGGGGAAAAGGGGGAAAGGGGTTAAAAGGGGGAAAGGGAGAAAGGGGTTAAAAGGGGGAAAAGTGCAAACGTTTTGAGGTCTGGCACCAGATTTGGGAGCACTTGACAGGACTTTGAATACCTGACGGACCCTTGATGAATGCAGGTTTTAGCTTTGTTCAGCAAGCCCTAAATATTTTTTGAGCGCATATTAAATTATCTCACTAAAAATTAAGCAATAATTGGATTAACCCATTGATAGAGTTCGTTCAAGCTAGGGCGAGTTGCGGAAAGAGTTGCCATCGGTTATACTTTTGATACCCTTGTCACTTTTTTTTGCTTTTAAATTTTATTTTTAGCATTTTTTAAGATTCGCAGCTTGTTTAAAATTCTGTCTGCAAGGTTTAAACCTCGCTGAGCGTCAAAAAAATCTCGCTCCATGTTATCTCAAAAACTGCGATTATTAGCGACTCGATGGTCAGGGAAAGTTTCTCTGAGAACAGTTCTGATAGTTCCCTTCGTTGTGCAAATTGCCACAACAGTGACCTTAGTCGGGTATCTTTCCTATAAAAACGGACAGCAGGCAGTCGAAGAGTTAGCGAATCAATTGATGAAAGCAGTATCAGCGCAGATCAGTGTTCGCTTGGATGCTTACTTACACCTCCCTCAAGCAGTTGTAACAGCAAACACTTTAGCACTAGAACAGGGAACCTTGAACCTCAAGGACTTAGAGTCTGTGCGGAAACAACTGTGGCAACAGATCAGTCTTTACCCATCTATTGGCACGAATGGTTTCGCTAATGAACAGGGAGAAGAGGTCTCATGTGCACGTATCCTCAGTGAGGAGGCTCATCACTATGCCCAAGTTCTAACCGGACTCGATTTAGCAATCGGTACACCTTACTTAACTCGAATCAAAAAGCCTGAACTAGCGCAACGTAACTACTATCTGATTGACTCTGAAGGCAAGCCAAAAACGCTGATCTATCGCTTAAACATGGAGATCTCCCAGGAATCTTGGTATCTCTATGCAAAAGCGAACAACAAACAAAGTTGGTCACCGGTCGTTCTTTATAAAATTGCACCAGTCCTGGGAATTGCGGCTGTTGCTCCCCTTCACGATCCAGCCGGAAACTTTCAAGGAACTTTTAGCTCTACTTTTCTACTGAGTTATCTGAGTTCCTTTTTAAACCAGCTCAAGTTCTCCCCATCGGGACAAACATTTATCATGGAACGTTCCGGGGATTTGATTGCTACATCTACCTTAGAAACCCTTTTTGTGCAACAGAAAACAGGTCAACTGACGCGATTATCAGCGGTGAATAGCCACGACCGCTGGACGCGGGATGTTGCCCAACAGTTAGCAAACCACTTCGGTAACTTCCACAACCTGCAACATCCCCAACAATTAATTGTAGTCAGCCAACATCAACGGCTATTTGTGCAGGCTGTTCCTTATCAAGACCGCTATGGGTTGGACTGGTTGATGGTGATTATTGTGCCAGAGTCCGACTTCATGACCAAGATTGACGCCCATACCCAAAAAACCCTTTGGCTTTGCCTTGCAGCTTCAGGAGTTGCGATCGCAATGGGTTGGCTGACCTCTCATTGGATCGTTCAACCCATTAAACAGATCCAGCAAGCCAGCTCTCATCTCGCAAAAGAACAGTGGGAAAAACCGATTCCGACTAACAATCTAATTGCAGAACTGAATAGCTTAGCAGGTTCTTTCAATCAAATGACAGAACAATTGCACCAGTCTTTCGATCGCGCCCAAGAAGCGCTGCAAAAATCAGAAGAAAAATTTACCAAAATCTTTCGCCTTAGCCCCGATCCGATGATGATTTCCTCTTTAGAGGAAGGGCGTTGCCTAGAGGTGAATGAGTATTTTTTAGATTTTGTGGGTTTATCTCGTGAGGAAGTGATTGGACGCACCTCCCTTGAACTGAATACCTGGGTAAACCAGGAAGACCGTTCTGTTTTCAAAGAGTTGCTTCAGCAAACAAGTTCAGTTCATAACTGGGAAGTGCAAGCGCGTAACAGCTTAGGAGAGATTAAAACCCTGCTGTTATCGGCTGAAATTATTCAATTGGATGGACAAGTTTGTCTTATTTCTATTGCTAAAGATATCAGCGAACGCATACAGGCAGAAAAAGCATTACAAGACAATGAAGCTCGTTTTCGTTCAGTTTTTGAGCAAGCTGGAGTTGGCATCGAGTATACTAACATCCACGGTCAATTTCTACTGGTCAATCGGAAATTTTGTCAGATGGTTGGATACAGTCAGGAGGAACTGTTATCTCTTAAATTCCAAGATATTACTCATCCAGATGACCTTCCTCAAAACCTGCTTAATTTTCAGCAACTCTTAACCGGAGAAATTACATCCTATTGCATTGAGAAACGATTTATTCATAAAGATGGGTTCCTCATCTGGGTCAGTCTCACAGTTTCGTTAATACCTGATGCTGGGGGTCATCCCAACTTAATGTTAGCTGTTGTGCAGGATATCAGCGAGCGCAAGCAGGCAGAAGCTGCCCTGCAAGAAAATAAAATTTTACTCCAAAATTTAGCTTCTAATATACCAGGAATGCTTTATATCCTGGTGCAGTATCCTGACGGAACAATTAATTTTAAATATGTTAGTTCCGGTTGCCAAGATGTACTCGAATTAGAGCCAGAGCAAATTCTAACAAATGCCACCCTTTACTTAAACCAAATTCATCCCAACGATCGAGTAGGTTATTATGCAGCTGCTAACCAGAGTGCAGAAATGATGAAGCCATTTTGCCATGAATGGCGGCTCATCACTCCCTCCGGAAAACTTAAATGGGTCCAGGCGAATTCCCGTCCCCAGCGCCATAATCAAGAAATTATTCGGCATGGTGTTTTGCTAGATATTACTGCTCGCAAACGTGCTGAAATTGCTTTGCAAGAAAGCTTAGACCGGGAAAAAATGCTTTTCCAAGTCACTCAAAGAATGCGACGAACCTTAGAGATCGAAACGATTTTCCACACCACGACTGAGGAACTTCGGGAAATGCTACAGTGTTCGCGTGTCTGCATCTATCGCTTTGAACTGGATGGGAGTGGCAAATTTATTGCTGAATCTGTTGCCCCAGGTGTTATGTCTTTAATCGCGAGGGAGAGCCAAGAAATTTATCGAAATGCTTACCTCCCAAAAATTAAAGGAGAGCACGACCGCCATCAACAAAGCTTTGCTGTGAATAATATCTATCAAGCTAACTTAGCTCCTTGTCACCTGAAATTATTAGAAAATTTTCAAGTGAAAGCTTTTTGCCTGGTCCCTGTTCCGGTCGGCGAACAACTCTGGGGGTTACTGGCCGCTTATCAAAACGATGGTCCGCGTCAGTGGACAGCTACTGAGCTGCAATTACTAACCCAAGTCGGTACTCAGTTAGGGGTGGCAATTCAACAAGCTGAATTATTTGTTCAGATTCAAACTCAATCTTTACAACTGCAACAAGCTGTTTATGCAGCGGAAGTAGCTAACCGCGCTAAAAGCACGTTTCTGGCTAACATGAGCCACGAATTACGTACCCCCCTCAATGCCATTCTTGGCTTTGCTCAGCTCATGAATCCGGCTTCTAATTTAACTCAGGAACAACACAAATATTTAAATATTATTCACCGGAGCGGAGAACATTTACTAAATCTGATTAACGAAATCTTAGATTTATCTAAAATTGAATCTGGACAAACATTTCTGAATGAATCTAGTTTTTCTTTAGAAGATTTACTCGGAGAAATCGAAGATTTCTTTCAGCTAAAATCAAGAGAGAAAGGCTTGAATCTTTCTGTGGAGTTAGCGCCTGATTTACCTAATTTTATTCAAAGCGACCGCCTCAAACTTCGCCAAGTCTTAATCAATTTAATTGGGAATGCGATTAAATTTACTCAGGCTGGAAGTATTAAGTTACAAGCTTCACGGGGGAACTGTCGAGATCAAACTTTAATTAACTTTGAAGTCACTGATACAGGGGTGGGTATTTCTCCTCAGGAAGTCGATAAACTTTTTCAACCCTTTGTACAAACTCAAGCCGGACTTTCCTCTCCCGAAGGCACGGGTTTAGGATTAGCCATCAGTCGCCAGTATATTCAACTTCTAGGCGGTGATATTACCGTAAGTTCTCAAGTCGATCGGGGAACAACCTTCAAATTTTATATCGCTGTTACTCCTGCTAATGCCACAACAATTTTATCAGAACAGCCAACTCACCACGCCATTTCCCTTGCCCCGAATCAACCAAGTTATCGGATTTTAGTTGTAGACGATCGAGCAACAAATCGCGAACTTTTAGTACAAATCCTTGCCAATGTAGGGTTTGATGTTCAAGAAGCTTGTAATGGTCAAGAAGCCTTGGAAAAATGGAAGGATTTTGAGCCTCATTTAATTTGGATGGATATGCAGATGCCCGTGATGAATGGCTGGGAAGCAACCAGAAGAATTAAAGCAACTTTAAAAGGAAAGATGACTGTAATTATTGCTATTACTGCTAGTGTTTTTGAGGAGGAAAAAGCCTCGATTTTATCAGTAGGCTGTGATGATATTGTTTCCAAGCCCTTTCAAAAACCGCTGATTTTTCATAAGCTCTATCAACATTTAGGAGTGCGATATCTTTACCAAGAAATTACGCCCTCCTTAACTTCAAATTCTGAAAATTTTCCTCCTATTTTCTTAAGTTTAAAAGCCTTACCGGATTCACTATTAGCGCAGATTGAACAAGCAGTTCTTGCCTTAGATGAAGACACACTTTATCACTTAATTCTGCAAATTCCTGCTGAACAAATAGCTCTGGTAGAAACGATGAAAACTTGCGTTGATAACCTTGAACTTCATAAAATTTGGAAGGCGCTCGAAGCAATCAAAGTTGAGAGAGAGATGAAGTCATCAAACCTTCCTTAACTGGAGTCTCTCATCCAATCTCCTCTCTACCCCAGTAAGGCTGCATCTTAAAACTTCGAGTTTGGGTTCCTCGGCTGTTACCCCAACTTATAAACTCAACTGTTAATTGTTAACCCTTAAGCCTCATTATCCCTCACACCCATTGCAAAACTCAATCGGGCAGGAGAGGAAGCAAATGCTGATCTACAATAATGAGAAAAGTGAAACAGCGTTGCCCGTGCCTATGCAGAAACAGAGCCGCTCGACTGTCAAAAATTTTCCCAACCTCCCACTACGCCTCGTCCTGGTTGTGCCATTCGTCCTGCAAATTGTGGGAGCAGTTGGGTTAGTCGGATACCTTTCCTATAAAAATGGGCAACAGGCTGTTGAAGATTTAGTCAGTCAGTTAATGGTAAAGGTGAGCGATCGCGTCCAAGAGCGCCTCGATACTTATCTAGAAACGGCTCAAAAAATTAACTCACTCAATGCTAATGCTATCAGAATTGGTCAGCTCAACCCCCTTGATTTACCCCAATTAGAACAGGCACTTTGGAGTCAACAAACTTTATTTTCTTCTGTTACTTCTATTTGTTTGATTAATAGCCAAAGAGAAGCGATTTGGACTCAGCGAAATCCCGATGGTTCATTTTCTCTGGGATTAATCAAGAAATCTGACCGAGGAAATCTTCACCTTTATACCTTAGACCGCGAGGGAAAAAAAATTAAATTAGAACAAGTCTTTCCCAACTATGACCCTTTTGAACGCCCTTGGTACAAGCAAGCAAAAGCTGTCGGGAAACCCACTTGGACTTCTATCTATCCTTGGTTAGTTGCACCCACCCTCAGTATCGCTGCGGTTACGCCTATCTATGAAGCAAGTGGAAAACTCAACGGTGTCTTATCAACGGATTTAAGCCTGGGGGACATTAGCCAATTCCTCAATAGCTTGAAAATTTCTCCAACTGGGCAGACTTTTATTATTGAACGCTCTGGCACCCTCGTCGCCACCTCAACTTTAGAAAAGATGTTTCTTGACCCAGAGAAACACCAAGAACGGATCAGATTGCAAGCACTCAATAGCAGCGTACCACTCACTCGCGCAACGACTCAACACTTGCTCGAACGCTTTGGCAGGCTCACAGAGATTCAAGGAACTCAACAACTAGAATTTAGTCAAGACGGGCAACGGTATTTCGTACGAATTGCCCCCTACCGAGATCGATTGGGTCTTGATTGGCTGATTGTCGGAGTCGTTCCTGAAGCCGATTTTATGAGCAAAATTAACGCCTATACTCGCTTAGGAACGATGCTCTGTCTCGGTGCGTTAGGAGTCGCTGTGTTGCTAGGATTGGCAACAGCTCGCTGGATTTCGCAACCGATTCGACGCTTATGTCAAGCTAGCCAAGCCATTGCCAACCGGGAATTAAATCAAACCGTAGAAATAGCCGGAATTAATGAATTGGTTGTGCTGGCAACTGCCTTTAATCAAATGAGCCAACAATTACAGCAATCCCAGCAAGAATTAGAAAATTATTCAAATTCTCTCAAAGAAAAAGTAAACGAACGCACTCAGGCCTTGCAGCAGGAAATTCAGGACCGACGGTTGCTAGAAGATAAGTTGCGCTCTTCGGAAGCAGAAGTTCGGGCTTTTTTTGAAGCAATGACTGACATTGTACTGATGATTGATGCCGAACGGCATGATATTAAAATTGCACCGACTAATCCCAGACGATTGTATGATGACGGGAGTAACATCCTAGATAAAACCATCGAACAATTCTTTGGAGAGCAAGACTCCGAGGGATTTTGGCTCCCAATCAGACAAGCTTTAGAAGAACAACAGATTGTCAATTTTGAGTACAGTTTGCTCGCCGATGGCAAACAAATTTGGTTTGCGGCCAGCATTTCGCCAACTTCCAACAATACCGTCGCCTGGGTGGCCCGCGACATTAGCGATGTCTACGACGAACTCCGCTTACGTAAACAAGCCGAAGCAGAATTACGGCAGAGTGAAGAACGCTGGCAGTTAGCACTCAAAGGCAACAATGATGGGATCTGGGATTGGAATGTCAAAACCCATGAAGCATTTTACTCAGTGCGCTACAAAGAAATGCTGGGTTATTCCGACTCAGAAATGCTCAATACCTTAGACGCTTGGAAAAAGCTTGTGCATCCAGACGACCTCGATCGCGTGCAGGAAACCCTAGAGGCAAACTTAAATCAAACCACCCCCTATTACGTCGCCGAGTATCGGATGCGGTGCAAAGACGGCAGTTATAAATGGATTCTCGGCCGTGGTCAAGCAGTGTGGGATGAAGGCGGCAACCCGATCCGCATGGTTGGTTCCCATACAGATATCACAGAACGCAAGCAACAAGAACAAGCCTTACAATTAATCGTCGAAGGTACAGCCGCTAAAATTGGTAGCGACTTTTTCCATTCCTGCGTCCGTTACCTAGCCGAAGTCCTCCAAGTCCGCTACGCGATCGTGACGGAATTAATGAATACGACTCCCAGCAGAGTCCGCCCCTTAGCATTCTGGACCGGAGAAACCTGGAATGATGATATTGAGTACGACCTCAGTGACACTCCTTGCGAAAATGTGATCGCGGAAAAAACGATTTGCTACTATCCAGACGGCGTGCAAGCTTGCTTTCCCAACGACCGCGAATTAATCGACCTGCAAGTCGTCAGCTATTTAGGCATTCCCCTCGTCAACTCCACGGGTAAAGTGTTAGGCCATTTAGCCGTGCTGGATGTCAAACCCATGAGTCATGAAGCAGGCAAACAGTTAATTTTGCGGATCTTTGCCGCCAGGGCCGGTGCAGAACTAGAGCGCAAGCGAGCAGAGGAAGCACTGCAACGACGAGCGGCCACCGACCACTTGCTGAGCAGTATCTCCCGTACCTTCCTCGACCAACGGATTGAAACTGCCATTCATTTCACCCTGCAAGCGATCGCTGAATTTACCAGTAGCGATCGCAGTGCCATCGTTCGCTACTCGGAGCCTCAGCCACAAATCGCCCAGACTCATGAATGGTGTGCCCCCGGCATCCAGCCATCGAGCGATCGCATTCCTGGAGCCTCCGCTGACGCCTTTCCTTGGTTGCACCAACAACTCCTCAGCGGCAACATCGTACAAATTCCCTGCATCACCGACTTACCGCCAGCAGCCGCCTCCGAACAAACTCAGTGGCAGCGTCGAGCCGTCAAATCTGCGCTCACCCTACCCATGCTGCACGCCGGCAAAGCCGTCGGGTTGATCGCGCTGGAGGCGGTCCGTTCCTCTCAATTTTGGAGCGGTGAAGACATTAACCTGCTAAAGCTCGTCAGCGAGATCGTTGCCATCGCCTGGGCAAGACACGAAGCCGAAATTGCCCAGCAGCAAGCCATCGAAACGGCCCTCGGTGCCAACCGAGCCAAGAGCGAATTCCTCGCCAACATGAGCCATGAACTCCGCACCCCCCTCACTGCCATTCTGGGCCTGTCTGAAGTCTTGCGCGATGAAGTCTTCGGCCCTCTGACTGCGAAGCAACACCAGAAATTAGCCACCATTGAGCAGAGTGGCAAGCACTTGTTAGAGCTGATCAATGATGTCCTCGACCTCGCCAAGATTGAATCGGGGAAAATGGAGCTACACCTGGCTTCGACAGACATTCAAGGGTTATGCGATGCCAGCCTAGCGTTTGTCCGGCAGCAGGCTCACCAAAAACAAATTAGGCTAACTTCCCAAGTACCACCCCGCCTCGGCAAAGTGATTGTTGATGAGCGACGGATGCGGCAAGTGTTGATTAATTTATTGAGTAATGCAGTGAAATTTACGCCGGAAGCGGGCGAAGTTTGGATCGAAGTGGAAGCAGATGCGGAGCAGGAGGTCTTGCGGTTCGCAGTTGTCGATACAGGCATTGGCATCACTCCTGAAGACAGCGGCAAGCTGTTTCAACCGTTTGTGCAGTTGGAGAGTTCTTTTTCCCGTCGCTATCGGGGAACTGGTTTAGGCTTGGCTCTGGTGCGACAGGTGGTGGAACTGCACGGGGGTAGCGTGAGATTGGAGAGTGAAGTTGGGGAAGGCAGTCGCTTCACCGTTTCGATTCCTTGGCGGCCCCAGAGTGTTCGTACTTCCCCCTCTTCCCAACCCACGGCTTACAACTCTCCACTCTATTTACAGACGCTGCGTGGGGTGTTAATTGTGGAAGATTCCGCACCTGCGGCGGAACAAGTGGCTCGTTATTTGGAAGAGTTGGGAGTGACTAATTGTGTGATTCATCCCTTGGGGACCGGTGTGAAGGAAGAAGCACTGAGGTTGGCTCCCGATGCAGTCGTGCTCGACTTGCAGTTACCCGATCGCTCTGGGTGGGATGTTTTGGCGCAACTCAAGGCCGACTCCCGCACTCAAAACATTCCTGTTTTGATCATTTCGGTTGTGGATGAACCTGCACCGCCAGAGGAATTAGGGGTGGGTGAGTATTTGGTAAAACCGTTTTCTCGCAGTCAGTTTCAGATTGCTTGGCGCAAATTGCTACTCAGTCAGCCTCCTTCTGGATCGACTCCGAGCAGCGAGACTGTTGCTCCTTTGGTACTGCTGGCAGAGGACAATGAGGCAAATATCTCTACAATAGTAGAATACTTGGAAGTTAAGGGTTATCGAGTTGCGCTAGCACTTAATGGTAAAGAGGCAGTTCAATTGACTAAACAGTTAAATCCAGAGTTGATTCTGATGGATATTCAGATGCCGGAAATGGATGGCTTAGAAGCCACACGCCAAATCCGGAGCGATCGGGACTTGGCTCAAATGCCGATTATTGCACTGACTTCTTTAGCAATGCCTGGAGATCGAGAGAAATGTTTAGAGGCAGGAGTGAATGATTATATGGCTAAGCCTGTCAGCTTGAAAAAGCTAGTGGAGGCGATCGCTCATTACCTCAAGCAAACAAAGACTTAATTAGAATTACTTAAATTTTTACACTTTATGACTGAGCGAGACAATCATCAAAAACATTCTATATTGCTCATTGACGATGAGGAGAGTATTTTTGAAGTCATAGAGGGGTTACTGTATCGAGAGGGTTATGAGCTGACTTATGTAACCAGTGGGTTAGAAGCTCTCAAGCGTATTGATGAGATTCAACCGGATGTGATTTTGTTAGATTTGATGATGCCAGAGATGGATGGAATTGAGACTTGTCAGCGGATTAAGGCGAATCAGCGCTGGTGTCATATCCCGATTATTATGGTGACAGCCTTGAGTTCTAAGGAGGATTTAGCTCGCTCTCTGGAGGCGGGAGCGGATGATTTCCTCTCGAAGCCGGTGAACAGTTTGGAACTGCGGGCTCGTGTCCGCTCGATGTTGCGGATTAAGCTACAGTACGATGCGATCGTCGCGACGCAACGCTTGCGAACACTCAATCTTTTTAATGCTTTGTTAAATTAAGTAGAAGGCAGAGGACACAAACAGAAAGGTTATAGTAGGGAAGGAGTAGGGAAATACCAGCAGCCCATTCCCTGGCATCCAACCAGAGGAAGGAGGAGAGGGGAATATAAATGAATCATACCGATGGATAGGGAATGGCTGTGATTCACTACCGATCGTCATCCGCTAACCGTAACCGCTAAGAACTACTACCAAAGATAGATGACAAAATGAAAGACTTACTCTTCTCGGCGACTCCAAGATAACAGAATCCGATGCTCTAGTTTTCTTCGAGATTTTTTCACAAGTTTTTTTGAGTCGCTCAGTCGTTCCAGATGAGTTCTCATTGGTTAGTTAAATTTTGTTCTCGGTTTTCTAGAAAGCTTGCTATTGCTCTAAAAATAGCAAGCGATGAAGGCATTTTTTGAGAAGGTTCTTAATAAACTTTTAGGATTCAGGGAGAATAAACTCATGAAAAGCTGTGTACTCAATCAAGACGAAGAAGTGCTACGCTCCCAGATCGCTGCCTTAGTTGAAGAGGAATTGCTCAGCTATCCAGAATATCCTTATCAACAAGCTTTTACGCCGTTTGGACTGAGAGAGCAATTAATTGACTATATCATGAGTCATATGAGGGTTCAGTCAGCTCTCTTAGAAGAAATCTGGTCTACAGCACTCCACAAAGGATTGCCATCTCTGCCCCCAGAGCTACGATTTCAAATTAAAAACTTAATTGGTCGTGGCATCTATAAGATTCTAGAACTTTATAGCAGCAATTTTTGCTATGCCGAGCAAATGGTGCTGTAAAATTTTGGGGATTGTTGACGGTTGGTGGTTGAGTGGGGAATGGGGAGATGCTTTCCCGGAGGCGAGCACCAGAGAGTTGCTAGGTTGTGAACGAGATCGCACTCAATTCCCCTGGGTTAAGACCATCCCGATGCTGTTAACAGTTTTTCCCTCAACATCTATCCTACAAGCCAGCTCTCCCGGTAAACCCGCCCCTCTCTCCCTTTGCCCCTCTTCCCCCATTCTCCCCCTTTCCCCATATCCTAGTAATTAAAGCCACTGGTGATTTTTCTCGGTGAGCAATCGATTAGCAGGCAAAAGGAGTCCTAATGAAACGCCAACATCCGAAAATCTTTGCCTTCATGTTGGGGAGCAATGTCGCCCTTTCGACCTTATTATCCTCTACCAGCCTTGCTTTGGCTCAACCCGTCGCCCCGAAGGCTCTAGAACCAACTCCGATGCTTGCGCTTTCTAATCAAGAGCAACAGGAGCAAACTCAAGGGGAGGCTCTTCGCGCCTTTAGCCAGACAACTATTCTGTTTAATGCTTTGCTCGCGACCTTAGCTGTCCTATTAGTCGCTGCGATCGCTGCTTTATTAATACTGCGACGGTCTGTGATGCGAGAAGTTGCAGATGTCGTTAGCAATCACCTCAAGGAACTTAAAGACTTAGAGAGCGAGATTGAGCGAGCCAATCAAACAGTCGAGCACCTCCTCCGAAAAGTCGATGAAGTCAAAGGAGAACTCAAGGAACGGGTTGAATTTTTTCAGCAAGAACTAGATAGCAAACAAAATTATACTTCTCAATTGTTCTCTGGAACCCAAGCAGATATCCAAGAACAGAAACAAGCTTTCCTCCAAACGTTACAAGTCGCAGACAGCGAGTTAACAGTCACGCTATCTCAACTCCAGGCTAAGGCTCAAGAACAACGCGATTTGACCCTTCAAAATTTAGAAAAATTAGCAGCAGAATTCGCCCCGACCTTGACTCAACTCCAGGCTAAGGCTCAAGAACAACGCGATTTGACCCTTCAAAATTTAGAAAAATTAGCAGCAGAATTTGCCCCGACCTTGACTCAACTCCAGGCTGAAGTTCAAGATCGGCACGATGCCACCCTTCATCATTTAGAACAATTAGCCGCCCAATTCCCTGCCACTATTGCTGACCTCTGTTCGGAGTTGCAAGCACAGAAAGAAACAGGACTGCGAACTCTGAAACAAGCTGAAATTCAGTTAGCTGCTCAAATTTATGACATTCAAGGTCAAGCTCAAAAGCAGCGAGACTTAATTTTAGAGCGCCTCAATCAGAAAGAAGTAGAACTACTCTCTCAGCTCTCTGAATTCCAAACAAATGCTGAGCAAAAAGTTCACCAATTTCACGAAGAAGCCCGGAAACATTTAGAAAAATTAGGGGGTGAGATGGCAGCTAAACTCTCTGATTCGCAGTTGAATGTGCAAGGGCAAATGGAACAAATCTTACAAAACCTGAAAACCCTAGAAGCTGAATTTACGACCGTTGCCTCTCATTCTCAATCCGGTCTTGAAAGCAATAAAGAGCAGCATCTCCAGACCTTAAAAAATCTCGAATCTGCCTTTAGTGCTGCCGTAGCAAATTTGCAATCGGGTCTGGAAAGAAGTAAGGAGCAACGCCTAGAGAACTTTAAAAATATTGAAGCTGAATTTAACGCTTTTGTTACCAAATCCCAATCGAAAATCGAGAAAAACAGAGAGCGCACCCTTCAAAGTTTAGCAAATCTAGAAACCTCTGCGGGGACTAAAGTTTCCGAATTTTTATCAGAGATGCAAGATGGAAAAAATCAAGCGCTTCAGAACCTGGAAGAATTAGAAGCAGAAATTACCACGAGACTGGCTCAGTTGCAAAGCGAAATTCAAGACCGAAAGGATACTACCCTTCAAAATTTCCAGCAGTGGCAGACAGCGATCGGTCAAAAACTTTCGGAAGTGTTAGCAGACAGTCAAGTTCAGAAAATTCAAATTTTGCAGAAACTTGCGGATACTTCGCCAGCCGCGATCGCAGATGCACTGGTTCCCGAAGTACATCGCGAAATCCAATCTCTCAGTACACAAATTCGACGCCTGCAATCCAATCATCCAGAATTGTTTATCGCCGTCGATGATTACATCAATCAGGGTAATGAACTTTCTGCACAAGGACTCTATACTGAGGCTGTTTCCTACTACGACCGCGCCTTAGAGTTAAAGCCAGATCGGGCGAATGCTTGGTATCAGAGGGGTTTAGCACTCTGGGAATTACAGAAATATGAGGAGGCGATCGCCTCCTTTGATAAAGCTTTAGAGTTCAAATTCGATGACCCCAGTCTTTACTATCACCGTGGTTTAGCGCTTAAAGAATTACGGCGCTATGAAGCCGCGTTAACTGCGTTTGACAAAGCCGTTCAACTTCAAGCCAGCGACTACAAAGCTTGGTTACATCGTGGCTTAACGTTGGGAAAATTGAAGCGCTTTGAGCCGGCACTCGCCTCCTTTGATAAAGCCATTGAACTTAAACCCGATTATCGTGAAGCTTGGGTGAATCGAGGGGTAATCTTAGGAACATTGCAGCGACAGGAAGAAGCATTTAACTCTTTCGATCGAGCGGTTCAAGTAGAACCAGAGGACGCGGTTGCTTGGTTTAATCGAGGTTTAGCTTTGGGAACCCTAGAGCGGTATGAAGAGGCAATTGTTTCTTTTGATCGAGCGATTGAATGCAATGGCGAGTCTTATAAAGCGTGGAATGCTAAAGGCGAACTGTTGCTGAAGTTAGAACGGAAGCGCGAGGCGATTGAAAGCTTCGATTGCGCCATTAAAATTAAACCAGAATTTGCGACAGCTTTTTACAATAAAGCCATTTGTTATGCGTTACAGGAGGAGGTAGATTTAGCAATTGAAAAACTAGAGCAGGCGATCGCACTGAATCCCAAGTATCGAGAACAAGCTCGGAATGAACCAGATTTTGAGCCAATTGTTGAAGATGAGCGGTTCTGGGATTTGGTTGAAGGTTAGAAACTGGGTTGAGTCAGTTAGCAAAAGTCACCGGAGGTATGTAACTTAAAGATGTTTTAAACCTAGGAGAAAGTGGTAAACAATAATCTCACAAGACTGATACTGAGATTGGTCGATAGCATCACCTTGTGAGCAACTAGTTCAAACATATCCTTATGGTTTCACTGGGAAGCTGTGGGAATTCATGAGCGACCTCTTTCCCGCATTAAAAATGGGTTTTTGTCCTCGTACCCCACCCACTTATGTATGCGGTGCTCAAGGCGATCGCGATCGTAGGTATTAGGGTGAGATGACTGGCCAGATTTTTTACTCGCTTCGACTTTGCAAACATCCTCTTATACCAAATTCGTTTTAAGTCAACTCCTTTTGCAAAAACTGAAACCCTTATACTAAAGAGCTTTAACCGCTTAGTAGAGCCTCTTTCACAATCGGATTTGGTATTAGATACCTTCAGTTTGCGAGCGAATCAGATTCCGTAGCCATAGTTGAAAGGGAATCTTATCACAACGCTCAGACCAAATTTGCATATAACTATACTCACCCAAATCAATGGGTGGCTCAAATAAGGTTACATTAGCAATATTTGCAAAAAGCAACGCGATGCGACGGGGCAAAGTCAAAATAAGATCCGTTTGGCTAATGATGAGACCAGCAGAAAGAAAATGTGGTAATTTTAACATGACTCGACGATCGACTCCTAATTCTTCTAAGATTTGATCGACATGACTTTTAAATGATTTCTTAATTGAAGTCATGGGTGAGCCTGTAATGGTAATTAAAGCGTGTGGCCAAGTAATATAAGATTCGAGGGTGATGCTCTCTTGAAGAATAGGATGTTCTTTCCTAACGAGAGAGGCAAAACGTTCCTTAAACAAATTTTGATGCCGTAATCCATTAGTCCCCTCTATAGCTAATACACCCAAAGCGAGATCGAGTTCTCCAGTTCTGAGCCTCTCTAAAGTGTCAGGATGCCAATCATAACACTCTATATCAATATAAGGATTGTTTTGAGAAAGGTATTTTAAAACAGGGGGAAGTATGATAGTAGTTGCATAATCTGAAGCAGCTATCCGAACAGTTCCTTGAGCTAATTCAGGGATAAAAATTGGTTCTTTAACTAATTGTTCTATATCAAGAAGGATTTTCTCAAGAGGTTCTCGCAAAGCCAGCGCCCTAGTAGTAGGACGCATTCCCGAAGATGAGCGCTCCAGTAACGGATCGTTAAACATCTTTCGTAGTCGGTTTAAAGCATGGCTAGTAGCTGATTGACTCAAATTTAGTTTTTCACTTGCTTTAGTAACGTTACTTTCGTCAAGTAGAACTTTTAGAATATTTAATAGATTTAAGTCTATCTGCTTAATATCGATTCGGTGCATATCCATAATTAAAACTATTCATTTGACAAAAGGATGAGTTTTATGGGATGCTTCTTGCAAGCAACAAGTAAACCTTGTCTGAAAGCCATATCTCAATCTAGAGTCAGACCCTTACAGAAGTCAAGCTTAAGAGCCAATATCAGTATCTTCTTGTTACGGCTAAATAGTATTTGCTTGATAGCCAACGACGCTTCTGGATAGAGATCGTGGAAAAACTTATGTTGATATAATAGAGAGCATACTGCTCTCTTAAAACAACGTTTGTGCTTAAAACGATATTTCTACCCTCAACCCAGAAGACCCCAGCCAACTAAAACTTAGCACTGGATCAATTGTAAGTAATGTCAGACATCACTATTGTTTTAGCGATCGCAGCAGGTGCAGTTCCTGGAGCGCTGTCTCGGTACCAAATTACTGAATGGACAAAAGCTAAATTTGGTTCAAAGTTTCCCTATGGAACATTTATCATTAATTTGACTGGATGTTTAGCAATGGGTTTCTTTTTTACGCTTTCAAAAGGAATTACAGGCTATCCCAAAGAATTGGATTTACTTATTAGAACAGGATTTTTAGGTTCTTACACTACATTTTCAACCTATGGCTTTGATACTCTCAGTCTATGGCGTAGTAAACAACCTGCTGCAACAGCTTTTTATTGGAGTGGGAGTGCAGTTCTAGGTTTGGGAGCTGTGATGATAGGAGTAGCGATCGCTAAGCTTTTTATCAGTACATAAAAAAGTTAGAAATCTAACTGGCGAACACTAAACACAATCAATTTTCAGGTAAAAAGCGATGGATTTTCTGAAAGGACGTTATCCCCTGGCTGTAGCAATTGGGGCAATTTTCGGAGCGTTGAGCCGTTTCTATTTAACCGAATTTGCTAAAGCAGTTTTTGGCAAAGATTTTGGCTTTTACGGCACCTTCTTTATTAACATTACTGGCTGTTTTTTGATTGCTTATATTTTGACGCTAGCGCTCGAAAATATTCGCATCATCTCGCCGGAACTGCGACTGATGACGACAACAGGTTTCTGCGGTGCATATACAACCTTCTCTACCTATGGTTTGGAAGCAAAAGGTTTCTTAGATAAGGGAGATATCACGACGCTGTTAATTTATTGGGTTGGTAGCGCCGTGGTGGGCATGATTTGCGTCCAAATCGGTGTCTCATTGGCAAGAGCAGGTTTTCCCCGTACTTAAATTCTAGCGGTGTCTAGTTGAATGAGTTAGCAGGGGCTATCACCCCTGTTTAAAAAGGCTTTTCTTATTTCTCATCTCACTGAACTACACACCGCTATCCCTCAGACAATACATGGATGTTATTTGAATGATGACTAAGTTTGTTAAAAGTTTAGAGATTTTTGTAGAAAAAGGTCTTTGGTTATTAAGGTTTGTAACAATCATTCCTGTTATCTTTAGTACACTGAGCGCCCTCATGTTGTTTATCTTAGGGAGTATCGAGATTTTAGGAAGTTTAAAAGCACTTCTTCATATAAATGAAGACCAAGAAAAAATGTTACCTGAGGTTATGACAGGTATTATAGGAGGGATAGATGTGTACTTAATTGGAATCGTTATGATCTTGTTTGCCTATGGAATTTATGAACTATTTATCTCTAAAATTGATGTGGGAAGGCAAGAAGATACAGAGGTGCAACTTCTGACAATTACTTCCCTGGATCAACTCAAGGACAAAATTCTTAAAGTGATCGTCATGGTAATGGTTGTAGGCTTTTTCAAGCGATTAATCGAGTTACCAGTTAAAGCACCCACAGACATCCTGTTTATAGCTATATCAATCTTGCTGATTGCAAGTAGTGCATACTTGATGAGATCTACTACAAAGCACCATTAGTCATTAGATTCTGGTGCTTAAGTTATGATTTCCAACTGATTTAAGCGAATTGCCTAATTTAAACAGACAGACTAATCCTTTCACAGAGCTGAGTCATTGCGGATAGCAAACTCATCGCTATGTGCGATGATAATCTCTTGCTCACGCAAGAATGTAAGTTACTTCTGTTACAATAATTAGAAGCTGATAATCACTTGATAATAAACAACCATTAATATGGCATTACCTTATTCAAATTTACGCATTGAACTCGTA
>JBLNEP010000253.1:0-60427 GCA_050262755.1 Actinomycetota bacterium | reverse complement strand
TCCCCCTCGACTTGGCGGCTGGTGAAACCACCCCAGTGGCAATGGTTGCTCCTTCCATCAATGGCTAATTTTTAGCTGGAGATGAACAAAAAGCGCTCTCAGAAATGGGGGCGCTTTTTGTTGGGAAAAAAGGATCGGGACTTACTATTAGGACAATTGCTATATTGTGAAAAAGCTAGTGCGAAAGGTGAGCCAAGTGGTTGTCGCAGCTTCTAAAGCAGGATTGGGTACAGGCGCCGCCGTTCTGTCAAACGTGACGTGGGAGACTCTGGAAAAGTTGGATGCAGATTTAGCAGGAACTGGAGCGCGTTTAACTTATTTAGATGGGTGTTTAGAAATTATGGCTCCTTTATCTGAAGCTCATGAAGAATCTAAGAAAACTTTAGGTCAGCTTTTAGAGATTTATTTGCGGGTGAGGAATATTCGTTTTTATGCGCGTGGCAGTACAACCATTGGGATGAAGGAATTAGGGGCGCGGAAGGAACCAGATGAGTCTTACTGTTTGGGTACGCGCAAGTCGGTTCCAGATTTGGCGCTCGAAGTGGTCGTGACGAGTGGTGGAATTGATACGCTGGAAATTTACCGCCGGGTGGGAGTGCAGGAAGTTTGGTTTTGGCAGGATGGGGTCATTTCGGTTTATTGTTTGCGTCCTGCGGGGTATGAGTTGGTGAGTAATAGCGAATTGTTGCCAGAGTTGGATTTGCGATCGCTTGAGTTTTATTCGCGGATGGCCGACCAATATGATGCGGTGAATGCTTTTATGCAGTTGTTAAAGTAGAAGTTGAGGAGTGCGATTGGGAGTGCGATCGATGAACTCTGAGCGATTATTATCTAATATTTTACTGGGTCTGAATGTATGTTTTGAAGACGGGATTTAGGAAAAATAGCGATCGCCCTCCTACTTGTATTTTTTCTACTAAGCTACGACGTGCTAAAGATTGGATTGCTTGCCAAAATTCTGATTTAGATAATTCGCTGTCAGCAGGTTGTTGGGAAATGTCAATTGCTTCATTTTGAATTGCTAACCAGTCGTTCACCTTTTTTTCTGACTCTGATAAACGTTTTAGGTGAGAGTCTAAAAGGGGTTCGATGTCCCCTAAATAAATATCAGTTTGCTCTGCTAAAAATTGAGAAACGCTGCCATCAAACAATTCACATATTGTGGAAGCAATAATATTTAACCAGGAAGGATGGCTTTGATAACGGGCGATCAGTTCTGACCATTGTTCCTCATCAGTTAATTTATATTGTTGAAGGATTTCTGTGGCTTGTTCTCCTAAACCTTGGAGGTGTAAACTTTGTGCAGGTCGATGTTCTCCTTCTAAGGTTGTGAGTTCTCTGGGTTTTTCCCAAGTGAGGAGGATTAAACAACTTTGGTGGGGTGATGTAGCAATTTGTTTAAAGAATTTGCTGTAATCTTCGTATCCAGCTAAATATTGACCGGCTAATTGATTGCTTTTAAAAATATTCTGTACGTCATCAAGGATGACTAAACAACGATAAGAGCGAAAATAATCAATAACTGTGGAAAGGGGAGTTGGTTGCGATGGCTGAAGGCCCGCCGTAGGCGATCGCCCGAAGAATTGCTTGAGTTCGGTTTGGAGAGTGGAAAGGGTAGGAGTGTTGCTGAGACTTCGCCAGATAATGTAATCGAAGTTGGTTTGAATTTGTTCGATGAGTTTGAGTGCGATCGCGCTTTTGCCAATTTCACTTAGGCCGTAGAGGGTGATTAAACGGGTGTGGGCCTGTAAAATCCAGTGTTCGAGGGTGGCGAGTTCTGAGGTGCGGTTGTAGAAGTTGGTTGGTTCGGGTGCGTCGGTTAGGTCAATGATAGGCGATCGGGTGTTCGTGGGGGGAGAGGGCGAGCGCGTTTGTTTATCTTGAATAGTTTGTATAAATTGGCCACAAATAACATTATCAATTTGTAATAAAGAGTCATGCAAATGAGAAATATTAGAAACCCTATGTTTTTTTTCTAACTTTAAACGAAAATTATACTTATTGAGGTCTTCTCCTAATTCTTTACCTAGTTTTTCCCATAACTTAGCAGCTTCTTTTTTTACGTGAGATTCGCTGCAATGAAAATCCCTAGCGATTTCGGGATATTTTTGGCGTTGCCAAACACCCGTTAGTATTGCTTCCTGTATAGATGTGAGATGTTCGCCAGTTTTGTCAAAAATCAAATGGTCAGCCCATTGCAATACTTCTTCAATATTATTCATGGGTCGATACAAATAAATTTTTACTGTACTTTATCCTACCAAATCCTACTTTGTCAACTGAATTGTACCAAATTCTACTAAATTGGTTCGGGATGGTTGGGGAAATTGGGTGCTGAATGCTACGGTTTTGTGTTGTTAAAGGTAAATCTTAATAAATATAATTGTATCAAATACGTAAATCGTGAATTTTGCACCTAATAGGAGAATATAAACTGTGAAGTCAAAAAAATTTTGGCATCGTTTAGTTGCCGTCATAACTATGACTGCGTTCTTCCTCACTATCCAGATGCCTATACTTTCTAACCAGGCATGGGCGGCAGGTGAAAGTAATATGTCCTGTAATACAGAGACAGACAAAATGAGCCATACAGACCATCAAACTTGTAATCAAACTACTAATAATAATACCACCACAGTAATTATTCATCAGTCAGGTGATTCAGGTAAGGCTGAAGCTTTTGTAGGAGGAGTGGTCGTTGGTGCTCTTGGTGGTAGTGCGGCTACAATTGCCACTGTTTCAGGCGCCGGTTCCGTTGCAGGACTAAGTGCTGCTGGAGTAACTTCGGGCTTAGCAGCAATTGGTAGTATCGCGGGTGGTGGAATGGTAGCAGGCTTGGCAGTTTCAGCTTCAGTGCCGGTAGTAGCTGCTGTTAGTGTTGGTTATCTTGCCTATAAAGCTTGGGGATGGTTGAATCAACCTAAAAAATCCGGGGAAATTAGTCAATAGTTTTTTAATTCGTCTCACTAGGATTAGTACACGCTTGAGCTAATAGAGTAGGAAGGGCAAAATCGGATGGATCGCTTAGATAATGGCAAACCCAAAAAAGACTTTCGCCTAGTAGCAACTATCTGGATTTGGGTTTTATCTATCTTCTTATTATTGGCTTGTGTGCCAATCCTAGCTCTTATGGAGAATGGTCTTTGGCTTCCTCTGACAGTGCTTATAGCAACGGCGCTAAGCACTTCATCTATTTGGTTTTTTGGAAAGCCATTCAACTTAGAAAATGATAAAAAGATTAAAACCTTACAAACTAGAATTGATAATTTAGAAGCAATTCTAGAAATTGTTGATTTTGATAAAAAACTAATTAATGAGGATTATAAAAATAAACATTTTAATCGCAATATTTAGATATAAAAGGTGTCCAATTAAAATTAATTTTATATAGGAGAGTAATTTTAGCTGCGCTCGACTCTACAGACAGTTTAGAAAACGCGATTATCTACCTACGGACAGGCTTAAATTCCTGCACAAAATTAATCCAGCGTGGCACTTTATTACCTGTAATATCTAGGATGGGAATGTTGAAACTTCTGATTTGGCGACCCATTTCACCAGCCGAAAAAGTAATGTTTGTCGGTTCTGATTTACCTAAACCATAGGCACTAGCTACCTGGCTAGCGAGTCGGCAGCTTATTTCAAAAGTTCCCATGTTAATCCTGCCGCCTCCAGCCGCGTAATTCCAAGTAATAGAAGGTGATACAAGCTGTCGCTGACACATAAAGTGCGTGACTTCAAACATTTTAGCAATGTGAACGTCATATCGCCTTAACCGCTCTCCATACGCCGATGCTGTGGTATCGCTTTCTGGTACTACAATCGATCCAAATCCTTCGTCAAAACCAAGCTCCATTGGCAATGTTGTGGAACTTGCTAACAGTTGACTCGTTTTAGAAATTGGGAGAGGTGCAGTAGAACCTAGCGCAGATCCTCCTAACGCCAGAATAGCTGAAAGAGTGATTATTTCTAATTGTTTCAAGATGATAATCACATTAGAAATACCGCATCTACTGCTTGTCATACTCATACCCTCCTAGAAGTTATGTTTATATGATAGCACTACACCCTGGTATCATTCGACCAAAAAATTCATGACTGCGACTTAAACTTTGCCTTGGCTGCTCGCAGTTTTTCCCATGCTGCCTCTGTTCCTGGTTGTGGTGGCTGCGCCGCAATTCTAGCAATCAAATCCCGATTTTTTTCTTCATAATACAACCTCAATTCCTCAGCTTCCTTAAGAACCTGTTGATACTCAGCTTCAACCTCAGTGCGATTTGCTTCAATATAAGCCAGAGCTGTGTTAATTTGCTCCTCTGTCAAATCAAACAATCCCTTGATAAACTTCGGCGGATATTGAGCCGTCACATAATCCATAATGTCGTAGATAGTGATACGCGTCCCTGCGAGCGTCAGTCCTCTTTCTGTACGAATGATAGCTGTTGGTTCGTTGGCTCCGTTTGTCATATCTATAGCCTCGTAGAAATTATTTTTATATTAACATTAGGTGCAAACAGATGGCGGCGTATTTTGTTAGAGTTTTAAACACGAAGTAATGAAGACACTAAGCTTTTAGAGGTATTCCTATTTCCATCAGGAAGTCGGGAATTTAAGGGATGAAAATACGCCCGACTCCCATTGAGTTTTCGAGATCGATCGCGATTTTGATCAAACGTGCAGCACACCTTTCTCTATAAGTTCTTTCTTCCATTCTATCTATACTTCCCAGAGTAATTACTGGCAGAGAATCAAGTTTATTTTCATTACGAATTACTTCTTCTAAAGAATCCTTACCTTTCATACTACGATTAGCAGTGAGGACAATCATTTTGTTTTCTTGAGCAAAGCGCCAAACTATACGATCGCTGCTTTCAATAGAGAGTTTCACCTGTTCAAACGTAATAAATTGAATTTCTATCCAATCAAGCCAACCTTCAGCAACAATAGTCCCCCACAGCCATGTTGCCTGACCTTCAATGTTATGGTCGATCAAAAAAATCATGTCCTAGACTCAATTTTGGCTTTCCAAGCTTTCAGTTTAGCCCGAATTGCTTCTTGTTCAGGTTTTGAAGACTTTTTTGCAATTTGAGCTAAGCCTTCCTGGTTGCGATCTTCCCAGTATTGATGAATTTCTTCCGCTTGCTGTAAAACAATTTGATATTCTGCTTCAACTTCTGCACGGTGTGTCTCAATGTAAGAGATGGCTGCGTCAAATTGTCGATCGGTTACGTAAAATTTGTGACGAATTAAATTGGGGGGATAACCAGCATGAATGTAGTCCATTAACTGGTAGAGTGTAATTCGAGTACCCGCGATTGTCAGTCCTCTTTCTGTTCGGATAATTCCTGTTTGTTCGTTGGGTATGCCTGTCATCCTCATAACCTCCTAGAAGTTATCTCGATCTTACTAAACCAGAACAAAAACGATCGCACTTCTTCAACAATCTCCCAACCCCACCTCCTGCGATAAAAACTGATTAAAATCGCCTCTCTCAGAGCAAAACCTGCATAGACTCTTGACTTTTAACCACACTTCACCACAAACTGAGTTGATTGGGTGACAAATCTAATTGATTCCAAGGTAGAGGCAAAACACCCGCTTCAAACTGTTCTAATACCTGCTGAAAACACCTCGCATTGTGCGGCGATCGCTCCTCCACAGGACAATGAACAAACAAATACACTCTCTTTCCCTCAGCCAACCAGTGCTTAATTTGAATAGCCCACTCTTCCATAAAAGGCTGATTCACGGATAATTCCGGGTTAGACACAAACCGAATTAAACTAAAAGGTGCTGTCACACTAAATACCACTGGTAAATTCGGTTTCTTCTCAGCTTGTAAGGACTGGCTTTTACCTGCTATATAAACAGGACGTGAGTCCAACAACACTCGCCCCACTCCCAATTGTTCGAGAATAGTTGTTAAATTACTGGCGTGGGGTTCTTTGAACCAGTTCCGATGTCGCACCTCCAACGCCAGAGGCACTTCAGTCCGTGGCCAAGCTTCTAAAAAAGCAACCAGATCGTCGAGCAATTCAGGCTCATAACTAGGTGGAAGTTGGGCAAAAATAGGACCGAGTCGCTTTCCGAGTGGCTGCATTTGTTCGAGAAATTTCAAAGCATCGGAAATGGCAGGTTGCAGCAAACCGTTATGCGTCAAATCTCGTGGTAATTTCAGGCAAAACTCAAAGCCTGGGGGAGTTTCCATTGCCCAACGAGTGACTGTTTCAGCATTGGGAACCGCATAGAAAGTCGTGTTTCCTTCAACAGCGGTGAAGCGACGGCTGTAGAGATTTAAGAAGTCAGCAGGGCGAGTTTTTGGGGGATAAAATTCGCCCACCCATCCTTTGTAAGCCCAAACTGCACAGCCGATTAAAAAGTTCATTTTCTTCAAGCAAATGAGTCAAAAATTATGTAAATCAATGAATTGAGCGTGCGATCGCATCGGGGAACTCATCGCATACAGTGGCGGTTGCTTTCCTCAGGTTCTCCCCAAGCTCATATCAAGTCAGTTCACCGAGGGAGTTACCTTAATCGGGATTTCTAAGGTCATCACAACCCAGAAAGCGATCGCAGCTCACAAGTTACTCAAGAATATAATTAGGTAATCTAATGACTGCATCATCACAATACGCTCATTGTTTACCATTCTAGAATTCTTCATCAAGTGGACACAAGTGGACTCGAACCACCGACCCCCACGATGTCAACGTGGTGCTCTAACCAACTGAGCTATGCGTCCCGACAATTTCTAAATGTACCACAAGCTTCTCGGAAAGTGCAAGACTTATTTGAAAACAAATTTGCTTTTGGAGCAAGGTCATCCCTCACTCATCCTCAGCAACACGATCATTTCAAGGCTGCTGGCGCTGCATTGGCACGCGATATTGACCCGCCACATAATAGAAGAACTTGTAGTAATCGTTAAAGAGTCTACTGGGAGCTTGTCCTCGCCAGTTGTACTGTACATTCCCTTGCATCAGTGCCAAGTTCATCGCACTCATCTCTGCACCGATCTCAACCTTCAGTTCTCCTGAGACTCCTTGCTCTGTCGTAAAATTTGGCCTCAAAAGAGTTGGCTTGGGTTTCGTCTGCGGTTGGAGGTTTGGAGTGCGAGGCGTCGATAACTGATAGCCAGCCCAGCCACGGATTTCTACCTCTGGTTGCAGTGGATCGCTGAACGCTTGTCCATCCCGGTTGGCTGGGGGTGGAGCTGCAATCCAGTTGCTAGGGTAGGGAAACTCGAAGTTAAAACGGGAGTTGTGATAAGTCTCCCAACTCTGGGATTGGTTAGAGACAGAAGGACTGCAACTCGACAGCATCACCCCTAAGGTTACTGCACAAACCAACTTAATCAAGGAATGAGGCATAGGGTTAACGATGAATTCAGGAGAGGGTTTTCGGAAAATCAAGGGTTCCAGCGTTTAATGTAACGAAATATTACAATAGTGCCGTCATAGCGGTATAGCGTCTTGACAGCCCCCCAATAAGCCACTATTCTGAGATACATACCCGGGTAAGCAAATTCACTGTCATATGCAAGATAAGCAAAAAGTTACGTTGTACCTTCCACCAGAACTACATCGCCAGCTCAAAATCAGAGCCGCAGTTGACTCAGAGCCGATGTCGGCAATTGCCGAAAGAGCAATTGTATTTTACCTAGCCAACCCAGAGTTGGTAGACGAGGTAGAAGCATCCTACGGACAAACCCACCGGGTCTATACTTGTCCAGAATGTACCGGTTCAGTCGTCATGCGAGATGGAGATCTGGTATCACTCAAGGGTCAGCCGAGCATAATGGCTGAGCAGGAACTTCCAGTCAAGCAAGTGTCGAGCGTTAACGCTAGCACCGCACAACCGGGAGAAGAAGAGTTAGTCCCCTGCTAAAATTCCCTTGCTTCCTAGAGCCTGCTGACGTTAAAAGCGTTCAGTGTCAGATGCTGGGGGCATTGAGAACAAGCAATGATTGCACCGTCTCTAGTAGGTCGAGGGCCATGCAAGAAGAGATCAACATCCTAATCCAAGCTCAATATCCTCTGATCTACCTCGTCACATCCGAGGAAGAGCGGGCTGAGCAGGCAATTGCAACAATCGCTCAAATCAAACCCCAGCGGCGGGTATTTATCTGGACTGTTACCCACGGCATCGTAGAGTACGGTCAACCCCGCACCACAACCCAGCACAATACAGTCTCGCCAGAGGCAGCGATCGAATGGGTGCTGCGGCAGCGAGAGCCTAACAGCAACGCGGGCATCTATATATTTAAAGACTTACATCCCTTCATCGATTCTCCCCCTGTAACCAGATGGCTGAGAGATGCGATCGCTGGCTTCAAAGGCACGCAGAAGACAATCATCCTCATGTCTCCGGTGCAGCAAATTCCCATTGAACTGGAAAAGGAAGTAGTCGTACTCGACTTTGCCCTGCCAGACATGAAAGAACTCAATCAAGTCTTGTCTCGGCAGTTGGAGCAAACTCGCCCGCGTCGCATCACCACAGAAGCGCGAGAAAAACTCCTCAAAGCTGCCTTGGGCTTAACCAAGGACGAAGCTGAAAAAGTTTACCGCAAAGCTCAAGTGACCACGGGGCGCTTGACAGAAGAAGAAGTAGAAATCGTCCTCTCTGAAAAAAAGCAACTCATTCGGCGCAACGGCATTTTAGAGTTCATCGAAGAAGACGAAACCCTAGACTCCGTAGGAGGTTTAGAAGAACTCAAACGCTGGCTACGCCAACGCTCCAACGCCTTCACCGAACGAGCCAGAGAATATGGACTGCCCCAACCCAAAGGGATGCTAATTCTGGGAGTACCAGGATGCGGGAAATCCTTGATTGCCAAAACCACCTCCCGCCTGTGGGGCTTGCCCCTCCTCCGCCTCGACATGGGTAGAGTGTACGATGGATCAATGGTCGGTCGTTCAGAAGCCAACCTCCGGAACGCCCTCAAAACCGCAGAATCCATCTCGCCTGCGCTCCTGTTCATCGATGAACTGGACAAAGCCTTTGCCGGGGGGACTGGTTCCGCCGACTCAGACGGAGGCACTTCCAGCCGAATTTTCGGTTCCTTCCTCACCTGGATGCAAGAAAAGAAATCCCCTGTTTTCGTGATGGCCACTGCGAACCGAGTAGAGCGGTTGCCTGGGGAATTCTTAAGAAAAGGACGATTCGACGAAATCTTCTTTGTTGACCTACCCACCAAAGAAGAACGCCAAGAAATTTTTAAGATTCACCTGTTAAAGCGCCGTCGGGACATTGCTCGCTTCGATCTAGAACAACTGTCCAACGTTTCCGAGGGGTTTTCAGGAGCTGAAATTGAGCAAGCGCTGATCGCAGCGATGTACGAAGCCTTTGCTCAAGACCGAGAGTTTACGCAGTTAGACATCATCGCCGCGATTAAATCTACACTGCCGTTGTCGAAGACGATGACTGAACAAGTCACAGCCCTCCGAGATTGGGCCAGACAACGAGCGCGGCCGGCTGCATCTTCCGTCGCTGAGTACCAGCGGATGGAGTTTTAAAAGCTTTCTCCTGTTCCCAGCAGGAGCAAAGGCTAGCAAATCCCTAGTGCTAGCAGTTCCCAAACAAGCCGCCTAGCGGCACCGTTAAATTCAAACCGTTGTTGTTTCTCTTTCAGTTGTATTAGGAGGAAATCCCAATGTCTCACTTTAGCACACTGCGTACCAAAATCACCGATGCCGAAATCCTGAAAGCTTCTCTGCGTGACTTGGGCATCAGCGTGAAAACAGAAGCCGATGTACGCGGTTACAACGGTCAGCGGGTTCGGTCTGACATCGTTGCAGTTTTGGAAGGCGAATATGATTTGGGCTGGTCTCGCAACAGTGATGGTTCCTTTGACCTGATTGCTGACCTGTGGGGCGTCGCCAAAAAGCACAACCAAACCGAACTGATTAACTCTATTAACCAAAAGTACGCTGTTAACAAGACTTTGGCAGCAGTTAAGCAGCGCGGTTTACAAAATGCCAATGTCAAACTGGTTGTGCAAAAGTAATTTATCTGCGCGTTCCCAAGCTCGCGGGTTAACCAAAGACGGGTTAACCCGTTTTTTTGTATTGAGCGATCGCTTATGGGACCGGGAATGCACCGCCACTAATTAGCGATAAAATCTTGGTAAAGCAGAGCGTAGGAGATGAGGCAGTGAGCCAACAGGCAAGCAGTAAGCAGGAAGAAGTCCCTAAAAATATGCAAGAGAAACTTCTGCCTACCTCTTTTTCTCCCCATCCCTCCCTCATAGCCGCTGATTTTGACGAGAAAATTCGTCGCTTGATGCGGGAGTGCGGTCAAAAGGCAAAATACTTAGCGAGTGAGCCGTTTCAGGTCGCCCAAAAAGGACCCGATGACTATGTCACCAGTGTCGATCAAGCTTTAGATCGGCATCTCGCAGCCGGGTTTACAGCCTTGTTTCCTGAAGATGGCATTATTACAGAGGAAAACGAACGCTCTCGAGCAGCATTTCATGCGAATTACCGTCAACTCTGGTGCATCGACCCCCTCGACGGTACGGATGAATTTATCGGGGGAAAACTTCATTATGCAGTGATGGTGGGGTTGCTAGCAGAAAGCGAACCCGTCGCTGGTTGGATTTATGCCCCAGCTTTTGACCAAATGTACTGGGGTGGCAAAGATTGGGGGTTATTCCAAACCACAGGAGATGACTCTTGGCAACCGTTGTTAGCAGCAGAACCGCCAGCTCTGAGTCAGGGTGATTGCAAAATTGTCCTGGGAGATAAAGACCAGAGAAATTTTGGTCAAGCGATCGCTCGATTAATCCCAGACGTACAATTCTACTCCCTCGGTAGCTTTGGGCTCAAGGTTCTGGAAGTGATCCAAGGTCGAGCTGGCTTATACCTCTACCTCAACGGTCGAGTGAAACTGTGGGACACCACGGGTCCCCTCGCTTTAGCCAAAGCCGCTGGGTTAGTTTGCTGCGACTTAGAAGGCGAACCGCTCAAATGGACGCCTGACGTGGTCGATCCTCAAAGCCTCGCTCACCAGCAAGCGATCGTCATAGGTTGGCCACACTATGTAGAAGCTTTAGCAGGCAAAGTGCGAGAGGCTGTTCAGGCAAAATATCGACTCAGTTAACCCTCAGAGTGTTGAAGTAAAGGGTGTATTTCTCCTTCCCCTCCCTTTTTTACCTTTCCCCAGATTTTGCTCTCTGGATAGGGTCTCTGCTGAGGCCCTGCGTACTTAGGTAAAACTGCGACCGCAGCCTTTGCCAGCCACTGAAAGCATTATCAGCAATTGTCCCTGGAGAAAGGGTTTCCGCGACCTCTACAATAGTAGTAGCGATCGACTACACTCAGAAGTGCTCCGCCCAACTGCGGTTTACTCGCAAAGCCTGTGGGAAACTTAATCCAGACTCACCGCAATTCGTCCCCTAGAAAGCGAGGAAGGTCTGTTGCGGGGTATCCTATAAGTAGCAATAGATTGTTTGAGTCAAGCAACTCTAGTTCCCTAGCTGTTGGCTGTGGTTTATTACAATTTCCCCCTGTAGCGAGTTTTCATGCAGACAGAAGCTTTTAGTGAGCTTTTCCCCCTGTTTAAGGGTGCCAACCCAGAGACCTTGGAAGGGCTACTGTCCGTTGCCGTCAAGCACGAGTATCCACCAGGCAGAGCTGTATTAATGGAAGATGCTTGGGGCAATGCGATTTACTTCGTAGTATCAGGCTGGGTCAAAGTCCGCCGTCTCTCTGGGGAGAACGCTGTGACACTGGCAATTTTAGGACGGGGCGACTTCTTTGGCGAAATGGCAATTTTGGATGAATCCCCACGATTCAATGATGTACTGGCTCTCTCGCCAGTACGATTGCTCAGTGTTACAGCTCAGCGGTTTATTCAAACTCTCTTTAAAGACCAACAGTTGCATCATCGGATGCTGCAATTGATGGTCAGGCGTCTGCGCCAAACAAACCTTCGCTATCAAATTCGCCACCGACCCCCAGCAGTTAAACTGGCCAATACTTTAATTGAATTGGCAGAAAATTATGGCCAAAAAACTGCCCAGGGGAGAGACATCTTTAACGTTCCGGTTAAAGACTTGGCTGATGTGACGGATATCGGCGTAGAGGAAACCAGTAAAATCATGGAAAAACTTGACAGCAAAGGCTGGATCAAAATCGACCCTGACCGCCAAGTGATCCATTTGATCAACCTCAAGCACTTGATGAATTTAGCAAGTCAATGACTGATGTCACCCTCTCTCGCCCATTTGATGCAGACTTCCCCGCTTTAGAGCGTACAGCGCTGATTCACTACTGGGTGGCTATGCCACAACCAGAATCTCACTTGTTTGAAGTGACGTTGCGCGTCAATCTTAGCGATCTTCTCGAATTATCTCGCCAGCCGTTGTCGGTTCTGGACTTAAAGATGCCGGTTTGGACGCCCGGTTCTTACCTGGTTCGAGAGTACGCCCGCCACTTACAAGATTTTCAGGCTCTGGATCGTGACAATCAACCGTTACCTTGGCGCAAACTCAGCAAAAATCACTGGCAAATAGAGACGAGTGGTGTTAAAGAGGTAACGGTACATTACCGCATTTTTGCCAATGAGTTAACGGTGCGGACCAATCACTTGGACGCAACTCATGGTTATTTTAACGGAGCTGCCCTGTTTTTCTACTTGCCAGGGTGGGAACACTATCCCTTACGGGTGACGATTGTACCCCCAAAACCATCTTGGAGAATTACGACAGCCCTACCACCAGTTCCAGAGGCAGCGAATACCTTCCTAGCTCCGGATTTTGACACCTTAGTAGACAGTCCCTTCGAGGTCGGGAGCCACCTCGTTTATGAGTTTGAGGTCAGGGGTAAATCTCATCAACTGGTAATTTGGGGAAAAGGCAATGCAGAACCGGAACCAATGATTCGGGATATCAAAAAAATCATTGAAGTGGAAGCCCAACTCTTTGGGGGTTTGCCCTATGAACGCTATTTATTTTTGCTGCATACCTCTGGATCTGGTTATGGAGGTTTAGAGCACAAAAATTGCTGTTCCCTCAATTATCCACGCTTTGGCTTTCGTGCCAAAGATAAGTACGACCGCTTCATGCAATTGGTCGCTCATGAATTTTTCCACCTATGGAACGTCAAGCGCATCCGTCCGAAAGCATTAGAAGTATTCGACTATGAAGGTGAAAATTATACTCCTTCTCTGTGGTTCTCGGAAGGGACCACGAGCTATTATGACCTGGTGATTCCCCTCCGAGCCGGCCTTTATGATGTGAAAAGTTTCTTACAAGGCTTGGCTAAAGAAATTACTCGCTTGCAGACGACACCAGGGCGAAGGGTGCAACCTGTGAGCGAATCAAGCTGGGATGCTTGGATTAAACTGTATCGACGGGATGCGAATAGCGATAATTCTCAGATTTCCTATTACTTGAAAGGGGAAATTGTCTCGTTATTACTGGATTTATTGATTCGGGAACGCCACGGGAATGCGCGATCGCTCGATGATGTGATGCGCCAAATGTGGCAGCAGTTTGGTCAGCCGGAAATTGGCTTTACCCCAGAGCAATTGCAGGCTACCATCGAAACAGTAGCTGAGGTTGATTTGAGCGACTTCTTCGCTCGCTATGTGGATGGGACTGAGGAATTGCCTTTCGATCGGTATCTGCAACCCTTCGGACTGCAACTGAACTTGGAAGAATCGAGCGCTACCGTGAATTTAGGCTTAACGGCTCATCTAGAACATGGGCGAGAATTCGTTAAATTTGTAGAAGCGGGTGGTCCAGCTCAAAGGGCGGGAATTGAGGCAGGGGATGAATTACTCGCGATTGACGGCTTCCGAGTGACAGCCGAACAGTTAAGCGAGCGCCTTAAAGACTACCAGCCAGGCGATGCGATCGCAGTAACCGTCTTCCATCAAGATGAATTGCGGACTTGTCAAGTCACCCTCGCCTCACCCTACCCCACTCATTATCAAATTGTGCCAGTGGAGCAGCCAACCCCAAGCCAGCAACAAAACTTTGCAGGATGGTTGGGAGTATCCCTCGCTCAATTGTGACATGATCGTTGATAACTGGTAATTGGGAATTGCGAAAAATATAGATGAGTTGGAAGCGATCGACAATTGGTAGGAGTTGAGAATTTTAACTCATGACCCATGACCAATTACCAATTCTCCATGACCCATTACCCATCCTCATCATGCAACCGCCACCCCCTCCCTCCATTACTCCTCATCAGATGAACCTCCTCAGAATTGTTGCCTCAATGGCATGGTCTGACGGAGAACTGGCAACCGAAGAAGTTGAGGTGATGCTCAACCGTTTCAGCAGTTTATTTGCGACTGGGCAACAGCAGCAACAGTTGCAACAAGAATTGCGAGATTATTTAATGCAAAATCTTCCTCTCGATGAGTTAATTCCTCAACTACAAAGTCAAGAAGAGCGAGAACTGGTGCTGCAATTAGGTTATGAAGTGATTGCTGCGAGTGCTCGCACCCCAGCAGAACCCAACATTAACGCCGAAGAAGCAGCCGCTTATCAAAAATTAGTGCAGTTGCTCAACCTGCCAGCAGATGTCGTACAACAAGTGGAAGCAAAAGTAACTTCTACAACCAATCAATCAGAGGGAATTGTTGATAAAATGACTCGGAAACTCCAGCAGTTTATCCAAAGCTAAAGGGGTAAAAGCAAGGAGGAAAATTGGAGAAAATTTCCCCTTCCTCCTTAATTCTGAAACCTGCTCATTCAATCATGAATAGTTTCTCAGCGTTTTTGAGACTCTAGTCAATCATTTCCCTAGGAGCGAGCTGCAATCATTCCTGTTAGGCGAGCATAGGCAAACAGCCCTCCCGCATCAATCACCGGTCCCACTTCTCCTAAAGGCTTGAGCGCGTAGGTCTGACCCAAAGTATGATTAGTGATTTGATTGGTTTCCGGATCGATCGTCACTTCCTGACCGGTGGTAAATAAGTCGCAAAGCCGATCGACTGACTCCCAAGGGTACAATTCACCCGTCGCCGAACTGTTGCGGAAGAAAATCCGGGCGTAGGACAGAGCGATCACTGCTTCCACACCGGCGGCGCCTAGAGCGATCGGTGCATGTTCCCGCGAAGAACCGCAACCAAAATTTTCTCCTGCCACAATAATCGGATAGCAAGTCTTCATTTTTCCTGGCTGCATAAACTTGCCGTAGCGCTCAGGTAACCCAACCATTGCATAGCTCCCCAGTTTTTCGTATTCATCAGGCTTCGAGGGAACCAGGGTGAGATATTCAGCAGGAATAATTTGATCGGTATCAATGTTATCGTCTACAACGAAGATTTGACCGCGAATCGCTTTGCCCATAGTCAATATCCTATTTCCTTTGGTGATAGTTGCTTCATGTAAGACAGTCACCCATCCATTTTACCGTCGCAGCGTTCCCCCTGTATCACCTTCAGAGCTAAGCAGACATAGACTAAATATTGAAAACACTCGTAGTAGCGAACATCCTGAACTTGTACAATTCCTAGCGAAGTAAAGATCGCAGAGCGCCTATAAAAAATAGGTAGCGCTCAAATTGTGCTGATGAGCCCCTGGACTGATAATCTATTGTCAGTTTCCGCTCAATCCCTTGTAGATTAACAACTAGCCAAGACAGCCCCAATCTGTGAAACCCTAATAGTATTGGGTATGATGATACCAGATCGCTTGGGTAACTGTATCGCCTCTAAATTCATCCTGCTATATTGATTGCTGAACCCAAAATGGTAGATCCGATTGATGACATAGCCAGACAAGCTCGCCAGGGTAGTGTTGCAGCGATTATTCAAATCCTCAATGAACAGCTAGCAGCGATCGGCGTCAGAACAAGAGCCGTGTTTGCAGATGGTGTCTTGCAACTGCTGTGCGAAGCAATGCAAGCTGAGCAGCTTGAACAGTCTACCTTGGTGGAACGCCTCCGCCAGATTCTCGAAGAAATTTCCCCGCGCCACATTCGCCGAGTTAACATCAACAGTCGCATTGTGCGAGAGCAACAATTGCTCTGGCTTGAAGAAATTAGCCGAGACCCTCAACATCAGCTTTTGTGGTCTCAAGCCATTATTTTGGCCCAGCCTAATCTTCTCAAACGGCTCATGAATGAACTCAAAGACCGGAAAACTCCGTCTGCCAAACCCGTGCTAGCCAAGCCCACCTCTTCCTATCTGGTGCGCGAACATCGGCAATTTCAACGTGGCATCATCGGCGGAATTGGGGTGAGTTTATGTGTGGTGCTAGTCGGTTTGGCAATCTACAATTGGCTGAATTCCCAAGGGCAAATATCTAGCAACTTACAAGCAACTCCACAAACGGTCCCTCATCCCAGCACTCCCACTCCTAGTCCTAAACCCTCTGTAACGGGGAGTCCTGTCGTGCCATCCTCATCAGACGGATTTGCACAAGCAGTCAGGTTAGCAGAACAGGCGGCTGCCGCTGGTAAGGTGGCGCAATCCAGCGATGATTGGTTAAAAATCGCTGCGATGTGGCAGGAGGCTTCCGATTTAATGGCGAAAGTCTCTCCTGAACACCCTCGCTATACAACAGCCGTAAACCGAGCTGAGCTATATTATAAATATAGTCAGGATGCGCAACAGGCAGCACAGAAGCAATAAATAGACGATGGAGGGAGAAAATAGAAATATCCACTTGTAAAATTGCAACTCGCATTACAGCCAGGGAAGCAGGCTGATGCACAATTTTAGGGAGACCTGTCACTCAACAGGCTCTAGAAAAGCTTAATACTCCGTTGACAGAAACAATCCATCCTCCACCTGCAACAAGGGAAAAACAGGACCAGCGTCTTGGACGCTGTTTCAACACAGAAATGATCGGCGCTATACCAGAGGTGTATCTATGCTCCAGCTTTTACGTTTAGGTTCACAGACTCTACTGAGGTTTCTAATTGCCTTAAGAACCCTAGCTAGCTCCAGTACAATTATATTTTCTCAGGCTGAAACTTTTGCCACAGAGAAGCTGGCCATGCCACCCTTATAAAGAGGAGTGATTTCAAGCTTCCCGCCAGATTCTGGAAATTCTCTCCAGTTCTGTACCGTTATCGCAGGTGCAAGCTCAAAGGAGCTATAAGGCGGAGGAAATCATACACTGCCTCCAATGCCAAGCCTTGCAGGCATCTCTAGTTCCCAGACTCTGGGGGGGTGGCGCTGCGATCGCTCCTGTCATGCTGTTTTATGCAGTGATGATCGATTCCCTTCACCTGAGTGCCGAAACGGTATCTGTTTCAGACTCCCTTACCGTGCATCTACCCTCTCTCACACTATCAGTGTCCACGCAGAAATTTATGGATCGTCTCATGCAGTTCCAGACCGATCCCGCTCACCTTGGGCGACAAATTTCCGAAATTCTCCAGACTTACCGATCGCCGGAAACAGCGCTCTCAAGGTTAGCTGAGACTTTGGGAATCGCTTGTCAGGTGGATGGTTGCTTGATTGCGACCGTGAGCAGCAATCAGGAGGCAATTCAAACTGCCTATTGGGATGTGAATACTGATCTCATGCAGCGGGAAGGGGAGGTAGAACTCGCGCCAGCTACTCTGTCTTCACCCACAACAACACTCAACTCACCTCAAATTTCGCTTCACACTCCCGCCTTTAAACAAGTTCTCACAGATTCACAACCTCTGGCAATTTCTGACCTTGACAGGATGCGGGCTGAGTTGGGGCTCGAAGCAGAACTATTAACCTGGCAGGCAATCCTGATCGTAGCAGTGCGATTTGGAGGGAGGGTCAACGGCATCATTGCCTTGGGCCAGTTCCAACCTCATCACTGGTCAACTTCTGAGCGACAGCAACTCCAAGCACTCTCAGACTGGTTGGCGATCGCTCTTTCCTTTGTAGAACAAAACCAACAAATTGTCTCTCTCCAGCAACAGGTACAGCGTCAATCCCGATACCAAACTCTGCTCAGTTGGCTGACGAGCTTGATCGATACTCCCTTAGAAGTCAATCAAGTGCTGCAATTGGCGATCGAAGGAACTGCTCATACTCTACAAGTGGATCGGGGAGCCATCCTGCTGCTCAAATATGCAGCTCCCCTGTTTAAAACTCGCTCTTCTAAGCAAATACCGAGAGCCAAAGTAAATCTGGTTTGTGAATGGCTCCCTTATAAATCTGAAACCGCGCAGGAAGTTGGGAGCGCACCAGACGCATCAACATTCCATCCCCCAGTTTCCTCCCCCACCCCAACCCCAACTTTTTGGCTATCAGATTCAGCTTTATGCCAGCAAGCCTTTACCCGCGCTCCCAAACCCTTGGTCATTTCTGATGGCAGTAGCTTGCCACCCTATCCCCTCGACGGTCCCCCAGATTTTTTGCAGACTCCTGACCTGAGAGCGCTACTATTAGTTCCTTTAGTCGGAGCTGTGACACAAGGTACGATTTTAGGGTTCTTAGTTTTCCAGCAGTCCTCACCCCGCCTCTGGCAACCAGAGGAATTAGAACTGGTAGAATTAGTCACGGCTCAACTGAGTACGGCCATTATCCAAAATCAGACGCTCCAGCAAGTGCAGGCTTTGGTGGAAGACCGCACGGCTCAATTACAGCGGAGTTTGGACGTTCAAGCAAAATTGTACGAGCAGACGCGGCGCCAAGTTGAGCAACTGCGACAATTAAATCAGCTCAAGGACGAGTTTGTCAGCACCATGAGCCACGAGTTGCGGACTCCCTTAACCTCAATGACATTGGCGATCCGAATGTTGCGCCAACCTGACTTACCATCTGCTCGTCGCGCCATGTATTTGGATATTTTGGAGCAGCAGTGCAATCAGGAAACGAATTTGATCAATGATTTGCTGACATTACAGCAGCTTGAGTCTCAGCAAGCTCCCATCTATCGTCTGCAAATTAACCTCAAAGTTTTAATCGAGGATGTTGCTAAGCCTTTTGAGGAGAAATGGGCTGCAAAGGCCTTAACCTTAGTTCTCAAGTTACCGCAGCGGTCTCTCAACATACAAACCGATCCTGATAACCTGCGGCGCATCCTCTTGGAACTTTTAACCAATGCTGGTAAATACTCAGCTCCCGGTACTGCGGTGGTTTTAGAAGTTTCGGGCGGTAGCGATCGCGTGATCCTCACTCTTTCTAGTCTCGGAGCTGGCATTTCTCCAGAGGAACTGCCCCATATTTTTGAGAAGTTCCGCCGCGGTGCAGGCGTCACGCAACAAGCGATTCCTGGCACAGGCTTAGGGTTGGCCTTGGTTAAATGCTTAGTCCAGCATTTGCACGGCTCAGTGGTTGTTTCTAGCTCTCCTGCTGAAAGTCCTGAGACTCCCGATCTCTGGTGCACTTGCTTTACCATCACCTTGCCTCAGTTTCCTGACCCCCATCCCAGTCTCAATCAGGAGTAAGCTTGAGCATGGGACCTCGGGAATTGAGCCAAAACCACCTCACGTTCTCTATTTCTCACTATTTAGCTGTCACGCTCGATTCTACATTTGTCTCATGATATGATTGGCAATAAATATCTATTAAAATCTGACTTTAAAGAGCGGAGTGGCTCTGCATTTATTCTAATTCAACATTGAAAGAAAAGATTTGCGGTGCATTGATCTCTATCACCCATAGTATGCTCACACCAGCCGCACCTAAGCCGCTCCGATGGCAACGGTCTCAAAGTTCTCCGCTAGCGCGACAGATAGAAGTTTTTGTAGCCGCAGGACAGTTCTTGTTCTATTTGTGGTGGGATCGGCTCCTTCAAAATAACTCTTCTCGGATTCGGAAGCGGCGCGCTCAGTGGTTAGTCAAAACCCTCCTAAATTTAGGGCCAACTTTTATTAAAATTGGGCAAGCTCTCTCGACTCGTGCTGATATCCTCCCTCTAGAGTATGTCAAAGAGTTGCAACAGTTACAAGATCGAGTTCCTGAGTTTAGTGCAGAAGAAGCGATCGCGTTGATTGAAGCTGAACTTGGTAAAGAAATTTTTGCGTTGTATCGGGATTTCGATCATTTTCCGATCGCTGCTGCTAGCCTCGGACAGGTACATAAAGCCCGGTTACATACGGGAGAAGATGTGGTTGTTAAAGTACAGCGACCGGGATTAGAAAAGTTATTTGACTTGGATGTCCAAGCAGTCCATGAAATTATTCGCTTTTGCCAGCAGTATTTCCCCTGGGCAAAAAAGTATGATTTAGAGGCAATTTACCACGAATTCTTTACCATTCTTTATCAAGAAATAGATTATATAAAAGAAGGAAAAAATGCTGAAAGATTCGCCAATAACTTCAAAAATTATCCCAACATTCTCATTCCAAAAGTTTATTGGCGATACACCAGTAAAAAAGTGTTAACGGTCGAATACCTGCCGGGGATAAAAGTTGATGACCGCCCCACTTTAGAAGCAGTTGGGATTGACCCCAGACAACTGAATCAATTAGGAATTAGCTGTTACCTCAAGCAATTATTGCAGGATGGTTTCTTTCAAGCCGATCCTCATCCTGGGAATATGGCTGTCAGCCAAGATGGTAGCTTAATTTTTTATGATTTTGGGATGATGGCGGAAATTAAAGCCTTGGCTAAAGACCAAATGGTGAGAACGTTCTTTGGGGTTTTGAGAAAAGATACAGAAGAAGTTCTAGAAACGCTAATTTTAATGGGATTAATTGAGCCAGTTCGAGATATGATGCCGGTGAAAAGGCTGGTTGCATTTTTATTGGAAAAATTTACAGAAAAGCCTCTAGATTTCCAAGCATTTAACGAACTAAAAAATGAGCTTTATCTCATGTTTGAGCAGCAACCTTTCCGTTTACCGGCTCAAATGACATTTATTTTAAAATCTTTAATGACACTGGATGGCATCGCAAGAACTTTAGACCCTAACTACAACCCAGTGGCTTGTGCGAAACCTTTTGTTAAAAGTTTAACAACTTCTGCTGCTAAAGACCGGGGAAATCTTGTCGGAGAACTGGCGAGACAGGCGAAAAATTATCTGAAATATAAGTTACAGCAACCCAATCGAGCTGAGGTACTCTTCAAACAGTTAGAAAAGCGAATTGAACAGGGAGAATTGCAATTTCGGGTGAGAAACCTCGAGAGCGATCGCGCACTCAAAAGAATTAATTTGGCACTGAAAACTCTGATTCACGCCTGTTTAGCAGGGTTCGCCTTTTTAGGAGGTGCTGTGCTACTGGTAGGAGGATATAAGGGGGGTGCGATCGCAGCTTTTGCCCTCTCGGCCTTTGCTGGTTGGTTCTTGGCGCGGTCCCTGTTGACTCTGTGGATGAAGGAAAAGCTTGACGATATAGCTGATTCGTAAATTTCAGCTCCTTGCCGTGGCAGACTATTGGAACGATCAACAGCAGCGAAGCTCAGATCTCCGCGATCCAATCATTGTTTCCCTTTCCCCTTTTCCCCAAAAAAAAGAAGGTGAGAATCACTCACCTTCTTTTTTTATACCCCCAGGGGAATTCGAATCCCCGTCGCCTCCGTGAAAGGGAGGTGTCCTAGGCCTCTAGACGATGGGGGCGCGTTTTTAAGCGCACCGTTTAGGCACTTGCGTTTCACACCTTTATTACAATAACCAATGTCTCCCAGACTGTCAACTACTTTTTGAAAAATTTTTTGCTATTTCTCCAAAACCTGACAGCAGAAAGCTTCCAGAATCCGCACACAGTTTGCAACTGCTCCCAGGTGGGCAATCTCATAACCGTGGGTGTTTTGGGTCGGGAACGCCAAGCAAGCCGCCCTGGCAACATGACCGAACTTCATGGCGATCGAAGCATCACTGCCAAACCCGCTAATGGCTGCCAACTGTATCGGCGCCCCAGCGCGAGCCGCCGCCGCCCGCAATTCCCCATTCAATCCTTCATCATAAATTCCATAACCGTCCTGAGATAGCAAGACGGGAGCCTCTCCATCTTCAATCGGGTATTCTGGAGCCAGAGGGCAAATTTCCAAGGCAACCAAAGCATCGAGTTGTTGCCGTTGAGTAAAATATAAAGCTCCGATCGCTCCAACCTCCTCCTTCGCCGATGCAACCAGATAAACGTTAACGGGTGGCTGCTTCACTGTTTCGGCTAACGCCAGCAAAATCGCGACAGACGCTTTATTATCCAAGGTGTAACTGCCAATGTAATCCTTTAACCGAATCGGTCGCTTGCGGTGTTTTCCCACGACCATCCGCGTCCCCGGACGCACTCCCGCTGCTTCTAACTCCTCACTCGTACATTTGGTTTCGATCCAAACATCCTCCCACTTTAATACCTCATCTTCCTGTAACGCTTTCTGAGGTGACTCGTGGGAGACATGGCGGGAACCAAAGCTGAGGATGCCACTGATCGTGCGGTGGTCCCCCAACAGATCCACAACTCCTTCCCCATACACCCAAGGAAACGCACCGCCTAGCTTGCGGACTTCAACGCGACCCTCGTTGCCGATGGTTTTAACGATCGCACCAATTTCATCTTTATGGGCAGTGATGGCAATGGCAGACGCTGGATTTTGACCTGGAATCAGGGCGATCGCATTTCCTGCCTGATCTAGCCAAGCTTTCACTCCCAATTGCTCAAATTGGTTGAGTAACCACCGATCGACTTCTAACTCAACACCGCTCGGGGAATGGTGCAGGACTAACTCTTCTATGGTGGTGAATAAGCGATCGAACTCTAATGACATATCCCACTCATCTTGATTACACTCCCAACTGCATCAACTCTTCCACCAGCAACCTAACTTCCTGAGCCGCTGCTCCTTTTGGCTCTGTCTCTAATACGGTACAGCCAATGGCTGCTGATTCGGCAAAGGCAACCCGCTGACTAATGGCTGATTTGAGGACAGGAATTTTATAGCCAGACAAAGCCTCCGCTACCTCTCGCCCAATTGCCGTATTGACAATTTTCCGGTTGATCGCAAATACGGATTTTAGCCAATCTTTATAGATAGAAGCTTCTCGGATCAGGTTAATCACCTTATCCGTTGCCCAAATATCGTAGGGGGAAGGTTGAACCGGGATGACTACTAGATTAGCAGCCATGATTGCAGAACGGGCGAGGTCCGAGACCCGCGGAGGACCGTCGATCACGACATGGCTGTAACTTTTAGCGATCGCTGGTAAGTCTCGATGAATCGTTGGGCGGTCCAAACCAACCACTGAAAAGGGTAACTCAGTGGTTCTCGCAGCAGCCCAGTCTCGTGCAGAACCTTGAGGATCGGCATCCACTAGGAGTACCCGACCATCTTGGATTGCTAAGGCATGGCTGATATGGATGGCAAGTGTCGTTTTGCCAACGCCCCCTTTTTGGTTCTGGACAGAGATAATCATTTCGCATTTACAGAACTCTGTACTTTACCTTAATACGGTTTGTCGGCTAGGTGTGATTAACATCACCTCAGCAATTGAGTCAAGTCACTGTTACATTTTGTAAAAATTTGTTACATTTATTTACATCAAGACAGCAAAGGAAAACGAACTATGTACACCACCAACGAAAACGGCCTCCTCAACAACTACGCCATTCAACCGAAAATGTCCTATGCAGAGTACCCTTCAGCCGAACAGCAACGCCGATATGCTCTCCAAGGCGCTGGAGCTGTGCTGCTGGTGACGGTCCTGATCCTGACTGCTTTTGCTGCTTAAGCTTTTCCAAGCACAGTGTTCGATCTGTTCAAATTCTCGCTCACCCAAGTCTGCGACCGCTGCCTCCCTCAAATCCCAGGGGGGCAGTTGCTCTCTGCCAGCATACTGGTAATCAATTGATTGAATTTAGGATCGACGACTACCTTTCAAACAACTTCTCACTTTGTAAATATAGAAATTCTCACTGTAAATCTCCTTCATCCTAGCAATCAGGTAGTATTCTTTATTTCCAAAGCTAGATGAATCAAACCTAAATAATTACCAAATTTAATCTGTTATAAGTTCTGATTTTAAGCCAGACAGCATTTATCCAAAAAATTTAAAGTAATAATGATAAAAAGCTTAAATCAGGATTAATTTAAAGATCGAACTCTGGCTCTATCTATATCTATATAGGGCTTGCTGAAAAAAGCTAAAACCTGCATTCATCAAGGGTCCTTACGGCTTGAAAAGTCCTGTCAAGCGCTCCCAAATCTGGTACTAGACCTCAAAACGTTTGCATTTTTTGTCCCTTTTCCCCCTTTTCCCCCCTTTCCCCCTTTTCCCCCTTCTTCAGCAACCCCTATATAGACTGCTCTTTTGTCACTTGCAGCAGCAACAACCTGAAATAATTATACTCAGAAACTTCTAGCAACTTTCGCTACACATTTCTTCGATCAGAAAAACAATGGCTCGCATCGTTCATCGGGAAAGCATCTCACCCTTGAGCTGATATTTTCTGATTGTGTTCGTGACAGAAGAGCGATAGTAGGGAGTATTCTTTCAAGATTTAGCAAAGAAGTGACAGGGTCGCCGATCTTGCATCCAGTGGTAGACGTTTATCCGAGCTGTCAGCAATAGGTAAGTACCAAATAAAAGTAGTCCTGCTTAACCCATCGTTTGTAAGCCTTTCTGCTGTAAACTATTCTCAATCTGCTGTAGTTCCTTGATTGTTTCTCCGGCAATAATTCCGTAGATATCTGTGTATATCTTCCCATATTTAGATTTTTCTAAGGCTGAGAGAATGATGAAGTCTTTGCGTTTCAACTCTGATTCTAGAGTCATAAAAACTGAGTCTAGCGCTCCATTCATTCGGTAGTCACTGGAATATTTAGCAACTTCTTTTCCCAATCCTAAAAGAGTATGACGCTGTAAGCAAAGTGGAGTTGAACCATTCACTCGAAAATTGGCATCAATCACAAAAAACTGTCCCTCTGAATCTTCTAAAACATCGAAGCCTATTACCCCGAAATATCCCTGTTGGTGAGCATATTTCCCAATCGCAGCAATCATCTCTAAAAATTTGCTCATGTCTGTTTCGCGGTAGTGAATTAATCCTCCTAGGTAGTTACCCTCTGAGGTGACAAGTTGGCTGGTAGCACCGATCAGCGTGATTCTTCCCGCTTTATTAACGTAGAATTGAACGCAATAGTTTTGTACAACATTCTGAATAAACTCTGAAACAACGATTGTATCTAACAGCTTAATTTCCAGGTATTTCCTCAACTCCCGCAAGCAGTAGTTCAAAGTGCTAGTATCTTTAATAATATAAGTGCCTTCTCCTGAAAGTCCATGCGATGTCTTGATTAAATAGGGAAATCGATCGGGTAATTGAATCTTTTCGAGACTAAGTTGGTGTAAATTGTAAGTTGAGTATTTGGGACAGGGAACTCCCAGTTCAGCTAATGTTACTTTACTGAGTAAGTGGTAGTGGATATCTGGCTCAACTGCGTGTTTCTCAGATTTCAAGCGATCGAAAGGAAAGAGAGTGATGAGTTTGTCAAATCGTGAATTTTGGCTGAGTTCATCTAGATAAATTGAACAGTCAAGCATCTCTTGATTGGTGTAACGGAAGCCCAAATGTTCCCGCCAGTAATCTAGCAATAATGGTGGTGGCGGACTAATCACGACTCCTGGAAGGGTATCGCCTAATACAGCTAAATTTTTCCAAGGTTCTTTCTGGCAAATTTTATCGAAAGAGGTTTTACTGGCTTCACTACTACCATCTTGAATAAAGTATTTTTTGATATTGGGATAAGCAGCCCACCTAGCAGTTGCGGGGTAATTTAAGATAAATCCATATTGTCCATCTGTGAGATCTGATGCGAACAATTCAGAAAAAGAATTCCCTTGAAAAAACTGAAATTCATCAGTTGAGTTCATAAAAAACGCTTCAGTTTAAACTGATATTAAACATTGATTAACTCTGATTCTTGTCTAAGAAGAGATTTTTTTGCTCAGTCTTAAGACTTATTTTTATACAAGCGGATGGATGAAATGAAACAGCATCAGCTAATGTTCAGCTACCCTAGATATTTTGGGTCATTCGGTACTGACTATTCTCTCTTCTCAACTTCTGTAAAAAATTGCAATGTTTAATAAGTAGAAGGTCTCATTACCTAATTAGGGCTTGCTGAACAAAGCGAAAACCTAGATTCATCAAGGGTCCATTCGGCATGAAAAGTCCTGTCAAGCGCTCCCAAATCTGGTGCTTGACCTCAAAACGTTTGCACTTTTCCCCTTTCCCCTTTTTCCCCCTTCTAATCCAGCTATTGCTTGGTTTGAGATTTTGCTTGCAACGCTTCCTTAGCCGATAACCCCTCAGCTTGAACACCGAAATACCAGAGACTGGCCGCCGCCTCCGCGCGAGTTACAGGTTTCTTCGGTTGAAAGAGAGTGGTAAACCCAAAAGCTCTACGGGTATTTGCTAAATCTCCATTATTAAAATCAGCTAAAAGTGCTCGCGACGCTTGAGGGTCAATCTTGGATGAATCTTGAAAACCCCACCTTTCTTTAACAGCATCTAGATTTGCTGCTGGTAAAACTTGACGAGTATCTAGAGGCACTTTCCAAAGCAGCATTTGTTCGCGAGTCAAGGGATCTTCGGGACGAAATTTTACTTCTTTACTTTCTCCCGACAATGAACTGGGAATAATCCCCGCCTCCGCTAATCCTTGAATGGCTGGAAAATCTGGGTCGGTTTTCGGAAGATCTGAAAAGGCTGGTTCGCTTGAAGCAACTGCTAACCGGATTTGTTTGGCAGGTCGATTTGCATAAATCTGATTGTTAGCGGCTGCTAACCAGCGAGCATACTGACGACGAGTAATACTTTTGTTGGGGTCAGGTAAAGTATCTGTGGCTTCTGATGCTGCATTGTCACTGGGCGATCGCAGTTTCAGCACTCCCAATTGAGTTAAGTCTGCCACATAAGGCCGCAATTCTACCGGAGCTTGGTTTTGATCTTGACTCACTTTCTCCGGTTTAGGGGTTACAGATGGCGTGGCAGTGGCGATCGGTGCAGGGGAGGGTGTGGCAGGAGTGGTTGAAGGACTAGGAAGTGGAATAGCCGTTGTTTCTTGATTCCCCTGACCGTACTCAATGATAAATTCTGTGACCCCAGCCGTCTGATTGGGTAGCAACGATACCGTCACCTGTAAATTATCTCGCTTTGCCACCAGCGGTCCTTGCCCATCTTCGCTGGGGCGACTGACTAGCTGCCAGTTTTTCTTCCCAAACTCAGTTTGGTAAAAGTTTTCAATCAAGTTGCTGGGGTCAGTGCTCCGCCAACGGAGGCGATCGCCTGTCCCTGGTGTTGCGATCGGTGTGACTTCCTGCAAATCAGCATTGGGATAGAGCGGAATTTCAGAAGGGAAAGAAGGAGGGAGTTGCGGGGACTGGATTTTTTCTTGACTGATAGCTACAGGGGTTGGGGTCGGGGAACCGAAGACAGTTGGGTTCTCCTTGAGTCTGGGATCGGCTGCTAAAGATTGTTCCAGGGTCTTGCCTGCGGGGGTATTGGCACAAGCACCCAAGGAAGCTAGCAGACAGAGGGCGAAACCAGCAGCGATCGCAGAGCCTCTAGTTTGATTCCCGATTTTCCGACCTATTTTTATCCCCAATTGGGAGGTAAATAAGCGATTCTGTCTCCTCAACATACGATCCAACACACATTCTCCATCGGCAGCTCTATGTCTAGGTTAGCGCAAATCTAACAGCGTCTCTCTCTAAATCCAGTTTGGCTTGCTGTTACCTCCAGAGAAGCAACTTATTTTTGAGAAAGCTTCCTTCGGATTTTTTAGTCGGTTCAGGAGCAATTCTGTCAGCGGTTTTTGTTGCCAGCTACCTCTACCGATACAGGAAAAATTATATCTAGAGTTCGATGCAGACTTATGGCTAAGCCATTCAAAATTTAAGTTAAGGCACTTAAAGCCTTAGCAAAAACGCCAATCAAATTGATTGAGGACAGTAACCATGAAAAAGCTAACAGCCTTTTTAGTGAGCGGTTTACTTTTGTTAGGTACTGCGGCTTGTGAGAATGCTGCTAAATCTAGTGCCAACGCTCCTAATAACACCACTGAAAGCCCTAAAGCACCTGATGCTAAAACTGTTCAAAACGATAAAGCTGACGCGACCGGCGACGTTCGTCGCTCTCAGCTTAATTCCGACATTCGCGCCCGCGAACAGCGGAATAATGTGACGGGTGGTGATGCCCAGCGAGCTAACGGTGACTTGGAAAGCGAAGTCCGCAGCAAATTAGAGGCTAATATCCCCGCCGGTCAGCTCACGATTGCTGCTAAAGATGGAGCTGTGACTGTTTCAGGCACTGTACCAACTAGCGAGCAGCTCGCTAAAATTGAACCTTTAGCGAAAGAAATTAAAGGTGTCAAAACTGTGACCAATAAGGCTGTTGTAGCACCCGCCACTAACAACAACAACAAATAAGTTTCTCTCTGTCTCTTTGGAATGAGTGGTCTCCTCTATCTAAAGAGAGAGGCTGAGGTTCTCCCTCGCGATTGATGAAGGCTCCTAATAAAAAATGAGTAAATAGGAGCTAGTTTGCAAAATCAAAAAAAAGACTTTGTTTACAAAGTTTAGTGAAAATTATGGAGGTTTAAAAAATGGCCCTAGGTCAACAAAGGCGAGCTGTAGGTGCCTTTTCTAATTACCGAGATGCGGAAATTGCCCTAAGAGAATTACAAAGTGCTGGCTTTCCCATGCAAAAAGTTTCGGTAATCGGGCCGAACGCGGGTGAAGTCGATCGCGTCGCGGACATTGAAGTCACCAAACCTGCAAACGAGCGAGCGGGGGGAGGTGCAAAAGCCGGAGCCACAGCCGGAGCCGTTACGGGGGGCCTGATCGGTTTAATCGGGGGTTTGAGCGCGTTGACAATTCCTGGCATCGGTCCGGTAGTGGCTGGTGGCGCCTTGGCGTCCATCCTTGGCGATGCGTTGGTAGGTGGCGCGATCGGTGCAGCCGCTGGGGGGATCGTGGGTGCTTTAGTAGGTTTGGGAGTTCCAGAAAACCGAGCGAGAGGTTATAGCGATCGCCTCTCTCGTGGGCAATATTTGGTGATAGTAGAAGGGACCGACGAAGAACTCAACAGAGCCGAATCCATTCTGAGAGTGCGTGGGATTGAAGATTGGGGCATTTATGACCTACCAAGCGGTCGCAGCGAGCGAGCTTCCGACCGCCAAAAGCGTGCAGTGGGAGTTTTTGCCACTCGTCATGAGACAGAGCAAGCCCTCACTGAGCTGAGAAATGCTGGTTTTCAGATGGACAATGCTTCCGTGATTGCACGGGATGCCGATCGCCAAGATGATATCGCCGGTGTCGATGTGAAAGACAATGTGGGCAACCAAGCAGATCTCGGCGCGACGAAAGGCGCCCTGAGCGGGGGTACTGCGGGCGGCTTGACTGGTTTGTTGGTAGGACTCGGCCTCGTTGCCATTCCTGGTCTTGGGCCGATCATGTTAGCTGGTGCAGGAGCCACAGCCTTGGCAACGACGCTGGCAGGAACTGCCATCGGTGCGGCTGCTGGTGGTTTAATTGGAGCGCTGGTGGGTTTGGGCATTCCGGAAGAACAAGCCAGAACCTATAGCGATCGCATCGCCCGTGGTGAGTATGTAGTCCTGCTCAAAGGCACTGAGGCAGAGCTTGATAGAGCTCAATCAATTCTCCGCTCTCGTGGGATTCAAGATTGGGGCATTTATGATTATCCCAGCGTCGATACAGCTCGTGCTGAGTATGGGGTTCCGGGAAGTCCCAGCACCGATACCACCCCTGACCTCTATGGTCGCGACCGCGACATTGCCAGTCGCCGTTAACAGCGAGCCATTCATTGAGAACCAAACTTAAAAAAAGGTAACAGTCAAAAGATTTTTAATTTTTTACTGTTGCCTTTTTACTTTTGATAACAATCACTCATAATCCCTTACAAAATCACAAAAATTTCAACATCTAATTAATAGTAAGACAATCAGGTCAATCCCCTTTTTCCATCAACAAGTTACAGATGTCACCTCACAGGGTAGCAGCTCATCCCCTTCACGCTCAACTCCCAAATCCCCCAAATTCCTATACCTTGAGGGTTTCAAACACAAATTTGTATCCGATCGTACGATCTTTCCCTCCAGCCAGCAGCCAGGCCAAAGTTTTTGGCAGTTACAGAGAATCTCTTGCCTGGTTTATCTACTAGCGATTATCTTTAAAATAATAGGAAAGCTAATTTCAGCAACTTATCGAGGTGAAATCAGCTATCCCCACGCGCCAAGTCTGGTTTGCGGCTGGGGGCAACTATTCGGTCAACATTGCCACTGTCTGCCAAACTGGGCAGTTTAAAGCAAATAACCGCAAAATTTTGGCAGGAAAGCGAGACAGTTGACTCACTGCTCGTTACTCGCCTTTGGCAAACCCTGCTAGAGGCAAGCGGTTCTCCTCGGAGCAACCTGGCTAAAGAGAACCTCAAGGAGTGGTCTCTCAGGTCCAGTGTCTAGCGCTTGGCGTTCTCTTCATTAGAACCACAAGCGTCAATGGGCAGAATCTACATTAGTAGCAAACAACAGGAATACAGGTCTGATTATGCCCTCTGGGGCTGTCCTAGAGAACAGGAACGCAAGTACGTTGGAGCCAGTGAGAGCTCTGCCGTTTACTTCCGAGTTTTTACCTGTAGCCATTGCTCCTCAAGATCGAGTCTGGAATCTTTTTGATTCTCTGGTATCTACTCAACCCTCTGCAACGGAAACCACTTTGCTGTGGGAGTCCAACAGCAAAGCATCCCAGGCTAAAGCGTTGCGAGCTGATGGGCAGGCAGGTTACTCAACCGCCAAAGCTTGCACAGAGGAGGTGATCCCAGCTCAATAGACAGACTCTCAATCACCTTAAAGTTAAAAGACCATGCAGGTGCCGTCAGTAACGTGCCAGAAGTGGGCAGCGAGCTGGGGCAACGAGATCATCAAATTTCGCCCAGTCTAAAATGACGAGGCTTCAATTTTGAACTTGAAATTTGAGATTGTTATCGCAAAAAATGCAGTCTTTAATGGGTTTAGCTTAGGGATAAAGAGCAGTGCAGTTTGCCCAATTGGGGTGACTCCGGCTAAAGTATCAGCGTAGCCTGATTCGTCTATAGTTTTGCAAACTGTTGTTTGGCATTAAACCGCCAAAGGAAATTTTTTCTGGTCAACCATTTATTGACAGACCTGCTGCCGGAACTCTCTGTTAAGCAGATTGAGTTTCGGTAGGCATATCCACAAATTAACGAGAATTCGGCAAATTTTATGAATGCTAGTGAATTTTTAAGTGCCAATGAACTTGTAAGTCGTCATGCCAAAGGAGAACGAGATTTTCGAGGGGCAAACCTGAATGGCGCTCTTTTAGGTGCAGCCAACCTCAATCGCACAAATCTGAGTAACGCTAATTTAACAGGAGCCAACTTAATCAAAACAAAACTGATCGGAGCCAATCTTAGTGGAGCGGATTTGAGTCATGCCAATCTCTCTAAAGCCAAACTGATTGAAGCAAATCTGAGTGGAGCCAGCCTAACGGGTACGAGCTTAATGGGAGCTGACTTGAGCGGGGCAATTCTCAGTAGTGCTATTCTCTCTGAAGCTGACTTAAGCGGAGCAATTTTAGTTGGAGCTAGCTTACTTGGGGCTTGTTTATTGAATGGTTCTAAGCTGGTGGGGATCAATTTGAGCGGAGCGACTCTGAGTCGTGCGATTATGAATACGGCTGATTTAAGTCGGGCTATTTTAACAAGAGCAATTCTGAGCGAAGTTGATTTAAGTGGGGCTAATCTGAATGGGGCAAACCTCATACGAGTCTACTTAAACCGAGGCAACCTCAGCGGTGCTAATTTAGCTCAAGCTAACTTAAGTGAAGCGAGTTTGCGAGATGCTAATTTGTGCGTTGCTAACTTGAGTGGTGCTGAATTGCTTGGAACCGATTTGAGTGGTGCGAATTTGAATGGAGCTAACCTCAGTAATGCTTCCCTGGAGGGAGCCAATCTCAGGGGTGCTAACTTGAATGGGTTGATTTTGCACGAAGCAGACTTAAGAGGAGCTGATTTGAGCAAGGCTTGTTTGCGGGGAGCTAACTTAAGGGGAGCTAATTTATCGGGAGCAAGTTTGCTGGAAGCAGACTTGCGCGGTGCTAATTTAAGTCAGGCGAATTTATGTGGCGCGGGTTTGCTGTTGACTTCTTTAGTAGGGGCTGACTTAACGGGAACCAATTTATCTGAAGCAAATCTGCTTGGGGCTAGTTTGAGTGTGGCCAATCTCAATGAAGCGTCTTTGGGCGGTGCCATTCTACCAAATGGAGCTAGTTACAGTTAAGAGACCGGGTTGGGACAGAGGGAGGTGGGGGAGAGCAAGATGGGATGCGGAGTGAATGTTTCGATCGTCTGCTTCCTACCTCCTTCTTCATTCTTTAAAGTTATTTAAAGATTGCCTTTGAGAATCGCTTAAAAGCATGATATGATTAAAAGGTTTGAGACTTTATAGGGTGGAGGTAAAACCCGGCAGAATGAAACAATTGGGAACCCATCTGGTCGTTGACGCTTGGCAGTCTCCTGGAGACCTTCTCAACGACCCAGAACGTATCCGCCGCGCTTTACTTGATGCGATCGCAGCCGGAGAGGCTACTCTCATCGATTTGTGCGTACACCAGTTTAGCCCCCATGGGGTCACAGCTACGGCTACATTGGCAGAATCCCATATCGCCATCCATACTTGGCCTGAGTTTGGTTATTTTGCTGCTGATTTATTTTTCTGTGGCAAAGGCAACCCTCACAAAGCGATTAAGGTTCTAGAAACTGCTCTTGAAGCTAAACAGGTAAAACTCACAGAACTCACGCGCGGTTTCGATCCAGGGGTGGGCATCCTAGATTCTGCTTCTTCAGAGCAGTTTGCGCCTCGTTTCCTAGAAACGAGTGTCGCTAGAGGATGAGGACCAATTAGCGTAACTTTAACAATTTTATGCTAGGTTTCGGTTAACAATCCCACGGCTTGGCCGTGGGATTCTTGTTTTTGTCTATTGCTGGTGACCCTTAAACAAGTTAGCAAAACAGTCTGTAGGTGGGGTAGAGCCAGACTCAACCATCAAACAACCCCTCGCAACTTTAAAGGCTTCAACCCGAGCTACAAATTTTTTTTTTCAGATGATTGTTTATCGCTTCATCAAAATGGGGCGCACGATCCAATAACCTGCACCAAAAGCTGTAATCACAATTAAGAACATCGCCACAGCTAACCACAGACTGCCAATATCTGAGGAGGTTTTTGGTTGAGAACGGAGACGGTAGGGAGCTTCAGGCTCTTCTGTAAATAATTGTTCAGAAAGTAGGGGAGTAGGTGGTTCGGGTTCGGCAAAGGTTAAGGCAACGGCAGGCGAAGCAGAAGTTGGTTCTGCCAGAGAACTACTCGGCGACGGAGGCACTGGTAACGGTTGAGGCGGTTCTAGGTTGAAATGATGAACTTGAACCGATGGTAGGTGGACCTTTCCGCTTTGACTACCAGCCTGAGCGGCATTCACCGCCTGCTGGAGTTGTTGAGCGGCATTGATGACGGTTTCGATTTCTTGCCGCAGTTGTTGATTTTGTTGAGTGAGCTGCTGATTATGGGCCTTTAGGGATGCCAGCATGGCTTGAGCTGCTTGCAACTCGGCTGCGACTTCGCGATAGACGGAAATCGGGACAGAGGGAGAGTAAGCGTTGGGGGTGGCTGGTGTGGCATTGCCAGAAAGGCTAACATTTTGCATAGTAGATTGGGATTGAGGTTGAACGTTTTTAGTGTAGCTTCTGAGTACGTGTAGTTATAACAATTTCAAGCAATTCGTCAAGGAATTTGCTAAAGATAGAGTTAGGAAGTTGAATAATTTTCGACTGGCAGCCTGTTGGGGGGTTGGCTAAAAACTCAATTGCCCCAACAAGAACTTGATTGTAGGTCAGCGAGCGAGTCCCTGGTACTCCAGCACTCAAGCTCGCAAACAATCCTGCCAAACCTCAACTTCATCCAAGCTTAGAAACGAACGGTCAACGATCATGAGCAACTCCCCAACCCATCAGAGTTTATCAGAGAAGTCAACTACCCAAGAGATGAAATACGGCGAACGCCAGATTGCCGAGGGGGAGTTAATTACATTCCCAAATCCGCGAGTGGGGCGACACTACGAAATTACGATTAGTTTACCGGAGTTTACTTGTAAGTGTCCATTTTCTGGCTATCCTGATTTTGCGACGATCCACCTGACCTATGTCCCGAATGAGCGGGTGGTGGAGTTAAAGGCGCTGAAGCTATATATCAACAGTTACCGCGACCGCTACATTTCTCACGAAGAATCAGTCAATCAAATATTAGATGACTTTGTGGCAGCCTGCGATCCATTGGCAGTAACGGTTAAGGGTGATTTTTCACCCCGGGGGAACGTTCACACCGTTGTGGAAGTGCGACACCAGAAGGAATCTTGAGAGTGATTGTAGTGGCATAACGCTTAACGCTCCAATCTGTTCAAAGCAGCAGGATTTATCTGTTACTTTTACTTCTCTCTTGCTTGCGGTCTTTGACCGCAGCACTCGGAAGAAAAAAGCGAATCTCTCCATTTTCCCCCGGTAAAATTTGACCTCCCAAGGCTAAGATTTCTCTCTTAGCTCTTTCCCGAACTAATTTATCCTGGGAGATACCATAGATAGAAAGCCAAGCATTAAACCGAACTAAAGTGCTATCGGGGTCTTGCCGTAGGTATTGAACGGTTTGTCGTAAAAGTGGCTCGATCTCTCGATCTGGCGTTCCCTTTACCCACTCAGCCGCTATTTCATGGGAACGAATTGCCCCTGGAACATCCCCTAGTAATAATAACTGGTCAATGCCTTTTAACCTAGCTACTTGCCAAGCCTTCGGCGCAATTTGTGGCGATAAAACATTGATCCCCCGATCCATCAACTCAATGGCTAACTTAGGTTTAGCTTGATAAAAAGAAATGCTGGTTGAAAGAAAAGGATAGATATCAACCCAACGCGGATCGCGTCTGGTGATCGAGTCAAAATATTCTTGACTCAGTTCATAGCCTGTAACCGATCGCGCTTCATCGTCCCCAAAATATTGAATGAACTTCAGAAAAGTCCAATCTGCGACTAAATTATCAAAGCCAAAAGTGGGAAACACTTTAAGCAGCTTCAGCCTTAAAGCTTCTTGCTGCGTCGCTTGCCGAAAAGCCACAGCTTGCTGAGCTGAGACCGACTGCTGTGCTTGGTTTAAGGAGACTGGCGATGGTGCAAGCTGCATCGCCACAACACCTACGAAGGCAGAAACTGCAACCGCTCCCGGCAATAGCAGACCCAACCAATGACTGGAAACTCGCTCAGCTTTAAATTCCACCGGACAACCAACAAGAGGCTTTGAAATTTAGTTTATAGCATTACTTGTCAGTCAAGCGATGACCTTTCAACTTCAGGAAAATTGCGGTTGCACCTTCAGCCGCAGTCAAGCTATACTCTCTCCAAGAGGTGGCGAAAACTCTTGAAACAGCCAATTAATGTCTAAGGCCATCAGATTGGATTAACAAATTATCATTCAGGTTTTGTGTGAGTCCCGCAGGGCAGACAGGAACCCACTCCTTTGAAGGGAGTAAACGCTTTGGGAGATTTGACCTCTGCATTAGGTATCTAAAAAGACCTGGAGCAAGTTAAATCGGAGAACCAAAAATCCTCCGCCCTCTTAACCGGGGGAGCGTCATAAAAATATAGCTGTAATTGCTTTGCGATCGTTCAGAGAACTAGCTAAACTGTCAGCAGCATGGCCTAGCTACCTCGAAATGTTAGCTGCTGTGATTTTAGGTGTTCTTCCCAATTCCCAATCTAAAATCTCTAACCTCAAAACGACTTGAGCCAAACTCAAATGAACCGAGCCCCAAGACGCTTTTCTTTGTTCCAAACAGCCCTGTTTAGCGGGGCGATCGCCACAAGTGCCTCCCTGTCCCTCTTGAGTCCCAGCTTTAGCCAATCAGTCCGCGCGGCGCTACAAGACAGTCCGAAAGCGGTCTTAGACGAAGCATGGCAAATAGTCAACCGGGAGTTTGTCGATCCGAAGTTTAATAAGACGGATTGGCAAGCAACGAGGCAGCAACTTCTGAGCAAAAATTACTCGTCTCGTGAAGAAGCTTATACAGCGCTTCGGAAAGCTCTAGAGCAGCTAGATGACCCCTACACGCGCTTCATGGACCCGAAGCAATATGAAGCGCTGACGAACCAAACGTCTGGGGAACTGACGGGAGTCGGCATGAGACTAGAGCAGGACGAAAAAACTCAGGCGATCGGAGTAGCAGAACCAATGGAGAATTCCCCAGCCATGAAGGCAGGAATTCTAGCCGGCGACAAAATTTTGGCAATTGACGGCAAACCCACCAAAGGCATGACCGTCTCCGATGCCGCTCAGTTAATCCGGGGACAGGAAGGCACAAAAGTTACCCTGCGAATTGGCCGACCTGGCAAGAATGAATTTGACATCACACTGACGCGGGCAAAAATTGAAGTCGCAGCGGTTCGCTATAGTCTCAAGCAAGAAGCAGGTCAACGAGTTGGCTACATTCGCTTGCAAGAATTTAGCGCCCATGCGGCTGAACAAATGCAGCAAGCCATTAAAAAGCTGACCGCTGATAAAGTGGATGGGTTCGTGCTTGATTTGCGGGGCAACCCGGGCGGTTTACTGCGAGTGAGCATTGATATTGCTCGGATGTGGATGGATACCGGTGCGATCGTTCGCACGGTAGACCGCGATGGCGACTCCCAAGAAATGCGAGCAAACCGCACAGCGATCACCAATAAGCCGTTGGTGGTGCTGGTCGATGAAAACTCGGCAAGTGCTAGCGAGATTTTATCCGGAGCACTCAAGGATAATAAGCGAGCAACGGTGATGGGTGGCCAAACGTTTGGGAAAGCGTTGGTGCAATCGGTGCATTCACTCTCAGATGGTTCGGGTTTGGCCGTGACGATCGCTCACTACTACACTCCCAGCGGCACTGACATTAGTCATAAGGGAGTCACTCCTGATGTAAAGGTAGAAGTGACGGAAGAACAGAAGCGTCAACTGGCAAATAAACCAGCATTGGTGGCGACTCCAGAAGACCCCTGTTATGCAAGAGCGGTTGCTTTGTTGAAAGCGACTATTTCGGGTGGAAATCCTCCGGTAGCCACGAATGAACCTTCCGCACCCAAGAAGTAAGCAGTTGTACGGTGATGCAGGTGGGACAGCGAATATTGCTCGTCCCACCCAAACGATCGGAAATCGTAACTGGGTAATGCTAGGCGCTGTTGCAGAGTAGGAACAACCTTTCAGTTAAAAGTTAACTCGGTGGAGAAACATCTCCCGCTCGCAACTGCCCTACTAGATGCACTAATTCTGGTAAAATCAACTGTTCTACAGCTAGCTTGACCGCCTTTGTAGAACCAGGCAACGAGAACACTAACTTGCCTTGGCAAACACCGGCAACGGCACGAGATGCCATAGCCCTGGAACCAATTTCCTGATAGCTTAAAAATCGAAATAATTCACCAAATCCTGGTAAAGTCTTCTCCAGTAAACTGGCGATCGCATCATAAGTCGTATCTCGGGGCGCAATGCCCGTCCCCCCATTAAAAATCAAAACATCTAGATTCGACCGTTGGCAAAACGCTTGCATTTGCGGGATAATTTCTGACGGTTCATCCTTGACAATCGTGTAGGCCCCAATAGAATGGCCGGCCTTCAAGAGTAACTGCTGAATTAACTGGCCACTTCGATCGGTATCAGGCGATCGCGTATCGCTGACTGTGATCACCGCGCAACTCACAGCCATTCCCAAAACATCAGCATGAGGAAGATGTGTCATCGTTTGTTTTAATTTGGTAATCGGTAATTGGGACCGGACCATCATCACCCATTACCAATTACCCCATCTTGGTTACGCCTTAGTAAATCCCAACCCATTTTCTTGGGCGTAGCGTTCCATAAAACGCATAAATCGCTCCCATTCCTCGGGAGATTTCATCAGGTAAATCGCTTCCAAACTTGTCGGCTGACCATTGATGAATTTCGCTTTCACCTCACGAGTCAAGATTTCTCCTTCCTCGTCAATCATATACATCCCCGTAATTTCCTCCCGACTGTCACGATCCAAAGCTTTAGGGTTTTCAAAGGTAAATGTAGCAGTCCCCTGACTCCCCGTTTTAGAACGAGTCAACCGCACATCCGGTACTACTTCTTCGTCAACCCCTCTGGAAAACTGAATTTTCGCCATAACTTTGCTGTCAAACCTTAAAGATTGCTTAAATTACTATTGTTTCATCATAAAACGATGAGTTCCAATCTTGCATCTGGATAGAAAACAGACAGGATGCCTCTTCCATTGATCGATGCGATCGATAGTGGAGTCAGCATCCTGCCTACCGGTGAATCGGGGTAAGAAGTCAGATGGGCAGACTGAGCAACAGTACCCTCTGCATTTCCTTCCTAAACAATATAGGGAGAATTAATCGCCTGAGCCCGACCAGTGGCCACCAAGGTTTGATAGATGAAAGCTGAGACTTCAGCGCGAGTAATATCTCGCATGGGGGCAATTTGAGTGCGCTGCGGATAATTCACCACAATCTTCAGTTCAGTTGCCGTTGCCACAGCCTCCGTGGCATAACTGGGAATTTGGGCGCGATCGCTATAGACACTGAGAGAATTGGGAGTACCGCGCTTGAGTTGTAAACCATTAATTAAAGACACGATCGCTTGAGCACGAGTCAAATTCTGATCCGGACGAAACGTCTGATCCGGATACCCCGCCATAAACCCCCCTCGGTTTGCCTTCTCGATCGCAGTCTTGGCCCAAAAATCTGCCGCCACATCCTTAAAACTCGTCGCTTCCCGTCTCGGCGTCAGTTCAAACGCCTTCGCCAGTAAAGCTGCATATTGAGCGCGAGTTAAACTATCATCAGGCTTAAACGTGCCGTTTGGAAACCCACTGATAATATTCATCCCGGCCAGCCGTTCAATAAAATCCTTGGCCCAGTGACCGCTAATATCGCTGAACCGTTCCCCAGTCGGAGTTGGAGTCGGAGTCGGAGTTGGGCGAGGACTGGGAGTCGGGGTGGGAATGGGAGTCGGAGTCGGAGTGGGACGAGGACTGGGAGTTGGAGTCGGAGTGACGACAGTCCCGCTAAAGTCCATTAAACCCTTCACCCGCGAGGGGTCTAACTGGTTCCCGACGGAAACGAATTTGAACCCCGTCGCATTTTGCAAATCGTAAGTCCCGTTACCCTGAAAGGTATTACCGCCAGCATCTTGACCAGAACCCAAATCTGGCAGGGACTGGGCGATCGCAGTTAAACCGTCTTGGAGATTTTTCTCAATTCGGTTTTTCCGCAAAATCGGTTTGGCTTCACCAGCCAAAACAATCCCAGACCGATTTTCCAAAATTTGGTTATCCGCAATCAGGGGTGCCGATTGATCTTGGAGAGAAATGCCGTAGCCGGTGTTTTGAAAGGTATTACTCCGCACTTCGCCCTTGGCACTCTTCGCCATGATCACGCCAGCGGCATCATTACTGACAAAGACGCTGCTGAGGATCGAGGGTTGCGCCGTACCCGTGGCAAATACACCTTCTCGCTTGCATTTGGTTAAAGTGCAACTCGCGACCGTCGCAGCAACTGACTCAATCCAAACTCCTGTCCCTCGGATATCACCATTGGTCACGGTCACTCCCCGTAGTTCGGCCCCTTGATCCATGAGGACGGTGACATTTTGACCGGCAGCAGTGGGACTGACAAATTTGCCACTACCTTGGATGACGATACTACTGCCTCGGTTACTTTCATTGCCGACGACCTTGACTCCCTGCGGAATTTGTAGGGGAAATTGTTCCCCGCTGGCTGCATTGTAAGTACCAGCAGCAAGCTGAATGGTGGTACCCGCAGTTGCTTGGGAGAGGGCTTGAGTAATAGTTTTAAATGGGGCAGATTGGCTACCGGCTGCTGAATCGCTGCCTGTCCCTGGATTAACGTAAAGTGTTGCCATGATGTTATGTGCTACAGAATTTCTCTGGGGCGATGTGCTATTGGATCTGTATCAAGCGGTATGAAAAGTTGGCTATATTGGTTTGCCTCCTCATGCCTTTGACCCTCTCTCCCTGTTACCCTCGAATTTAGGGTGGCTGAGGTTGCGACCGCAACTCAGACAGTTTGCCCTTAGTGGAGGATGGGAGAAGAAATAGCTGACTTCTCAATCGCAGTTGCAGTTGCTAGCTAGAGATTAGGGGCATCGCTAAGCTACCTGTGAAGATAGAGTCGGTATGGGTATTCCGGCTTAGGGTGCAGTGTAGCTTGGACATCACCTCATTAGCCAATATACACTTTGCCTTGGACACGCTCCGGATCGAGTTGATTGCCAACGGCATTGACGGTGGCACTACTGGCATTCTGCAAGTCAAAAGGACCGTTCTGATCAAAGCGATTGCCACCAGGATCGGTATCGTTCCCTAAATCGGGGGTAGCATTGCGGGTGACGATGACGCCACCATTGGAGTTCTGTTCGACCGCGTTTTGGCGGAGAATGGGTTGGGCTGCTTCGGAGATGACGATGCCAGACCGATTTTGATAGATGCCGTTGTTACTGATGACAGGGGCGGCATGGTCTTGGATGCCGATGCCATAACCAGTATTTTCAAAGCGGTTGCTTTGGATGTCGCCGCTGGCGGTGCCTGCGACCGCTAAACCGTAGGCAGCATTGCTGACTAAGACATTCTCTACAATCGTTGGGTTGGCGTTGCCTGTAACAAAGATGCCTTCTCGCTTACAGTTGGTGAAAGTGCAGTTGGTGACAATCGGGGAGGTGGATTCGATCCAAACGCCGGTCCCGCGAGTTTCGGGGTTCGTGACGGTAACGCCATGCAGTTCGGCTCGATCTGCTAAGAGAAGGGTGATGTTTTGACCGGCGGCGCTGGGGCTGACAAATTTGCCACTGCCTTGGATCAGGATGTTGCTGCCTTTGTTGGATTCGTTGCCAAGGACTCGGACACCGGAGGGGATGAAGAGGGGAAAGGCTTCGCCACTTTCTGGGCTATAGGTGCCAGGAGTTAGCTGAATGGTAGTCCCTGGTTGAGCTTGAGTAAGGGCTTGGGTAATGGTTTGGAAGGGGTCGGATTGGTTACCACTGGCTGAGTCGTTGCCATGGGTGGGGTTGACGTAAAGGGTTGTCATGATTGTGATGGGGGATGTTTTAAATGTTTGTTGATGTTTGTCTCTCTGCTTCCAACCGTTAAGCTCCATCCACATTTTGTCTCTTTTGTCAATCACCAGCCTAGATGTTGAGGCGCTTCGACACAAAATTTAATTTTCTATTGGCTTGGTAAAAATCTATTGACCTGGAAAGTAGCAGAGTTAGGGACGAAAGTAAAAGGGTTTTAGGAAATTTTTAAGAAACAGTTAGACTTCGCCAAGATTATGAAAATCATACCATAGCCTTCAAAGCCAGTAAAGTCGTTAGATAAATGAGAATGATGTCAATAACTCGGGTCTTGACAGGATCTGCTTGACTGGAATAAATTTTAAATTTTAAAATTATTTAGAAATAGTTATTGTCAATCGCTATCATTTGACTGCAAACAACTCGATCTGGCAGTCCAGGGAGACAATGCTAGGGGTAGGGTTCCCTCTTGTCTCCTAGCGCAATGAGTCAGTTGTGATACGATTGGCTGTTGGGTTCAGTCGAGAGGCATCCACGAAAAATCGTTTCCTGTTGCCTTTTTTCCAGTCAAAATCGTTGCATCCACAAGCCTAAATTGGGACAACTTCACAAGTCATGATTGAAGTAGAACACCTCAGCAAAATCTACGGTTCCACCCCAGCACTCAAAGATGTTTCTTTTGCGGTAGAACCGGGAGAAATTTTAGGATTTTTGGGACCAAACGGTGCGGGAAAAACTACAACGATGCGGATTTTATCCGGGTATTTGCCAGCTTCGGGTGGTACTGCGAGGGTAGCTGGCTATGAAGTTCATGAGCAATCTCTAGCAGTGCGAGAACGCATTGGTTATTTACCAGAAACCCCGCCCCTGTATCCAGAAATGACGGTAGAGGGATTTTTATATTTTGTTGCTCGAATTAAGCGAGTGGCAGCTGGCGATCGCGCAGCAAGAGTTAAGTCAGCAATTGAACGGTGTGGATTAGTTGAAAAGCGCAGCGTCCTCATCCGGAAATTATCGAAAGGGTTTCGTCAGCGAGTTGGCATTGCTCAAGCCATTGTCCACGATCCACCGGTGATTATTTTAGATGAACCCACGGTCGGTCTCGATCCCCGGCAAATTCTTGAAGTGCGGAATTTAATTAAAGGGTTGGCAGGTCAGCATACCATCATTCTCTCAACTCACATTTTGCCCGAAGTCAGCATGACTTGCAGTCGTGTCACGATCATTAATAAAGGTCAAGTGGTAGCGACGGGTTCTCCTGAGAATTTAGAAGCAGAATTAGCAACGGGTTCTGGTTATGAATTGGAAGTTGAGGGAGAAGTGGAGGGAGAAACGTTTGGGTTCTTGCAAACAGTGCCGGGAGTGCAATCACTAGAGGTCATCTCCGCCGCTAATTTGCCATCTAACCGCCGCAAACTGCGAGTATCGTGCCAAACAGAAATGGAACCAGGTCGGGAAATAGTCGCTGCCTTAGTGGCATCCGGGTTCGGTTTGTATGAAATGCAGCGCACTCGCGCTACTCTGGAAGATGTATTTTTAGAGTTAACCACCAGCCAAAAGGGGATAGCGGCAGTAGAGTCAGAGGCGATCGCAGACAGGCAGGAAACAGCATCAGCCATCGACGCCAACTCCCAACAAGAACCGCTAGCGTCAAGCAGCGATCGGTCATCGACAGAGGCAGCAGTAGAAAGCGATCGGCAACCAGAACCCCCTGCCACCAACTCTGAACCGTAAACTCCATTAATTACCCATTTTCGATGTTAGTAACCATTAGCAACATTTTGGCAATTTACCGCAAAGAATTGCAGGGCTATTTTGCCTCACCCTTAGCTTACGCCATTGCCGGAATTTTCTGGCTGCTAACGGGATACTTCTTAGTGGTGATCCTCCTCGATCCTCAACAAGGATTAATTCCCCAAGTTGCCATGCGAGATCAAATGGGAATCACCGAACCTCCCATTGATGCGCCTTACGAATTCTTGCAAATATTCTTGCGAATCATGGGTTCCCTCTCTCTCTTTATCTTACCCATGCTTTCGATGGGACTCTATGCAGAAGAACGCAAACGAGGTACTTTAGAATTATTAGCAACTTCACCCATTACAAACTGGGCCGTTGCCACCGGTAAATTGTTAGGAGTGCTAACTTTTTACACCACCCTGATCGTGCCATTGCTAGGATTAGAAACTATTGCCATTAGTGCCGCTACCCCTCCTGTTCCTCCAACGATTCTTCTACTGGCACATGGCGCTTTAATCTTACTCGCTGCTGGTGTTTTATCCCTAGGAATGTTCATTTCTTCCCTCACGGACAGTACCATTTTATCGGCCGTCTTCACCTTTGCCCTCGTTTTATTTCTTTGGGTAATTGATGCCCTCGCCACGAATTTAGGGGGTCCGGTGGGAGGTGCATTAAGCCATTTGTCGCTGTTGACAAATTATACAAATCTTGTTAAAGGCGTCCTCGATACCAGCAGCTTAATCGTCTTCGCCAGTTACATTATTTTAGGAATTTTCCTGACAGCACAATCCATTGATGCCTTACGGTTCCAGCAATCTTAATGGCAGCAAATTTAACAGCCTAATACCGAGACGATTGGTAGATGAAAATTATCAAAAGCAAGTGGCAATATATTTTTTGGATCGGCCCGTTCTTGACAATTGCTGGCCTCACCGCCGGATTTATCTCCGGGATCTGGCAACCGATTCCCTTAGGGATGGTGATAGCAGGACTGATCGTCAGCGGACTCTGGCTGATTTATACTGCTCAAACCCAAGGTTTTTGGGGCCGTCGCTCAACTCAAGCCAACACCAATGCTTTGTTCGCAACCCTCTCGGTCCTATTAATTTTAGGGTTGATTAATTTTCTCGGGGTTCGCTACGCGACGCGGTTAGATTTAACTGAAACTCAGCAGTTTACACTTGCTCCCCAATCTCAGCAAATTCTGCGGGAGTTGAAACAACCCGTCAAAGTTTGGGTGTTTGACCGCATTCCTAATCCTCAGAGTAAAGAATTGCTGGAGAATTACCGACGACTGGGACATGGAGAGTTTAGCTTTGAGTTTGTTGATCCGCAGGTACAACCAGGAATTGCTCAACAATTTGGCATCTTAGATTTTGGAGAAGTTTATCTGGAATCTGGCCAGCAGCGGCAATTGGTTCAAAAGGTGAAACTTGAACCAATTTCTGAAGCAAAATTAACGAATGCGTTAGAACAAATCATCAGTAAGCGTATCCCGAAAGCTTATTTTCTCCAAGGCCACGGCGAACGGCGACTAGAGGAAGGTCAAGGTGGATTTAGTGAAGCTGAAAAAGCCCTCAAGGATAAAAATTATACGGTAGAGGCGCTGAACTTGGCTGAAAAACCAGGCGTTCCAGCAGATGCTGATGTTGTGATTGTGGCTGGCCCGCAGAAGCCATTGCTAGAAGGAGAAGTGAAAGCGTTAAAAGAGTATCTCCAACGCGGTGGTAGTTTGTTTGTGATGCTTGACCCGAATACCAAGACGGGGTTAGATAGCCTGCTGAATGAGTGGGGTGTCTCTTTAGATGACCGATTGGCAGTGGATGTTTCGGGAAGTGGTAGAACGGTCGGTTTAGGACCCACTGTGCCGTTAGTAAAAAGCTATGGCAATCATCCCATCACTCAAAGTTTTGGCAATGGTATTTCGTTTTATCCGTTTGCCCGTCCTGTGGAAACGAAACCAGTGACTGGGGTTGAGGTAAAACCACTGATTTTTACGAATGAGCAAAGTTGGGCCAAGAAAGATTTAACGACTCGGAAATTGGAGTTTGATGAGCAAAAAGACCGCAAGGGACCGTTGATTTTGGGTGTTGCTTTGACTCGACCTGTGGGGAATGCAGCAAGCGATCGCTCTCAGTCACCTTCGCCCAGTCCATCGCCGGTCGTTTCGCCCAAAGCTTCGCCGACTCCATCGCCATCGGTATCTCCTTCGGTATCGCCAACTCCATCGCCATCGGTATCGCCGACTCTATCGCCATCAGTATCTCCTTCGGCGTCGCCAACTCCATCGCCATCGGTATCACCCTCGGTATCGCCGACTCCGTCGCCAACGACTTCGCCGTCTGCTTCATCCACTCCGTCAGCTACTCCGTCGCCAACGACTTCGCCGTCTGTTTCGCCAAGGAGTTCTCTCAATTCATCGCCAACAGCGTTGCTAGCGGTTGATGAAGCGAGTTCACCAAATTCGCCAACAGCGTCTTTAGTTTCCTACTCAGTTGCTGTTGCAAGTCCCTCAGCAAGTCCTTCAACAACTCCTTCAGCAAGTCCTTCAACAACTCCCTCAGCAACTCCTTCAACAACTCCTTCAACAACTCCTTCAGCAAGTCCCTCAGCAAGTCCCTTAGCAAGTCCCTCAGCAAGTCCCTCAGCAACTCCTTCACCAACTCCTTCACCAACTCCCTCATCAACCCCAACCCCCACCAAACAATCTCGACTGGTAGTTCTGGGAAATTCTCAATTTGCAACGAATGGTTGGTTTGAACAACAATTGAATGGAGATGTCTTTTTAAACTCAGTCAGTTGGTTGAGTCAACCCGATCGCGATACCCTTTCTATTAGTCCCAAAAAAGTGACAAACCGTCGCATTGCCATGACTCTGGAACAAGCAAGAGTTTTAAGTTGGATGGCCTTGGTTATTTTGCCACTATTTGGATTTGGGATGGGTGGAATTTTGTGGTGGAGAAGGCGTTAAAAATTTTGCAGGATTAAGGGTACATGACTGCTTGATCCTGCAAGATTTCCCTAAAAGCAGAAGGGAAAAGAGGTTAATTTCTGTATTTGTGTTGAAAAACTACGTTGATTTTCACCGACCTACCGATCCATCCCCCATCTCTAATTCCCATGAAATTGCAGCGAACCACTTTAATCTTGATGTTTCTCGCACTGAGTTTAACCGGCTTTGTGTACTTCTTCGAGATTCAAGGAAAGCCGCAGCGAGAAGCGATTGCTGCCAAACAACAGCAACTTTTTACGTTCAAAGCCGATCAAGTCCAAACTTTTACGGTAAAAACTCAGGAAAAAACCTTGACAGCGGAGCGAATTTCTGCTAATAAAGCAGGAGAAACAAATTGGCTAATTAAATCCCCAATTCAAGGACAAGCCAATGAAGCCTCAGTGGTATTTTTGCTGGAAAAATTGACAACTGGGAAGAGCGATCGCACCTTGAGCGTCCCCAGTAGCCAACGCTCAGACTTCGGTCTCGACCAGCCAAAAGCAACGGTAGAATTGAAGCTAAACGACCAAAAAACCCACAAATTCCTCTTAGGCAAACCCGACTTTAGCGGCAACTTTTTGTATGCTCAAGTTGACCCGCCAGAACAACCGACTCAAACCATCTCAGTTGTTTTAGTGCCAATCGAATTTAAGAATGCGATCGATCGCCCCCTAGCCGAGTGGCAAAACCAAACCAAACCCACTCAGATTCTAGACCCGAGAGATTCAGTCAAGTAATTGACTCTGTTGCGCCGTTGAGAACTCTTAGAAAAGCAGCGGTGCAAATTACAATCCCTTAAAGCCAGCGATCGCCTGCCGTCGCGGTTCAGAGCAAAGTCCCTTCACGGGTGACTGAGTCAACCGCCAACTGGGTGGCATCTACCCAGAGAATGACGCCAAACATCGCTCCTACTCCCCAGGTCTGACTTAAAATACAGAAAAGTCTCACCCAAACCAAGTCAAGCCATTTGTTGCCCACAAGTGGCATGACGAGAAAGTCATCCCAGAAAAACCTGGGGAAGTGAGGCTTTCCAGCTTAGCCAACAGGGATGCCCCTGTAAACAGACCCAAAAATCTGCCACTATTGAACCAGCGTGCAATACCCTCAGGAAAGGGCGATATATGTTTCAAACTGCACTCAATCAAGGTACGACAGCAACGGACACGAGTTTCGATGTTGAACTCCGTAAAGTGTTTAAGGTATTCAACGGCGAAACCGCAGTGCGCGGGGTGGATCTCGACATCCGTAGGGGTGAATTTTTCAGCATTCTGGGACCAAGTGGCTGTGGCAAAACGACCACACTGCGTTTAATTGCTGGTTTTGAAACGCCCTCTGCGGGAGAGGTGATGATTCGCGGCCAGTCCATGACTCAAACTCCCCCCTACCGGCGCCCTGTAAACACCGTCTTTCAAAGTTACGCCCTCTTCAATCACATGACGGTTTGGGACAATATCGCCTTCGGACTGCGAATTAAGCGACTGGGGAAAGCAGAGATAGAGGAACGAGTGAGGGAAGCACTCAGACTGGTGAAAATGGAATCATTTGCCAATCGCTTCCCCAACCAAATGTCAGGAGGTCAGCAGCAACGGGTTGCGCTCGCAAGAGCCCTCGTTAACCGACCTGCGGTGTTGTTGCTGGATGAACCCCTAGGGGCCTTGGATTTGAAATTGCGGAAACAGATGCAAGTTGAATTATCTAATTTGCATCAAGATTTGGGCTTAACCTTTGTGATGGTGACTCACGACCAAGAAGAAGCGATGAGTCTTTCTAACCGCATTGCTGTGATGCACGAAGGTCGGATCGAGCAGATCGGCACCCCCGAAGAAATTTACGAATGCCCCCAAACTGCCTTTGTGGCTGATTTTATCGGAGATACGAATTTATTTCCGGGACGGGTGGAGTCCAACGATCGCTCGACTGTGACTGTACGCACCAAGTCCGGCTTAAAAATCACGGTGCAGCAGTCGGATCTATGGAATGGTGCAACGGGTGACTCAGTCGTCGTCAGTGTCCGACCGGAAAAAGTTTATCTCAACCTTTATGCGCCAGAAGTATCGGTTAACTGCTTTGAAGGACGGCTCAAAACAGTTATGTACCTGGGGACTCACGTTCAATATGTCGTAGAGTTGCTCTCAGGCGATCGCATTACCGTCCGCCAACCCAACACCGGCGGCTCATTCCCAGAACCTCATACCCCAATTTATGCTTACTGGGGAACGACTGATTGCCTTGCTCTCAGTGAGAGGTAATCACGGATCGGACAGGGGTTATGGTTCACTGCGAACTATTAACCGCTAAAAATTACTAATTACCACCCATTCATTCACCCTTCACCGTTTACCTATCAATCTGTGCCTCCGACTAATTTACAGATAAATCGGCTTAACAGCACACGCTTTAAGAGGCGTCAATTTCTGCAAACATCAGCCGCGGCCTTGTCAGGATTGGCTTTGTCTAGCTGCGGCTGGCGATTGGCTCAAGTCCAGACGTCTCCCACCACTAAAAGTCCTACGGATGTCCTGTATATCTATACTTGGGCTGGCTACACAGACAAGGATCTCCTCGATCGCTTCGCTGAGAAAACTGGAATCAGGGTTGTTGCCGATGTGTTTGATTCCAATGAGGCAATGCTGGCCCGGATTCAAGCAGGTGGTGGCGGAGCCTACAGCATCATTTACCCATCAGATTTTATGGTGGTGCAAATGGCGCAACTCGGCTTACTGACAGAACTCGATCACTCGCAGATTGGGGGTCTAGAACAGCTTAGAAAGCAATTTCAAAGCCCTGTTTATGACCCAGGGAACCGTCACAGTGTCCCCGTAAGCTGGGGGACGACTGGCTTAATTTATAATACGGAACAACTCAAAGAAGTGCCTGAAGATTGGGACTATCTCTGGCGACACAAACAGGAGTTGTCGAAGCGACTTACCCTCGTGAATGATGTGCGAGAAGTGTTCGGAGCAGCACTGAGGATGTTGAGCTACTCCATCAATTCGTTGAACCCGGATGAAATCAAAAAAGCCTATGAAAAATTAGTAGAACTCAAACCCACAATTGCCTCTTTTACCACAGATGCTTGGCGGACTCAAATGCTGACGGGGGATCTGAAAATTGCCATGTGCTACTCATCAGATGCCAATGAAGTCATCTCCGAAAACCCGAAATTGCAATATGCGTTGCCAAAAAGTGGTTCTTCACTCTGGACGGATACATTAGTAATTCCGAAAACCGCTCCCAACCCAGAAGCTGCTTACAAGTGGATTAACTTTATGCTGCAACCAGATGTTGCTGCATCTTTGGTAGAGCGATTGAGTTTTGCGACTCCTTCGGAAGCCGCCTATAACCTATTGACACCAGAAGTGCGGGAAAACCAAATTTTATTCCCGCCTAAATCGCTGCTCGATCAATGCGAAGGAGTGGCTCCTGTGGGTAAATTGGCTGCGGTTTACGAACGCTATTGGACTAAACTGACAAGTGGCTAATGGAAAATAGGTGAGTGGTTGGTGGTGAGTGGTTCGTAGTGGTAGCATTACCCCACCTCTGTCGTAGCAAATGATGAGTAAAAAAGAATCATGACCAACTCATAACTCAGAACTAACAACTGAAACATTATGGCTGTATCGACGAAAACATCCCCTCCTGCTCCGCCCAATTCTCAGTCGAAGGCTGAGGTGAGTCGCATTGGGTCGAGGTGGCTAGGACCGTTTGCCTTGTTGGGGCCTGCTGGTCTCTGGCTAGCATTATTGCTAGTGATGCCGACGCTGGTTATTTTTGAGTTGAGTTTAGTACCCAACATCAAGCCAGGAGATTTGGTGATTCCCTCTGGGATTGACAACTACCTGCGGGTGTTTGAACGGTTGAATTTGGAAGTGATGGGACGATCGCTCTTTTTTGCGATCGGTACGACGATTCTCTGTTTGCTGTTGGGGTTTCCCGTTGCTTACTGGATCGCACTCAAAATCTCTAAACGGTGGCGAAATTTGGTGTTATTAGGGTTTGTGTTGCCGTTGTGGACTTCTTCCCTGTTGCGGTCTTATGCTTGGATTACCATTTTACGACCGACAGGGGTACTCAATACGGCCCTAACTGCGATCGGACTTCCTCGCCTGGAACTGCTCAATAACTGGCAAGCAGTGTTGATTGGGATGAGCTATAGCTATTTACCCTATATTGTCACTATTCTCTACGCTTCTCTGGAAAAATTGGACCGACGGTTGCTAGAGGCATCAGCAGACTTGGGGGCCAACCCAGTAGAAACATTCTGGAAGATCACAGTCCCGCAAACGATGCCAGGAATTGCGGCTGGTTCACTCTTGGTATTTATTAGCAGTTTAGGAGATTTTGTCGATCCGGAATTACTGGGTGGCGCGTCTAGTATGACGGCGGCCCGCTTAATTTACAACCAATTTTTAGGCGCAACTCAGAATTGGGGTTTGGGTTCCGCTTTTAGTATGGTGTTAATCATGTTGGTGAGCATTGGCATTGCACTCTTGCTTAAATATGGCGATCGCAAAGCTATTTAAAAAAAATTGCTCAGTAGAACCGTCAACACTTACCAATCTCAAAGATCGATGGAAGAGACCGTGGGCAATCAACAGGAGGAATTACCCGTAGATATGTCGCATTCCAAGCTTAAACTCCGGGTTTCTTGGCAGGCCGTCTTTGCAGGGTTTATGTTTTTATTCATGTACCTGCCAATTCTGGTCCTCACTTTCTACAGCTTTAATCAGTCTCGTTTTAGCGCAAGTTGGGAAGGATTTACGTTAGATTGGTATGTTAAATTGTTTAGCGATACCAGGATTTTAACGGCCTTAAAAAATAGTTTAATAGTGGCGCTGTGTGCGGTTGGTATTTCCGCCGTGCTAGGGACCTTAATGGCGGTTGGTTTGGCCCGCTATAAATTTCCGGGCAAGAGTTTATATTTAGGCATTTCCTACTTGCCACTGATCATTCCTGACATTGCGATCGCAGTGGCAACGTTGGTATTTTTAGCAGCAATGGCGATTCCCTTAAGTTTATGGACGATTGTTGCCGCTCATATTGTCTTTTGTATCGCCTATGTCGGTTTGGTTGTGTCCACGAGATTAGCAGACCTTAACCCTTTTTTAGAAGAAGCAGCTTTGGATTTAGGAGCAACTCCCATTGAAGCATTTTTGAAAGTTTTGCTGCCACAATTAATGCCAGGAATTATTTCTGGGTGCTTGCTAGCCTTCGTCCTTAGTATGGATGATTTTTTAATCGCGAGTTTTACCGCGGGTAGCGGCGCAACCACTTTACCCATGGAAATTTTCAGCCGGATTCGGACTGGAGTTAAACCCGATATTAATGCTCTCAGTGTGATTTTGATGGTCGTGTCGGGAGGATTGGCATTTGCATCAGTCTTTATGCGCGATCGCACTGAGCAAAAGCGGGCCAAATAAACGTCAATTGTCTGATTAAATCCCTGAACGTGAACAAGGGATGAAGAGTGCTAACTTGGTTCCCACTCCCCATCCCTTTTCCTAACAATCCATCCTAGCAAGTTCCTGCTAGACTAATTTCAGTTCGGGATATCCGACTAACACATCCTCAGAAGTGAGGGTATCGCCAGTTGCTTGGGGCGTCCACAGAATTTCTACTGCGAGTAATTGCTCTCCTGATAAGCCACCGATCTGGCGTAATGCTTGGCGTAAGTCATCAGAATTCTTCACCGCAGGCAGTTGCACTTTACCTTCAGCACCCGCCAAAATGGTCACCACAATGTATTCACTCGGTCCTTGACTTTCAGTCGCTACTAAGGTGCCACCTCTAGCAGCATCAGGAAGTACTTTGTCCGCAGCTTGGCGCAATTGGCTGTTGACATTGGTGAGGGTTTCTTCAGTAAATTTGCTGCGTTCAGCCAGAGATAATTGGTTAAATTTTGCTTCTGCTGCTTCTAGGGAAGCTTGCTGAGATTCAGCAGCAGCATACACCCAATATTCAGGGTGGCGTAGTAGGGCAAGGGTGGATTCTTGTAAGACTTGAGCGCGACCGTTGGCAGTGCCGGTATTGGCGGTTGTTGCTAATTGGTCAAGTTCAGCTTGCAAGCTACGGGCTTCTGCCAGCAAACCCACTTGTACGCGGGCGACAGAAATGGTGGAACTGCCGGTATAGCCTTGCTGTTCGCTGCTATCCCCAATGCGACGGACGCTGGAAACGAGGAAATTGGCGATCGCAATAAAAATCAGAATGGTGAATAAACCGCCAAACCCACCCCCAAACCCAAAGAAGGGAAACAGGAAGGGGAAGCCAAAGCCACCACCCGGATAATATCCGCCTGGGGAAGGCTGATAGCCACGACTGGGTGGGGCATAGGTACGGCTGGGTGCTCTAAAGGAACCGCCCCCAATACGACCCCCACTACGGGCAGCCAGGGCCCCGTCTGCATGGCTGAGGGCAAGGGTGAGGATCAGTACCACTGCAAACAAAGATTTGAAAAGGGGTTTTAGGCTCGAAAGGAGTTTCTTGTTCATAAGGCCTTTTCTATTCCACTCTTATAATTTACCGCTTCCCTCTGTGGCTGGACATTTACTAGGGAGGTGCGTTACCGATGGCAAATGGGGGACATCCGAACAGAGAGGGAAATAGCCACAGGTGGCATGGCAGAGTAAAGTCTGTTTGTTTGGGGGCGATCGCGCTGGTTTCTAGTGGTTTACCCAAGTGCGATCGCTGTTTGGGTGGGTCAGACGGTGGTTTTATTTAGAAATTCTCTGCCACGATCGTCCCGACAAAACGACTCTCACCCCAGCCAAACGGGTAACTAAGGACGGTTGGAAGACCGATAGAACGGCCGTTTCACCACTTTTGCCGGATAGGTTTTCCCGCGAATTTCCACTTCCAGGGACTGACCAATATTTGCAAAAGGGGTGGGGACATAAGCCAGGGCGATCGCTTGATTTAAGGTGGGAGATAAGGTCCCACTGGTAATTTCCCCCACCACTTCGCCGCCGGATAAAACCGGATAGCCGTGACGAGCAATGTAGCGACCCTGCATTTCTAACCCGACTAAGCGCTTTGAGACTCCTGTTGCTTTCTGCTGTTCGAGAATGGACCGCCCGATAAAATGACCTTTGGTGTCCAGGTGAACCAACCAACCCAACCCTGCTTCTAGGGGAGTGGTGTCCTCGTGAATGTCCTGGCCATAAAGGGCCATCGCTGCTTCCAAGCGCAAGGTATCCCTGGCCCCCAAACCGCAGGGTATGACACCCGCTGCCAGCAAAGTTCGCCACAATTCTACTCCCAGCGCGGGATCGACCATGATTTCAAACCCATCTTCACCGGTGTAGCCGGTTCTTGCCATAAATGCAGGTTGTCCCAATAAAGTCGCTTCTAAATGACCGAACGCTTTGAGACTGGCTAAATTTTCTTCGACCAAGGGTTGGAGGTAGGTTGCAGCTTGTGGCCCTTGAACCGCGATCAAGGCTTTTTCTTTGGAGAGGTCAATTAAGCTCACGCCGCTCAGTTCGATGTGAGCCGCGATCCAAGCTTTATCCCGGGCACGGGTGGAGGCATTAACGATCGCCACGGCCCGCTGTTCGCCGGTGGTGAGATCGGGGTCTTGTAAATAAAAGATGAAATCGTCTAAAATCCCACCCTTGGCGTTCAGAAGGACGGTGTATTGAGCTTGACCGGGTTGCAAGCGGCTGAGGTCGGAAGGGACTAAGGATTGGAATTTTTCAATGAGTTCTTTCCCTCTGAGGGCAAATTTTCCCATGTGGCAAATATCAAAAATCCCAGCGCTTGTTCGCACAGCCTGGTGTTCGCTGCTAATGCCCGCATACTGCACAGGCATCTCCCAACCAGCAAAGGGAACCATACGAGCTTGGAGTTCGGCAGATAGTTCAAATAAAGGCGTGCGGGCAAGGGGACGCGCTCTGTCTCGTTGAAATTTTTCAGCGTTGCTGGGTTCAGTTGACTTAGCCACAGGTAGACCCATCATTACAGGTACTCTTTAATCATCTTAGCCGGACTTAAACAAAATTAAAACCCAAACTTTGTTGATCGGTGACCAATACATCGCTATTGTGGTTTCACACCTCGATCAAACGAAAAGAGACCGCTGTCCGAAAGACCTCTCAAGCTTCAGTCAAGGTATTCAAAAATTTGTGAAACCGCTGCCTTCTTAACCCTCCTATTAAGGTCTGCAAAAAAATAAAATTGTCGGGATGCAATCCCATAAAAAAATATCTGAATAAGCCAGTTTTATTTAAAATTTTATATTCTTTTTAACCTAACCATCTCTTAGCTTTATGGTAAAACTTTTCTGCCTAATCTCTTTGATAATTAGTGGTGGCTTTCCCTTTAGAATTCACCCATGAAGCCTCTTCTCCGATACAATAGATCTCCTGAGAATAAATTGCACTCACCCGACTCTTGGCTTAATGCCAACGTATGACAGGAGAGTACCCACCCTGTAACTCTTTAGAGGAACTTCAGATCATGGATATTGGACTAACCCATATCGCCTTACCTGTCTCAGAAATTGAACAAAGTATAGAGTTCTACGCAACCTATGCTGCGATGCGGGTGGTTCATCGTCGCATTGATACAGAAACAGGCGTTACCGTTGCTTGGCTCACAGACCATACTCGACCGTTTGTAATTGTTTTGATTCAAACTCCTACTGTGCATCCAATTCTCTCTCCCTTTGCTCATTTGGGAGTGGGTTGCGAGAGTCGTGAAGCAATGGATCTGCTCTGTAACAAGGCTCGTCAAGCAGGGATACTGATTGAGGAACCAAAAGAATCTGGCTATCCAGTGGGATATTGGGCATTCTTAAAAGATCCGGATGGTCATACTCTAGAATTATCCTATGGGCAGGAAATTGGTCTGACTGTGGAGCAGGCAAATGTTTAGTATTTGCCTCAATTTTGTGAGGGAATTTAATATCTTTTAAGGGATCGTTTGTAGAATCATCGCCTCACAGGAATGGATTGAACGATTGCAGCAGTCGGTGCGTTACACTGCTTGGCTGAATCCGATGCCGAATGAAAGTTGGCAGCATACGACGGCAGGGGAAATTAAAAGATTTGTGCCGATGTTTGAGATGAGTAGAGAGGGGATAAATGGAGCAATTAGCTTGTTACGAGGTCAATATGTGGCGTGGAGAGAGATTGATATAATCAAGTTTAGCCAAAATAATAATGTCTTGCAAACAAGGGATGAATAACTATGCTATTAGAGTTAAGACAATTAAGGATTCAACCGGGTCAACAATTGCTGCTGGAAGATGTTAGCTGGCAGCAATTGGAAAGTATGTTAGCGGAATTGGGGGAGAGTCGCGCTACTAGACTTTCTTATAGTAATGGAATTTTGGAAATTATGGTTCCTCTACCCGAACATGAAAAAGCCAAAGAAATTATTAGCGACATGGTAAAAATTTTATTGAGCGAACGAGGTATCAATTATGATTCTTTGGGTTCGACAACTTTGAAAAATGAAAGAATGACTCAGGCGGTTGAACCGGATGCCTGTTTTTACGTTCAAAATCAAGCGGCTGTGATTGGTAAAAGTCGGCTGGATATGAGTGTAGACCCACCTCCAGATTTAGCGATCGAAATTGACCTTACCTCTCGTACTATATTGGATAATTATCAAATTTTGGGAGTGCCGGAACTTTGGCGATACGGACGACGAGGTTTACAGATTAACATATTGGAATCTGGCAGATATATGGAGTCTGAACTTAGTTCTACTTTTCCAGACATTTCAATTATTGAACTGGTGAATCGATCCGTGCAGCAAAGTCAAATTTCTGGAAGTAGCCAAGTAATTCAAGCTTTTAGAAATTGGGTGAGGGAAAATCTTTAATGTAGAAGTTGAGGTAAGGTAATGGCAACAACAAACCAGGAGAGAGAAAAGCGAGTGGCGGTAGAGCGAATAGTTGGGTTTGCCAAGCAATTTGATGAGGTACACCTGAATTTGGCTTGTCATGCGGCGTTTCCCCTGGTACTTACGCCAGATTTGCTCTACCAAATTTGGGCGCATTTTGTCCCGGAAGTGCCTTGGAGTGGGGTGGCGCGGGTGTTGCTGTCGCGTCTTTGTCGGCAGGTGGGATATGAAATGTATGAGATGGATATTGCGGTTCGGAATTGGTTGTTGAGGGAACTTAAGGAACAGTTTGGACAGGAAAGATTGGATGAATTAGCTGATTTTTTGATGGAGTATGTGGCGCAGCAATTGACTGAGGATGATGCTGATACGCAGGATTTACGAGAGGCGCAGGAGTGGACGGCGTTGGCTTATACAAAGCCTGATGAAGCGGCGCGGGAGTTAGCTCTTGCTTTGAGTGAGACGGTGAAGCAGGAGGATATGGGGAAGGTGTTGCGTCTTACTTCGTTCTTCTACTCCAAAATCACGTCGCAGCTTCTCTTGGAGTCTAGCAAAAACTTCTTCGCCATCAGTAGTCTGTCCTTTTTGAATTTGTTCAGTTCCTACAGCTATTTTTTGACGAAGTTCTTCTAGGCGTATTTCATCTCGTTGTTGATTGTTGATTTACTTCTTCTAGCAGCTTTAATGCTTCGCTAATCACTTGCTCTGCGGTTTGATATCGTCCTTTTTTAATCTCTGCTTGAATAAATTCTTCTTGCTCGGCTTTAAGGGTGATATTCATCATTTTATTTCCTGTTCGGGCAAAGCGATCATATAGAATCACTTGTTTGCGAGTAAGTCTATCATTCAGTTTAACTCAAAATAGCCTACTTGTGTCTCAAATCTAGAATTTTAAACCTATTTAAATAAATTTCTAAAAATTACCAGTTTTCTGTACAACCTGTGGCTGCAAAGCGCTTTAACTAGCGTTGATATCTCAACCACACTTGCAATCAACCATGAATCACATCCAACCCCACTGGTAAAACAAACTACCCCTGTTGATTCTTTCAGGAAAATGAAACGCTTTGGAGCATCGCTTCAAAGGCCAGGCTCTGATGGGGTTGTCACCCCGTCAGTGACAAAGAATGTCTGATTGTACGAAAACGGAGAGGGTGGGATTTGAACCCACGGTGACGTTGCCGCCACAGTAGATTTCGAGTCTACCGCATTCAACCGCTCTGCCACCTCTCCTGACTGGTCTCAATTGAGCAGAAATTCTATTTTACTCCGATCGCAGGCGATTTGCCAAGATTCTGCCGATAAATTCTAGAGCTCTCGCCCTAACCGCCTCCCTCACTGGAGGGAAATGTCCTGTTCATCGGACTCAAGGGTGGTTTTAAACCCGCCTGCTGGCGTCCAAGTCAGAGCACCATCGCGTCCTGTCCAGAAGATTTGAACTTTGGCCAGCCGCAACAAAGCTTCCGCCTCTGGTTCGATCGCATTGGCCGATGCGATCGCAATTTCTGGTTTAATCGCCTGTAACAACTCCGCACTTAAGCTTTCTCCCGTCCACCAAAGCACTTCAATGTCTTTCAACTGACCAGTTGCGACTAACCGATTCTGACTTTCTGGCTTCATATCTTCCAATAATAACCAAGTTTGACCGCCAATTTGTAACTCTAAAACCGATGATTCAGCCTTGATTAGCTGTACCTTCACCGAGCCATTTTTGGCAGCTTCATTAACAGTTAAGGGTGCATACGTTCCTTGACGTGCTTGGATGGCACTGAAAAATTCCTGATTCCTGGTATAGTAAGTCTGCTGCGGTGGCGGATTATCAGAAAACCGTTGAATTGATAAGCGCTCTAAAATTTTGCTCCAACCGCTACTTAATCCTAAATGAGTATGGGTCGCGATCGCCCAATTCACTTGATTAATTCCCTGCTGCGCCAGAAAAGGTAACACTGTAAACCGCACCACATTTTCATCGCCACTATTCACCAGTGCCACTTGTTCCCGGTCTTGAATGACTAAAACTGGTTCTTCAGACGTTGCCAGCACCGTTGCTTGAAACAAAGAAGTTTTCGTTTGCCACACTGGAAAAATTACGATTCCCACTGCCAAAAACCCTGTGATCCACCAGCGTCCTAAGATCAATAAAAAATTCTTTCTAACCTCTGGTTTTTGATTCTTGGTTTTAGTCTTTTTCTTCCTAGCTTCTCGCTTTTGCTGAAGTTCTTCTTGCTTAAATTTTTCTCGAAAAATGCCCGAAATCCAAACAAACCCAATCAAGCTATAGAGCAAAACTTCTTGTAATAGGGTGATCCGACCCAGGTTCAGGGAATTGCCTGGTAATTGAGCAAAATACTGTGCCAGTTCAATTAACCCACGAGTTGGATAGTGCAACAGCCACGCGATTGCACTGCCTGCGGTTGGCCAAATTAAAGCAGCAATGGCACTAATCATGCCACCGATACTCATGATTGTAATCAGTGGCGAAGCAAGAATATTGGTCAGAATGCTATAGGGAACTAGGCAATTAAAAACAGAAATTAACCGGGGTAAAGTCCAGAGGGAAGCTGCAACAGGCACTGCAATGGTAGCAGCAATAGCAGGGGGCAACCAGTCTAACCGCTTCATCAACGGTGGCACAGTGACCACTAATCCTAGGGTTGCTAAAAAACTGAGTTGAAAGCCTAAATCTTGAATCCATAGCGGATTAATTAAGAGTAAAATTGTCGCCGCTAAAACCAGAGCTGCGAGGGGTTGAATTTGCCGTTCTGCCATCAAAGCAATTAAGGTTAAAACTCCCATAAAAGCTGCTCGACAGATGGAAGGCTCTAACCCGGTTAATCCTAATAAAATTAGTAAAGCCGTGATGCCAGCGCTAAATTGTATCCGTTTAGAAAAGCGCTTGGTGACAGCGAGTACCAAACCCAAAACCAGGGAAACTTGAGTACCGGAAGCCGCGATCGCATGAGCGAGTCCAGCTAAAACAAAGGTATCCCGCAAATTGTAAGGTAAATCAACGGCTTGCTTACCAAGAGCAATGGCGCTGAGGAGGGGTCCTTCGGGAACTGCGAGCCAATTAAGTTGCGATCGCACAATCCGCTGTCTTGCGGCCCACCAACTAATCGGAGAAGGGGGAATAATGCTTTCTGCTGAGTCAATTTGACGGCCTTTTAAACCCGCAAAAATACCGTCTCTGGCGAGGTAAGCTTGAAAGTCAAAAGCGCCTGGATTCAGGGCTTTTTGGGGTTGGTATAATTCTCCTGTAACGGCAATTCCGGCTCCAGGGTATAAACCAGTGGCTTGGAGTAAAGGCACGGTGACGTAGAGTTTACCTGTGACTTCTCGATTGATTTTGGCCGCTCCATCAATGCCGTTAATTTCGTTAGCGAGTTCAGCGTCTAGGGTGAATTGTGCGCGTCCAGAGCGAGTTAAGCGGGGGGTACTTGCCACATACCCACGGACTGCGATCGCGACTTCTTGAGGGCGACTCGCTGTTGGAATTAATTTGCTGATGTCATTGGCGGCTGGTTGAGGCGATCGCAGTTGCAAATACCAGCTTGCCAGTAACCCGACAACACCAGCCGTGATGTACAGCCATTTAGGTAGCATGAATGCTGAGGACAGTGGCTGTGTTTTGCTCGACTTTCGCAGCGTTTTGGAGAGGAGTTTGGGGAGAGTAAAATGAGCCAAAATTCCACAAACCAATAATAAATATCCACCCCAAGGAACTGCTGCTGACATCAACCCGAGGATGTAGGCTAAACAAAGAATCGCACCGCTGACTGGAGTCATGGAACCGGGAAGTAAATTGATGGCAAAAATAGCCCTTACTGTTAAGATTTTAGACCCAACTGCGCTGAACCGATCGGGACTCAAGCCTTAACTACAATACGAATGCAGACTGAATTGACAGCCTCTAAAACCCCCAGTTTAATCTTTAATGAGCTAGATGGCTAGACCCAATTTCAAACCTAAGGCAGCGTGTAGGAATAGTAGACCAAGAGTAGCTGTTCCCAAATCAGCATGAACTGCGCGGAATCCGAATCAGGGGATGCCCCCAATGAGTAATCGGTTCAGGAAGTCCTAGGCTGCGGAAAAAACTGGCAATGGGCTCTAAAACTTCATTCAAATTGACCCTGTTGCGTGCGAGTCTTTAACTAGCTATCCCTCTACAAATACCCTATTCTCTGTATCATTGTCCCAAAGAGATTTTAAAGGGACCCAGTGATAGGGAAGCAGACCGGGCTGCATCTTCTAAAATCTCGGTCACGGTCGGTAAATCTACAAATTGAAGGGGTTGTGGCGAACTAAATTTGATCTCCCCTGGATCTTGGTTTGTTTGAGCGGTTAAAATGAACAACCGCAGCGTATAAGTATCTCGTCGATTGAGAGGGCGAAGCATTAAATCAATCTCAGATTTGGGTTCAGAAAAGCTGAGAGGTGTCACTTGTTCTACTAAGTGATTGCGGTCCGGCGATCGGACTTCTAAGTAGGTCGCTACATCCCCGGTTGATAACGTTAGCCCTAATTTGAATTCTTCTAAATTTAAATCCCCTTGATTTGTTAATTGAATTTGAACAATTTGTAATTCATCGTAGGTATAAGTTTTTTTGCCATCTGACAATGTGAGTTGAGTGCGGGGACAGGTAACATTGAGCGGGTCGGAAAAAGTTGGGAAGATATCAACGCGACGAGCGATCGGTTGTTTCCGCTTTTTATAAGCAGAAATAAAGGCTTGAATGGCTGCTCCAATTGCGCCACTCCCCAACAGAGCAATGGCAAAGATGGAAAGGGTGTACCACTGAATACCAGCCATAGCAATTTAGTAGAAAT
>JBLNEP010000252.1:0-48985 GCA_050262755.1 Actinomycetota bacterium | reverse complement strand
AGCCAGTCACTAAAATCAAACTGGATGATAAAACTCGATCGTTCATAGAAAGAATTAACTGTTAATTGGGGCTTTTATGCTTGCTAGTCGATCGAGTTCTCACCTTCATCACTCCCTAATTGAGCAGAGAACCGAAACAGATTTCTATCGCAAAAAGTCCTCAGATTTTAGCGATTCTGAGCGGGTGATGCTCCCTGCTCAATTTAAACTATTAAGTAGGAAAGCGAAGAAATCCGGCAGGGGGACTGGGAAACCCACCCGCTCCTGATTCCACCTTTCAAAGTTTAGCTTAATTTGGATGAACTCGCTGCGGTTTCTAAAATTTTTAGTAAGCTGACATCAGCTTCTAGTAAACAAGCATGACCGCTGTGAGGTAAAATAATTGATTGAGCATGAGGAAAGATTTTTAGCAACCGCTTGGCTTCCGCGACCGAAGGCAATAATCGATCTCCTTTGCTAGCAACGATGAGCACAGGTTGTGTAATTTGATGTAATGACTGTTGATTCAGCTCAAAGTGTCTTAAGAGAGATAAACGTTGTACAGAACTTTTAATCGGTGTAGATTGGACAGATTTTAATAAAGCTTGACGATTAGTCGGTGTTATTCTTCTCAAATTTGCTAGGAATGGCACAAAGGCTAAGGAGAGAATTTGATAAAGTGATTCTGGTAGCAAACGACTAATCAGTGAACCCCAATGAATCCAGGGGTACTGATTAAAGGAAGAGGCAGGATTTACTAAAATAATTTTATCAAACAGTCGCGGTGCTTGTTCTAGAACTTTCAAAGCTAAGCAGCCACCGAAAGATTCACCTCCCAAGTAAACAGAGTGTCTAGGGGTCTGCTTGAGTTCAGCGTCTATTAAAGAAATAACCCTTTCTGCAAGCACAGACCAACTTGTATTAAAATCGGGTGGAATCATCAGGAAGCGAACATCAAAAGCAGGGTTTAAACTAGCAGTTTGAAGTAAAGGGAGCTTGGTTGATTCATCCATTCCTGGTAAAAATACAAAGAGCGGATACTCCGGACGAGTTGGAGTTGGTGCAAGTAAATTAGGCAAATTTTTATCAACTTCTTGGCTCATTCGCTTCACAGCTCAATTCTATCCATTGGTCATCCATTGCCAAAGCTGACTGTTATAGCCAAATTTTTAGGGCTAGAATTCAGTGTAGCAATTTAAGCTTGATTCTACAGCTTTTCTCGAAATTTAATCAAACAATAATCATTCATCTATCTGGAGAAGGATTTATTTCGCTCCTCCGAGTTTGCGCGGATGGTGACAAGTTTTTGAAATCAATTGCTCTGGTAATCTCAGTCTTGATTCAAGTCTTATTTTTCTATCAATTGTCATCCAGTTGACACAGGATCGCCGCTTCAGTGACATCGGGAATTTTTATAAATAAAGTAATCTGGAAAATAAGGTGTCACTGTTGATTAAAAATCGCTCTTTCATGAGAGGGTTGTCGATCGGGATTGGTCGTGAAATCGGCTGATTTTTAGGGGTAATTTTGGGGAGGAATAACTGGAGTGGCAAATCGTTTTGACTGAAAAAGTCCAGCTCGCGAATGAGCGCTGCTCAGGAGTTGAAAGACTGAGAGTTTCGTTCCTTAAAATTTGGAATAAAGCAATCACTTTTTACTCTTCTTCTACTAAGTTGAGGGACTATCTATAAAAATGAATAAAAACTTATGGGGAGATTTTTCGGGGTGATTTTCACCTCAAAAATCAGCCCTTTATTTCACTGTCTGATCGGAAAGAAGTAACGATAATTACTAATAAATTTAATGGACTTTATCTCAAGAGATAGAAGAGAAAAGCAAACAGTTATTTTTTATTTTAATAATGAAAGAAAAATTACCAGTAGCTCTGAAAATTTAGGCGCTATTGAGTCCAAAAATCCTCACTCACTGACAGCAGATAAACAGGAGTAAAAATGAAAAAAACGCGCGATAGCATCGCTGACATTTGGGGAGAGCGTCAACCCTACTTTGGTGACTGGCCCGTGCGCGTAGACGAGCGAACCATCGAAGAACCAGAACGGTGGGTACAATCCACTTGCCTCCTCTGTTCCAACGGTTGCGGCCTCGATATCGGCGTCAAAGACGGACGCATTGTTGGCGTTCGGGGCCGCGCCATTGATGCCGTCAATCATGGCCGACTGGGTCCCAAAGGCCTGCATGGATGGATTGCCAACCATAGCCGAGACCGCCTCACAACACCCCTGATTCGTCGCAACGGTCAATTAGAACCAGCAAGCTGGGATGAAGCGATGAACTCGATCGTGAACCGTTCCCAAGAAATTTGCGACCGCCACACCAGTGGCGCGATCGGCTTCTACACCAGTGGTCAGCTTTTTCTAGAAGAATATTACACCCTCGGCGTCATCGGTAAAGCAGGCTTAGGAACCCCCCACATGGATGGCAACACGCGCCTTTGTACCGCCACCGCAGCAGCAGCCTTAAAATTATCCTTTGGCACAGATGGACAACCCGGTTCCTACACGGATCTCGATACCACTGACACCATTCTCCACGTTGGTCACAACATCGCTTCTCAGCAAACCGTTTTGTGGATGCGTATCCTCGATCGCCGACGAGGCCCAAACCCCCCCAAACTCATTGTCATTGACCCCCGCAAAACCGATACCGCCGCCGAAGCAGACGTACATCTCGCCCCCCAGGTTGGCACCAACATCCCCTTAATGAACGGCCTGCTGCATCTGATCGTCGAAGCAGGACAAATCGACCCAGCATACATCCAAGCTCATACCATCGGCTTCGAGACTCTCAAAAAAACCATTGCCAACTGGCCCCCAGAACGAGTTGAAGCCATCACCGGTGTCCCTAGAGAACGCCTCCAGGCGGCCGCAGCCATTCTCGGTGCCACTCCCACCCTTGTCTCCACAGCGCTTCAGGGAGTCTATCAATCGATGCAAGCCACCGCAGCCGCCTGTCAAATCAACAACCTCCATCTGATTCGAGGCTTAATTGGGCGTCCGGGGTGTGGCATTTACCAAATGAATGGACAACCTACCTCCCAAAATACCCGCGAATGTGGCGCAGACGGCGACCTCCCCGGATTTCGTAACTGGGGAAATCCAGAGCATATCGCTGAACTGGCAAGGATTTGGAACGTTGAACCAGAGATTATACCCCACTGGTCGCCACCCACCCACGCGATGGAGATTTGGCGCTATGCAGAGCAAGGTTCGATTAAAATGCTGTGGATTTCTGCAACTAACCCAGCGGTTTCCCTACCAGAGTTATCCCGGATCCGCCGAATTTTGCAGAAACCAGAGTTATTTGTCATAGTCCAAGATGCGTTCTTGACGGAAACCGCAGAACTAGCGGATGTGGTTTTGCCGGCCGCCATTTGGGGAGAAAAAACCGGAACTTACACCAATGTAGACCGCACCGTGCATATCTCCCATCAAGCCATTGACCCACCAGGGGAAGCACGCTCAGATTTAGATATTTTCCTCGACTATGCGCGACGGATGAATTTCCGCGATCGCGATGGCGCACCCCTGATCAAATGGCAGGACTCCGAAGGCGCCTTTGAAGCTTGGAAAGAATGCACTCGCGGTCGTCCCTGCGATTACACGGGGTTGAGCTATGCGAAACTCACAGGAGGCTCTGGCATTCAGTGGCCTTGTAACGAAGAATATCCGCAGGGTAAGCCCCACCTTTACACCGATGGCATCTTCAATACCAGTGCGGATTACTGCGAAAGCTACGGTCACGATTTGGAGACCGGAGCGCCAATTCCCAGCTTAGAGTATCATGCCCACGATCCGAAAGGTAAAGCCATCCTTAGGGCTGCGGATTATCAACCTCCCCACGAACAGCCAGATGAGCAATATCCTCTGTGGTTAACGACCGGTCGCGTGGTCTATCACTTCCACACCCGCACCAAAACTGGGCGGTCGCAGGAACTACAGGAGGCGGCACCCGATAGTTATGTACAGATTTCTGCTGTGGATGCGGCTAAGTATGGCATTGTGGACGGAGATCTGGTGGAGGTGGAATCACGACGGGGGAAAGTGATCGAGCCGGCACGGATCGGGGAGATTGAGCCGGGACTGGTTTTTATTCCGTTTCATTATGGTTATTGGGATCAACCGGGGCGATCGCGAGCCGCGAATGAATTAACGCTGACCGAGTGGGACCCGGTGAGTAAGCAACCCCACTTTAAATATGCGGCGGTTCGTCTTCGCAAAGCTGAACCCTCTCTGTTGCTTAAGGCGATGTCGGGTTTAGCAGATCGAGTCGTTGCAGGTGTTAAACATCAGCTTGATTTGGAGGATTGAATGCAGGTCGGAAATTATTTGGGATTGTTGCACAATAGCGAACAGCAATTAGCCAATGGGTTTTTAGCAGTAGCCAACCATCATGGTGATGAACCGGATATTTACGAAACTTGTCAGCTTCTTGCCTCCTGGTCTCAGGCTCATGTCCAAGCACTCCAGCCTTTCATTAACCATTATTCTGAACAAAAAAGCGAGGAACCAGAGCGATTAATTCAAAGTTTATTTGCAGAACCTCGGAGCGGTAGTCTTGCCTTGTTACGAGATTTACATGACCTTTGGCTATTAGCAAATGAGGTGAGTTTATGTTGGACTGTGTTGCTACAGGCCTCCCAAGCCTTACGCGATCGAGAGTTGCAAGCAGCTTGTCAGGAGTTGAGCGAGCAGACAAAACGACAGCTTGATTGGCTATGGCATCGGATTAAGCAAGCAGCACCCCAAATTCTGGTAGTTGCTGCTTAAAAATTAGGGGAATGGTGAAGGGGTGAAAGTTGCGGAGAACTGCTGGCGAATGTTACGCTTTAGCCATTCCCAGTCACTTGTTAACATTCACCCCTAGATAGATGCTAGAGATCTTGCATCTTCAGTAAGTTATGCAAAGCTTAGCAAGCTTTATTGAAATTGCAATAAAAAAAAGTTTTATGTCTCACCTGACTCGCTCATTCGTTCAGCGTTACGGGTTTGCTGTCGGAGTTGTTGGCTTGGCGCTGGTGGTGATGCTGCTGCTCGACCCCTGGCTGACTATGACCAAGAGCCCGTTTCTGCTGTTTTTTAGTGCAGTCATGGTGAGCGCTTGGTATGGGGGGATGGAATCAGGTTTATTCGCAACTGCTTTATCAGCGTTCATTAGCAATTATTTCTTTATCGCTCCCCTTAACTCCTTAGGCTTCGATACTGCCAATAGTGTGCGGTTAATCCTGTTTGTCCTTCAGGGAATTGGATTTAGTGTTTTGTGCGAGGTACTGCACCGAGCCAATCGGCGTTTAAACTTGAGCTTGCAATCGCTAGCCGTTAGTGAGGAACGCTATCGCTGCATTGTGGATACGGCGAATGAGGGAATTTGGGCAATTGACCGAGAAGGACAGACCCATTATGTTAATCAGCAATTGGCTGAAATGTTTGCTTGCACGCCTGAGCAAATGCTGGGTCGCTCGATCTTAGACTTCATCGACAAATCCGCTTATCCTCAAGCGCAGCAAATTCTGGAACGGTGCAAACAAGGAATTAGAGAGCAATTTGATTTTCGCTACCGTCGCTTTGATGGTTCGGATTTGTGGGCGATTGTTTCTACAAATCCGATGCTGAATGAGCAAGGCCAATGGACGGGAGCGTTGGCAATGCTAACGGATATTACCGATCGCAAGCAAGCCGAACAAGCTCTGCAAGCAGCGAGCCAACAAATCGCGAATATTTTGGAAAGTATTACCGATGCCTTTTATACTTTAGACTCGCAATGGCGATTCACCTATGTCAATGTTCGTTGCGAACAAGTGTTTGGGCGGTCGCGGGAAGAACTGTTAGGTGGCTGCATTTGGGAACTCTTTCCGGAAACCATCGCTTCGGTGAGCGATCGCCGGTACCGTAAAGCGATCGCTCAGCAGATTCCGGTTACCTTTGAAACTCAGTTCTCCGCTGCGGGTTCCAGTCGATGGCATGAAGTGCGAGCCTATCCTTCGCCCGATGGTTTAACGGTTTATTTGCAAGACATTAGCGGTCGCAAACAGGCAGAGCAGGAAATTCAGAAACTCAACCGAGAGTTAGGCCAGCGAGTGGCAGAATTGGAAACGCTGCTAGAAGTGATGCCGGCAGGAATTGCGATCGTCCACGATACTGAGTGCAGCGTCATTCGTGCCAATCCTTTCTTCCGCAAGTTATTCTTTAATGCCGAACCCCATAGCCATCGGTCTGCCACCGAGCAGTTGGAAAAATTATCCTGTAAGTTCTTTCAGGATGGCAAAGAATTGTCGGCGGAAGAATTACCCCTCAGACAAGCAGCGCGGGGGGTGCAGATGCGGAACATCGAACTGCAAATCCTGCGCTCAGATGGCTCTCAGTTTGATTTATTTGGCAGTGCTACGCCCATCTTCGATCACCAAGGAGCGGCGCGGGGGTGCGTGGCGGCATTTATGGATATCAGCGATCGCAAGCAGGTAGAAGTCGCGCTCAAAAATAGTCAGGAACGTCTGCGACTTGCTCATAAAATTGGCAAAATTGGAACCTGGGAGTGGCACCTACAAACTGAGCGAGGAGTCTGGACGGAGGAACTCGAAGCTTTGTATGGTATGACGCCTGGTAGCTTCGACGGTCGATATGAAACTTGGATTGAGAGCCTCCATCCCGATGACCGCAATCAAGTTCACTGGCAAATCGTTAATACCTTAACTGAAGGCAAAGATTTAGAGGCGGAGTTTCGCATTCTCCTACCCAACGGTAGCTTACGCTGGCTCGCTGCTAAAGCCAAAATGGTGAGCGAGGATCAGGGTCGAGTTCGCCGAATTGTGGGTGTCAATATGGACATCACCGATCGCAAATTGGCAGAGGAAGCGCTGCGACACAGTGAGGAGCAGTTTCGGACGGCCCTAGACAACATCCCCGATATCATCGCTCTCTATGATGCCGAGCGGCGATTGCAGTTTATTAATGCCAAGGGAGTCCGCCTGAGTAAACGACCCCTGGAGAAACTGATCGGCCGCACCGATGAAGAACTCTGGCCGCCAGAAGTGACCGCTCAGTATTTGCCCCTGCTGGAACAAGCGATCGCCACTCGCACTCCCCAGACTCAGGAATTGACGCTGGTCATGCCCTTTGGGGGTCCGTTGACTACCATTCTCACCTATGTGCCTTTGCTGAATCAGGAAGGAGAAATTTATCAGATCGTTGCCATTAGCTACGACATCACGGAGCGTAAGCAAGCCCAAGCTGCCCTGAAAGCAAGTGAGGAGCGGTTGCGTCTGGCGCTGGATGCGGCGGCTCTGGGAATGTGGGATTATGACCTGCGATCGGACCAGTTGCTTTGTTCAGACCGGTGTAAAGAGATATTTGGTTTACCGTCGGAGGTACAGACTCGTTATCAAACTTTCCTGAACGCCGTGCATCCTGAGGACCGGGAACAGGTGACTCAAGCAGGGTTACAGGCGGTTAATAACCGACAAGAGTGGAATGTGGAGTACCGCAGCTTACGACCCGATGGCAGCATCGCTTGGATCGCTGCGATCGGTCGTGCCTACTATGATGAGCAGGGGGTACCGATGCGGATGGCAGGGGTGGTGCTGGATATCACGGCCCGCAAACAAGCAGAGGAAGCGCTACGCCAGTCGGAAACTCGATTGGCTTATTTGGCAGAGAATGTACCAGGGGTGATCTATCAATTCCGTCAGTTCTCTAATGGCACCTATGATTTTCCCTATATTAGTTCTGGCTGCCTCGATCTGTATGAGCTGGAGCCGCAAGCGATTCAGCAGCAACCTCAGTTAGTATGGGAAGCTATTCACCCGGATGATGTAGCAGCGTTTCAGCAGTCGCTCAACTGTAAGGCTGGGACTAGGGAGCAGTGGCGGCACGAGTGGCGGATTATCACGCGATCGGGTCAAACCAAGTGGCTGCAAGCCATTGCTCGGTCTGAATACCACCCCCAAGGGTTTATCCTCTGGGATGGTGTGCTGCTAGAGATTACGGAGCGCAAGCGTGCAGAAGCAGAGCGAGAAAATTTGCTGGCTCGCGAACAAGCCGCTCGGGAAACAGCAGAAGCTGCCAATCGAGTGAAGGATGAATTTTTAGCGGTTCTTTCCCATGAATTACGGACGCCACTCAATCCGATTTTGGGTTGGGCGCAGGTTTTGAGACAGCGGAAGTTGAACGAGCAAGCGGTGGTGAAGGCACTAGAAACGATTGAGCGGAATGCTCGGCTACAAATTCAACTGATTGACGATCTGTTGGATGTTTCTCGAATTCTGCGGGGCAAGCTGAGCTTGAATATGATGCCGGTCAATTTGGAAATGACGATTCAATCTGCTTTAGAGACGGTGCGCTTGGCAGCGGGAGCGAAATCGATTCAACTGCAAACGCAATTTGAGCCTCAGGTGGGTAAGGTGTTGGGGGATGCGGGGCGGTTGCAGCAGGTGGTGTGGAATTTACTGTCAAATGCGGTGAAGTTTACACCTTCTGAGGGTCAGGTGACCATTCGGCTGGAACGGTCGGGTGATAGCGCGCAAATTACTGTCAGGGACTCTGGGTTGGGGATTACTCCGGAGTTTTTACCTTATGTTTTTGATTATTTCCGCCAGGCGGATAGTACGACGGCTCGTAAGTTTGGTGGGTTGGGTCTGGGGTTGGCGATCGTGCGTCACATTGTTGAATTACATGGCGGGATCGTGGCAGCGATGAGTCCAGGGGAAGGACAGGGGGCGACTTTTACGGTGAAGTTGCCACTGTTGAAGGGTGCTGATGTTGGGGTGAAAGAGGTGCAAGGGAGTTCGGCGGGGGTGGACCCTCAGGTATTGCCTTTGCAGGGTTTGCAGATATTGGTGGTGGATGATGAGTTGGATACGAGGGAGTTAATTGCTTTTGTGTTGGCAGAGTCGGGGGCGACTGTGACCTTGGCTGCATCGGGGATGGAGGCTTTGCAGTTGTTGGAGGGATTTTATCCTGATTTGTTGATCAGTGATATTGGGATGCCAGAGATAGATGGTTATGCTTTGATTCGTCAGCTTCGGGGATTCAAGTCGGAAATGGGTCGGGAGATGCTGGCGATCGCGTTGACGGCCTATGCGAGGGAGGACGATCGCATTGCAGCTTTGAAGGCTGGATTTCAATTGCATATCCCCAAGCCACTGGAGCCGATGGAGTTAGTGACGGCTGTAGTTCAATTGCTGGCAAAATCGAGCGCTGGAAGCGAGCGAGCGACCGTTCATCCCTCGTTTCACTCGTCTGATTAAGAATGCTCTGGGACTGTTGAAACTAGAAGGGGAATACCCTACTGTAGAGGTGAGGTGTATTTTCATGTTGTTTCCGTGTCTTTAGTAAAGATCTATAGCATTTCTCAGATTAATGAGGTACAGCCATTTTTCCCCCTTTCCCCCTTTTCCCCCTTTTTATGTACGTACCTCAACTCTTTGAGAAACGCTATATTGTTAGACCTAGTAAAATCAGGAATGCTTTCCAGATAATCTCTGTCTAATAATTAAGGGAGCGATCGGCAATGTCAGGTGGACATTATGAATGATTCTACTTCAGTGCGACGGATGCTGGTGGTGGGTTTAAGTTGTGTCGCAGTTTTACTACTACTTCAGGAACCGCTATTTGCTAAGGGTAAAAAGAGCGGCCGGAGTAGTAGCCGACCAGCAAATGTACCAACGGTCATTCGGAGAGAAAGAACGATCCGCCCACGCCCGACGGTAACTCCACAGCCCATGTCAACTTGTAATCCTACTCAATTTGATTGTTCGCCTGAAACTGTTGAGGAAACGCCGACTCAGAAAAATTATCTCGTACCAGCCACTATCTATATCACAGGATTAGTTTCACTGTTAGGCGGTACAGTTTTTGCTTGCTGGGCTGTGTCTAACCCTAACAAGTTTAAGCAGTCTATGGTTGAGGTTAACAAGTCGATGAGTGATGGCAAATCTCAGCCTCCAACCACTCAGGTAGCAACCCATAAAACCTCTAACTCCGCATCGTCAGTCGATTTCATTGAGCAAGAATTGAATCAGCTTAAAGCTGAGAATGGACTAATCAAAATGAAGTCGGTCAAGAAGGTGAAAGACCAACCCAAGTTTGAGTGGTACGTCTTTCGCAGCGGCCAACCAGTGGGTCCTTATTCCAAGGAACAACTAAAGTCAGTTCAGCAAATTACAGCGCGCACCAATGTCCGTCGCGAGGGGGAAACTGACTGGACTCGCGCCGGTCAGATTGCAGAGTTAGCTTCATTTTTGAGCGTCAAGTAAAATTTGTAGGAAGCAGTTGCTGCTGCATACTAGGGAAATCAACCTGAATCTTCCAGCACTTACTCTAGAAAACCTAAACTGTTGTTAGCTCCCAAATTTCAAGCTTTAGTTCCATCAGCTACTCAGGGCTTGCTGAAAAAAGCGAAAACCTGCATTCATCAAGGGTCCATGAGGGATGAAAAGTCCTCTCAAGCGCTCCCCAATCTGGTGCGAGACCTCAAAACGTTTGCACTTTTTGTCCCCACTCTCCTTTCCCCCTTTTCCCCCTTCTTCAGCAAACCCTACTCAGGGTTGTGCAATCTCCTCATTATTTCCTTTCACGGGTGGCAACCGTTCCACTAAACCCATCTCAAACGCAATATCCGGTAAATCCCCAACAATATACTTTCCCGGTTCAAACATTCGCCCTGGTGTAAAACAGGGTTGTTTCAGTTGTACCAATTCACCCGGAGTAAACATACCCCGCCACATTTTTCGCTCAATGCCCATCACTCACCTTCCTGTGGCATTCAACCTGGTTTCAAAACAATTGTCGCATTAATTTCAATAACTTTCTAGCAGTTGCTTCCCAAGAAAACTCAGCGGCAGTCTCTTGAGCTCGTTGGGCCACGAGTCCCCGCCCTGGATCTTCCACAATATTTCGCAACTGTTCCCTCACAGATGCCAGGGTCGGTTCTGCCCAATGGGGAGAGTTTTGAACATTGAGTTTCTGAGTATCATAACACTCACCCACCGGAACTAAATTGTAAGCAATGGGATAACAGTTTGCTGCATTTGCATACTCAGTTGGTCCTCCATAGAGCGGGATTGCCACTGGTAGTCCGGCCGCTAACGCATCTAATACCTTAATCGCAAAACCCTCTCCTCGAAAAGGAGCGATAAAAGCATCAGCAGATAAGTAAAGATTCGCTAATTCTTGCTTGGTCACCAATTTCTTTTTAATTTGAAACCAAGGCATTGATTTTCCAAATTCTTTTTTTAAATCTTCCAGAATATTTAAAATTAAACTTGCTTGACTTCCCCCATCCTTAATGACTAACATCACCTTAAAATTATCCCGAAATTCTTCACAATAGGCCCGGAGCAATATATCGGTTCCAAATCGATAAACATCATGAGAGTTAGTAATATGTAAAATATACTTAAATTGATCTTGAGATTTTAAGGGTTTGCGACGGTGAAGCGTCGGCATTAAATAAGGATTAAATCCTAAGGGAATCACAGAAACTTGCGAAGCTGGACACCCTGCCTTCAGCAAAATCTCTTGACAATAACGGCTCACTGCCACTTTATGAGCAGAGTTACTAACCGCATCAGCTATCCAATAGTCAAACTCACCTTTGTCATCGGCAAACTCATAATTAATGGCAAAAAACTCTAAATTAAGCAAACCCCTCTGCTGCTTCCATAAATAATCCTTCCAGTAGTGAGACCATTTCACTTGAAATAACTCAGAGGGAGGCCGCTGCATCCACTCCCCTAAGAGACGCTTTTCTAAATCCGTAAAAATTTGCCAAGCGATCGGTTGAATAGAAGATGGCTCCAGCGAAACCGGAATTCCCATTGCCTCTAAAGTTTTTCCCAGTTCCAACGTGATGTCAGCAAAGGAATTAAAAGAGGCAAAATTAACATTAAAGTGAACCATAAATCCAGGAAACTAGCGAGCGCTTACGTTGCCGTGCGAACCAAAATCACTGTGCAATCACAACCGCGAGCGACTGCTTCGGGAATATTACCCCTGATCGCCTGTTTTAACAATCCTTCCCGACTCGCTCCCAAGACAATGACATCACACTGATCTTTTTGGGCCAAATCAATTAAAGCATCAGGCACCGACTTCGCACAAACCGCCGTTGCCATCACCGGACACCTCAGTCGTCGCTGTAGTAATTCACCCGATCGCTGTAAATCTTCCCGATCCGGTTCATCGGTAGAAGGCTGATGAACCTGGCAAAGCCGAACTTCCGGCCGACTACTAATCACCACCAAAGCCGGCAGTAGTCGCAGGGCCGCAGCTTGCTTATAACTCCCCCGAATCGGTACCAGCCAACGGTGCAAACCCATCAATGTGTGCAGTCCTAATTCCTCTACCTGAAAGTCGGAATCTGGAATTGGACAAGCAGTTAAGCATTCCTCTGAAGAATTGGGGACGAAGGAAACAGATGAAAAGTCCATTCTTTGCTGACTTTGAGCGATGATCTTCTCGCCCCATTTCACCAACACCACCTCGCAACCCGCTTGTCGGATCACCGTATCGACTACATTCCCAAAAATCCGACCTGGTTGAGAAATCTCAGCTTGCCAACCCATCAAGATTAAATCAATGTGTCGTTCCTTAATCGTTTCCAAAATTGCGTGAGCGACATCATGAGCTACCCGTACCTGTGTATGGACTGGCACTTGCCACTGGCGGGCGATCCGCTCAGCTCGTTGCAGTAAGCGACGGCTTTTGACCGTTCGCACCACTGTTTCTGAGGGAGAACTGCCACGGGGTACTAAGAGCACTTGCAGGAATTCTAATTCATAATTCCGGTCTCGCGCGATCGCAGCCGCCAGTCGCAACAGTGCCGGAGCTGTCTGCGGGTTACTCAGGGGGACTAGCAGCCGACCGTTACCCACCTGCGGAGCGCGAGTTTGATAGACCAAGTAAGAGGGTTCGGGGTGGGGTCCGATTTGTGCTTGCTGCCCAGTCAGCTGGTCAGATTCAGCTCGGATGATGTCACTACGAGTAATAATTCCTACTAAGTGACGGCCTTCTGTGACGGGCAATCGACTCAGATTATAGCGATTTAGCATATACAAAACGTCACTTAGTGTATCCGGAGGAGAAACAGTCAGCGGCTGTGGAGTCATAATCTCACTTAAAGGAGTATCACCCGTTAACTGTTGCTTGCTGGCGTTCGCCAAATCCGTTTGAGTGACGATGCCGACTAATTTGCCAGAGTCCACCACAGGAAAGCCACGATGGTGGGAGCGGGAAAAGGCTTGTACGACTTCATCGAGGGCCATTTGGCTGGAGAGAGTTTCAACGCGACGCTGCATGACATCAACCGCTTGTAGGTTGCTAAGAGGGTCGTTTTTAGGTTTATCTTTTGTGAGTTGAATGCCGTTAAATTCTAGGAGGCGGTCATAGAGGGAGGTGCTGTTGATTTGTTCGGCGACGAGGTAAGCGACGGCAGAGCCAACCATTAGGGGTAGGACCAGTTGGAAATCTCGGGTGATCTCGAAGACGATCACGACGGCTGTGATCGGTGCTCGTGTCACAGCACAGAAGAAAGCTCCCATCCCCGCTAAGGCGTAGGTGGTAGGGGAACCCAGACCGAGGAGATTGGCTTGCCAGAGCCCCACGAAGTGACCAAGGGCGGAACCCAGTACCAGAGAAGGTGCAAATAAACCGCCTGGGGCGCCGGAACCGGCGGCGATGATGGTGAGGGTGAAGTGAGCGGCAAAGGCGATCGCAATCATCGATTGAGTCGCGTCTCCCGTGGCAAGGAATTCCCGTAAACCTGTGTGGTTGCGGAAGTTTTCTGGTAACATACCGACGACAGCGCCACAGATCAAGCCTGCGATCGCGATCCGGAAGGGTAATCCGAGTTTGAGCGATCGCTTGTTAAATCTCAGAGCGGTGAGAATACCTTTCGTGAACAGGGAGCCAAACAAGCCCGCGAGGATGCCTAATAAAATGTAGAAGGGGATTTCTTGAGCTAAGAAGCTGGTTTGGAGAGCAGAATGCCCACTTAAATTAAAGCTGTCACCGCCCAGGAGTTGGGAGACGACGGCTCCAATGAAAGAAGCGATGATGGCAGTACCTAAGGTGAGCCCAGAAACGTCATGGAGGAGTTCCTCAACGACGAAGAGGACGCCTGCGATCGGAGCATTGAAACCCGCAGCTAAGCCAGCAGCCGCCCCGCAAGCAATTAATTGACGCCGGTAGTCGGGGGAAGTGGGCATCCAATGGCTGATCCAAGCTGCTAAAGAAGCTCCTATTTGCACAGTGGGGCCTTGCCGTCCCAAGGTTAAACCAGACCCGACGGCTAAAGTTGTTGATAAGAGTTTGGCAAGGCCGACCCGCAACGTTAAGGGGGGGTTGACGCCAGCGAGGGCTGCTTTGACATGAGGAATACCACTCCCTGCGGTTTCTGGGGCGAAACGCTCGACCAGGAAACCGGTCAGCAGCCCTCCTAAGGCCCCGACTATGGGCAGCAACAGCCAAGCAGGGACGAGTAGAGCAGCAGAGATTCGCCAGCGACCAAGCGATCCGACTCCGAGTTTGAGGCAGACACCAGCCAAACCACAGACTAAACCGATTAAACAAGCCTCAAAAATCGCGAGGCGTTTAGGTCGCAAAAGTTGAGAAGCGATCGCCCTGGAAGAGCCAAGGAACTGTTTAGAAACGGGAATGTACCACATAACATTCAAGAGTATGCCTTAATCTAAATATTGACAAAAAATTAATTAAAGTTCGTAAATTATTACTTTAGGGTGTTGACAAACTTTTTTTTATGATGTAAATCTTATTAAATCTCTTTAAAAGACACAACAATGAGCTAAGTATCTTTATTATTTCAATCATTTATTCGGATTCGCTGTCCAGATTTATTTGTAATGTAAGAATTTGGCGTTTTATTTATACCCAGCTTAAATGCCTAAAAACTTATACCCACCGGATTAGGGCTAGGAGTCTGAGCGAGTCCCCTAAGCGCGATCGCGGCGCAGTTTCTGCGGAAAAAAACAATCTCTTTCATTTCAAATTGGAGAAATAACATGGCGGCAACGTGGCAACAACAAGGTACGAGTGGAGTTATCAAAACTGAAGGTGAAAGCGGTATAAATACTTCACCTTGGAGTGGGGCAATTCAAACGTTAGCCCCTGACCCTAATAATGCAGATATCCTCTATATTGGCACTGTCAATGGCGGGATTTGGAAGACAACCAACGCCACAAAGGCAAATCCTACTTGGACGCCACTGATAGACGGTTTACCTTCCCTCTCCATCGGGGAAATGTCAGACGACCCCAGCGATCCAAACACCCTGGTTGCTGGAATTGGCAATTTCAGTAGCTTGAGAGAGCTGGGCGGTCCCTTGGCCGGCGTTCTGTTGATAAAATTGACAGAAAATGGCGGAGCATCATGGGAGCTACTCGGTCAAACGAAAGGGTCAGCTCAAGACGCAGTGAGCTTGGCAGGGCAAAATATTTCTGCTGTTGCTGTCAGGAGCAATTTAGTCAACAACACTAAAATTAACACGATCATTGCTGGTTCGCGAAGCGATAGTGGCGGTCTTTTCTACAGCAATGACAATGGCAAAAACTTTAAACTTGCCAAAAATAAGGCGGATAATAGTTTATTATCCGGCATACAAGTTAGCGATATTATTGGCGATCCGGGAGACCCGAAGCGCTTGTACGCAGCTATTTTGGGTAAAGGCCTGTTTTTTAGCAGCGACCAAGGCGAAACTTGGCAAAAAATTGGCATGCCCCAATCGGGAATCGACGACCCAAAGAACGACAATATTAAACTTGCGCTCTTCTACAAAAAAGACCCCGATACCAACATAGAAACCAGAGCAATTTATGTCGGTATCATCAATAAGGGCAATCTCACCAACTTTTTCCGAGGCGTCCCCGACAATACTGGCTCCATTCCATCTCCATCTTGGAAGGCAATGGATCTGCCAGCCGATGGAGGTAAAAGTGTACTTGATGGGCAGGGTGAGACGCACTTCACAGTGGCAGCAGATCTCAACGATGAGAATACTGTCTATGTTGCCGCACAATCCAATCCTCTAGGTGGAAGCTTTGGAGGTGCGGCTGTGCGGGGTAACGCCTCAGCGGCATCGGGGAAACAGTGGACTAGTATTACATACAAAAACGCCGATCCAGATGGGTCTGGTCCCTTGCCACCAACCGCGCTAGAAGCCGACGCCCGCAATTTAGCCTTTGATAAAAATGGAAATCTGCTTGTTGTGACTGATAGCGCGATTTATCGGCGCACGAACCCAGAAGAATCTACGGGGGTATGGAATTCTCTGAGTGGCAATCTCCAAGTGATGGAGTTTCATTCTGTAGCTTGGGATGCCAATCGGAAGTCGATTATCGGCGGGATGCAAGATATAGGCGTCACAGAACTCAATACGACTATTGGCGGTGCGTGGCAAGGGGTAGCAACTAGTGCAGATGGGGGCGTAGTTGCAGTGGACGACTACTCAGAAGCTGGCGTTTCTTATACTTATTCGAGTTACCAAAAATTGAGCTCTTTTAAGCGACGAAAAGTAGAAATCACAGAGAACGGTCCAAGGATAAATACCGAAGTACCGTTACTCAGGGTAGTAGATGCTCAGGGGAAACCGAAGCTGGATAGTGAGGGGGAACCGCAAAATCTGAAAGAGTATGAAGACAACCAAAAAGAGAACACATTCAAGTTTTACCCGCCCTTAGAGTTAAACGAAATTAATCCGAAACGGTTAATTATTGGCTCGCAGCGCGTGTACGAATCGACTGACCAAGGGAATACACTCAAGGAGATCGGCTCGTTACCTGCTAAGGTTGATGCGATTGCCTATGGCGGCCGCGAACCCGACCCAGCAGATCAAACAAAAACTATTGACAGACCTGACATCTTGTATGTGGCTGCCGATGACGAAGTTTACCTCCGCAAGTTGAAGGATGGTTCTCTGAAAAAGCTTACTGGATATACAGGCGGTTCCATCCGAGATATCGTACTTGATTCGACAGATTGGAAGAAAGCTTATGCTATTACCAAAGACGCAGTATATAAGACAGATGATGCCAATGCTGATGCAAAGTGGGTACCAATTACGGGCGATCTATTCAGTCAGGGCAAGATTGCTTCAGATGGTCTCTATACAGTCGAGTTTGTGCGGACTGATGACGGTCAAGGAGCGCTTTTAGTCGGCGGTGTCGGTGGAGTCTACCAACTTCTAGATCCTGGTAAGGCTAATGCTTCTAGTAGCTGGACAAAATTGGGAACCGAGCTGCCTGCGAGCGTCTTTGCCTACGATTTGCGCTACAATTCCAAGGACGACACGCTAGCACTCGGCACTCTGGGACGGGGTGCGTGGACGGTCTCTAACGCATCAAAAGTGGTGACAGGCGCCTCAACATCAGCACCAGCAAAAGCACCAGCGCCTTCTGGTTCGCCTAAGATTATTGCTGGCGATGCGTCAGCTCCAGAGGATATTAGTCAATATGGAAGTAGCAACAAAACCACAGACGACTTCAACGATCTCAGCCCAGAAGAAGAAGTAGACAAAGAAGCAGGTCCGCCGAAACTAACTTTTACTGTTACTTTGTCTGCTCCCAGCGATGTACCAGTGACGGTGAAGTATGCAACCAAAGACGGCACTGCCCTGGCGGGACAGGATTATATTGCTGCTCAGGGAACCCTGACCTTTGCGCCTGGGGAGACAATGAAGGACATCGGCATTGAGCTGATTGACGACTCTGCTGCCGAGCCTGATAAAAACTTTACTATTGTCCTGACAGATGCAGCGGGTGGTAATGCCACCATTGCTGACGGCGAAGGCAGTGCCACTATTGAAGACAACGATGAATCGATAGCGACTCCAACACCGACACCAACCACGCAGCCATTTAATTTTTCCACTTCCCCAACCGGTGTCACCCAGAACTTTAGTACCCTCACTGTCCCTGTAAACGTCACCGGTAGTGCTTTCGCCGATAACTTCAGTGGTACTTCCTTTGCAGACTTCCTCAGTGGTGGTGTCGGTGCAGATACCCTCAATGGCGGTGGGGGTAATGACACGCTCATCGGTGGTACAGGGAATGACTTACTAACGGGCGGATCTGGTAGCGATCTGTTTATCTACGGTTCATCGCTGTTGATCCCAGGAAACGATACCCTCTCTGATTTCACCAGTGGCGAAGATAAAGTCCAGATCTCGGCCTCCTATGGCTTTACCAGTGCAGGAGCGGCGATCGCAGCCTTACAAACCTCTCCAAACGGGTTGTTGCTGAAATTAAACGGCAATACTGGCAGTATCTTCTTTGCCAATGTGAAGTCTCTGGCCGTTTCTGATATTGAAATTCTCCCTGGCCAAGTTCCAACTCCCACTCCCACTCCCACTCCCACCCCAACTCCCGTACCAACTCCCACCCCAACCCCTGTAACGTTGTCTAAGTCGGTACCGGTACAAGCTCCTAGTTTTGTATTGACGCCAGAACCCACAACTCCGTCCTTGCGACCGCAACCCACCATTAGTGGTACTGATAGCAACGACTCTTTGACTGGTACGGATGGCAACGATATTATGGTGGGTCTTGGTGGCAATGACATCCTCGTCGGCCTCGATGGAGATGACTACCTCCAAGGCAATGCTGGGAACGATCTCCTGTTCAGCAGTGGGGGCAACGACACCCTGTCCGGTGATGAGGGTGAAGATACCCTGTTCGGCGTTCAAAATCAGGATCTCCTGTTTGGTGGGAGTGGTAATGATATTCTCAGTGGCAACCAGGATAATGACACCCTAGCAGGTGGTAGCGGTGAGGATCGGCTGTTTGGTGGTAAAGGCAATGATGCTCTCTATGGGGGCGATGGCAATGATACCCTATTGGGTAATTTGGGTGATGATGCGGTCAATGGCGGTGCTGGTCAGGATTTGCTGTTCGGTAACGATGGAGATGACACCCTTGCTGGTGATGAAGGTGAAGATACTTTGTTAGGTGGCCAAGGGAATGACTTGCTGTTTGGCGGTGACGGCAATGATATCCTCAGCGGAGACGATGGCAATAATACCTTAGTCGGTGGTGGGGGGAATGATACCCTTTACGGAGGCCGCGGTGATGAGTTCCTATTCGGGGGGAGTGGTAGCGATTTCCTCTTTGGCAATAATGGTAATGACATCTTGATTGGTGTTGACTCCTCAGCAGCAAATCCCGGACAGGGAGAGATCGATACCTTGGTGGGTAGCGAAGGGCGCGATACATTTGTGCTGGGGGATGCGATTAAGGTTTACTATGACCACGGCAGTGGTGGCAGTGCTGGTAACAACGACTATGCTTTGATTGCAGATTTCAATCCCAATGAAGATGTGATTCAGCTTCAGGGTTCTGCAACTTACCAATTAGGCATTGCTCCCAGCGGTTTACCCGCAGGGGTTGCCATTTTCCGCACGAGTTCCGGACAAGAGGAACTGATTGCGATCGTTCAAGGACCTGCTTCCTTGAATATCAGTAACAGTGCTTTCAAATTTGTCTAACTGAGCTCAAATTCGGTAGCATCGGAATTGTTCAGGAAAGGGAAGATTAGAGCTGATGCCAAAAACTTAGTTGCTCATCGTTTCTTCTTTTCCCTTTTCCCCTCATTCTAATAGCACCGACATGAATAGGATATCTTGCATTGGTTTGACAGCAGTTTATAACCAATTTCCGACTAGAATAAAAGGAGCCCAATAAAAAGGATGCTGAAACTGCGGATTCTTTAACAAAGCTAACTGTGCCTGACGAATCGCTTCTGCTTTGCTCATTCCCGGTGAAATAATATCTCGATAAAACTCCGTCATAAAATCAGCCGTAGATTGGTCTTTCACAGACCACAAAGTTGCTAACGTGCTGCGAGCTCCCGATCGCACAGCGACTCCCGCTAATCCTAATGCTGCTCGCTTATCGCCCGCCGCCGTTTGACAAGCACTTAGCACGAGTAATTCAATCGGGTTTGTCTGACTTTGCTCTCGGGAACGCAGTAAACTTTCAAACTCTTTGACCTTAATTTTATTGTCCCAAGTGAGAATAAACGTTTCTTCCGGGTTCGAGCTAAATTGACCGTGAGTTGCTAAATGAATGACAGGATAGCTAGTCCCTCTAAGCTGCTTTTGTAAGTTGATTTCTGTAAAGTCCCGATCGAGAAAGACTTGAGAAGGTACTTCTGAGGAAATCTGATTCACTTCTAATTTCACTCCTGGCAACGCTGAAAACCCTTGCCGGGGTTCTGTTAAACCCGCAGTTAAAGCTTTAAACTGGCCTCGGACAAGCGATCGCGGCGCAAGTAGCTGCAAACCAGGAGCTAAGGCAATGCTATATTTTTCTACTAGATATTGCTTGCCGTCATAAAGTGCAGCCATCGGCAGATTTCGTAAGGAACCATCCAGTACAAAGACGAGGGTTTTGATAGCACTATTTGCTAAGTCTACCTCAGCAGGTCGGATCAGCCAATCATATACTTTCTGAGAGAGGCGTAACCGTTCAGGACTGGAGAAAACTGGGTTGAATGCTTCTAATAATTGATCGAGGTCTTTTTCTACTACAGTCTGGGGCAACTGAGTTGTATAGTGCTGGAGAGGTTTGCCTGGTAAAGACAAGATGACTTCTAAGCGATCGGGCAGGATAATGGGATAGATAACGGCGGCGGTGGGATCGACTTGATCAATTTGTTGGGGTTTGGCATTTAAACAAGCTTCTCGGAAGAAGTTATCTAATTCTGCGAGTTGCAATGCTTCAATTAACTGGCGAGCTTGCTGTAGGTTTTGAACCGGTACGGTGGCACTATTCTGAGCGTTAGGTTGTAAGAGTAATCCTACTAACTGCCGATAAACCGGTTCCACACTTTCCCGGAAAGAAAACTGAACATCTGGATTAATCGCCACTAAATCGCTGCGAAGTGATTGCAAGGTATTGACCGCTTCTATATAAGCCGCGATCGCTCCTTTTAGATCTCCCTTTTTTTTAAGGATTTGCCCAAGCTGCCACTGCCAGCGAGCCGCTAGATCGGGTGCATTGATACCCTGGGAAATTAGCAAAGCTTTTTGAGTCAAATTGCTAGCATCTTCCCATTGCTTTTTCTGCTGGTAAAGCAACCCTAATTCACCAAGGGCAGAGGATTCAGCTCTGGGATCTTTTAGCATTCTCGACTGTTGCACAGCCGTTGTCAATATTTCTAAAACTGCTTGGCTTTTACCGACTTCTTGAAGGTTGGCTAACGTTAGGGAATTGTGCGCCCAACTCACGCGCAGATAAACTGAAGTACGACTCGGTGGTAAATTGGCTACTTGAGTATAAATTTCTGGTAAAAGCTGTGCTGCTTTTGCTAGCTGTTGAGTTTCAATGAAGAGGCTAATTTGGTTGAGAGTTGCCTCAAGTTTAGCAGTTGTACTCCTCGTCGCCATTGTTGCTTGTTGATAATAGGCTAACGCTTCATCGAACTTTTTCTGAGTTCTCGCTGTATTTCCTAAGCTAAACAAAATTGCGCTACTTTCTAAGGAGTTATTTAACTGCTGAGAGATAACTAAACTTTGCTTTAATACTGCTTCAGCTTTGCCTAAATCTCCTACCACGGAAAGGGCAACTCCTAAACTTCTTAATCCTGTTGCTTTCAAGAGGGAATCTGATTGAGCTTGCAGGGTTTGATTCAGTTGTTCTAACATTGCTTGCGCTCGTCGATACATTCCCAAGGTTTGCATGGCTTGGGCTTGATTAATTTTGCTGCCCAATGCTCCCATTTCATCCCCGGCTTTTGTATAAGCAGCTTCTGCCTGTTTCCAGGTATCAAAGGCTGTTTCTGTTTGACCTGTTCCTAACTGAATGCTGCCTTGCGTGTTCAAAGCTTTGGCAAAGAGTAAAGTTGTTTCTTTGTGATTAGTTCCTACCTGCTGAATTAAATTTAAACTTTTAGCGATTGCTGTTGTTGCTTGCTGCCACTGCCCCAGCTCTTGATACGCTAAAGCGAGATAATTTAAACATTGAGCTAATTTTAAAGGATCGCCTTGCTGCTCTGATTCATTAGCCACCTGCTGCCAAACTTCTGCCGCTTCTGCAAACCTCCCTGATTGATAGAAAGTTCTACCTTGTTCCAGGAGAGGAGTTGCAGTTTCTAAATTGATATGAGTGGGTGGATTCTGGGCAATTGCTGGCATAATCGTGATGACTAGCAAGCAAGTTATAACTCCTAACCAAATGCTAGAGTGGAGTGATTTCAGGAACTTTTTTAGGGTGGCTGTCGCTCGACGGATGTTAAACATGGAAGTAGTTGAGCCGCAAAATTAAAACTTCACTTCATTTCAGTCAAGCTGAAATGATGGGTAACGGATGCAATGATTTGTTAATTTTTTCAGTCAGTTAATCGTTGGGTGGGAATAACTTTTCTAATATCAGCACCCTGAGTGAATCCTGATTAATTCCGGCAATTGGGATTTCGATACCAGGAATTTTGAGGAGAATGATTTGTCGCCTTTGCGACTAGCATGACCTCACCTTGTGCATTCACTTCCCAGGTTGTTGCTTCTAGAAGCTGAGGGGGAAGATGCGAGCTAGACAATAGCGACGGATCTTCAGTAGATTCCCTGGATTTTTCTCTCAAAACTTGCGGGGTGCGACTTTGTGGTTGCTCTCCAAATTCTACTCGCAAATCTTGCCAAATTGCTTGACCTCTGAGGGAATTAGTTGGGTCTTCTGGCAAACCGCCGCGCCCGGTAATGGTAAACTCATTTCCTTGAATTTTATCACAGCTTGAAGCAATTAAACCCCGCACATCTGTAAAATTTTGTGGCAAAGCAACTAATCCTTGACTGGGGTTAACGCCAGGAGTTTGAATGTCAATCACGCCACTCACTCCCAATTGAGAACTAGCGGTAATTTTGCTATTTTGAGTGACAAAATTGCCTTGAGTATTGATTCTAATATTGCCACCGCTACCAGAGAAAGCATTTGCAGAGATGCTGCTATTTCCTAATAAACTTAAGGTATCGGTATTAATATTGATGTTCCCCCCATTTCCCGGTCCGCCTTCAGTCCCAGCAGTGGCAGAAATAAAACTATTTTGTTGTAACTGCAAGTTGCGCGATCGCACTGTTAAGTTTGCACCTTCACCCGCTACCGCTGTCCCTTCCAAACCCCCCTCATTACTAAAGCGTACCGAGTCGGCGACTACCTCTAAATTACCCGTCCTTCCCGTCCCCCGCGATCGCACACTCAACCTCCCTCCATTTTCCAGCGTCACTCGCTGCGCCTGAACCGTTACGTTTCCGCCTTTACCCGCCGATCCAGGTTCTGTCACCGCAGCGATCGAACTTAAAGCGAGACCATTCGGCGAAGCTCCCTTCAATTCTACTGTTTTGGTAGCCTGAATTGTGATATTTCCCCCGTCTCCTTCCCCAAAGGCACTGGCCGCTAATCCTGCACCATTCAGAATACTAATTCGGTTAGTATTCACTCGTAATTGACCTGCATTTCCACTTCCCAAAGAACTGCTAAAAAAACCCGTAAACGCACGGACAACCGGTGTAATTTGAATCGGATTACTCCCAATAATTTCCACTGAATCAGAAGCATTGACCGAAATATCGCCCCCCCGACCCGCACCCAAAGTAATGGTGGTCATCACTGCGTTATCCCGCAGCGTGAGTCGGTCTGTATTCACCGTTAAATCTCCCGAATCTCCCGACTTTTCTAATCCTGTACCCGTCGCAAAAAATGAAGCGCTCATCTCTATCTTAGAGGCATTGACGGTCAGGCGACCCCCTGCACCCTGACCAAAGGTAGAAGTGGAAACATAGGTGCCATTTTGAGTTGTGACTTGAGGAGCATTAATCGTCACACTTCCCGCATTTCCTGACCCTAAGGCTAGCGTAAATATGCCACTTTGGAAGTCTTCTTGACTAACTTTTCCAGAGACAAATTTCCGCACAATATCATCATATCCCCCCCTACCGATCATGCTAAATGACTCGGAAGCATTGACCGCGATCGTGCCTCCCGGTTGATCTCCCAGAGTCAGCGCTAAAATAGTGGATCTGTCTTGAAAAGCAATCCGCCTTCCCTGTAACTGAATCGTACCTCCCCCCTCGCCACTGGTATTGACAGTAGCACCACCTAATAATTGAATATCTTGAAAATTTTGGACGCCTTGAGGATTGAGTGCCAATCCTGGGTGATTGGGAATGGAAGTCAAACTCACGAGATTATTGGGTCCGATCGCACTGAGTTCAATGCGTCCTCCCGATGCGGTTAAATTCCCTCCTTGTAATAATAAATTGCCCCCCGCTAGCGTTAAAGTTTGACCGGGTTGTACGGCCAAACCAACGGGAAGAGGAGTATCAGGAAGGGTGGTACGAGATTGATTGATAATGCTACCGGGATTATTGCCAAATTGCAAACCAATCGGGACATTAATGGTTAATAAATTGGTCGCTTGGGGATTGACCGCACTGAAGGTAATCCCATCAGCAAAGTGAATACTGTTAGCAGTAGTGGCAAAAAAAGACCCACCAATATTTAAGGTGGCATTCGGCCCGAACACAAGACCGGCGGGGTTGAGAAAAAATAAGTTGGCTGTCCCGTTGGCTTTAATCAAACCATCGATATTAGAAATCTTACCGCCCGTAACCCGGCTAAAAATGGTTTGGATATCGGTAGCATTGTTAAAAAAAGCAGTGCCACCGGTGGGAACAGAAAATTCCTGAAAGCTGTGAAAGAGATTACCGCCATTGCGAGTCCCACCTTCAATTTTGATCGTGTTGCCATTGGGAATGGTGATTGAAGGGTTAGGCAAGGTGGCATCAGGGATAATTTGAGCGATTGCCGACTGAGGTGCTGCCAGCAATAACAGAGAAATTGTGCTTGTTAAAAGGGGGTGAGGAAGTTTCATGCTTGAGGGAAGGGAAAAGAGAAATAGGAGAAATATGGGGAAGACAATCCACCTCAGTTGCGCTCGCACGAGACAACCCTGAAACTTAAAGATCAAATCAGACACTGCACTCTTCACGGCTGCGATCGTTCAACCGGGCATTTTCCGAAAAGTTTTTCGAGCGATCGCTCCCCCGGCAAAATCAAGCATTCTCCAAAGGGTAACTGTCACCTGTCAAGCACCCGCTACAATAGATTTTCCAAGGCTGCAACTGTCCCGATCGAGAACTCGGCCTATAGTTTTTTTAGTGGTGTCAGTTAAGTAGGAGTGAAAATAATGTTGAGCTGGGAGCAGACGCCAAGAGAAGCACCGACAAAAGAAAACTGCCAAACCTTGCAGTGGAACGCCTGTGGGGGACTCTGCCAACGGGCCTGGGTCGAAATTGATTTAGCTGCTCTCGCCCACAACGTGCGGCAGCTCAAGCTTCTATTATCCCCCGAAACAGAGTTGATGGCAGTGGTCAAGGCTGATGCCTACGGACATGGTGCTTGTTTAGTGGCTCAAACGGCCTTAAAATCCGGTGCGAGTTGGTTGGGAGTGGCAACTATTCCCGAAGGCATTGAATTACGTCAAAGTGGCATTAAAGCCCCAATTTTGATTTTAGGGGCAACTCACTCACCAGAACAGGTGAAGGCGATCGCTCAGTGGCAATTGCAACCCACTCTCTGCACGCCGAAACAAGCGTTAGTTTTTTCAGAAGTCCTCAGCACCCTGGATCGTCCATTACCGGTTCACGTCAAGATCGATACGGGGATGTCGCGGTTGGGTGCTCCTTGGCAGGAAGCGGCGAAGTTTGTGCAGTTGGTGCAGGCGTTGCCAAACTTACAATTAGCCAGTATCTATTCTCACTTGGCCACCGCAGATAGTCCCGATCCAACGGTGATGAGGCAGCAACATCAACGGTTTGAATCAGCGATCCAAGCTTGCGGCTTTGAATCCTTCCCGTTCCCTCCCCTCACGAAAGCAGGGAACCAAAATTTATTAAGGCCACGCCTGCACTTAGCAAATTCTGCCGCAGCGTTAGCGGATCGAAATTTGCACTATGATTTAGTGCGAGTCGGCTTAGCAACCTATGGTTTATATCCAGCTCCTCACTTGCGATCGGTGATTGATTTAAAGCCTGTTTTGCAGGTGAAGGCAAAGGTGACACAAGTAAAAATGATTGAGGCCGGGACTGGCGTCAGCTACGGTTATCAATACATTGCCGATCGCCAAACCCGGATCGCGGTGATTGGCATTGGTTACGCGGACGGAGTCCCACGCAACCTCTCGAATCAAATGCAGGTGTTAGTGCGGGGTCAATTCGTGCCGCAAATTGGGGCGATTACGATGGATCAAATCATGTTGGATGTTAGTGCCATCCCGGATCTAGAAGTGGGTGAAGTCGTGACTCTCTTGGGACAGGAAGGAGATCGTCAAATCTCCGCTGATGATTGGGCCGCCACTTTAGGAACCATTTCTTGGGAAATACTCTGCGGTTTCAAGCACCGCCTCCCTCGTGTCGCAGTGCAGGAGGAAATGGTGAGTGCTTAGGGATTGGTTAGTGGTGAGTGGTTTAAATGGCAACTTACTAACAACTCACTCTCCCTAGCATTCATCACCGATTTACGAATTACCAGTCCCTCATCCCCCATTACCTATGACGGTGTTCAGGTTGTTTCTACCCATCGCTCAAAACTTACCGCTACAGCTCGATCTCGACAAAATCCAGACGGTACAAGTCGCGATCGAATTCTGGAAAAAGCTGCTGGAGTTAGGCTTTCAGGTGGTGCCTCAATTCCTCTGGGCGCTCGGCATTCTGGTGCTAACGCGGTTAGCGATCGGACTCGCCGGTCGTTTGACAAGTCGCACTTTGGCGCGGACGGAACGAACCCTGCGAAAGTTCTTGGTACAAGCCGTGGAGATCGTGGTGTTGGTGGTGGGGGTTGTGGCTGCTCTCAATAAACTGGGAATTCAGACTACCAGTTTGGTGGCGGTGGTGGGTGCGGCAGGAATTGCGATCGGTTTGGCTTGGCAAAATACCTTATCTCACTTTGCGGCTGGGGTGATGTTGATTAGTTTGCGACCGTTTGAGGTGGGGGATTTTATTGAGGGAGCCGGGGTTGCTGGTGCGGTGGATAGCATTGGCATTTTTTCGACGACGCTGCTGACTGCGGATAATGTGAAAATTATTGTGCCGAATAACCAATTGTTTAATGGCACCCTGAAAAATACGACGGCGATGCGGACGAGGCGGGTGGATTTGGAGATTAATATCGGCGATCGCCCGATCGCTCCGACTATGGCTCATTTATTGGAACTGGCGAAATCACACCCCCTGGTGTTGGATGAGCCGGAACCTACTTGTTTGGTTGCTTCGATTCCTCAGGATGCCACGGTTGTTTATTTGCGGCCTTGGTGTGCGGCGGTGGCCTATGAACAGGTGCGATCGCAGGTGCAGCAATTGGTGAAGGAATGGATGGAGGCAACGAAACCTCCCCAAGAGCCGGCCTAACTCTCATCATCCCGAATTCTGAATCAGCAGGAGCATTGGCAATGACAAAGTGGAATCCCCAGCAAATCCTGAAAGAAGCAGGTTTGAGGCTGACTGACGCGGAAAAGGAAACGATTCGCCAGAAAATGCCACCTCCTGATGCCGATGGACAGATTTATGCCGATGCGATTTTTGAGGGGGGTGGCGTCCGGGGAATTGGGTTTTTAGGGGCACTGCGATGCTGTGATGATGTGGGGTTGCGGTGGCGCAAGTTGGCGGGAACTTCTGCGGGTGCGATCACGGCGGCGTTTTTAGCCGCAGACTTTTCGATCGATGAGTTAGAAGATTTATTAGGGCAACTCGACTACCTTCAGTTTTTGAAGAAGAAAACCAGTCCTCTGATTTTGAATGGCGATCCGGCCGATGACTTACAGTTTCCGGTGCCGATGATTGTATCCCTGGTGGCGAGTCGCCAGATGGGGGAATATTCTTCAGATCCGTTTCGGGACTGGCTCGCCCAAAGCTTAGGGGTTGGTCATCTGAAAACCTTTGCAGATGTGAAGCATAAGGGGAAGGACCGGGAATTAAAGGTGGTGGTATCGGATATTAGTCGCGGGGAGATGCTGGTGTTACCGGATGATTTGCAGCGTCGCCAGCCACCTGATTATAGTGCTTTGTTTGAGGAGCTGAAGCTGAAGAACCCTGAGGATTTTAGCGTGGCGGAGGCGGTGAGGCTGTCGATGAGTATTCCGTTATTTTTTGAACCGGGGAGGCTGGGCGATCGCTTGATCGTGGATGGAGGCATCCTCAGTAATTTTCCGCTCTGGATCTATGACTTGGAGCCCGGTTTACATTCTCTGCTACCCCGGTGGTTTACTTTTGGCTTCCGGTTTATCGATCGGGGTGTTCAGGCTCGCCTGAATGTGAATGGTCCTTTGTCGCTACTGGCGGCTGCTTTCAGGACGATGATGAATGCTAGAGATCGATATCACCAGCGGCAAATGGATAAGGGCCGGGTGATTAATATTGATGTCACGGATGCGAAAGTCACGACGACGGAATTTAACCTCAGTTCTGAGAAGAAGACGGCGCTGTATCGACTGGGATACCTTTACACGAAGCAATTTTTCCTTAACCCGAATTGGAGTTGGGAGAAGCATTTGATCGCCAGGGGATTCGGCGAAGGGGGGACTACTGAGTAGAATCTCCAGCGAGGCTGAGAATTTTTTGGGGAAGAGGGGGTAGACAATTCTGGTGGATATGTTATGATAAAAGTCTCGCGCCTTGGAGAGGTGGCTGAGTGGTCGAAAGCGGCAGATTGCTAATCTGTTGTACGGCAGGTAACTCCGTACCGAGGGTTCGAATCCCTCCTTCTCCGTTCTTTAAGTCTGGTCAAGTATCAAATTATTTGTTACTTGACAGGCTTGTGTCCCAATTGCTCATGGATGTTTAAATCGCTTGTCTGAGTTCAGGTTGCGATCGCTTGCAACCTGTCGTCTCGTTTTAGTTTAATTGAACAATCCTTGATGAAGGAAAAACTGCTTTAATTGCCAATTAAATCAATCACCGCTTTTAAGAGCGTATTGTCATGAAAACTGGTTTTAGTTAAATAATAATCAGCTCCCGCTTCTAACCCCCGCAATCGATCTTCCTCGCGGTCTTTATAGGAAACAATAATCACAGGAATCGAACTTAACTTAGGATTACTTTTTATCTTTGCTATCAGTTCAATTCCATTCATCCGTGGCATATCTACATCGCTGATTACCAAATCATAATCACTGCTAGAAATAGCATACCACCCTTCCATTCCGTTCACGGCTACATCCACTCGATAGCCTTTATTTTGTAGTAATTTTCGCTCCATTTCCCGGACTGTAATCGAATCCTCCACGATTAAAATTTTCTTGCGTCTGTCTTCTTGAGAGCTAATAGAATCGCGACCAAAACGTTTTAACTTACTGTGGTTGAGCAGAGCATCGACAGAATGGATTAAGTCAGAGACATCGACAATTAAAATGGGGGTGCCATCTCCCATCAGCGCAGCAGCACTGATATCCTGAACTTTCCCTAAGCGAGGATCTAAAGGTCTAACGACTAAATCATATTCCCCTAAAAATCGATCTACAACTACACCGTAATAATCCGATTGTTCGCCGATCGTCACAACCGGTAAAACTTCTGGCTTGCGGATCGGTTCCTTTAACTCCAACACCTGATAAGCTGCTACCAAGCCAATATTTTTCTGATCCATCGTGAAATACTGTCGGTTTTCGACCGAGTAAATATCATCGGGATTCACCATCACAATCTGTTCAATTTTTGCGAGAGGAAAGGCATAGGGTTCCCCGGATATTTCCACTAACAACGTGCGAACCACAGAGAGGGTTAACGGCAATTGAAAGTGAAAAGTCATCCCTTTCCCACACTGTGAATGAGCCCGAACTGTGCCACCAACCTCCTGCGCCATGCTTCTGGCAATATCCAACCCAACGCCACGACCCGAAATTTCAGTGACTTGCTGAGCGGTGGAAAATCCCGGCAAAAATAGAAATTCGATCAATTCACCGTCCGTCATTTGCGCCGCTACTTCTGGCGGTGATAAGTGTTTGTTCACTACTTTTTGTCGCAGTTTCTCTGCATCGATTCCCTTGCCATCATCAGAGATAGTAATCGATAGCATTCCCCCCCGATGGGTGGCTTCGAGTCGGACAGTTCCTTCTGCTGGTTTTCCCGCAGCTAAGCGTTCTTGGGGAGTTTCCAAACCATGATCGATGGAGTTTCGGAGAATATGGGTTAGAGGTGCTTCTAATTTTTTAAGAATGTCTCGATCAACTGGGGTAGATTTGCCCAAAATTTCTAACTTGACTTGTTTACCCAATTTCCTGGCCAAATCGCGAATCATGCGCGGAAATCCTTGCACTCCATCGGCAAAGGGTCGCATGTGGGAAGCAATGACTTCTCGGTAAAGGCGATCGGAGAGGTTCGAGGTGCGACGAGCATATAATTCTAGTTCGTTGAGGCGATCGCCTAAAATCTCCCGACATTCCTGTTCCTTGAGTCTGGCTGCTTCTAAATAATTTTGGCTTTTTTGGCTCGTTTGGTTATCCGCGATCAAGGCATCTTGTAAATGTTCCAGCATCTTTGATAACTCTAGCTGGCGTTTTTTCAAGATCGTTAAGGAATCAGCAAACGGTTGTAGCCAATTCGCCTCAATTAGGGATTCGCCTGCTAACCCCATGATCCGGTTTAAGTTTTCCGCACTAACTCGTACAACCCGGTCGCTATTGGCATCGGACTGAGCAGTCGGTTGCTTTGCTGGCTCTAGATTGCTAGGTACTCCTTTGACGAGAGAGGTGGTTTCGGGCGCTGGTTGGGTTTGCTTGGAAACTGGAGATTGCAGGCTAGACTCTGCGGGAGTTGTCACGACTAAGGAACTGGAAGGAATGGGTAAATTTTCTGCTTTTCCTTTGTTTCCTTCAGGTTTTTGACTCGTTGGCTGCGACCGCGCGGTTTTAATCTCCCCAGCAGAGACTGCTCCTTGTTGAAGTAAGGCTGCAATTTGTTGCCGAGTGATTTCAATGCTTTCACCAGCTTCTAACAACCAGCGATTAATTTCTCCTGGTTCGATCTGGCTAATTTGTAAGAGTAAATCGACCCCTTGTAGCAACGAATCAACCCGGTCTGCTTCTAAGGTAATGGTTTGGTTTTGAGCGGCCACAAAGCAGTCTTCCATCAGATGAGCTAAATTAACCACCGGATTAATCCCGACAATCCGGGAAGCTCCTTTTATTGAGTGAGCTGCTCGCATCAAAGACTCTAATACTTTTCCAGAGTGTGGTTGAGTTTCTAGTGCGACTAATCCCTCCGTTAACATCGCAACTTGCGCTGCTACTTCCTGCCGAAATAAATCCAACATAGAAGTATCGATAAAATTAGATAACTCATGGGGACTTTCTGACGGGGGAGCGACTTCAAGGGAAGAACTTTGCTGTTTTTGAAGTGATTCCCCTTCTGGGGCTAAAATAGAATTTACCGCAGTTAATTCTTCTGAATTATTATTGACAATTGAAAGGGGTGCGGAAGGGGGAGTGATTTCGCTGCTGTTACTCTGTGCTTCTTCCTCCCTCAGCTCCCTCGAAGCTGCCCCCTCTCCCGTTACCCGCAACGTTGCAATCCTATTTTTAATTACTTCGATTTCCTGTGCTTGTTCTGACAGCCAATGCTCTAAGTTTTCTTCGGCGATTTGGCTAATTTGCAGCAAGAAATCAACGCCCTGCAATAACAAATCTACTCGATCGGGATTTAAGATAATCAGGTGATTTTGGGCAGCAACAAAGCAGTCTTCCATCACATGAGCCAAGTTAACCACCGCGTCAATTTCTACGATCCGGGCGGCTCCTTTAATGGAATGGGCAGCTCGCATCAGAGACTCTAGGACCTGGGGAGATTGGGGCTGAGCTTCCAGCGCTAATAAACTGTTGTTGAGAATTCCAGCTTGACCTTCTACTTCCAACCGAAATAGCTCTAGCATGGAAAGGTCGTCAATTTTTTGTGGAGTTTCTGTCATAAGATCCGCCGATTTAGAGTATAAAATAAGAGGTCAGTATCTAGATAATTCACTTTGTGTCCTTGCCAGGAAACCACTCCTTTTGTGTAAGCTTCTGTAGCTTTAGAAATAACCACGGGTGTACTTTGTAATTCACTGCTGGGGAAGCGGTAAACTCCACACACTTCATCAACGGTAAACACCCATCGATTTTCACCACTGGCAATTACAACCATTCGTTTTGAGGGAACGGAACTAGACTGCTGGCTAGAAGTGGGGGTTGTTTCCAGATCGAGCAGGTTACTCAGGGAAATGCACAAAAGAATTTCACCTCGAATATTCACCAAACCGAGAAATAAATCGTTACTACAGTGCGGGAGGGTATGGATAATACAAGGTTGTGTCACTTCCTGAAGTAAGCGCACTGGGAGCGCTAACCATTCACCTCCTAATTGAAAAATAATAATCGAAAGAGTTTCCGCAGAGGGAACAATTGCCCCACTACTCGTTGATACTTTCGCTTGCTCGGATTGGGTTTTGGCGAGCACTTCTGTCCACTCATATAAATAGTCGGGCGGTGCTTCCCGTTCTAATAACCGACGCCCTGTAGCAGAATAGACGGGACAATTGCGACAGTGAATAAAGGTTGTGAGTTGAACGCAAGAGCGATCGCCCTCTACTCCGATTCGATTCCAGCAATCGTCGATCGTCCGCTTAAAATCCTTGCTCATGCTTCTTATTTTAAGATTGTTGTAATCGTTCGATGCGTTGTCTTAATACGGTGACTTTTGCCATCTCTCCCCGCTGTTCTTTCAGTAGAGTCAGGTGTAGCAGTGCTTCGTAATGGTTAGGTTCCAGGTAAATTGCTTTTTGGAAGCATTGTTCTGCTTGTGTTTCTAGCCCATTTGCCTGATAAACTTGCCCTAATAAGACATAAGCTTCGACACAGGTATAATTTTGCTTCAGATAAGTTTCGCAGAGGGTTGTTGCTTCACTTAAGTGTCCTTTATCTGCTAAGCAACGGATCGTTTCTAGATTGAGGTGTTGTAGAGGAGAGGTTGTGTTTGGGGAATGAGTCGGTGTGAGGTTACGGTCAGAATTTCCAGCCAGTTTATTTTGAGACAAAATGTTCTGGGGGGAGCTTCTCAGGGTTTGAATGGGTTTAATGGTTTCAGAAGGGGAATTTTCTGATTTTTTTGAAAGGTTACTTGGGAGTAAGCTGGGAGTTGAGCCACTTAATTCTTGTCGGGAGGGTGCTGGTTGTAGTCTCGCCCTTGTCTTTTCTTGTTTCCGATAAGCAAAGACTGAAGGTTGTCGCACCGATTCAAAACCGAGTTCTAAAAGTTGAGCGGTTTCAGAAAATCCAACGAATAAGAGACCTTGGTTGGCTAATAAGCGATTGAGATTTTGCAGAGTCATTTTTCTAGCATTGCTCTCAAAATAAATCAAGACGTTGCGACAAAAAATTACATCATAAGCAGGTTTTGTGGTTAGCAAATCAGAAGTAATTAAATTGTCTTTAATAAAAGTGACGGTATTTTTAACCAAATCACATAACTGATATTCATCCCCGATCTGGTTAAAATACTGTTTCCGAAAATCTAGGTTGTTTCCCCGGAATGAATTCCGAGTATAGATAGCAGTTTTCGCTTTTAATAAAGCTTTTTTGCTAATATCAACTCCATCAATGCGGAATTGATTCGGTGTTAATCCAGCATCCAGGAGAGCCATCGCCATTGAGTAAGGCTCCTCGCCAGAAGAACAAGGAATGCTTAACAAGCGTAGGGGGCGATAAGTTTGAGCTGGCAACCATTCAGATTTGACATAGCGTGCTAGAAAACTAAAGGGTTCCCCATCTCGAAAAAACCAGGTTTCGGGAACGATCAATTCTTCTATGAGTTCTTCAAATTCTGCTAGGGAAGTTTGCAAAAGCTCTAAATAAGTTTCTAAATTCGGTAAGTTACAGGCGAGCCTGCGCTTTTCTACTGCTTTGACAATGGTTTTTGAGCCAAGAATATTGGCATCAAATCCTATCTTTTTTGCTAAAAATAATTCGATATTTTCTGCTTCCATTAATAATGCTAATCTCCTGTTGTTAATAATTTTTGCTGCTGTAACTCTGGCAGCAGATATTCTAAGCGGAGGTGCTGAATCATGCCTCTTTCATCCATGATAATTTCCCCTAAATAAGGATGCTCTCCCTCTAACTGTCCTCGGGTATCAATCAGGCTACTGTCAGGCTTTTTTAAGGTTTCTGTAACTCGTTCTGCCATTAATCCAAAGTAGCGGTTAGTATTTTCTTTGGTTAGGTAATTGACCATAATAATTCGGGTGCTTAAATAAGAACGGCTCGTGTTTCCTTGAATTAAATGGCAAAGGTCGATGACTGGTACAATTGCACCTCGATAGTTAAAGAGACCGGCAACATAGCCAGGTGCATGGTGGATCTTCCTTAAAATCACTCTGGGAATGACTTCCACAACTTGGGAACTATCCAGCGCATAAAGGTCATCTCCTACATAGAAAAGTAGCATCAACATCGCTGCCCCTAAAAATCCTCAGCAGTGATTGACAAACCCGTTAATCGGGTTCTGATTCTCCTCTGTTGTAACCTCTCCTCAATCCTCTTGTCCAGCGCTCGCTTGCCTAGAAGCCTTCAAGCTCTGAAGTTGATCGGCAAAAATCAATGCCCAGAAGTCAACAGATATTAAGAACGTCAAACTCTTTTCCTTTCTGTCCTCTGCATCAAAGGGGTCTGCCTGACCTCACTGCTCAATAGGAATGCAGACTAAAAAGAAACTATTCAGTTTATCACATAAAAGTTGGCTTTCCGCTTGGTTCTGTTGAGAGAATTCTGTTGCGAGTTGTTGAGCCAGACCGGAGAGCAACCTAGGTTGTTGATGGCTCAGGGTTTAACCAAATAATAGTAACCACCCAGGGAGTGTTATGAGTAATAGAATGGTACTAACGACAATGCTACTGGCAATCAGTTCTCGGTCAAGGTTATATTCTTCTGCTACGACTAACCCTAAAAAAGCGGTCGGCATTCCTGCCATGAGTACGAGAGATAAACGCGGATCTCCTGACAAACCGCAGAGGGTGGCTCCCAGTCCAACGGCGGCTGGTAGTGCGATCGCTTTTAAACTAGCAGGAAGCAAGGCAGTTAAGAAACTTTTCCATCCCTGTAACTGGCTTAAGCGCATCCCGATCAAGGTGAAGGCAGCGGGAATGACGATCGCAGAAAATGCTTGCAACCCTGTTTCTAAAGAAGCGGGTAACGAGTAAGACTGGGTGGTGTAGCCTAAGATAAATGCCCAAAGCACTGGAACGCTCAAAACGTCTCGAACGAGTACCCACCAGTGATTTTTCGCTGCGGCTCTACCGAAATAGCTGGCGACTGCGACCCCAAAGCCGTAGGGACCGAGGACATTGTGGGTGATGCTGTAAAGGACGAGCCAGCTTAAATCAACATCGCTGATGAAAAAAGGTGCGATCGCTAACCCGACAAAACCTGTATTGCCCAAGATCGCAGCGAGAATAAAACTCCCGCAACTGCTACGGTTAGACCATTTGGGGGAGAAATGCTTCAGCAGCCACAAACTTGCGAGTGCTAGCGCTAACCCTAAAAATAGTGCTGCCAAAGTCACCATGGGTACAACACTTGCTAACTGCGAAAATTCTGTGCGACGTACTAGCGCTAAAATTTGCAGCGGTACCCCAATCCAGTAGAGGCTGCGACCCAGAAGTCGGGGAAAATCTTTTGGAGTGAACCTCCACAGCAGTAACCCCACCCCTGTCCAGAAAATTAGGGGCGTATAAGCATGGAATAAAGTTTCAGCCATAGTCGTTAAATTTATCTCTCAGACCGGACAATCGTTTTAATCCCTGACAGTTGTTTAAGACTGGGACCGGATGGTATCAGATCTCAACAACCTCATAATCTTCGGAAAGTAGTAATTACTTCAGTTTGTGACTAAACCACTCAATTTTTTTAGCAAGTATGAACTGCTGACTTTGGAAAAAAAGTCAGATTTCCAGCCCCTGTTACTTGACAAATAGTCCCTGGAAAAATGGAGTTACTCAGCTTCTAGCCAAGTTGTTGTTTTGAAGCGAAAAGAAGCAATTATGAAGCAGAAAACCTCCTCTTGATGTTCCCACATCCACCCTTTGAATCTATTGTATTCAAATTGCCCTTACTTCCACAGAGTTGTCTTAACTCGATAATTTTAGAATAACCTTATCCTCGCGGGTAAGTCAATCTCTACTGCTTCAGAGAGCGAAAATTAATGTGAATTTTGACTTAAGTAATTTTACTTATCATTCCCCTCCTCTCGCGCTACCTTGTACCAACAAGTATTCTATCTTTGTCGATCGGGGTTTAATCTCCCCTCACCCCCTTTCCAAGGAGGAACTCGAAGTTCAAAGTCCCCCTTCAAAAGGGGATTTAGGGGGAGCGAGCAAAGCCGAAAGAGCTGATGAGTTCTGTCTAAACCGTAACCTTTCTAGCGAGAAGCAGCACTGGCAAAAAACACGAAAACAACGTTTATTATTTGGTTTCAGCGAATTTACTGAAGTCGCTCCAGAGAACTCTCTCATTTCTTCAACAAAACTATAAATTTTTCTGCTAAGCCCGCTTATTTTTGCCTCTAAGTTCGATGGCTAAACAAGCGCTGGAAGGTCGGAAAACAGACTGAATGGCTCAGGGACGAGCATCAGCGAACCCAAAGATTTTTTTAAGGTTTGCGACTGGTAGGTAACTTGCTTTTTAGAAAAAAATGTGTCATGATTTTATTTTTGGGTTATTAACTCCCAAAAATCTACCGATCTAAAGTACAATCTGAGAAAGAGACAACATTCACTCTCAAATCTCAGCCACAAGGACCCTAATCCTATGCTAACCCTACATCAAGCGTTACATTCAGCTAAAAAGATGGTACAAGGCTATCGCCGTCACCTCCAAGCTGGATTAACACTCTGTGTAGGGATGGGATTATCTATCGTGACCTCTGCGATCGTTTATCAATGGGAATATAAATCGATACAAGCAGAACTGCAAGAACAGCTAGACAAGATTGCCATAGATATTCAGAGAGATATTAACGGTAATTTAGAGGTACTTCAAGCAGTTGTCGCCTTTTACAGTGCCTCTCATGAAATTAGCAAACAGGAGTTTCAAGAGTTTGTCAAATCCTCCCTTTATCGGCATCCGAGCTTGAAGGCGATCGCTTGGCTTCCCCGCGCTTCTAATCCTGAGCAACTGAGTGAAAACTCGACCCAAACCAAAGACAATTTTAACTCTTCAACAGCTCAGCCCTTCCCTACCGCTCAACCTCAGCAGGACTATTTACCCATTGACCATGTAGTTCCCTTAGCAGGAAACGAAAAAATTTTAGGCTTTAACTTAGGAGCCAATCCCACTTATCAAGCAGCTTTAAAAAGAGCCAGTAAGCAAGAAGAAATTATCATCACCAGTCGCCAGCAGCTTCTTGAACAAGAGAGGGATCAACCCAGTGTCTTAGTATTCCTGCCTATTTACACACCGCTGAGTAAATTAACTCCTACCTCCACGGAAACACTAACTGCGATCCTACAGCGACGGGAGCAGGTGAGAGGGTTTGCAGTGGCTATTTTTCAGATTAATGAAGCAGTGAGATCGGCGTTGCGGTCAGGAAAACTAGAGACTCTTAATTTTTTAATTCAAGATTTTACTGCTCCTGAAGGAGAGCGGTTTCTTGCCTTTTACGAAGCAAAGAATAAACAAGTGATCACCGATCCCACGCTCTTGAAATCTCTGAATCTTGGTCAAGAGGCTTATTGCCCGGATGGCAGTGCTTGCACTCGCATTCTCAACATTGAAAACCGTCGCTGGCTGCTCCGGTTGCTGCTAACACCAGAGTCGATCGCTCCTCAACAACATTGGCGCTCTTTGGCAACTTTAATCCTCGGTTTAATTCTCACTAGCCTGGTGACACTTTATTTACTAATTTTGCTGCGTTATACTGAGCGGATCGAAAAAGTTGCAGGAGAACGAACCGCTAAATCTCAACAGCTTGAACAAACGTTGCAAGAATTGCGGCAAATGCAAGCTCAATTAGTTCAGACCGAAAAAATGTCGAGTTTGGGGCAATTGGTGGCAGGGGTTGCTCATGAAATTAATAATCCAGTTAATTTCATTTATGGCAACCTCCACCACGCCCACCAATATGGTCAAGACTTATTACAGTTAATTAAAATTTATCAAAAGCACTATCCTAATCCTCATCCTGAAATTAGGGAGTATGCGGAAGTGATTGAGTTTGACTTTCTCTCTGAGGATCTGCCTAAATTGCTATCCTCGATTAAAATGGGAGCCGATCGCATTGTTAAGATTGTCCAATCTTTGCGAAACTTCTCTCGCTTAGACGAAAGCGACATGAAACCGGTCGATATTCATGAAGGCATCGACAGCACTCTGCTCATCCTGCAAAGTCGGCTGAAGGCAAAACCCAACCAACCCGCGATCGAAGTTATTAAAAATTATGGCAATTTACCGCTGGTTGAGTGCTACGCCGGACAATTAAATCAAGTCTTTATGAATATTATTTCTAATGCCATTGACGCCCTGGAAAGTTACAACCTGAAACAGGGAGAGCAAGAGAGCAAAGAAAATCCCGGTTGGATTCGGATTTTTACGGAATATAACCCTTCCGGTTACATTACTGTGCGGATTGTTGATAATGGTCCTGGCATGACTGAGGCTGTCAAGAAGCAACTATTTGACCCGTTTTTTACGACTAAGCCTGTTGGAAAGGGAACGGGATTAGGGTTATCAATTAGCTATCAAATTGTAGTAGAAAAACATCAGGGAGTGCTGCGCTGTGAGTCGGCACCGGGATGTGGAACGGAATTCTGGATTCAGATTCCCCTGCGACAGGACGCGAAGCCAGCAGCACAACCGATTTCACACAAAAATCCTAAAGAATATTTAAAATTAACACCCATTGTTAACCGTAAACCGTCATTCGGGAAGGGAAAAACTCAGAGGATTTAAAGGGGTTGTAAAGACTAAATAGATTGTTCCAGCTCCGAGGAGGGCCACGGCGATGCTAGAAAGAAACACCCAACGATCGGGGGGTTCATGGATGTCGTCGTCAATGTCGCGACGAACGGCAAAGTAGTGTTGAGTTGAGAACAAAACTGTCAGCAGACCCACTAGGGAGAATAGCAAACCTAACTTCCAGCCAACGCTGAGGCTGGGAACAAGGGGGGGACGAAATAAGCGCAGTCGAATGATGACGACGCTAAAACCCATGAGTGCGATCGCGGTCCGCATCCAGGCTAAGTAGGTACGCTCATTTGCTAAATGTTCCCGCACTCGCTCTGAATTCCGCTCCTGTGGCTGGTATGTATTGACCTTGATGGGTTTTTTGAATGGTAATGGCATTGCTCAAACTCTTCATTCTCAAGCAAGGTGGACTGAGCCAATCAACCTGAGGCTCTCTTGAGCGTGGGACTAGCGGTAGCTTTCTCGCGATCGCCTGGAACTCGCAAGTTTAGCATCAGCAACAGCTCTGCGACAAAAGACTAACGTTAATTTTAAGCAAGGTTTTCCATAAAATCAAATGCTTCTCTTTCTTAAATCAATCACTAATAATGATTGATTTTTATTCTAAAATATGCTAATAAACCTTGTGGAACAGGTAGAATCCCTGTCTGTCAGATTATCTTCTGTAGAACTCTTGGGTCGCGTCTGCGATCGCCAATCGCTATTTCCCATGTCCCTATTCGTTGCTATTTTTTCTAACTGGTTGGGCGACGTTCTGCAAGATAGTTAAAGGGCCGTAATCTTTTAAAAGCTGCATTTGCTGGTCATTGCGAACAAAAAAGGTTCCAGCGAATCCCAAGGAATTGATAGAAATTGAGTCAAAACTCTCCTGCGACCGGGCGATAATGAGCATCCACTCTCTAGTAACCAGCAAATTATAAGCACCAACTTGCTGAGTATGGCTGGAGGACAACCCGACTGTATCGAGCAAAGTATGGTAGCACTCAAGGGTTGAGCGAGCAGTGGCTAAAGGGTTAGCCTTTTCTGAAGTCTTTAACTTCGCAAAAGTGTGAGAAAACTGAAAGGCTGGTATCGTACCAATCATACCTTGAAAAGAGGCGGTGGCGAGTGCAGGCAAGATTGGGATTGGGGGCCCAGAGGGTGCGATCGGTAAAGGAACGACTTGTAAATGCTTGTGTCGCTGGGATGCACCCGCGAGCTTGCCGCCATTATAAAAAGCTAAGCCATCAATTTCCGCCAGAACAGCCCACATCGCCTCGAAATCTGATAAAGTTAGCAAACTTTCCTGTTCTTCAAACTCGCGGGTAACGATCAAGAGGTGGTCTTCGACGACATTAAACTTATTTAAGAGGCACAAGTGGGTATCAGAAATATCCGCAACAAATAAATCTTTTTCATAAGGTAAAAATGGATTAACTTCTTTTCCAGAACTAGTCGTATTTCGATCTTGTTGCTTTTTCGCTTCGTCCTTGCGAGCGATATTCGATGAACGCCGTACCAGAAAGCGAATCCCATTTTGTTCTACGAACTCGGACTCCGTGGCGATCGAGTGCAGCGCTCCACCCTGGAGAGCACTATTGGTACGCGCTTTGACTTTTGGCCAGAGACTACCTGGTTTGAGTGCCAGTGTTCTCGGTGAAGTTGGTTTTTCTTCGGGCATTGTTACACCTTAAAATAGACCCATTTCAATTCAATTGCAATCAATGACTCAGTTACGGGCTTTAATTTTTGATGTTGATGGCACTTTAGCTGATACAGAGCGGGATGGTCACCGCATCGCGTTTAATCGCGCCTTTGCAGAAGCTGGTTTGCCTTGGGATTGGTCTGTTTCGCTGTATGGGGAATTGCTGGCGATCGCAGGTGGTAAGGAACGCATCCGCTTTTTCTTGGAGCGCGACCAACCGGATTTTCAGCCCCCAGACGGTTGGGACAGCTTTCTCGCTGACCTGCACGCCCTCAAAACTAAACACTACCAGCAATTGTTAGCGACTGGTGCAATTCCCCTACGACCTGGGGTCAAGCGGTTGCTCGCAGCAGCACTCCAGGCCGGTTTGCGACTTGCGATCGCGACGACAAGTGCTTTACCAAACGTCACAGCTTTATTGCAGGAAAGCCTTGACCCTGCTTGGTTTGAAGTCATTGCGGCTGGCGATGTGGTCCCTGCGAAAAAACCAGCGCCAGATATTTATTATTATGCGCTGAAGGCGATGGGATTAACGGCCAGTGATTGTTTAGTTTTAGAAGATTCCCATCATGGCTTACAAGCAGCCGTCCAAGCTGGTTTAAAGACAATTGTAACCGTCAATGGTTATACTCAGCAGCAAGATTTTAGCGATGCGTGTTTGGTTGTTAACCATTTAGGAGAACCTGATCAGCCGTTTCAGGTCCTCGCAGGAAATGCTGGCGCTGCCACCTATGTAGATTTAGAATTATTGCGCTCTTTGCACTGCCAGGACGATTGACAATTAGCTGATGACTATGCCTTTTTTACAGTTTCAATTTACCCAACTGATTGAGGTAAATAGAAGCTTGATTCGCCAACAATTGTAACACTTCCAAACGCCCCGGCGTAAACGCTCCCACACTCAAATGATTTTCTAAATAAAGAATTCCTACCAATTGCGTTTCATGGAGCAGTGGCCAACAGAAAATAGATTTGGGTTCCACCCTTTGAATATAAGGATCTTTTGCTAACAGCTCCTCAGAAATTGGATTATTTAACACCACTGTCTCTTTCGTTCTTTCCACATAGTTAATCAGCGAAAGTGGTAAATCTGAAACTGTTGCCAAGGAAACCCCTGATAGCAGCCACACTTGGTCAATATTTCCCTGCACAACTAGCCATAATTGATGAGCTTTTGATAAGAAGAGAAAGCCTTTAGAAGCTCCCACATTCTCCATTGTAATCTGCATTAACCTCAACAACAACCGATCCAAAACCTTCTCTGAAGAAATGACCGCGACAGCCTTAGTAACAGCCGCTAAATCTAAGGAAGCCGAATTAATCGTTGTTTTAGAAGTAGTTGCCGTTGAGAGCGCAGTAATATCCACTGCTTCCCGCTGCAAAACCCTAGAAAAAAGCTCAGGATACCTTAATTCCAAATCTCTAACTTTTGCCTTAGCTCCCCAACGGATATAACTATAGTAGGACTGGAGTAGATAAACTTCACCCAGAGTCTCTTTACCACAGGAAAAATAAAACTCGGCGGTCAGTTCCTGAGCTAAAGCTTCTTCTTGAATATACCCAGAATTACTGGCTCCCTGGATGGCTCGTTGATAAAATTCAACTGCTTTTGCCTCTCGACCCAAAACTCGCGCTTTTTCTGCTTCCACCAATTCATATTTATGGCGATAGTTTTCCGGGGCATTCTTCGCCCAAATTTGCATTTGTTTTTGGTTGGTTTCTACTTTTTTTAGCACGGTTTTGAGTGCAGCAACTTTCCCTTTCGATACCTGAGCGAGAAGAGCTAGAGAATAATAAAACTTATGAACAGTAATTGTCATAAAACCCTGGACACTGGCTAGATAATTTTCTGCTAATTCAGCAGATTCTACGGCGCGACCGGGGTGTTTAAATAAAAAAAACAACATAGCTTTATAGCAATAAACCATGAACAGAGAAGTCAGAACATTTGCTTGTTGAAAGACCCCAATCATTTCCTGTTCGTTGAAATTTTCACCGAGCAAATAACAGGGATTTTCTGATTCTCCCAATAAGTTTAAAATGGTTTGTCTAACGGTACTGACTGAATGGAGAGCATATTCTTGTTTGAGCTTTCGCATCAAGTCGATATAAGGCTGGTGAGCAGTCTTAAGATGTTCGAGTTCTTCACCTATTAAGAATGTATAGTGACAATAATTAATACTACTATACCCCGCATATTCAATATTGCCTGTTTCTAAACTCATTTGTAAAGATTCGACAAAAGCAGGAATCGTTTTTCGCGCTGGTTCCTGCCAATGGCGGATAAAAGCATTAAATACATTCACACCTTTACATTTCAATTCCTTCGCTTCAAATTGCTCAAAAAGTTGCATAGCAAGCTGTCCAAATTGGTAGCCATCCTCAATCTCTCCCAAGGCTCCGCATAATAGCCAACCATAGAGAGCATAACCGTAAGCAGCCTGGGGAGAATTGCCGTAGCGGACACTCAAATTCACCATTTTAAAGGTGATGGCTGGAAATAAATGAGGAGTTGTCAGAAATGCAGGGACGAGAGCTGTGAGCAAAATTCGCATCGCTGCTATTTTATCAGGGTCGGTCATTTCTGGTAGATTAGCCAACTCCTTAATTCGCTTAGCGTTAATTGTTAATTTAGTAAAAAATTGGTTAGTAAATAGGTTGAGCTGATTGGGTTGCTTGGAGAGAGAAACACCCAGCATTTCTAAAACTTCTACAGCCGTATCAATCGCTTCTAGCATCTGATTTTTAGCGATGTGAAACTGAATTTTTGTCTCATACACTTGGATTTTTTGCAGGGGTTCTTTTGCTTTGGATAAAACAAGATTAGAGAGTTGCTGAGCGCGGTCGTAATGGGTATTCCGGTATTCAGCTTCTACTGCTTCTATATGCAGGTTGAGCGCCAGTTCATAGGAGTGTATCCAGCTAGATTCTGAGAGGAGTTCTAACCCAAGATTCAAATATTTGACAGCCGTTTCCATTGCAGCCGTTGCCTTGGCTTTTTTTCCCGCGATTAAATTCAGAGCAGCGAGTTCTTCTCTTTCAACCTCTGTCGTGATTAATTCAACCCCTAGATTAAGCTGGTTCACAATATCAAAAATATTTTCTTCTAAAGATCCCTGAGCAGTTTTCTGCAAAAGCAGTTTCCCAATTTTGAGATGAATCTTTTTTTTCTGCGACTCAGGAATCAGAGAATAAGCTGCCTGCTGAACGCGGTCGTGCAGAAACTTATAGCTGACTTTTAAATCTTCAGCCACTAAATATTTTTGCTCATCCTGGCTCATGAAAAGTGGAATTTTGTAAGCCTGAGACAGTGGCAGAATCAAACTAGATTGTAGCGCTTCCCAAAGTTCATTGGCAGTATTTAAAAGAGAAGTTTCATTAACAACCGCGAGGGTATTTAAGTTAAATTGGTGTCCGATACAAGCCGCTAACTTTAAAAGTTGCTGAGTAGAATCTGCCAGTTTTTGAATATTCTTCGCTACCAGGTCCACAACATTATCATCACTAATACTCAAGGCGTGAATTTGATCGAGTCCCCATTGCCACCGACTTTGTTCAAAGTCGAAATACAGCAGTTTTTCAGTGTAGAGCGTTTGTAACAGTTGTGTCAAAAAAAAGGGGTTCCCTTGAGTTTTGCTGTAAATTAATTCTGCTAGAGGTTGCACTCTCCCTCCACACTGACTGGGTGGCGGAGCTGGGGAGGCGAGTTGAGCATTAAAGGTTTCGCCTAAAGCATCACAAATTAATTCAGTCACATCGCTAAAATTTAACGCCTGAAGCACAATCTGATTGACAATTGCCCCGCTAGATTGAATCTTCTCTAGTGCGATCGCCGTAGGGTGAGTTGGGCTCACTTCACGATCGCGATAGGCACCGATCAAAAGCAAATATTGACTGTCCAGATCGCAGATCGCACTTTCCATCAGTTTGAGGGAAGCAGAATCTGCCCACTGCAAGTCATCTAAGAACAAAACCAGGGGGTGTTCGCGTTTAGCGACCGCGCCGATGAATTGCTGGAACACTCGATGCAACCGAGTTTGAGATTCTGCCACTCCGAGTTGAGGGACAGATGGCTGTTTCCCGATCAGATATTCTACTTCGGGAATCACATCAATCATCACCTGACCATTTTGCCCAAGTGCTTCTAGGAAAATTTCTTGCCACTGAGCAAGTTTTGCAGCACTTTCTGTTAAAAGTTGCCGGATTAATCCTTGAAAAGCTTGGATGAGCGCAGCATAAGGAATATTGCGTTTAAACTGGTCAAACTTGCCAGCGATAAAATATCCACGAGCAGCAACAATGGGTTTATGAACTTCATGAACCACACTGGTTTTACCAATTCCAGAGTAACCAGAAACTAGGAACATTTCGGCGGCGCCCGCGCTGATGCGGTAAAAAGCCATTAATAGCGCTCTGACTTCGGAAATACGCCCATACAGTTTTTGCGGAATTAGAAATTGACCAGATTTATCTAACTGCCCCGGAGTTAAATGAATGAGTTGCCCTCCAGAACGTAACTGATTAAAACAAGTTTCTAGATCCGCTTTGAGTCCTAAAGCACTTTGATACCGATCCTCCGCATTTTTTGCCATCAGCTTCATGACAATTTCTGAAATTGCCTGAGGAATTTGTGAATTAACCTGATGGGGCGGAATCGGATTTTTAGCAATATGACAATGGACTAATTCTAAAGAGTCTTCGCTCATAAATGGCAACTGACCCACTAGCATTTCATAGAAAGTCACACCGAGAGAGTAAAAGTCAGCGCGATAGTCTACAACGCGATTCATCCGGCCCGTTGCTTCTGGCGAAATATAGGCAAGTGTGCCTGCGAGTAAGTCAGGATTGCTAGCGCTAGGAGTTTCTCTAGACAGCCGAGAGGCGATACTAAAATCAATCAATTTAACTGTTAGGAAGTCTGGCTCGAGCAGGATATTTTGGGGATTAATGTCTTTATGAATAATATTTTTTTGATGCACTTCATGCAGAATTTCAGCGGTCTGGATTGCGAGGGAAAGAAACGATAAAATTGGCAGTCTTTGAGCGTGAATCAGCTCTTGGAAGGAGACTCCCCAGCAATCTTCTAAGAGTATGGCAAAGCTGCTTTCATAGTGGATAAAGTCATAAACTTTAATAATCCCCTTAGTTCCCGCTAGATGTTGCAGAATTTTATATTCATGACGGAGGTGAGTAATTTCTTCGAGAGTTGGATACTCTGCTTTGATCGTTTTGACAATCACCGTGCTCAAATCAGATTCTTTCCGCGCCCGATAAATAACAGTATCAACACCTTGGTGCAGACATTCATTGAGTAAATACCCAGGTAAATTGAAGCTGTTCACGAATTTTTCCTCAGCCTACTTTCAAGGTTATAAAGAAATAAATCCTAGAGGCTCTAGGGTTTTTAATTATCTTTCATTGGCAAAATCAGCCCGCTTGAATAAAAAAAAATTAATAAAATCCGTTATCAATAGCAACCAACTATAAAACGGATTAGGGAACAGGTCGCTTAAAATCTCCCTGATACTCCCTATTTTTCCATTTTCTTTCCCAAAAGTTCTCTTAATCCGTGTGGATTACATGGTCTTTCGGGCTAACTAACTTCAGCAATTTTTGTTTGATTTGAGCGTCAAATACTTCCCACTTGAGCTTGGCATACTCGTTATTTTCATTTCCGCCGGACAAGAAGCCGATCGGAATTTCAAAACCTCCCGCCTGACTCCGACCCCCGCCAAAAAATTTCCCCTGCGTGTCTTGACCGAAAACTTCTTTGATAAATTCATCCGGATCGAGGGTAATTTTATTGGTTCGCAGTGACCCAATGACTACTTCCAATTCATCGTCATCATCATGGACAATGCCATAAACGACGGCGGTGTGGACGTTTTCTTCTGTAATCAAAAAGTCTGCGGCCTGGGGAATTGCATCTCGGTCATCATAGCGGAGGTAACCAACGCCAGCAATGGAAAAGTTGTTCTGTACCAAGCGGTTTTTGAGCGATCGCTCAATCACATCCATTACTCGCTTCGACCGTGAAGATTGCAAGACGGCATTGAGTAACTGAGCGTCATAATAGCGACTGAGATACGCTGCGGCTAAGAAATCCTCTTCTTGAGCCTGTCTTAATTGATTCGTATCCGATCGCAACCCGTGCATTAACGCCGTGGCACATTTGACATGCTCGCTGAGGCTCCCGTCAAACTCCAGTAACCCCGACTGGAGATACTGCGTTAAAATCGTAGCCGTCGCTCGCACATTCGGCCGCAAGTCGGTAAATTCCGCGTGCAAGTCTTCCTGCAAGCTATGGTGGTCAATCACCAGCGTAATGGGGATACCAGCAGCCCGGACTTGCTGAGTTAGTTGAGCGGTGGTTCCTTGATTATCAATTAACACACAGCCTTGATAAGCAGATAAATCCTTATTCTTAGCCGTTTGAGGCATCCAGCGCTGCACCGGCAAACCAGTCAGCTTCACCAGTGCAATATTTTCCTGATGGCTAAGAGTCCCCCCATAAACGAGGTCGCACTGAATCTCATAATGCTGAGCGATTAACTTATAGGCCCAAGCACTAGAAAGAGCATCTGGATCGGGGAAATCTTGCAACAGCACTAACTGGCGATCGCCTTTGTGCCGTTCCAACGTCTGCCGCAATGCTTCCACCTTTTGAGTGCGCGATTGATCCAGTAACCCATTCGCACGCGAGTCTCCCGACACTCGTTCACCCAAGCGGTGACTGTCAGAAGCATCTCCTTTGCGCGATCGCTTCGTCGTACTACTCATTACTGGCAGCGCTTGGCTATCCAGGTCTTGCGGTTCTGGATGAGGTTGGTCAGAACCTTCTGCAATGAAAGAGGTAACAGCACGATTAGTCATTTGAGTTAGCAAGTAGCCATTAACCAGACAAACCCAGAGAGAGGCACTAGGAACGAAGCTGCCGTGCATCTGCTGGATGGACTCTGTCAGCCACCTCACCAGAATTCTCAGAAATTGAGACTTGAAAATTCAATGCACCACAGCTTTATGGACAACTCCCCATGTTCCTACTGTTACACAAAACCCCCGCGCTTGCGCTGACAGGGGTTTCAAAGTCCGATTACATATTTTTGCCACTCTTGGTTCATGCCACTCTTGACGTGTTTGCTCACCTCAAAGTAAAGGCTGCTGTACGGTTTGCGCGGTAGGTATCGTAAGAGCATTCCCGCTTCTTTTGGGGTACGGTTACCCTTTTTGACATTGCACCTCACACAGGCCGTCACCAAGTTTTCCCAGGTATCCCCACCCCCCCGCGACCGCGGCGTTACGTGATCTAAAGTTAAGTCATCACCCGTATAACCGCAATATTGACAAGAGTGACCGTCCCGGTGCAGAATATTCCGGCGGGTCAGAGGAATTTCTTTATAGGGTACTTGGACATAATGCCGTAGGCGGATCACAGTTGGTAGCGGAAAACCTGAATAGATATATCTTCCGTTATGTTCAACCTGTTCAGCTTTCCCTTTGAGCAATAAGAGCACTGCCCTTCGCCAACTGGTGATGTTAAGGGGTTCGTAGGAGGCATTCAGCACCAGAACATTGCCCATTGTTGGTTGTGCAAGAGAATATTTGCACTGATGGTAACACAGCTTCTTCCTCTGGGACATGGAGCCAGGGAAGTTGCATCGGATCTACAACCCCCTTTCCAGCTTTCTGAGTGTTGCTCCCTTCCCCGATCTTCCCGACTACTCAGGCAAAATCGACCGTTGGCAGCGTTCCAGATAAATATAGGCAACTCTATCCTTCGGGTTAACCTGAAGGCACTGTTCTAACAGGGGCGATGCTTGGTCATATTTCCCCATATAATACAAAAATAGCGCTTCTTCAAAAGCTGATTTTGTGATTAACTTCCCTTGTTTAATTTCTGGTGGGTCGGCATCAAATACTTCAAAAATTGAGACGTTTTGTGATTTCCCCTTCACTTTGACTTTCGCCACAAAACGAACTGCATACTGAGTCCCATCCTGCAACCTGGCTAACGTATGGTGAGAAATCAACATCGACACACCATATTCCTTAGTTAACCCCTCAATCCGAGATGCTAAATTCACCGCATCGCTAATCACAGTTCCATTCATGCGGTTCTGTCCCCCGACAGTCCCCAACATCAACAAACCTGTATTAATCCCAATCCCAATTTGCATTTTAGGCCGGCCTGGTCTGCCTCTGGTTGTATTGTATTCGGCCAACCGTTGCAGCATAGCAATCCCGGCTCTGACCGCATTATCCGCCCCGCCCCCAAACAAAGCCATGATCGCATCTCCGATATATTTATCAATAAATCCATCATGGTCAATA
>JBLNEP010000251.1:0-2974 GCA_050262755.1 Actinomycetota bacterium | reverse complement strand
GACTTAGGACACACCGTTATTTTCCCTGCTTTGTGTTCGGGCGGCTGCCTGCATATCATCTCTCAAGAACGCGCCACCGATCCAGAAGCAATCGCCGCTTACTTTCAGCAGCATTCTATCGACTGCCTCAAAATTGTTCCCTCTCACCTGAAAGCTTTACTGAGCGCTTCCGACCCCGCGCAAATTTTGCCGAAACAGCGATTAATCCTCGGTGGCGAACCTTTAAACTGGGATCTCATTGAGACCCTTCAAAAATACCATCCAAGCTGCTCGATTTTCAATCACTACGGACCGACAGAAACCACGGTAGGCGTGCTAACTTATCAAGTAAACGCGCAAGGCAATCGCATTTCCGAAACAGTTCCTTTAGGTCGCCCCCTGCCCAACACCCAGATTTATTTGCTCGATTCGCACTTGCAACCGGTTCCTGTTGGCGTGCCAGGAGAATTATATATTGCTGGTGCCGGATTGGCTCGTGGCTATCTCCATCAACCCGAACTCACGGCAGAAAAATTCATCCGCTATTCATGGAATCAGGAACCGGAAACTCGACTTTACAAAACTGGCGATTTAGCTCGCTATTTGCCAGATGGAAATATCGAGTTTATCGGTCGTGCTGACAAGCAAGTTAAACTGCGAGGTTTCCGCATTGAATTAGGAGAAATTGAAGCAGCGCTATCGGGTCATCCATCCGTCAGCGAAGCGGTTGTTTTACTTCAAGGAAAAGAAGCGGTAAATCAGCGTTTAATCGCCTATGTTGTTCCTCAGTCAAAACTCAACATTCAAACCTCAGAACTGCTTGAAAGTCTGCGTTTGTTCCTGAAGGAAAAGCTGCCGGAATACATGCTGCCCTCTGCTTTTGTAGTCCTGAAAGCGCTGCCCCTCACTCCCAATGGTAAAATCGACCGCCAAGCACTGCCTGCACCGGAAATGGCAGCCCATTTGAGCGATACGTTTGTAGCACCCCGCACTCCTATTGAGGAAATGCTTGCTGGAATTTGGAGCCAACTTCTCTGCCTGGAAAAAGTAGGAGTGCAAGACAATTTCTTTGACTTGGGAGGACACTCCTTATTAATGACTCAGTTGCTAGCTAAAGTGCGAGAAATTTTTCACGTAGAGTTGCCTTTGCGCGTTTTGTTTGAAGCTCCTACGATCGCAGGTTTAGCTGAAAAAATTGCCATCAAACAAGGGGGGAATTTATTAAGCGAACGACCCTCAAATTTGGACCTCAATGCCGAAGCCGTTTTAGACCCTACTATTCGCCCCGAAACTGTCTTTACCTGGCCGATAACCGAACCAAGCGCTATCTTTTTAACGGGAGCGACAGGGTTTTTAGGGACTTTCTTGCTGGAGGAATTATTAAACCAAACCCAAGCCGACATTTATTGCTTAGTCCGGGCTGACAATGCCTATTTAGCTAAATACAAACTTCAAAGTTGCTTAGAGTTTTACGAACTTTGGCAGGAATCTTTCACTGATAGAATTATCCCCCTTGTGGGAGAACTATCTCAACCGCTATTCGGACTTGCGTTGGAGCAATTTCAAGCTTTAGCAGAGCGGATAGATATCATCTATCACAATGGCGCATTCGTTAACTTCGTTTATCCTTACTCTGCGCTCAAACCTGCCAACGTTTTAGGAACTCAAGAAATTTTACGTTTGGCAAGTCAAAGCAAAATTAAGCCCGTGCATTTTGTTTCCACAATTAACGCGGTTTCTCCAGCTAAAGGTGAGGGAGTTAAAATCGTTCGCGAAAACGATCGCATTAATCCTGATGAAGTCATGGCATCCGGTTACGTCGAGAGCAAATGGGTAGCGGAACAGTTAATTAATATTGCCCGCGAGCGCGGCATCCCTACCACTATTTATCGCCCAGGACGTATCGTTTGGCACAGCGAAACTGGAGTTGGCAATACTAGCGACAACACCTTCAGAATGCTGAAAGGCTGTATCCAAATGGGTAGCGTTCCTGAAACAGATGGCATGGTGAATTTAATTCCTGTTGATTTTATCAGTCAAGCAATCGTGCATTTATCCAGACAAAAAGACTCTTTGGGAAAAGCTTTCCACTTAACCAATCCCCATCCTGCACCTTTTAAAGATGTTGTGAATTGGGTGCGTAATTTCGGCTATCCCTTGCGAGAAATAGCTGATGAACAATGGCGAGAAGAATTACGCACAATCGTTGCTAAATCCCCCGATAACCCTCTTTATCCCCTCGTACCTTTTTGGTCTAAATCGCCAGAGAAAAATACCAGATTGCCTATTCTACAATTTGACTGTCAAAATACTCTGGATAGTCTAGACAGAACTAATATTAACTGTCCGCCAGTCAGTCCGGATTTATTCCAGAAGTTTCTGCTATATCTTATTAAAAAGGGAGTATTAAGCAGTCCAGTTCCTGGTTCGTAAAGTGATTGAATTCGCTGTGCATCAAGCTTGTTGAAAATTATTATTCAACAGCAAATCCAAGCAGACATCATACCTTCCAAAAGCAAACGGTCAGTTCGCGAGTCGCTTGGTCCATCACTTTTTTGCTGGGTTGTTCAATGAACTGTCGTCCGCAATCATGGCATTTGAACCGTTGTTTCCCATGCTTTAATTGCTTTAAGCACCACTGCTGGTAATGGGTGAGTGGCATGCTTGAGCCCAGGCGAGCAGCGCGGTAGGACGGACCGTGGATGGTTAAGAGGGTGTCCCAGCGGTAAATGGTTTGTTCGGTTACGCCTAAATCGCTGGCGATCGCCTCTCAGAGAACCCTAGATGCTGGTCGCTCTTGCAAGGTCTGGTTGTTAGGGTCTTAAGCATTGGCGTTATCGTGTCAAGTTGCTATCGGTTGGTCCGTTTTCGGGATACTAAGCTGCTACGCATCTAAATCGAATAAACAGCATTCCCTTTGTTTTTAATTTTTCGTCCCCATTTAATTATAAGTCCTCCTTCATTTAATAATTGATTTAGCAATTCTTTTAATTGT
>JBLNEP010000250.1:0-57878 GCA_050262755.1 Actinomycetota bacterium | reverse complement strand
AGACGCCCGGAGTTTTTTCTATTCCTTGCCAAGTATTGCTTAAACTTTGGACTAATAGCTGTATTGCCTGAGTTTTTTCAGCAGGAGTTAAGGCAAGTAGTTGTTTTTCTAATTCTTTCAGTGTCATTGTTTACTATCTCACGGATATCGAAAAAATATTTGTTGGCTCTATTATAGCAAATTCATACTTCCGAGCTTCCCTGACTTTTTCCTATTGCCTGTCGCACTTTCTCAACTTGTCTGGGTGCTTTCATTTTCTCAAATTTAACACTATTCGTCCAAAATTCTGCTGTTGTCTCGTTAGTAATTTTCTAGTTTTCACTCTCCCTCAACCATGCGATCGCCTGCTGATTGAGAAACTAAGTTACCCTTTACTTGGTTTTAGGGGATAACCGGAATCGCAGTCATGACAGTCATGTTTGGGGGTTAACCAGAGCAAATATCGTTACCCAAAATAGCCAAACAAAAGCGCGAAACTTCGCGTTTTTTTATTCGGCAGCATTACCCGTCCCGGAGCCAGAGCCCGAACCCCGCACGAAAAAACTGCCCGCAGCGTCCGAGCAGAACCAAGCCGAGCTGCCGTTCGTGCCATTGGAAAGCACTGCTCTCGGCTTGGTGAAAAGCGCAACACTCCACGCTTTTCGGAATCTAGTTGTGGCAGAACACCGTTAGAGGGTTAGGGTGTGTTCTAGCATGAGCTTTTGCAGGTGAGCAATCGCTAATTCAACCTGTGGCTTTTTATCTTCGCTAAATGTCCCATTCACGGCTAGACTGCCGTTGTCTCGCTCTACAGTGATGGTGCAACTGTCACGCAAAAGATTCCCTAAATGATTGAGGGCGACCTCTATCTCGGCTAGTTTGTTTAAATTGAAAGTGCCTGTAATCATAAAATGTTGTAAGGCTATGCCTGATTTTTTGGGCGGTGAAGAAGTGGGAGAAACAATAAGCTCGTTTGGATTGAGTTCCAACAAGCTACAGACTTCACGAAAAGAACTTAAATCCACATTTTCTCCCCTGAGTAATCGCTTTACTGTAGAGGAAGATAGAAATGTTTTTTCTGCAAGTTTTTCTTGCGTAATACCTAACTCACATAGGCGATGGCGTGTAATATTTTTGCCATCTTCTGAAATACAAATTCCCCGTACCCGATTTATTTTCGTCATGGTGTCTATATTTTTATTAGCTTGGATTTATTTGTGGTGAGCAAGGTCATAATGCTCAACACAAAATTTCGCTATAGCTTGGGAAAGGTATGTATTTAAATTCCTCTCCCCTGCGGAAGCTATATGAGCTATACTTTTAGGCTGCCCAACCTGAACATTATTATAGCAAGATTTTTTCAGACTGCTAGTTCTCTTTTTTAACTGAACCGTTCATTTAAAATAGGTAATTTCGCCCTAAGTCATCCTAATCTGAGGCTAAAGTGATAGGTCAAACTATTGACTTATATTTAAAGCATGATTTAATATATGTCTTATAATTCAAGGGGATTAATTATGACAATGCACAAAAATTTGCAGTATTAGAATCCCTTTAAGGGATTGAAACTACCTGTAAAAAATGTCGCTTTTCACTACAATCACCACATAAGCGGGTTCAAAAAATAGACCCAACCAAAAATAGAAACATAATTAGGTTAGGAGGTGTTCGATAGCGTTCTTTTAGCTTGGGTTTTTTCGCTCTAATACTTATCAAGCTGCCAAACTTAAAGTATGTGAATGAAGTGCAAACCCAGACAATATTACCTTGACCCTCTAGTAAAAGTTGCAATCGCAAAAAAAAAGCTACTGGAGTTGCCTCCAGTAGCAACCCAATCACAGACTATAAACTAGGACTCTTTGCAGGTTTTGATTAACAACCGAATTTCTCGGATGAACAGAACCAGCATTGTAACCGTCACTAGAGCTGTTCCATTTTGAACAAACTCAGACCTCACATTTACGCCACTGGGCAAGCTGAGAGCTGGCTGTTGTTCAACCTGTACCGTATAACCATCATATTTTCCTGCTTCCATATATCTCCGGGGTTATCGTTGTTTATCGAGTGGCAGAACTCGATGGCATCCATTGTATGCAGTGAAAAAAAAGGAGGCAAGGACAAAAAAGGCTCATTTAATTAGGTGTTATTTCTAATTTTTCACCTAATTAAATGAGCTTTTTAGTTTAAACCTTTATTAGATAACGCTGGCGGGGTGACAACCCCGTCAGACTGGATACATAGGGTTAAAAACCTGTCTACTGAAGCTGATGCCACAATTCAGCGATTCTATGAATAACTCAGTCGATTGAAACCTGCCGCTGCAATTGCCAAGCAATTTTCTCAATCATTCGGCAAGTTTCAACTTCTAATTCTCTAACGATCTGCTCACTCCTTAAACAAATTCTCCCTTAGCCACCATCACCACTTTCCCCCCCACAAATACCTCAATTTCCCCTTCCTTCCTCTCCCCCTGCAACAACAGCAAAGAAGGCCGCCCAATCTCATACCCCTGCTCAACCCTCACCTCAATTCTTCCTTCCCCCAAATAACCATATTCCACGAAATACCCCGCCAAACAACCATTTGCGCTCCCCGTCGCCGGATCTTCAGGAATTCCCAAAGCTGGAGCAAACATCCGCACACTTAAATGATTAACCGCACTGTAGGTTTCTGGGCAAAATATCAAAATTTCTGTGGCTTTTGTGGTCTTAATAAACTCAAAATAACGATCTAAATTGACCTTAGCTTTCTTCAGCGAGGCGTGAGTTCTCAACGGTACAATAATAAAGGGTATCCCCGTTGAAACCTCTTGAATTGGAAATTTAGCGTCAATCTCATCTACCTCTAAATTTAACACAGGAGCCAACGCTTCTGGAGTTAAAACCTGACCAAATTGAGGCGGTTTTTGCCTCATCCACAACACCTCTGCGGACTCACCCTCATAATTAAAAGTAACCGGAATTTGACCAACTCCTAGATTTAAAATAACCTGCTCAATCGGTTGCTCGATCATTTCCTTCTGGATAATGTACGCCGTCCCTAGCGTGGGATGACCCGCAAACGGTAGCTCCTTTGCTGGTGTAAAAATTCGCACATCATAGCCCCCCTCTCTTACTTCTGAAGAAGTAATAAAGGTAGTTTCTGAATAATTCATTTCTCTCGCGATTTGTCGCATTTCCTGCTCAGATAAATTCGCGACACCATCCCCTGTAAAAACTGCTAGCTGATTGCCCGCATATTTGGATTCAGCAAAGACATCGACAATGTAAAAAATCATTGATTTGGTGATTATTTGTGAATAATTAAGCGTGATTGGTCTCTAGATAACTAGATTTTCACTGAAAAAGTCCTCTCAAAGAAGACGCTAATTCGCTAATCATCTCAAGAGGACTTCAGCGATGAAACAGCAACTGAAATTCCTGGCAGATTCAAGGAGTTAGAAATAGTCCTAACTCCTCAGCATTTCCTACTTTAAACAACGAATTGCTTCTAACATTCCTCTCGCCTTATTCAGCGTTTCTTCATACTCCATTTCCGGGACAGAATCTGCTACCAAACCTGCCCCTGCTTGCACTGAAACCGTGTGCTTACCATTTCCTTGGGAACGAACCACCATCGTGCGAATGGCGATCGCACTATTCAACTGCCCCTCAAAATCATAATAGCCGTAAGCTCCCGAATAAGGCCCGCGGCGACACCCCTCTAATTCATGGATAATTTCCATTGCCCGAATCTTAGGCGCACCGCTGACAGTCCCCGCTGGAAAACAAGCTTTGAGTAACTCCCAGGCAGTCTTATCACTCCCCAATTCTCCCACCACATTACTAACAATGTGCATGACATGAGAATAGCGCTCAATGACCATTAACTCGTCAAATCGGACCGTTCCATTGTCACAAACTCGCCCTAAATCATTGCGGCCTAAATCCACTAACATGACGTGTTCAGCCACTTCTTTGGGATCTTGCAACAACTCTTCCCCTAGGGCCTGATCTTCCTGAACGGTTTTACCGCGATGACGAGTCCCTGCGATTGGTCGGAGCGTGGCAATTCTCTTGCCATCGGCTGTATTTTCTGCCTTCACCATCACCTCTGGGCTCGAACCAATAATCTGCCAATCTCCAAAATAGAAATAAGCCATATAAGGAGAGGGATTAATTAACCGCAAAGAGCGATAAAGTGCAAAGGGATCGCCTTCATATTCCGCTGAAAGTCGCTGCGACAGCACCACTTGAAAAATATCGCCCGCTTTAATGTAATCTTTCGCCTTCAGCACATTTTCACAAAAGCGATCGCGGGAAATATTGCTGGTGTAACTTAATTCTGCCTTGCTAGAACTGCTATCTGACCCTTTCGGAGGCGTCCAGGCTAACAGCGTCGTCTGCTGAGAAAGCGGAGATTGTAGCTTATTCACTAACTGAGACACGCGATCGCACGCTTGCTGGTACGCCTGCGCCAAATCTCCCCCCGCTTCTCGCAGATCCGCATAGGCGATCGCCCAAATCTTCCGCTTTACTTGGTCAAAAATCAGCAAATTATCAACCTGCATCCAAACCCCATCCGGCAAATCCTGTTCGCCAGGCGGATACACAGGCACTCGCGGTTCAATCCAGTTAATTAACTCATACCCCCAGAACCCAAATAACCCGCCAATTCCCGGCGGTAACTGGGGCAAAATCACCGGTTCATAAGGCTTGACGCACTCCGCCAAAGCGTTAAACGGATCGCCCTCAAACACCTTTTTAGAACCATCGCGGAACGTTTGAGTCGTGCGATCGCCCCTTGCTTCCAAAATCCACAAGGGATCGCAGCCTAACAAACTATAACGCCCAATTTTCTCTCCCCCTTCCACCGACTCCAGCAGGAAACTGTAAGGTTGACCCGCGCAAACCCGATACCAAGCGGAAACCGGCGTATCCAAATCCGCCACCCACTCTTGATACACCGGCACAAAATTACCCTGCTTGGCAAACTCGCAGAATTGTGAGAAATCCGGAAAAATCATAGACCCAATAACCTATACAATCAATAAAGAAAAGAAGGAAAGTAACATCCCTGCGGCTGCTGATACTCTCCGATGGCCATCACTGTGAGTGGCTTGAGAGTCCGCAACCCCTCCTGCAAACACCATCGAAACAATTCCGCCTGACGCATCGCTACATGAAAAGAAAGCGGTTGCATCGTGAACGCTGCAAATCCCAAGAGCAAAGCCTGCATATCTTCCACCGTCTGAGCGACACCATATCCCAAAAAAGACACATCAGAGGCATAAGCCACGATCCGGCCTTGCTTGCAAGCAACAAAGGGAGAGAAGGAGTCAAGCGCATCTAAGAGTTCGCGAGTGCGATCGCACCCATAAACCTGTTGGCATAATACCCTGCACTCCTCAATATCCTCACTCACCAGCGGCCGCACCTCCACCCCCGCCACAGGATGACTGCGGGGTTTACCATTCACCAAAACCAGAGGTTCCTTGACCTCAAAACCCAACGACACATAGAGGGAAAGCGCTGATAAATTAAACAGCTCGTTCAGCAAACGCCAGCCGATCGCATCCTGCCCTCGTGCCAACAAACCCGCCATCAACCGTCGCCCGATCCCCCGCCCTTGAAACCTGGGATCGACACTCACGGGTCCAATGCCCCGAATGGGGTTGCGCTCGTCCATAAAGCTACAACCTACAACTTGACCGTCAGTTTCAGCAACCAAACTGTAAAACGCAGGATTATTGAGCAGAAGGCTAGCCGCCTCAATTGCAAACTCTAGCGTTGGAAAGTCAGTAGGAAAGTTGTGTTGCTCAGAAATGCCTTTAAAAGCTTCGTAATTAATGTGAGCACAGGCATGAAGATCTGAGGCAAGAGCAGGTCGTATTATAACATTCATCTATAAATCAGTAGTCCGATTGCATTCAAGTTAACTGTTGAGGTGAGGGAAGCGGGAGCCAAGAATGGGGAAGCACCAAGGATTGCTCCCTTGAACCCTCCTGAACTGAGTTGGCACAATTGCTCTCCAGATACTGATGTAGTTTAAGGTTTAATTGTTAATTGATTGAAAGAGGGCAGGCTGTCAACCTGCCCTTGATTATAAACTCACCATGATGGCGAGGGACTTGCAAAGGGGCGATCGCGCTCAAAACGCGACTGTGACCTCAACACTTAGGGGTCGTAGGTCTTCTTACCGCTGAATTTCAGGGTAGCCGGGTTCGGGTTGCTCCCAATATTGCGGTCAATCTTGCCGTTATAAGGACGACCGGGGTTGACCTTCTCAGGGAACACGCCATCCTTGGGATGCAAGTATTCCATTGAACCGTCGGGGAAAACGCGGTAAATTTTGTAATTCGTGATCTTGAATTTCGCCCGCAGTTGTTGACCACCTAAAGCAATGCACTGCTCTTTACGAGGCAAGTACAGCAGGTTGTCGCCTTGCCGCATGATGGCAGCGCCACCCGTGGGCATTTCAAACACCTGCTCCTTGGGGCTACTCCAAGTAATTGCGTACTTTTCTTCAACTTCAGCCTTGGTCAGCAAGCCGCCGGTGCTGCCGCCAAATATAGGGGGTTGTCCAGTCAGTGTTTCTGCCATAGGTATCTCTCAACATTTTTAGGGCATCGTATCACTCAGACGCAGCCTGCCTGTAGAAATTTTAAGGAACTGTTACACTTCGAGACCTGAGCGATCGACTGCGGGCCCATCTTGCTGTGGCTCTTTAACGAAACCCACAGCAGTGGCTAGATTCAGAACAGATACAGCAGAGCCTCAATCTTGCCCTTTCCCCTCAGAGTTCAAACCAGTTCTGGGTATCAGTCCTGAATCCCATTTCACGGAGCAGAACGATGATGGTATTGTCTCACTCTTCCATCATTGACTGAGGATTACCCCATGCCACTCAAAAATTACGGAGTTTTAAAAGGTCGTCCTGTCGCCCGACGCTTAGCCGTCACATCCAATGCTCACTACCATGTACATCTCGTTTCTGAGGATACTGATTATCGCATCGCGATCAACGTCCAATCACAGGAACAACCGTCTGAAGTTGAGTATTTAGTCGATGAAAATTTCTCCCATCCCCTGTTAGCAACTCTGCCAGACTTACCCTTAGGCTTCACCACCATTGACAATAAACCCGGTGGCTTAGCGATCGACTTTATCCGGGGCAACTTGTTCGATCGCACCCAAATGAGCCCACTCCCCTTTAATGTGCCAGGGTCAGACAATGACTTAAATGACAAAATTGACAAATATGTTCAGCGAGCAATGTCAGACGAACAAGCTCACCTTTATGCTTTCGGTGAGAAGTGGGGACCAGAAACTTTCAAAGACAAAATTTTTGGGTTTTTGCCCGGTAATGGCATTCATGACATTCACATGAATCAGGGAAATAGCGATAAATTTCGCTCCGATGACGGCGTGTGGCAAGATGGAGCTTTGCTGATTCATTTCCCCTCTGAAAATCGTTGGGTGGGGATCTTCCTGAAGTTCCAGTCCCAAAGCTGGCATACTGACGATCAGTTCGGACATACCATTACCACCAAATCCGCACTTCCCGATCCAGCCACAACCCCATCAGCAACGACAGAGCTAGAGGATCATGACTATATCGTTCAAATTATTGCAGCGCTAGTCAATCCAATCGGTGCAGATGCCGGCAAGGAAACCGTGACATTGCTCAACACCTCACCCAAGGCGATCGATTTAAAAGGATGGGCGATCGCAGACAAGTTTAAAAACAAGTACAGCCTCTCCGGTATCATGGCTCCGGGAGCAACCCTCGCTGTTACTTTACCTGCCAACCTGCAACTCAGCAGCAAAGGTGGCATTATCACGCTGCTCAATTCCTCTGGTTTGAAAGTCCACGGCGTCTCCTATACTCAGCAGCAAGCCCAACGCGAAGGTTGGACTATTGTCTTTTAAGGGGTGAATGGTTGGGGTTTCTCGTCGAGAGTGCTACCGATAACAAATTCCCTTTCCCTCATTTTTTCATTCTCCGTTCACCCGATTTTGCCTTGGAGGGCGGTCGCTTGGGCTCTGGGTTATGGGGAACAGTGGGAATGGTGAAATGAAATTGACAACCCCGATCTTTTCCAGCGGAGTCTGCCCAAATTTGCCCTCCCCAACCATTCACAATCTGTCTGCAAATCGCGAGTCCCAAACCGGTGCCGCCGGTGCTGCGTCTGAGAGCGCCTTCTTCTTGATAGAAGCGATCGAAGACAACTTCTAAGCGATCGGGAGTAATACCACGTCCTGTATCGGCAATCAGAACCTCCACCATCTGATTCCCGCTACACTGGGCTTGGATGGTTACTTGTCCTTGGGATTGAGTGAATTTACAAGCGTTATCGATCAGTTTTGAGAGCACTTCTACCAGCCATTCGCCGTCAGCTTGTACTAAAGGCAGTTCCGGCGGTACTTGTGAGATAATCTGCGGCAATTCCTCTGTCGAGCGACGGGCGCGGACGCTGCTTAGAGCTAATTCTACACATTCTTCTAGCGACAAGGATTCCAGGTTCCACTCAACTCGGCCACTTTCGAGGTGAGAGAGGGTGAGGAAGTCCTGAACCAGTTTCCGCATGCGCTCGGCGTCGGTTAATGCGGTGTCTAGCATCACTTGTCGCAATTCTGGGGGCATATCCGGTTCAGAACTCAAGCTTTCAAGGCAAACTTGAATCGTAGACAGGGGGGTGCGGAGTTCATGGCCGGTAATGGCAATTAGGTTGCTGCGGGTGCGATCGAGGGCCTCTAGCTGTTGATTGAGTTCTTCGAGATTTGCGTAGGTTTCAGCTTGAATCAAGGCGGCTCCAAGTTGGGTGGCGATCGCATCTACGAGGGCGAGTTCGTCTTCTTCCCACTCCTGAATGTGATGGCACTGGTGCAGTTCGACAATGCCCAGGAGTCGCCCTTGGTACAGCACTGGTACCATTAACCAAGAATGAATTTGCCACCGATCGGTGAGCGTTTCGGGAACGGTTAAGGAGCTATCAGAGGCTGATGGCATTGCCTTTCGGTCTGATAAACCTGAATTTTGAGGTTCAGTTGGTTCCTCTTGCTGTTTTCTTGGGGCTGACTTCACCCGAGCGTCTTGAATATACACCCGCTCCTGATGTCGCACCACCTCCTGAAACAGAGGGTTATCTTGCAAGGACCATGTCTGACCCACGAGGGAGCTAACGTTGGGGCCCAGATACTCGTGGAGAATCTGGGCGGTGGTATCTGTGGCTTTACATCGGTAAATTAAGCATCGACAGGCGGAAAGAACTTCTCCGAGTTCTTGCACAGCAACTTGCATAATTTCGTTGGGGTCGAGCGATCGCCTGACTGCTGCGGTAATTAAATTGACTAATCGCTCTTTTCGTTCCTGGGCTGCGATGGAGGCGTAAGCTTTAATCAGTTTGTACTGACCGGCTTGTAAGTAGGTGACTAAGCGCTGCACAAAGGGATCGGGATTGTTGGCGGAAGCCATCCCCTCGGCACTTAGTGGCAGCGAACCGCTTAAATATTGAGTTTTAGCTCGCTCGATTTTCTCCGCTAATTCGGGTCGGTATGCCAAAATCCGATTGAGTAGCAATTCCGCCGCTTGGCAGCTTACTTGGCGGTCAAAGGTCCAGATCCCTTCAAATTTACGGGCCTGATCCATTGCTGCTGGTTCGCTGGTGCTTTCTTGAACCGCGATCGCTTTTCCTTCCTGGCAGATTAAGCAGGTGGAATAAAGCTGTCCGATCACCACCAGATGCCACTCTTGGCTTAAACTATCTGATGGCTCGAAAGCAACCGTTTCGTGGTAGTCCGAGGAATTTTTGAAGTTGGTTTCCGGTGCGGCCAGCACATAAACCTGAGAGGTTCGCGCAGCAATTCGCTGATAGCGGTGAGCTTCCTGGCGATAGAAGCGCTCTTGCTGAAAGCTAGCAATAACTAATGGCTCGTCTGACCCCGCTAAAATTTGGTCTTCCATCGCATGGGATAGTGCGGTCAAAGAAGACTTGAAGTATACTTGCGGCCGCAGTTGGGGCAAAGCTTGCAACAGTTCTGCCAGTACCGAATTAGGGATGATCATAGGCTCAAAAGGAGCGAGCGACAGGAGTTGCGATTCGATCCCTTCTCAGTATCCCTCAAAAACCATGAGCTATTAGCTATGAACTCGCAGTTAGCAGCTCATTGCTTTCTGGTGAGTTTCGCGGGTGAGCGTAAATGCTGCGGTCTTCCTTTGTTATGCTTCCTCTCGGGTTTCGTCGCTGCCACCTGGGGATGATTTGTAGAGAGCGTCTAATTGCTCGCGAGCGTCTTGCATGGTCAAGGAACGCAGGACGAGCAGGGGTTCATTGACGAAGTTCCCAGAGGCATCTAACAATTCTGGATGGGAGGCACTGGGGGAATGAGGGAATGATGGATGGTAGTGTCGCCCTCGAGAGGGTTGGTAACGCTGGGATTCAATGCCCAAGGTCAGCAGACTGCGGATTAAGTTGCCAACCGCCAAAAATGCCAGGATGGTGAAAGCGAGAATGTAAAGCAGATGTAACATAATTTTCTCCTCCGGCCCAGACAGCCGCACAGCAAGTTAGAAAGGTGTTTGTGGTAGGAATCGTTTATTAACTGGATGTCTTTTCAGTTTGTCCAGTCCGCCAGCGATGTCCTCAGAGTGAGGAATTGAGTTGAACCGGTCTCCCTATTGTCCGCGAGCTACACACTGCTCTTTGCGAAAGCGTATCGCTACTTGCCAGCATTCGGTGAGCAGGTGGTGCCAAGGCATTAGCACTGCGGTTTCAACTCCAACTTGACCCTCGGTAGCCTCTAATAAGGTCTGCGTGGCGCTGACTTCCTGTTGAGCTTGTTTCACTCTCGCCAGTAGGTCAGAGTGTTGCTCGGCTGTTAAAAAGGGGATCTCCTCTGATTCTAAGAGATGTGCCGATCGCTCAAACCAATACTGAAAATCTGCTAAGAGGGGTTGCAGTACCGTTTTGAGCAAGTCAGGCTCAGGCACTTTGGGATGCAGCATGGATCAAACTTAGAGTATTTATCTATTGTAATCTTAACGCTCTTAATATTTTGTAATATAGAATTTAACAATTTTTCAATTAAGGAGGAATCTCTAAGGAGGAGTCGGCACTAAGAACTGGTGACTGAGAGCAATGAATCGCTAACGGGGATCGAGATCGTTCCTGTAGGCACGCTCTTGGTTGGGCTGCAAAACCCTAGGAGCGATTGAAATAAGATAGAGATGGTTATTATCATCCGCTTTTAGTTCAGCAGCCGATGTCTACAGCACAGTCCAACGCTTCCTTAGAACAGCCTGAAAAAATCCAATTGCCCCGAACCAGTGAGTCGGAGCAGCTTAAAAAGATTCGCCACACCACTTCCCACGTGATGGCAATGGCGGTGCAGAAATTATTTCCAAAGGCGCAGGTGACGATCGGCCCCTGGATTGAAAACGGATTTTACTACGATTTTGACAATCCAGAGCCATTTACGGAAAAAGATTTGAAGACCATTAAGAAAGAGATGGTCAAAATCATTAAGCGCAAATTACCTGTGATTCGGGAAGAGGTAAGCCGTGAAGAAGCACAACGTCGCATTCAACAGATCAATGAACCTTACAAACTTGAAATCTTAGAAGGGCTAACGGAACCGATCACAATCTACCATTTGGGGGATGACTGGTGGGATTTATGTGCAGGCCCCCATGTCGCAACCACGGCGGAATTAAACCCAGAAGCGATCGAATTGGAAAGTGTCGCCGGGGCCTATTGGCGGGGCGATGAAACCAAGGCGCAGTTACAGCGCATTTACGGCACTGCTTGGGAAACGCCGGAACAGTTGGCAGAATACAAGCGCCGCAAGGAAGAGGCACTGAGGCGCGATCACCGTAAGCTCGGTAAGGAATTAGGGTTATTTATTTTTGCCGATCCGGTGGGACCGGGGTTACCGCTGTGGACGCCAAAGGGGACGGTGTTGCGATCGCTCCTCGAAGATTTCCTCAAGCAGGAACAGGTGAAGCGGGGTTATCTGCCGGTCGTGACGCCCCACATTGCCAGAGTGGATTTATTTAAAACATCGGGTCACTGGCAGAAATACAAAGAAGATATGTTCCCGATGATGGCAGAGGATGAGGAAGCGGAAAAAGTAGAACAGGGTTTTGTTTTAAAACCAATGAATTGCCCCTTCCACATTCAAATTTATAAGAGTGAATTGCGCTCTTATCGAGATTTGCCGATGCGGTTAGCGGAATTCGGCACGGTTTATCGTTATGAACAATCAGGAGAATTGGGAGGGTTAACACGAGTTCGCGGCTTTACGGTGGATGATTCCCATTTATTTGTGACGCCAGAACAGTTAGATGCAGAATTTTTGAGCGTGGTGGATTTAATTCTATCCGTCTTCAAGAGTTTGCAACTGAAGAACTTTAAGGCGAGGTTGAGTTTCCGCGATCCAGCATCCGATAAATATATTGGTGCCGATGAAGCTTGGGAAAAAGCTCAAGGTGCAATTCGTCGCGCGGTAGAAACGTTGGGAATGAATTATTTTGAAGGAATTGGGGAAGCGGCTTTTTATGGGCCGAAACTCGACTTCATTTTCAGCGATGCACTCGACCGCGAATGGCAGTTAGGGACAGTTCAGGTGGATTACAATTTGCCTGAGCGGTTTGATTTGGAATATGTCGCGGAGGATGGCACTCGCAAGCGGCCGGTAATGATTCACCGCGCTCCTTTTGGGTCTTTGGAACGGTTGATTGGGATTTTAATTGAGGAGTATGCGGGAGATTTTCCGCTGTGGTTAGCACCCATTCAGGTGCGGTTATTGCCGGTGAGTGATGACTTTTTACCCTTTGCGAAGGAGGTAGTAGCGAAGATGCAAGCTGAGGGAATTCGCGCGGAAGCGGATGCTAGCAGCGAGCGTTTGGGTAAGTTAATTCGCAATGCGGAGAAGGATAAGATTCCAGTGATGGGAATTGTGGGTGCAAAGGAAGTTGAGGGGAATAGTTTGAGTATTCGGACTCGTGCTTCTGGAGAGTTGGGATCGATTGAGGTTGATGAGGTGATTAAGCGTTTGAAGGGGGGGATTGAGAGTTATGGGAATTTTTAGGGTGTTGTAACCGCAGATGCACCCGGATGAACGCAGATGATAAAATTATCTCTGCGTTTATCTTAAAAATTAGTCAAAAATAATAAAAGAGACTCTGGAGAGATAGACCGCTCACTTCAGTGGGCATCATTCGTAGCAGAAATGGGCGGTCTCTCGCTGCATCCCCTGATAAACTCACTTGAATTGACACATATCTTCAAGCAGCAGTTTTTGGAGATGCTTTGCTGAGTTCCCGTACCACCGTTAGCAGGAAATTGTGAGGCATAAAATATTCAAACGCTGCTCGCGATTTTCGGCAGGCTTCGGCAAAGTCTTCCTCTGACATTTTTTCGTGGAATGCCTGTACAATCTCTCCCAGTCGGTCTAGTTCTTTGAAAGGTACAAACACGGTAAACTCTTCCCATTTCCTGTCTCCTAAATCGGGTAAGAGTTGATTGGTATCAATGATAACTGGGAGTCTTCCTGCTGAAATAACTTCCCAAAGTTGAAAGCAACTATTATCATCTCCCCTCATAATTAAGGTGTAAGCATTATTATGGATACTTTGTAGATACTCCGCTCTTTGACGCTGTTTTGCTTCGGGGGGTAGTGTGAAAAAGTCCCCAGTTCTTTCAATGACTGATGCTTGAATATTTTTTGCCGATCGCAAGGCTTTGATGGCTCTCTTCCTAACCCATCGGGCGATCACTCTTCGCTGACCCAGCTTTAAATTGCGGTTAATCGGCAGGTAACCCGCTATCCAACCCACGAAATCATTGGTAACTGGTAGGTACCGCATGATAGCATTAAACTTACCAGGGTATTCTGTATGTCCGACAAAACCAACGGTCGGAATTGGGGGTTTGGGAATGGGTGACACTTCATTATTAATATCAAACAGCCAATAGGGAGTAGGAATTGATGTTTCTTGGGAGCTGCGATAAGTGGAAGCTGCGAAAACAATCTCTCCAGGACTGGTTTTATATTCCAGACCTTTGGTAAAGGTTACTAACGTTCGCCCTGATGCTAATACTTTTTGATTGAACTCCCGCACTCGCTCGAAGCTACGGTCGTCCATATAATCCTTAAAATGATTCGGGATTACCACCAGAGGCCCCGCTTCTGCTAAATCCTTGAATTTGTGAATTTTAACTAACCCTGGCAAAACATCTCTCAGCAGATTCCAATACTGTAATTCTGGTTCTGTTTCGCGGGGAGTGAGGTGCATGAGCAAGATATTTGGCCGATAGTTCGGCAGGATTAAATCTTCTTTAATCCAAATTTCAAGTGGTTGTTGGAATTCCGGTCGAGCCATGACGATTACGTAACGAGAAATTTTTAATTCTTAAGAGTAGGCTATCATATTTTTTAGGAAATTTAGGGGATGTTCTCTAAAATTAAGAACAACTTACAGAAAGGTATATTTACGTGCGATGCTAGTGAATGATTACTGAAGATTCCACAAATGTCGGCTATTTCCACTATTACTGTTACTGTTCCGGCTACCACCGCTAATTTGGGACCGGGTTTTGACTGCATCGGAGCTGCTTTAACGCTCTACAACCAGTTTAACTTCACTCGTTTGGATTTACTGCCTCTTTCCTCTACTGCTGAGCCAGAAAGAGAGAGAGAGGACGTTAGAATTGCTGTCACCGGTTTAGAAGCTGAGCGGGTGAAGACGGATAGCAGCAACTTAGCATACCAGGCGTTTGCGAGGTTCTATCAGCAGTTGGGTCAATCACCGCCACCCATTGCCATTGAGATTAATTTGGGTGTTCCTTTGGCGAGGGGTTTAGGCAGTTCCGCCACTGCGATCGTCGGTGGGTTAGTGGCAGCAAATCAGCTAGCGGGTTCGCCTCTGACTCAACTGGAGGTGATGCAGTTGGCGATCGCGCTCGAAGGCCACCCTGATAATGTGGTGCCTGCTTTGTTAGGGGGTTGCCGCCTGGGGGCTACCAGTTTTCAGAGTGCTTCTGCAACAAATCCAGCCTCTCAAGGTTGGGAAATCTGCGAAATTCCCTGGCATGCCCAGATTGTGCCGGTAGTAGCGATTCCTGATTTTGAATTATCTACGGCTGAGGCGCGAGCCGTTCTCCCCCCGGAGTACAGCCGTGCTGATGCAGTTTTCAATATTGCCCACCTAGGTTTGCTGCTGCGGGGGTTGGAAACTGGCAATCGAGATTGGTTGCGATCGGCCCTGCAAGACAAAATTCACCAACCCTACCGCCAAACATTAATTTCTGGTTATGACGCGGTACAGTCAGCCGCCTTGGCAGCGGGAGCTCATGGCTTGGTGATTAGTGGCGCGGGGCCGACTCTGTTAGCTTTAACGGATGCTGCCTGTGCTGGGGCAGTTGAGCAGGCAATGGCGGCGGCTTGGCAAGCTGAGGGAGTGAAGGCAGAAGTGCGATCGCTTTCCCTCGAACCTCAAGGAGCAAAAATCTCTGCTCCTTGATCGTTGACATTATAAATATTGTTTGCTAAAAACGACGGTTCTCGCAGCCGTCGTTATTTTTTCTTCACACCCCTTAACAAAACTTAAATCTATTCAATATAATGTAATCCAGTCAGACATAAGTATATATTCTCATGGTTGCCCTCATAAGTAATCACTATCCCTGGTTAACTACCATTACTTTATTACCCCTCCTGGCGGCCCTAGCCATTCCAGTGCTGCCCGATCAAAACGGCAAAACCCTCCGCTGGTATGCCCTCGCAGTGGGGTGCTTCGATTTCTTTCTCAGCCTCTACGCCTTTTTCCGGCACTACGACCTACAACAGACCGCCCTTCAACTTTCCGAAAGCTACACCTGGATTCCTCAAATCGGGCTCAACTGGTCCCTGGCCGTCGATGGCCTCTCAATGCCCCTAATTGTTTTAACCGGTTTCGTCAATACCCTCGCAATTTTAGCCGCGTGGCGCGTCACCCACAAACCACGCCTCTTTTACTTCCTGATGCTGGTTCTCTATAGCGCCCAGATCGGCGTCTTTGCCGCCCAGGATCTGCTGCTGTTCTTCCTGCTCTGGGAATTAGAACTGGTCCCTGTTTACCTGCTGATCTCGATTTGGGGTGGTCCCAACCGTCGCTATGCCGCGACCAAATTCATTCTCTACACGGCCTTAGGTTCCATCCTGATCTTAGTAGCTGGCTTAGCAATGGCTTTCTACGGCGGGACGCCCAGCTTTGACATGGCAACCCTCGCCCACAAGCATTATCCCCTAGCGCTCGAACTCTTTGCCTATGCTGGATTCTTGATTGCTTACGGGGTAAAACTGCCGATTTTCCCATTCCACACCTGGCTCCCAGATGCTCACAGTGAAGCTTCTGCCCCAGTTTCCATGATTCTGGCAGGCGTACTCTTAAAGATGGGTGGTTACGGATTAATCCGCATGAACATTGAAATGCTGCCCAATGCTCACCTCTACTTCGCTCCCGTGGTTGCGGTACTGGGAGTGGTTAATATCCTCTACGGAGCACTGAGTGCCTTTGGTCAAGATCATCTCAAACGTCGCCTAGCTTGTTCTTCAATTTCGCACATGGGATTTGTGCTACTTGGCATTGCCTCCTTGACGGAGTTGGGGATCAATGGCGCGGTTCTCCAAATGATTTCTCATGGCTTAATTGCTGCCATGCTGTTCTTCTTGACCGGCGTTACCTATGAGCGCACTCATACCCTGGCGATGGAAAAGCTTGGTGGTATGGCAAAAATGATGCCGAAGGCCTTTGCTTTGTTTACGGCGGGTTCGATGGCTTCTCTGGCACTGCCGGGAATGAGCGGGTTTGTGGGTGAATTGACCGTGTTTTTGGGCATTACCACGAGCAAGGTTTACAGTTCGGAGTTCAAAGTGGTGGTGGTACTGTTGGCGGCGATCGGTTTGATTCTGACACCGATTTATCTGCTCAACTCGCTGCGACAGGTGTTTTACGGCAACAGCAATTCTGGTTTAGTGATTGAGGAATATCTGGGGGATGCCAGGCCTCGTGAGGTGGCGATCGCCGCTTGCTTGTTGGTTCCCATTGTCGGCATTGGACTCTATCCCAAGGTAGCGACTCAAACCTATGATGTGAAAACAGTGGCTGTAGCGAGTCACGTACAGCAGGCACTGCCGGTATTTGCTCAGCAGAAAGACCACTCCGTGTTATATTCTGGTGGCTTTTTCGCGCCGGAGATTCCCAGTGCTCGAACGAATACGTTGCTGGGGGTTGTGGACATGGGCAAGGGTGCCTGAGGAAGTTAAGGGCCTTTGCTAGATTAAAATAAAAGTCTGCTTCGGCAGGCTTTTTGGTTTTTATAGATAATTTTTATACAAGAGGCTGATAGTGGAGAAAATTCAAGCAGAAATTCAGGCAATTCGCTCTCACCTTGAGGCGCTGCGACGGGAACGTCAGCAGATTAGCTTGAAGGTGGTGCTTCCTACGGATGATTCCCCGCAAGCGATCGCGGATTCAGTGCGTCGCCAAGCACGGGAAAATATCACCGCGTCGGCAGAAGTGCAGGGGATCGATGAAGCGATCGCAGTTTTAGAAGCTCAGCTTCAGCAAAAGCAACGGGAGTGGGAAGGATGGCAGAAGCGTAACCCCATTGAGCGACAAGTGGAGGAAGGCAGACAGCAAGCCCATCTTCACGCTGAGCGCATCAATCAACTCGCGGCGGAACTCGCGACGGAAGTGAAAGCACTGAAAGCGATCGCTGATGAAATTAGCCCGAGTTATTGGCAGGTTTATTACAAACCTTTTATTACGGGCTTTAAAAGCATTTCTGTTCCCTATGTCCGCTCTGATGGGGATGTTTGGACAATTGTAAATCGAGTGGTTTAGGGAGGAGGTTAGTGGTTAGTGGTTAGTGGTTCTGAACACAAGCGTTTTGCAATCAGTAACCCCCTCAACGACTAACGACTAACTTTGTTTATGACTTCAAGGGATGTTTTCTCACCTTAAGCATCGTACATCCGAGCTTCAGCCGCCTCTGGATTTTCTTCGCAATAGACTTCAAACGCTGTTTTCGGCAAGGATTGCGACCGTTGGTGAGAGGCTTCTGCTTGCAGTTCCTCGACAATGTCCCAAGCAACAGCACACTCTCTGGAAGTTGCGCCTTTTTCTGCACAAATCGCCCTTGCTTCTGCGATCGCCTTCTGAATTTCATCCTCAAGGATGAGACTTTTCGGCTTGCTCACAAAGTCACTTTTACTGAGAATATCTGTTACTGAAATAATCCCGACCAGGGTATCTTGAATGACAGGGGCGCGACGGATGCCTGTATTTGCAAACAACCGAGCGACGTATTCCACGCCTAACTCAGGATTGACAACGATGCAAGGCTTGGTCATAATTTCGTAGACTCGCACCTTAGCGGGGTCTTTGCCAAAAGCTGCTACCTTGTAGATAATGTCTGTCTCCGTAACAATGCCGTAGGCGTCTTGTGGGTGGCGGCGCTCAACGATCAAAGCACGCAGACAGAGATCGTTCATTAATTTCACTGCCTCTGCCACCGTCGCCGAACCTCGAATGGTCACGACTTCAGTGGTCATAATGTCTTGGGCTTTCATCATCATAGGTTTTTCCTTGAACCCGGTTCAGTCTAGTTTTCCTGAGTTGTTCTCAGGAGTAAGCATTTATTACCCCTCTTTAATCCTACAACGAAGACGTTCCCGTCAAACCGACTCTCAGCGATCGCACTGGCTCGGGAGCCTAGAGATGGATACTGCCATCTGGCATGGTTGCGCCACTGAAATTAGCGGCTTGCCAGTCTACCCCCTCCAGGGTTGCTCCCCGAAGGCTTGCTTTCCTAAAATCAGCTTCGTCCAGCACTGCACCTGATAGATTGGCTTTCCAGAGATAAGCGCCTTGGAGGTTCGCTCCGCTCAAGTCAGCCTGTTGTAAGTTTGCTAAGTTTAAATTTGCTCCCATGAGGTTTGCTTGGTGCAAGACAGCATTTGACAAATCTGCTCTGATCAGCATGGAGCGACTGAGGTTAGCTTGGCTGAGCAGTGCTGCTTTTAAGTTGGCGCCATTGAGCGTTGCTTCCTGCAAGGCAGCTTCTACTAAGGTGGCTGCACTCAAGTTGGCTGCGGTTAAGTTGGTTGTGCTCAGATTAGCAGCTCTGAGCAGTGCTTCGCAGAAGTTGACTCCGTTTAAATCCATCCCGTGCAGGTCAACTTCGATCAAATGTGCTTTACTCAGGTTACTCCCTGTCAGGCAGGCTGCTGTTAGGATTGCACCACTCAACCGAGCACGACTCAAATTGGTCCAATTGAGGTTAGCTCCGGTTAGATTCGCAGATCGGAGGTTAATGCCACTGAGGTTAGCACCACAGAGATTGACGCCTGAGAGGTTGGCCGATCGCAGGTTGACACCCATTAGGACCGCGCCACTGAGTTTGGCTCCTCGGAGTTGGGACTTGACGAGAAAAGCGCCTCGGAGATTGGCTTTGGTTAAATCAGCACCTATCAACAAGCTTTTCCCCAGTTTGACAAAGCTCATATTGGTGGCGTATAGGAACGCTTCGGAAAAGTTTGCTTCGTTGAGGAGCGATCGGCTCAAGTCTGCACCCGCTAGAGATGCTCTCGTGAAGTTAATTCGCTCTAGGTTGGCTCTACTTAAGCTTGCACCCATGAGGTTCACTTCAGCAAAATCTCTATCTCCTGCCTCATATCGTTGTAGTAGTTCGTTGACTTCCATTTTTAACGACCTCCTGCACTCTTGGAAGTGAGGTGGGGTTGTCTACTTACTTTCGAGATAGCACAACAGAGGCGCTAGCACTACGATTTGTAATGAAATCAAACACTTGCAATCTTCAACGCGATCGCTGGTGAGACTGAGTAGTCAGCTCTCCTCCTGACAGCAAAGAACACTTAGAAATAGCAACCAGAATTCTCAATGACTGCTCTCACTGACTGGCAAAATCCATCTCTAAGGAAGGAGTTATTTTTGCTGAGTAGCGCTCAATCACTTGCTGTAATTCAGCGCAAATGCAGTCACTCTCAGGCAAACAGGCAATGTTTAAATTTTTCTTAATTCTATTGGCTTTTTTTCTAGTCTTTAATTCTATACCTAAGCTAGATGCAGGTCTGTATCGATCGTTACCTACATCTCCCCTAAAATTGTTCCCCGATTGCACCCTTCCGAGTCTGATACCTTAAATCTTAAAAAACCTTAGGGATTTTAATCAAAACCCCGGCTCAAATAGAACAATTAAAGTAAACTGAATCACAGGGATTCAAGAAACTACAGAGTCAGCAGAAGAGATTTATGGCACAGCAAAACTTTGGAGTGATTGGCCTTGCCGTTATGGGCGAGAACCTAGCACTAAATGTGGAGAGTCGCGGTTTCTCAGTTTCTGTCTTCAATCGCACCTATGCTAAGACAGAAGCTTTTATGGAAGAACGTGCCAAAGGTAAGAACGTTTTCGCCGCCAAGACGCTCCAAGAATTCGTTGAGTCTCTAGAGCGGCCACGCCGAATCTTAGTCATGGTGCAAGCTGGCAAACCGGTGGATGTAGTCATTGACCAACTCAAGCCGATGCTACAGCCGGATGACATGATCATTGATGGTGGCAACTCCCTCTACACTGACACAGAACGGCGCACGAAAGATTTAGAATCCACAGGGTTAGGATTTGTGGGAATGGGGGTCAGCGGTGGTGAAGAAGGAGCGCTCCTCGGTCCGTCACTGATGCCGGGAGGTACGCAAACTGCTTATGGGAAATTAGAACCTATTCTCACCAAAATCGCGGCTCAAGTCGATGATGGTCCTTGCGTCACTTACATTGGTCCTGGGGGTGCGGGCCACTATGTAAAGATGGTACACAATGGCATTGAGTATGGGGACATGGAGCTGATCGCTGAGGCCTATGACTTGCTCAAAAATGCTGTGGGCCTGAACCACGAACAGTTACATGAGGTTTTCGCGGAATGGAATGAGACGGATGAACTCAACTCATTTTTGATTGAGATCACGGCGAATATCTTTAAGTACATCGATCCAGAAACACAAAAGCCTTTAGTCGATGTGATTCTGGACGCAGCAGGCCAGAAGGGAACAGGGCGTTGGACAGTGGTTAGCGCTTTAGAATTAGGTGTGAGCATTCCCACGATCACGGCGGCGGTGAATGCCAGAATCGTTTCTTCGATCAGGGATGAACGCATTAAAGCGTCGAAAGAATTGCCAGGGCCGAGTGGCAAGTATGAAGGGGATACCAAAGCGTTCATCAACAAAATTCGGGATGCGCTCTACTGTTCCAAGATTTGCTCTTATGCCCAGGGAATGGCGCTGCTAAATACGGCGTCGAAGGCGTTTGAGTATCAGTTAGCTTTGAGTGAAATTGCCCGGATTTGGAAAGGTGGCTGTATTATTCGAGCTGGGTTTTTGGATAAAATCAAGCACGCTTTCAAGGAAGATCCAAAGTTGCCTAACTTGCTGCTAGCACCGGAGTTTAAGCAGACAATTTTGGACCGCCAAGAAGCTTGGCGGGATGTACTGGCGACTGCTAGCAAATTAGGGGTAGCAGTGCCGGCTTTTAGTGCGTCGCTGGATTATTTTGATAGTTATCGGCGCGATCGCTTGCCCCAAAACTTGACACAAGCTCAGCGGGATTACTTCGGCGCTCACACTTACGAGCGAACTGATAAGCCACGGGGTGAATATTTTCATACGGAGTGGACGGAAGTTGATAAGCAATCTCTACAAACCGGTACAACAGATTAAGAGTTTGCTCGCTCCTCCATTGAGGATGGGGAACTGTCGATAAATTCAGATCAACGCGGATAATTTTATCTGCGTTTTTTTTCCCTTGCAAATAGGAGTTGAAAACTGCTGTAGATTTTCCCAAACCAGCGATCGCTCTCCCAACCAGAAAAGCGACCGCTCCCAAAACCACCCACAATCACTAAGGCAGTCGCCACACCTTAACTGTGTCATCAAAACTGCCACTGACTAACATTTTCCCCCTGGGACTAAAGGCTAATTCCACCCAAGAAGAATGCCCCTTGAGGGTACCCATTAAGCCCCCACTGCTCATCTGCCACAGCTTAATGGTCCCGCTCAAATCACCACTTGCTAAAGTCTGACCATCCGGGCTAAAAGCTAGTGACTGCACCTTATCCACATGACCGATGAAAGTCCGTAGCGGCGTCGCTTGAGGGTGTCGCCACTGATTCGGGCTTAAATCCCAAAGCTTGACTGTGTTATCCCAACTACCACTTGCTAGGGTTTGACCATCGGGACTAAAAGCCACCGACCAAACGGCATCCGAGTGTCCTTGGAGAGTTGAGATTGCTTCCCCAGTCTGCCAATTCCACAGTTTCACGGTGCCGTCATTGCTGCCGGTTGCCAAGGTGACGCGATCGGGACTGAAGGCAACAGACTGGATATCATCCGAATGACCCTGGAGACTGTGCAACTCCATACCAGTCTCTACTTCCCACAGCTTGATCGTCCTGTCTTTGCCCACACTTGCAAGCACCTTACCATCCGGGCTAAAGGCCACTGAAAACACCCCAGCTTTATGACCAAATAAAACCTTAGTCAACTTACCGGTGTATAAATCCCAGAGCCTGACGGTATTGTCGCCACTGCCACTGGCAATGGTTTTGCCATCGGGACTGATCGCCAAAGACCAAATCGGGCCGGAATGGCCTGCTAAGGTTTTGAGCACTTTGCCATTGCGGATGTGCAGCAGCCGAATGGACCCATCTGTACTCCCAGTCGCCACCACTTTGCCATTGGGGGTGACAGCAACTGACCAAACAGGACCGGAAGTCAGCGCCAAAGTTCGCATGGGGGTCGGTTCTTTGGAGAGCTGGCGGCTGAAGTCATCGGTTTGGGGAGGTTGATACCGGATATCTGGGATGGTGGAAATCGGCTGTTGAGCGGTGAAAGAGGGTTGTGGCACCGGAGAAGGTAATTTTGAGTTTAAAGCTAGGGACAAGAGAGCGATCGCAGCTCCTCCCCAGGCGGTAAAGGCCCACTGCGGTTTGTGGAAGATCGTGAGGGGGACGGGTCCGCACTTTAAGTCTTTGAGGACTGCTGCCGCTGACTGATAGCGCAGGGCCGGATTGCGTTGCACTAATTTGTCTAAGATCAGGGCTAAGCGATCGCTGACAGGAACTCGCAAATAATGCCGCCACACCCATGTTTCGGCTTTGATATCAAACAAGTCAAAGGGTGAGACTCCAGTCAATAGGTGAAGGCAAGTGACACCCAAACTGTAAAGATCGCTGTTAGCAACTGCTTTCCCTTGAATTTGTTCGGGGGCGGCGTATTCCGCAGAACCTTTGAGGGTTTTTAGGTGGCCGGTGCTAAAATCCACGATCGCCAGTAAGTGCTTCGTCCCCTTGGGGGAAGCTGGGGTCGAGCGACGGATGATATTTTCCGGTTTGAGGTCTCGGTGAATGACTTGGGATTCGTGGGTGAATTTTAGAATTGGTAATAATTCACTCAGGAGTTGCCAAATTTTGATTTCGTTAAAAACGCCTGTATCTGAGAGTTCTTGAGCTAAATTCCGACCTTCTATGAACTCTTGCACCAAATATTGGCAACCGTCCTCCTCAAAATAAGCTAACAAATCAGGCACTTGCGGATGCTGACCGATCCGGTCTAATTGCAGGGCCGCCAGACGAAATTTATCGCGGTCTGAGTTGCCGTCTTGGGGGAAATACTGTTTAATGGCACAGAGGGGTTGAGAGGGTTTGTCTAAGTCGATCGCCTGGAAGGTACGACCGGAAATGCCGGAACTCAAGGCTTGCACAATCCGGTAGCGGCCTTTGAGTAATAAGTTTGACCCGCAACTTGAGCAGGAGACATTGCCATCAGAGTTTTCTGGATGCTGGCAGTGGGGATTGACACAGTAACTCATAAGCAGCAAGTAGTTAGAATATTGCTCTATGATAGTTCTTTCCCAGAAGTTGGCTACTCTAGCCGGATGCGATCGCAATGGAATTTATTATTTGCTTTGAAAGAATCTGGGATGTCCTTACCACTACTGTGAATGGCGAGGCGATCGCTCGCTATTGCCATCTATCTCAATAGGGATTCTTCACCCATTGAAATAGATTTTGGCACAATCTCTCTGTTACCTTGCTGCTCTGAGCAAGTGACAACTAAATAGTAGTTTGGGATACAGGTTAGTGTTCTTAGCTACAAGACTCCCTCACAATTAACAACGAAGACTTATGCCTTTGATTCGCGTTCCCAAAATCTGGGAAATTCCTGAACGAGAGGTGACACCAGAAACTTTTTTTCTGAATCGGCGTCGCTTGATCAAGCAGTTAATTGGTGTTGGTGCCAGTACAGCTTTACTATCGCTGACTGGCTGTCAAGACAAAACCGATTCTGAGTTAACCTCTAGCGATCGTGCTGCTAAGGCCTACACAGGTTTTACCCGCAATCCGCAATTTTCCTCCGTGGATCGACCCCTTACCGAGGAAGAACTCGCAACTCAGTATAACAACTTCTACGAATATGGCGGCACCAAATCAATTTGGAAAAAAGCTCAGGTTTTGCCCACAGAAAATTGGCAAGTAGAAGTAACAGGGTTGGTCAGAAATCCCCGCCTTTATGCAGTGGATGACCTCCCGAAAAAGTTTCCCCTAGAAGAGCGCATTTATCGCTTCCGCTGTGTAGAAGCTTGGGCAATGGTTGTGCCTTGGCTGGGATTTCCCATGAAGTTACTCTTGGCGGATGTAGAACCCACTTCTGAGGCTAAATTTGTGCGCTTTACCTCATTTTACGATCCTAAAATTACTCAAGGTCCTGGTTTATTATCACAATTTCATCCTTGGCCTTATACTGAAGGATTGCGACTTGAGGAAATGGCGAATGAATTAGCGTTTTTTGCCGTGGGAATGTACGGAAAGTCACTCCCTAAACAAAATGGTGCACCTCTGCGAGCAGTGATTCCTTGGAAGTATGGATTTAAGGGGGCAAAATCAATCGTCAAGATTGAATTTTTGGAGAAACAACCAGCCACTTTTTGGAATACTATTTCACCCAATGAATATGGTTTTGAGGCGAATGTCAATCCGAACCAGCCCCATCCTCGATGGTCGCAGGAAACGGAACGAGTGGTGAGTGCTGGTTCGAGTTGGTCATGGGAAACTCGCCCGACTCTTTTGTATAATGGATATGGGGAATTTGTGGCGAGTCTTTACAGCTAAGCACAGGAATCATTGTCAGGGAAAAGGGTAAAAATAGCATGAGTGTCTATCGAGAATTAGCAAGAAGCCAAGCTTGAATTCGCTCCCACATTTTTTCGCATAAATCCGGTTGATTGCAATCAAACCATTCAATCTCAGGAACAGACTTAAACCAAGTCCGCTGTCGTTTCGCAAATTGTCGCGTATGCAAAACTGTTAAGTTTTTGGCTTCAGATAAACTGAGTTCCTTGGCTAAATATTGCTTCATTTCTTGATAGCCTAGGGTATTGAGCAAGGGGAACTCACAGCCATATTTTTGACATAAAAACTCGACTTCCTCGAGCCATCCCAACGCTAGCATTTGTTCGGTTCGCTGTTCAAGACGCTGTGCCAAAACTTCTAGCTCACAATCTAAACCAATCTGTAAAATCGGATAAGGCGGTGGATTTTCTCCCTGTTGCTCGGAAATAGGACGACCCGTTACATAAAATACTTCTAAGGCCCTTAACGTTCGCACGGGATCGTTCCAGTGAATTTTCTGAGCCGCCCAGGGGTCAACTTGTTGCAGGATGGCGTAACATTGAGATTGGCCGATCAGGGCAAGTTGCGATCGCAGTTCTGGCTGTGGTGCAACCCGAGGGATCTTGAGTCCCTGCACCACTGACTTCAGGTATAAACCAGTCCCACCCACTAACAGAGGGACTGTACCCGCTTGGTGCAACTTCCCAATTAAAGCTTGAGCTTGTTGCTGATAGTCGGCCACCGTTAAAGTTTCAGTGGGTTCGCAGATATCAATTAAGAAGTGGGGGACTCGTTGCAGATCGGTGGGTGAAGGTTTGGCCGTCCCAATGTTAAACTCACGGTACACTTGTCGCGAGTCGGCACTGAGAATCACCGAATCCAGTCTTTCAGCCAACTCTAACGCTAATCCTGACTTTCCCGTCGCCGTCGCACCACAAATTACAATCAACCCAACCATTTCCCCTCCCACTTGCCCCTCATCCTTACCCCTCCGCTATTATACCTCCATCCCCCTATTAAACTTTCCACTAGAAAGCCCTAGCATCGCCTTTAACCGTTTTGTGCTAGAATTTTTAAAGAATTTGCTTTGTTGAAGCTTTAGAGGGCTTAAGCCCCATTATTGGAGCTAGTTTGTATGACCAGCAGTTACAGCGCCGATCAGATTCAAGTATTGGAAGGCCTTGAGGCCGTCCGCAAACGACCGGGGATGTACATCGGGACCACCGGCCCGCGAGGACTCCACCATCTAGTGTACGAGGTTGTGGACAATTCCATCGATGAGGCGCTGGCTGGCTATTGCACCCATATTGAGATTGACATCAACGCCGATGGTTCTGTGACTGTAACCGATGATGGCCGGGGGATTCCCACTGATACCCATTCTAAAACCGGTAAATCTGCCCTGGAAACCGTGATGACGGTACTTCACGCAGGCGGGAAGTTTGGCGGAGGTGGGTACAAAGTGTCCGGCGGTTTGCACGGAGTTGGGATTTCTGTCGTCAATGCGCTGTCAGAGTGGGTGGAAGTGACAGTCTGGCGGGATAAGAAGGTGCATAAACAGCGCTACGAGCGAGGTTTTCCCGTAACTGAACTGATTGTCAAGTCTAGCAAAGAAAGTCGCACCGGTACTTCTGTGAGCTTTTTGCCAGACACCCAGATCTTTAGCACGGGGATTGAATTTGACTATACAACGCTGTCGGGGCGGTTGCGAGAACTGGCTTATTTGAATGCAGGTGTCAAGATTACCTTTAGCGATCGCCGCCTGGAGTTACTCAAAAGCAGCGAACCCCGAATTGAAACCTACTGCTACGAGGGCGGAATTCGGGAATATGTCGCCTATATCAACCGCGACAAGCAACCCCTCCACGAGGAAATCATTTACATCCAAGGCGAACGCAACAATGTTCAGATTGAAGTGGCGTTGCAGTGGTGCGTAGACGCTTTTAGTGACAATGTTTTTGGCTTTGCTAACAACATCCGCACCATTGATGGTGGCACCCACTTGGAAGGGTTTAAGGCAGTCCTGACACGGACGATGAATGCGATCGCCCGCAAGCGTAACAAGCTGAAAGAAAGCGAAGCGAACCTCGGCGGCGAAAACGTGCGGGAAGGTTTGACGGCCGTCATCTCTGTTAAAGTCCCCGATCCAGAATTTGAAGGGCAAACCAAAACTAAATTAGGAAATACTGAAGTCCGGGGTATTGTTGATACTTTGGTCGGAGAAGTATTGACTGAATATTTAGAGTTTCGCCCAACTGTCGCCGATGCAATTTTAGAAAAAGCAATTCAGGCCTTTAAAGCAGCAGAAGCGGCCCGTCGCGCTCGCGATTTAGTGAGGCGAAAATCAGTCTTAGAATCTTCGCCGTTACCAGGGAAATTAGCAGATTGCAGTTCGAGAGACCCTGGCGAATCAGAGATCTATATCGTGGAGGGGGATAGTGCGGGCGGCAGTGCAAAGCAAGGGCGCGATCGTCGCTTCCAAGCAATTTTGCCACTGCGGGGAAAAATCCTCAATATTGAGAAAACCGATGATGCCAAAATCTACAAAAATGCTGAAATCCAAGCGTTGATTACAGCTTTGGGATTAGGGATTAAAGGGGAGGAATTTGATTCTTCTCAACTGCGTTACCACCAGATCGTGATTATGACGGATGCTGATGTCGATGGCGCTCACATTCGCACATTGTTACTCACTTTCTTTTACCGTTACCAGCGGGCGCTTGTAGAGCAGGGTTACATCTACATTGCTTGCCCTCCTTTATACAAAGTAGAACGGGGACGGAATCACTATTACTGTTACAGCGATCGCGAGTTGCAGAACTTGGTTAGGAACGAGTTTCCGTCTAATGCCAACTACACGATCCAGCGGTTCAAAGGGTTAGGGGAAATGATGCCACAGCAGTTGTGGGAAACCACGATGAACCCGGAAACTCGGACGCTGAAGCGGGTGGAGATTGAAGATGCGGCGGAGGCCGATCGGATCTTTACCGTGTTGATGGGCGATCGCGTCGCTCCCCGTCGCGAGTTCATCGAAACCTTTGGCCCCAAACTCAACTTGACAGACTTGGATATTTAAGGGTTGCTAGTAGAGGCGATTGAGCTTACTACACCACCCAGTTAAACTCAACAGAAATCAGGTCAATCTTGTCAGTCTGTAACCGACAAGATTGACCGAGTCTTCAGGGGAAGCTGCTGACAAACTCCAGAAGCTTCAGAGCAACGTTGCTAGAACGGTCGGAAATTAGCCGCCGTCAGGCTTTGAGCCTGAACTCCTTGTAACCTGGCTAACACATCACCCTCCGGACCGACTCGGATGATAGCCTGGTTATCATTGGGACCGGTACCTTCCGTAATCGAGAGATCGCTAAAACTTAAACCTCCTGACAAGCCAAGGATATCCTCACCCTGAGTGAAATCAGTAATGATGTCAGAACCAGGACCTGATTCCAAAATGAACCAATCAGCGCCAGCACCGCCTGTTAACTTGTCTTCACCTTTGCCACCAATCAACGTATCATTTCCCCGATCGCCATAGAGGATATTGGTGCCCTTGCCAGCCATTAATAAATCATTACCTTCACCGCCTCGCAGTAAGTCATCTCCAGCTTCACCCATCAAGGTGTCATTCCCAGAACCGCCCTCAATAGTATCGTCCCCTGCCAGCCCTTGAATGTTATTGTCGGCTGTGTTCCCATAGATCTCATCGCTGCCGAGAGAACCGATCGCATTTTTAATCAGCGTATTCGGACCTATGACTGTCGCATTTTGGGTAATTGAGAAATCTTTTTTAGAGGGATCGGCCAAGTGCTTGTAAGTAGCAGAGTTCACAGCATTTTTGCTTGCAATCAAGCCGCCTGGTTTCAGGTCGAGGTAATAGCTGTCATCTGCTGGCACTCCGGTTAGGCTGATGGTATTATTGCCGCTGCTATCCCAGATCGTCTTGGTTTGCTTGATGCTGTTGCTGTCAAAGGTATAGACTGTGTCGCCATTGGTAGGGTCAGGAACGCCGTAGATCGACTGAAGTGCACGGATGTCGTAGGCCATCAGGGTGCTGGGATAAGGACCTGGTTCGCCCTGGTTGTATGACATGACGGTGTTTAAGGTATTATCTTGATCGAATGATAGGTACGGTCCACCATCAGTAGCACCCGCTCCCACCTCATTGCCGTTGTAAGCTCCTGGGTGATTGAGCCCCATTGCGTGGCCGAGTTCATGGATCAAAGTGTAGTAGCCAAAACTGCCCGGAGGGTTGGAGTAAGCATTATTTTCCGAATCGTTTTCATAATCTCTCCGGAGATGGACAGCGCCGGAGTTCGGTTTGGTGCCAGGGAAGTAGGCATAGGCGCTGCTGCTATCGCCTTTACCTGGCCCATCGGAAAACAGGATGCGGATCTGACCGTGGCTGGAAGTGGTATCAGGTACTTCCTGAAATTTGATGGGAATGACTGAGCTAAACAGATTGTTAAGGATCTGTCGGACGTTGTTTTTTATCCCCTCTGTCACTTCGCCTATGTTCGTTTCATCTGCATCGGCTGGATACGAGCTAGCACTGGCTGCTGTGACAAAACTATATGTCACCGTGCCACCCGGTGATACTGGCCATTTGTCCCCAGGTGCTAGGGTCTGGATATCGAAGTCTTGCAATGACATAAATCTTCCTTAAGAGGGATGTTTACCTGCCAAAAATATGCGTTTTGCTATTGTAAATCGTCAGGGGCGGTCTCAAGATCGAAATTTTCTCTTTCTTTCCTTAGGGTTCAGAAGCGAGCGCGTCGCTCCCCGTCGCGAGTTCATCGAAAGCTTTGACCCGAAGCTCAATTGAACAGACTGGGATATTTAAAGGTTGACGGTTAACGGAACTCAGATTCGATGCTTCAACTGAAGCGATCGCAACCAATTGCCAAAGGTAGCGATCGCTCACTCCCTGCGATCGACTTAACTCTTAGCAGACCTGAATTCCCAGCCGCTCAAACTGTTGAGGGTTAGTAGAATTTGTTATAATTCTTAATACAATCTCTCATCAAATCAGTTTAAGGTAACAAATTAGGTGATTTTTTAGCTGTTTGGCGAACTGATTCGGCTAGCACAAGACTTGTAAGGTTGGGAATTTAGCATGAGCATCAACTTAGCAACGAAATTGCGTGAGGGGACGAAAAAATCCCACACGATGGCAGAAAACGTAGGTTTTGTCAAGTGCTTTTTAAAAGGAGTCGTTGAAAAAACCTCTTATCGACGTTTGGTAACAAACTTTTACTTCGTGTACTCCGCGATCGAAGAAGAAATGGAGCGCCACCGGGAGCATCCAATTGTTTCCAAAATTTACTTTCCTGAATTGGACCGCAAGCTGAGCTTAGAGCAAGATTTGTACTACTATTACGGTCCAAATTGGCGGGAACAAATCGCTCCTTCAGTGGCAGGTCAAGCTTATGTGGCTCGGATTCGGGAAATTTCTGCCTCTGAACCCGAACTGCTAATCGCTCACTCCTACACCCGTTACTTGGGCGATTTGTCCGGCGGTCAAATTCTCAAAGGCATTGCCCAAAGAGCCATGAACCTGACTGATGGCGGCACTGCTTTCTATGAGTTTAAGGACATTCCTGACGAAAAAGCGTTTAAAACGAAGTACCGCGAGTCTCTCAATGAACTAGCCATCGACGAAGCGACAGCCGAGCGCATTGTTGCAGAAGCAAATGATGCTTTCGGTATGAACATGAAAATGTTCATGGAGTTAGAAGGCAACTTGATTAAAGCCATTGGTCAAATGCTCTACAACACCCTAACCCGGCGACGCTCTGGTGGCAGTACAGATACAGAATTAGCGACCGCTGAGTAAGTTCATTCAGATTGATTTAGATTGATGAGGTTAAATCCTGGGGGTTTGATGGCTGGACAACAGTCACCAAGTCTCCAGGATTTTGCATGGTAGGCTCATGATGAAGAATCTTCCGGTTGCACTGGCATCTGAAGGGAGGAACGATGAGCTGCTTCATGGTGGAATCAGCAAAGCTGTGAGCTTCCCTTTCCTAAACAATTCCAATGCAATTGGATGTGAGATTGCTTTAACAACGCGCAATATTTTTTACGATAAAAAAAGATCGAATCAGCCCTTGATGTTGGCATAATCAGAGAAAAATAAGATAGCAAATTATCAAGAGCAAAAACAATGAAAGTAAGAATTTTGACCGCCACTGCTCTACTGAGCGCGATCGCCTTTAGCACCCCTGCCTTGTCCCAGCCTTCCGCTACGGGTCAATACCAACCAGGATTCTGGCAACCAGAAGTGCAAGTAGACAACAGCCGTAACATCAAAGTCCGGTTGTTAAACGATACCGGATTAAATTTGGAATATGGCGAGTCAGGAGTCACGATCTCATCCTTACCTCCGGGAGCAACCAGGGAATTCAGCATTAGCATTAGTAACCGCACGGGAGATATTGCCAATATTCCCATCAATGTTAAACAAGGCCTCACAGCCCTGAAATATGAATATAACGTTGACCCGGCACAAAACTTAGTAACGGTTCGCATCCGCCTCACCAGCGATCGCGAACGCCAAGACAGAGCCATTTACATTGATGAAAGAGGGCGCGTTTACTCTTTTTAAGCCAGCTAAATCTGGTTGCGGTTCCGGATCGCTGCTTGAAAAATAGATAAGTGAGCTAAAATCCGGCTCAAGACACTTCGATCCCAGAGAGAAAAGTAGATAGTCGGATGCAGCCACTTTCTAAGTCAAATTCCCATGAAATGGAAAATTCTGACCGTTGCAGCAGTTCTGGCTACTCTGAGTAGTGGCATACCGAGTGCTGTTTTTTCGCAACCTGCACCAAACAACCAATATCGACCGGGTTTTTGGCAACCTGAAGCCACAGTAAACCCCAATCGTGAGATTAAAGTCCAGCTTTTGAATCAAACTGGCTTGGCTTTAGAATATGGGAAAGCAGAGGGTTATCCGCGGGTGTTACTTCCGGGAGAAGCGAAGGAGGTAAACATCCAGATCAGTAGCCGCAAAGGAGATATTGCGACGATTCCCATTAATGCTCCCCAGGGGACAGTCCCCCTGAAGTATGAGTATCACGTCAAGGATAACGTGGTGATGGTTCGGGTTCGACCCACACGAGCAGACGATCCGAGGCAGGATCGAGCTGTTTATATTGATGAAACGGGACGGGTTTATTCGTTTTAATTCGTGAGTGGAGCGGGGCATTCCTGCCCCTGCTTTAGTTGAGAGTTTTAGGTAGTTCAGCTTTAAAATGTTGTACTTCTGTTAATAGGGGGAGTTTTAGTTCGAGACAAATCTTTTCGGCACGATCGCAGTAATCTTGGATAGTTTCTTGAGGAACTGTATTGATGAGCAAACTTGTTTTTGCTAATTGCAAGAATGATTGGGCAGCACGAGCATGAGCGTCTATTTTATAGAAAATCATCAACCCAGCGTGGAAATGCTCAAGAGCCTCCTCAAGTTGACCAACCTCCAAATAAGTTATTCCTAACTCATACAGAGCATCTCCAACAGTGTCATTATTCGTTTCATAGCAAAGTTCTATACACCGCTTAAGTAAACTTATTGACTCCCGATATTCGCCCATTTTTCTATAGGTAATTCCTAAATTTCTTATAGCGCCAAATTCGGCGTGTTTATCTTGAATTTCTCGACAAATTTCTAGCCCTTTGATTTGGTAATCTATAGAAGTTTTATAATCTCCTACTTTACTAGAAAGACTAGCCAACCCTCCTAGAGCATAAGCCTTTCGTTTTGGATCGCCCGTCTTGATCGCAATTTCTAGGTATTGATTCATATATTGTTCTGCCGTCTCATATTCTCCTAAAATTGCATAAATACACCCTAAATTTCCAAAAGCAATTCCCACACTTTCTTCAAATTTCATTTCCTGTGCAATTGCTAAAGCTTGCTGATGATAATTGATAGATTTATTATTATCTCCTATGCTACTATAAATAACGCCCAAATATTCTAAAGCTTTGCATTGAATATAATTTTCTCCGATATCATTAGCAATTACGATAGAATCTTGTAAATATTTAATAGCCATTGCAGTATTTCCCAAGTGAAGTGCCATGTAACAAAGGGTCGCTGCCTCTGCTTTACGATATCCTATACTCCGAGAAATTAATAAACATTTTTGGTGATACTCTTGTCCAATTTCCCATTGACTCACAGCGTTATAAGAACCTCCTAAACATAACAAAATCTCACAATGTTCGGAAAGTGAGGTTACTAATTGATCTCCTGATTTCCAATTTTTAGGTAGTAATTGCGTGTAACAGTCAATGATGATATCAAAATAACCTTGTTGACGCAGGTACTCGTAAGCCATCGAAATTGCCCTCATAGCTTCATCCCAATCTTTTGCCTGACAAGCATGGTAATGTGCTCTTAGCAAAGGCTTAATATCATTAAATTCTTTCCATTCCGCTTCCGGTTTAACAATACTAAGAAAATGGCGGTAGGCGTTACGGTGAGCAGTACGCGCCAACTCAGGATTAAGTAGCCCAGAGGCTTTTTCTTCTACCAATGGGTGCATTTGGTAAGATTCATAATTTCGGTTATAGTCTAGTAGCTGCCGACGTTTCAATGCCTCAATGACATTTTCTTTAACATCGCGTTTGCTCATTTCAGACATTTGAGCAGCAATTCCATCAACTGACAGCGGATATTCAGGTGTTTCATAGACAGATATTTGGCTCAGACACATTAGTTCTTCATCGCTAAGACGCTGAATTACTTGGTCAATGAGTTCGTCTAAACTATTTACCAATAACCAGTTGACATCTTTTAAAAATTTGCCGACACTTCCCTGATATTCAGCCTCATTTAAAATTAAGGCAGCAACAATTTCTAGTGCTTTAGGGTGTCCGTCATAGCGTTTCGCTAATTCTGCTAATTCCTCTGGACTGGCAATCAAATTAAAAGATTGCAGTAATTGAATTGCAGCTTGTCGATCTAATCCACCTAACGGTAGTGTTTTGGTTTCTTTTCCTGAGAGTGCTGCTAATATTTCCCGACTGGTAAACATTACTTTACTTTGATGTTCCGTCTCTGCTATTTGCTGGAATAGCCAAGCATACTCGGCACACTCATCAGCAAAATACCCTGCTCGTTTTGCCTTGCCAGTTTGCAATACTGTCTCAACGTTATCTAGAACTACAAGACAGGGTTTTTGTTTTAGTAATTTGACCAAGCGCTCGGTTTTTTGGTGATAGTCATCAAGCATAGCGGCAGCAGGTGTCATTTCGCCATGAGAAAGAGTTAGTAATAGGGAATCAATAATGTTATTAAATCGAGGGGCTCTGCCAGTGCCAGCGTTCAAAGTTTCCCAAGCAGCAACGGTAAAAGTGGCGTTTTCAGCTTGTAGTTCACGGACTAACTGACTGGCGAGAGTGGTTTTGCCAATCCCAGCTAAACCAACGAGGCAAACGGCGGTAATAGTAATAGCTCTAGTTTCTGGATCGAGAATCTGCGATTTGAGTATGTTGATTTCCTGGGATCGCCCTACCCAATTCCTGACAGGTGCGATTTTTTCTGGAAGTGCAAAGCTTGGCTGGTGTTGAGTTTGACTGGAGTGAGCTATCGCTCCTTCGCCTCCCAAGTTATCAGCAGATAGATCACTCACTTCGTTGAGTAGTTCAGCTTGACGATCATCAAAAATGTCTTCCCAATTTGCCTCTATAACTGTACAAATTTTGACAAAATTTTCATAAGAAATCGGCTGTTTTTTCCAAAACCTCCTTAAGGTTGATTCTGAAGTATATGCCAACTCATACCAAGCTTTTTCTCTTTTTGACCAGCCTTTTATAATCCTAAGCCGATCAATAATTTTTAACCCCTTGTCAGAAGCTCTGAGAGTCGCAGCCATAAATGATTTTCTACTAGGTTTTGATTGACTTATGCAAAGAAACCCGGTTTCTGGCCTCGGCGTGGGTAAGTCCTGGATTGGTTCAGTTTTGGTTCACTTAATCTAGCCATCAAAATGACCAAATAATGACCTAGATGTGACCCAGAAAGCCTTTCTGTCTGCCTCATGCTGGAATTATGGAGACAGCAGTTAGCGCTAACTCGTTTGTTCCCTACTCAAAAATTTGACTAGGAGACACGAGAATGAATTGCAAAATCTTGATTTCCCCCTTATTTATATTAATGTCAGCGATCGCGCCTTTGACTTTGGGATTGACCGCAGTTGCGAGTACCTCAACTACCGCAACAGCTAAAACTGAGAATGTGTTGAACAATAGCATACCTCAAAACACTTGCATAGACAAGAATGGCAACAAATATCAGTGTCCTTAATTAATCCAGAGGACTATTGAGGGGCGATTGGCACAACTACGACTGTTCCTTCAGACGTTGTCGTGCCTTCCCCATCAAAATATCTTTGTCTCGGCGCTCGCATTTGGGATATTTCTTAACATAAGTTTTCCAAGCTTCCAAGGCTTCTGTATATTGTCCCATATTTTCTAGGGCTTGTGCCATGAGAGCATAAGTTAAAGTGCGATTCTCATCTAATTCTCTCGCTGCTTGTAGCTTTTCCAAAGCTTCTTCATCGCGTCCTTGATTTATCCAAGCCCAAGCAAGATAAGTCAACAAAGCTGCCTTTACAATTTTATCTGTTTCAACTGTTTCTGCTTGTACCAGTGCTAAACCTCGCTGACAAATATCAACAGCCAAGTCATATTTTTTATCTTCAATGATGTGTAAGCGAGCTAAGTTACAGTAAGCTGCTGCAAAACCATTTAACGCAGCTTGACGATAAAGTTCTAGGGCGCGGTTAAAATCTCCTACTTGTTCGTAACTCCAGGCTTGATTGTAGTAACTAGCAGCATGATTTGGGTTGATTTTAAGAGCTAACTCGAATTGTTTGTTGGCTTGAGTTAAATCACCAGTGATATAGCAGTCGAATCCACAATTGTTAGCTGCGATCGCAGGTTCTAATGTCGCACTTTCAATCGTTAGCGGTTGCCGTCGTGCGTATCGCTCTACTGCCGTCTTCAATGTACGAAAATCAACTTTTTCTCCTAGACAACCTGAAAGTATCTGCCACAAGCTAGAACCAACTCCTCTAGCATGACCAGCAGTGCAAGGGTCATTTTTTGGCACAATTTCTTTGTATTGTTTACCCTCCCACACTCCGCAAAAGATTAGTCGCTGTAGTTCTGTGAGATGTTTTCCAGTTCTGTCATACACTAGCGATTCCACTAGGGCTAACGCCTGACCTACTGTGATTTCGTTCATTATTAGAAAGAGGTTTGAGGTTGTTATTTTTTTAGTATAACCTGACAGATGCTGCAATTTCTTACACCTGTAGGCGACTCTTTTGCACCTGTATGCTACTTTCTTACATCTGTAGGCTACTAAATATTACCGTGTTTCTCTTGTCAACACAATTGCCATTTGGTAGATTTGATTTAAGAAAAAAATAACTCGTTCAAATAACCAAACTAGAGAGGTCTACTATAAATACATGTCAAAACCATCAATCTTTTTTGGGCGATTAATTATTTTAATAAGTTTGCAAATGTCCTTTTTTGTTTTAGGTAAAAAAGCAGAAGCTGGAGCTGGAGAACCAGTCGAGTTAGTACCAGCAGAACAAGAAAGTCAACAACCAAAAAACGTGAATGCTACTGCAAAATTTAAATGGGATAAATGGAGCGAACCTTATTGGTTGAATACCCAAGTTTGTCGAGACAAAGCTGGCGAAACGGCCTGTTTCAGCTCTGAAACTGCCAGGAAATTGGGTTGGAGTATTCCTGCTCGGAATTAATCAAATCACCGAATAACTCCTGCCATTAGTGTCCCTATTCAATTGGAGAAATTATATGTCTCAAAGATTCAAAAATGCAACCCTTGCATTAGTTGCTGTCGCCTCCGTCGTAACTGTTCCTACAGTTTCCCCTCGCCTAAATATTCCCTTCTTTGGAGAGTCAAGTACCAGCGCCCAAACCTTCTCCTGCGATAACACCGTTCGTAGAGGCCCCCAAGACTCCTTCACTTTCAAGGTTAAATCTACTAACGGAATTAGAGTTCGTTCATCACCAATTACCACTGCTGCTGGAAATGGTCAGAGTCTTAACTATAACCAAAACTATACTGCTCTAGGTTGGCGCTACGGTGAAACAGTAACCGATTTGAGTAACCCTAACCTAAAAGATGCCCTCTGGTTTTTGGTTAATGTTGGTGGTGTGGAAGGTTGGGTTCCTAGTGCTTGGACTATTGGCTACCCACCAGGAAATCCTCCTATTCAACCCAACTGTAACAACTCTGGCACTCCTACTAACAACCAACCAGCCTTGTTTCCTAATCCTACATCTAGTAATCCCTTACGTGGTTTCCAACATCCTTTCAATGGATCTGGTCCTCGCCCTACAGGACATCCTGGCGATCGCATTCAACTATACGCTGATGATATTGGTGCAAGCATTGGTACACCTATCTACGCTATGCGGAGTGGGAGAGTAATTGCAATCACGCAGGATGTACAAGACCTACCACCAAATCAAAACAATCAGTTCACTCCCTATCCATTTATTGTCAACTACATTGTGATTGAACACGATCAAGATGTACGTAATCAATCTGGTAACTACTACCGCTCACTCTATATGCACATCAAGCAAAATTCCGCTCAAGTTAGAGTAGGCGATCGAGTACAAGCCGGACAAAGGATCGCAGCAACAGGACACAATGGTGCTAGTAGTGGGCCACACCTACACGTTGATGTCAACTATCCAACTGGTTCAGATCCCTTAAGAAATCGCCAAACCGTTCCCTACGTTTGGAACCCTCCCTATGACTACAACAAATAGGATTATCCAGTAAGCCTATCTAGCCCTCTTCTGTCACTATCAGCAGAGGAAAATAGAATCCCAATCATGAAATGCCTACCCAGCGGGCAATTTAGCCCTCACAAACTGATAGAAACACCTATTTGTTGCTAAGTTGTAAAAGTCCCTCAGTGTAAGAGTTTCAGAATATACTCTGACGAGAGTGATAGAAGAGCGCTAATCGACGGCGACCGCGCTCCCCATTATTCTTGGTCCTGTCACCAAAAAAAGCGATCGCCCTGTTCAATTCAGAGCGATCGCTTCTAAGCATCCTGTTTCATGCCACTATCAACGTCAACCCGTATTCCTCATCCCCGCAGCAATTCCATTAATCGTCAATAGAGCACCTCGCAGCAATTCTCCCTTGCTGTAACGCGAGTGAATCACTCCTGGCACCGCCGATGTACCATGTTGTCGCAACCGCTTCAACAACGCCACCTGCAAGAAACCAAGCGGCACAATTGTACTATTACGCAACAGTACAGAACGCTGCAAATCTGGGTCTTCATCTAATAAACGTTGGTGTCCTGTAATGGTCAAAACCAACTTACGAGTTAAAAGATACTCTTGAGAAATCTGCTCAAACAGCGCTTCAAACCGCTCTCGGTCTTGAGGACTTGATAACTCCCGGACATAGTGGTGTGCGATCTGCAAATCTACCTTGGATAGCGTCATTTCTACCTTAGAAATCACCATCTTAAAAAATGGCCATTTCAGATAAAAATACTGTAAAAGCTTTAGATGTTCTTCCGGTTCTGCCTGCAAAAATTCCTCCAAAGCTGTTCCCACCCCATACCAAGAAGGCAGTAAAAATCGGCTTTGAGTCCAGCTAAATACCCAAGGAATGGCCCGTAGGGTACTAATATCCTTTTTACCCCCACTACGACGAGCGGGCCGCGAACTAATTTGCAACTGACTAATCTCTGGAATCGGCGTTACTTGGTGGAAGAAATCCACTAAATCCGGTTGTTCATAGATTAAATGGCGGTAGTGTGACCGTGACTTCACCGCCAACTCCTCCATAATCTCATTCCAAGGCTCAATGCCATCAAAACCCGTATGCAGCAAACTAGCTTGCACCACCGCGGTCGTCACCGTTTCCAAATTGTACAGCGCCAATTCTGGCAGCGAGTATTTAGAGGCTAAAACCTCCCCTTGTTCTGTAATTTTAATGCGTCCGTTAATGCTCTTACCAGGCTGAGCTAAAATTGCCTTATAAGCGGGTCCACCCCCACGTCCTACAGAACCACCGCGACCGTGGAAAATCCTTAGCTCTACGCCATTATCCTCAGCAATTTTTTGCAAGGCTTTTTGAGCTTTGTGGATTTCCCAATTGCTACTCAGAAACCCAGAATCTTTATTACTATCTGAATAGCCCAGCATCACCTCTTGCAATTTAATGGGTTTTGCTGCTGATTGTTTACCATTAGCCGCTTCTAGTTGTGCAAAGCCACCTGCCAGCGTCGCATTATAAAAAGGCAGCTCAAACAAGCTCTGCATCACCATCGGTGCCTTTTTCAAATCTTCCACAGTCTCAAACAAAGGCACCACTTGCAGAGTGCTAATCCCCGACGCCGGATCGTAAAGACCTGCTTCTTTTGCCAGCAACAACACTTCCAGCAAGTCACTGACATCGTGGCTCATGCTGATAATGTAAGTTTGGCAAATTTCTAAGCCAAATTCCTGCTGCATCTGCCGCACAATGCGGAAAGTATTAATTGCTTCGCAAGTTTTAGCTGAGAAAGGCAATTCCGCAGGAATTAGGGGTCGCCGCGTTTGTAATTCTGTTGCCAGCCAGAGCGATTTCTCTGCTTCCGAAAGGGTATTGTAAGGCTTGGGCAGGATTTGCAGATATTGAGCGATTTCATTGAGCGCATCCGAATGCACCGACGACTCTTGACGGAGGTCCAAATGAGCTAAATTAAAGCCGTAAATTTCTACTTGGCAGATCAAGTTTTCCATGTCACGGCAACTCAACCCCGTCTCCTCCAAGTTGCGCTGGATCAATTGCAACTCTTGTAAAAACTCCGCTCCAGATTGGTAGAGACCTGCTAGTTCTGGATTTTGCGACAGTGCCTCCCGTTCCCGCTGCAACTCTTCTCCCTTGTAAAGTCGCCAATTGCGATCGCGGGTATTTTCTAAGCGCTTGAGGACATAAGCCAACTTGAGCCGATAGGGTTCTTGGCGATAGCGAATTGCTAAGTGGTCATACACTTCTGGCAGTTCCAAGCGATCGCGGTCCAGCGACTCCAGCAAGTCCGGTAGCACTTCACTCCAGTGCAACGACAAACTCAGCAGCTCCGTTAACCGTCGCACCGATTGAATGTACTTCTCTAATACCAAATGTCTTTGATAGCAAGCCGTTTGCCAAGTTACTTGCGGAGTCACAGACGGATTGCCGTCTCGGTCTGACCCCACCCAAGAACCGAATTTGCAAAAGTTATACCTAGGCGGTTTCAAATAAGGAAAAGAAGCGTGCAACGCTTGTTTAAAGCGCTGATACAGTAAGGGAATTACATCGAAAAGTACCTCTTGGAAGTAGTGGAGGGCGTACTCTACCTCATCCAGTACCGTCGGTTTGAATTGGTGCAGCTCATCAGTCCGCCACCACAGGCGAATTTCTTCAGTAAGCTGCTGTAGCAATCCCTGTGCTTCCCAAGAAGAACTCAAACCCGCTACACCCGCAGGAGACACCCTCACAGCTCCCGATATGCCATCAATTTGGTCGAGCTGTTGCAGAATCCTGGCGACCCGTCGCTGCTTAGTCCGAATCGTGTGGCGGACAATTTCAGTAGGGTGAGCTGTGAATACCAACCGGATATCTAAGTTGTCAATTAATCGCTGAATCAATTGGGAGGGTACATTCAAGCTGCGTAACCTCGGAAATAGGTGGTGAAACGTGCCGAGGTCCCGGCGCTGAGTGTGGTTACCCTCCCCTGCAACCGCAGCGGCTGTCGAATCCAGGGGGAGATGATCTGCTAGCTCAGCCGCGCGATCGCTGGCCGAGCTAGAAAATATTTGTTCTAGACCATTGCTGCTCGCATAGGCTAGCTGTTGGTCGCGCTGCTCGTAGTGTTGTTCGACAATATTGATTAACTGGAAGTATAAGGCAAAAGCCCTAGCCGCCCGAATTGCCGCATTCAGGTCAAGCTTTTCGATGAGCTGCAAAACATTTGACTCTAAAAATTGAGGCGCTTGTCCCTCTGGGCAATTCATCGAGCGCATCTGCTGAATTAAATCCACCAGTTCCTGACCGCACTCCTGTTGCAGCACCGACTCCCACAAGTCTTCTACAGTCTTGAGGCGGTGGCGCAGAAACAGGTCAGAGGTGATAAACGGAGTATTGGGCGTGCCACCGATACTCATGGCCTGATCTGATGATTGGAGCAGTGAACTCATTTGGTTTGTCCGCTGGAGACCCCCACCAGTTACAAGTAAACCGTAAAAAGGCAAAAGTTAAGAATCTCCTCTTATGACTTTTTACGTTTTACGTTTTACTTCCCGCTAAGTGAGGGAGGGAAGCGGGGCGGGGTATGCCGCTTCCCAAACAGTAAACATTGCCCTGGTCTTTTTCAAACAGGAACCAGGAAACCTGAGAGTCGCGAAAGCTCTCTACGGATTACTCCGACTGAATGTCGCCGCGTTGTAGTTATTGGGCGGCCCCTCTCCAAAGCAGTTCCTAAACTCAACTGGGATACTAGCCTTTGAGTTATATAGCTTGGAGGCGAGTACAAATCCTAGGGCGCATTCGCGCTGGACGCCACGCCGATGTTGACCCTCCCCGAAAACGACTATTATAGGAGCCTACTGGAGCCAAGTCAGCCAGCCAACGGCAGAGGTAGCCAGCTCCGGTTGCCCTGCTGGGGGGCTGCTGCTTGTTGACTGTGCTTGCCATGCTGCGGATGTTTAACCAATTGTATGGTTTAATTTCGCCAAAAACATCGACGACTGCCGTCAAATCGGAGACAATTTAACGACTCTGTGACAAATCTCCCTCTTTCTGTAGAAACTTGACCAGAAAACGGTCAATTCTACAAGCCGATCGCGCCTCCCTGTCCCCTAACGGTTAGACTTGGGTGCTTCTGGGTGAGGAAAGTTGAGCAAGGGGAGGCGATCGCCTCGAAACACTTCTTCGCTGTCTGACCCAAGAGTTTGCAGGAACTGGCTACCTGCTTTGGCGGCGCACAGACCCAAGAGTAAAGGAACTGCTGTCATGCTCAATATCAGATCCGCAGCAATTTTTAAATTTGGGCTGTTCGGGGTCTGGGGGTCTCGTAAGTTTTGCCGAGAGGACTCCACGGATGCCTCCTGTATCATTCACTGAATCATCTTGAATCTCTATGGTTAAAGGATAGCGACAATGTGGAGGATCGACACCAGAATGCAGCGGAATTTTTCACTTCCCGATTATTCTCTGAAATTTAGGGAAACAAGGTTGCGGTTGATACTGCCCTATGGGAGTTTGCGGTTTTCACTCACAAGAGACCCCGCCCAGAGAAACAAAGGTGACAGGGGGTGCTGACTCTTAAAAAGTGCTTGACAGTTAGCCATTAACCGTCCACTATCAACTTTCAACACTTTTAAGACTACTCCCCACCTTCGCGCAAATGAGTATAGCATATTGACGGGTGCTGAACCACCCGGAGTCGCCTTTCACCCCCGCTGAAAAGATGGGGGCTTCCAGACTTCTCACTTTTTCTGTAACAAAAGCAAGCTTGACGAGATTACAGCCCCCATGTTGAATGCGAACGGGAGCCTTGTGACAGATAACCGATCCCCCTTAATGCAATGGGCCCAAGAAGCTTTGGGGCTCCCTGGAGTACAAGTACAGGTGCGGTTGCGGGGAAATCACCTGCATATTCTTTGCGAAGGCACTCAGTGCCCTCCGGTGGAGATTGCAGTGACTCAGTTTTCAGCAGCCCTTAATGGCACTGACTTCGGAAAACTGCTACCCTCCAACCACCCTCGGATTTATCAGATCTTCCTGTGTGGTCGAACCTTAGGGCAAAGGCGCAATGATTGGACTGTGCGCCTCCACTGTAATAGCCTCAATGGCAGCGCCCCTGTGTCGAAACCCTCCCAACCTCCGGGTAGTTCTGAAAGTCACCGTACCCAACGGGAAAACCGTGAGAGGGTCCCTGTCCAAGAGCCAGACCCGAAGCACCAGAGCAAGGTGGGGAGTAGAAAATCTGCACCAGCGGTCGCAGAAACACCCAGTGCCAGAAGCCGACCGCCACAAGCGGTTCCCCAGAGCCAACTCCTGAGTGACTCCTTCCAAATTTCCCCCCTGACCATTGATGCCCCGCCGGCAGAGTTCAGAGGCGTTTCAACCACCCTCGAACCTGCGTCTCCAATGGCAGCAGAACCAGAACCCCTCTCCTACAGTCGGACTGTCACGGCGTCGCAACCAGAAACCAGCTCAGAAACCTTAGCGATCGCTCAAACAGACGTTCCCCCTTCCTGGCAACTCACGGCCGACCCCGCCACTCCTGCAACCGACAACTCGGCTCTGATCGTTTCCAACGAAACTTTAGCTCGTCAAGGCTACCCCGATGCCATTGCCAGTTTTCTCAGCGAAATTCTCGGCCCCCTTGGTGTTTCTGTCCGAGTCAGCATTCGCCACAAAGAACAGGCAGCAACCGCCAGCGAGTCAACCAGTCCCTCCACCCCTCGGCTGTCTGAACGGCGCTTGCTCGCCTTGCTAGAGTCGAGTTACAACCCCGACCCCTCGCTCCTGGCAGAACCGATCGCGCAACGACTGCGAGAACTCAAACTCGAAGACTTCCGCGACGCCATCATTATCAGCATGGTGCAGGGCGAGACCAAGGCAGACTGGATGATGCGGGTGGATTTGACCCCACCCGACCGGATGCTGAAGGAATGGGCGAGGTGGGGAGATGTGCAAGCGGTCGCAGAACTCCTCAACCAGCAATTACAGCCGGTCGTTGAAGTGCGAGCCACCCTCAAAGAATCAACTCTGCACTTGTTTTGCAGCCAAACCCAGAAACCGGGGATGCCTCGCCACTCTGGGGTCATCGCTGACCCGCACCCCGTTGCTCCCAACAAGCAGGAAATTGTCACAGCGGTCGCACCCCTGCTGTCAGCGTTGGCTCCCCAAGGCATCCAAGCTGCAACCCTCTACGGTGTGACGACCACCAGTGCTGGTGGAGAAGAAGCTCCCGCTTGGATTGATTGGCTGGACTTACCCGCCGCCCACCATCCCGACCTCGCACCCAGTGCTTGGACCCTCGCCAGTCAGGGCGATCGCTCGGCGCTCCGGTTTATGATTAACCGACTCCTCAACCCGGAACTAGAGCGCAAGCTACAAACTGGGGGCATTCGCGTCATCCTGCTGCTGAAAGGCGAACTGCTACACATTATGAGCGAAGCTCCCACCTGCCCTTCTCAGTCGAAGGTGGGACCTCCCATTGCTCAACTCTTGCGACAACTACAAATCCCTCATATTAATGGGGTGCGAGTCTACGGTCGTCGTGCGGGTCAAAAACTGCCTCTCTGGCGCTATGGCGTTGATTTTACCAACCCCAGCCGCCAAAAAGCCTCAGCCACTGCCACTAAGTCCAGCTCGCCTGGATTGCAGCCGGTTAAGTTTGACCAAGAACCAGAATTTGCCCCCACTACTGATATCAGTGATTTAGCGCTGCAAGCCGATCTGGTCTTACACCCTGATATCGAGCCAGTCGTGGGTCGGGTAGAACCTTCTCGTCCCCATCTCAGCAGAGATAGCTGGATGCAGCGAGTGCAGCGGTCGCTTATGGCTTCTGGTTTGTTCGTGCCGAGGGAAGAAGTCACGACGGGTGAAGCGAGATGGTGCTATCAAACGGCGGGAGTTGGCTTGGTGTGGGCAACCCTCGGTTGCCTATTCGCTTGGCAAGTGGATTTATTAGCATCCCAACTTTTGCAACCTGTTGCTAGTGGTGAGGCGGTGGCAGAATGCCAAGGTCCTGGTTGCCAGAAGTTAAGCGCGATCGGCACTCCCCTCCCTGCGGCCAAGGGTACTTCTGCTCCCATTCCCCCGTCAGCGACCCCAAGTCCCAATTCCTCCGACAGTTCTACCTTGCCTTTACCACCAACCGCTGCGTTTGATGGGGAGGGTGCTTTTAATCACTCTGGGTTTACAAAACCAGGTTCAGCTAATGTTACCTGGGTCGCGAATTGTGGACCCGGGGAGTCTCTGCAAGGAGAAAGCTGCGAACTGAACTCGGCTCCGACGTTTCCCTCCTTCCATAGCCAGCAGCTAGATGAGCAATTAATCCGCTACCAACACTATCTGCAAACTGAGAAGAAAGTCCCAGACATCTTGATTGTGGGCAGTTCCAGAGCCTTGCGGGGAATCGATCCCAAGGTCCTGGAGCAAGCTTTAGCTAAGCAGGGATACCGCGGGCTCAAAATTTATAACTTCGGAGTCAACGGTGCTACGATTCAGGTAGTAGACTTGATCGTCCGCCGCATCCTCCCACCGGAACAACTTCCGAAATTAATTGTGCTGGCGGATGGCGCCAGGGCCGTCAATAGTGGTCGGATCGATGTGACTTACAACGCGATCGCTAATTCTGAAGGATATCAACAGTTGGCGCTCGGCACCTTTCACCGTCGCCAACCGGGACGTGCCTCTTTTCAAATCCGCACCAATCAGCTAGGAGAAGGACTCCCACCCAAATCCACCGCAAATCCCCTCGCTGTTGCGACTCATCTGCTGTGGCAATGGAGTGCCAGCGAACAAGCAGCCGAACAATGGACCGAGCAAAAGCTGTCGGAACTCTCTGGCGCCTATCGGCAGCGCGATCGCCTCACCGCTTTGCTGCGATCGCTAGTCGCGACTCAGCCACTGGCACCTAGTGACAAAGCCACCCCTCACAACGACCCGTCAACTTCTGCGAAAAAAATAGCAGACAACGGTCAACTTGCAGCAGATAGTTCCGAATTTAACCCCAATGGATTCCTCCCCATTAGCCTTCGTTTCGATCCGATTACCTATTATCAAAAACACCCCAAAGTTTCAGGGGATTATGACAGTGATTATCAAAACTTTCAGCTCGACGGAACCCAAACGACAGCCATTAAAAAATTGGTTGACTTTACCCAGGAACGAAATATCAATCTCGTCTTTGTCAATATGCCCCTCACTCAAGATTACTTAGACCCCGTGCGGGCTAACTACGAACAAGAATTCCGGCGACAAATGCAGCAATTAGCAGATGAAATCAAATTCACTTTCCTAGACATTAGCCAGCTTTGGCCAGAAGCCCGCGAATACTTTTCAGACCCCAGTCATTTAAACCGCTATGGAGCCGTCGCTGTTTCTAAACACTTAGCACAAGACTCGACAATTCCCTGGCCCAAAACTCCCTAAAAATTAAACATTAAAAATTAACCTCAGCTCAGGTTAATTTTTAATGTTTAATCCCGTTTCTCCTTACATCTCAAGCGTACCGGAACATGAGAAATCCCATTTTCGGAAAAGTCAAAATCAGGGTCGGCAAGCAGTTGGTAACTCCTGGCAGGCGAGCCCGCATCTTCCTCACAGCAAATCCTACTAGATTCCGGCGAAATTTAAGCGCTCGCTTCCGCCAAGTAGCTGCTCGCTTATTCATAACCCTCTTTCTGCTAGCTGCTTGCCTGCTCCCCCTCCTAGAAGGGATCTTTGACCTATCAAAAGTTGTCGCTCAACCTCCCTTTACTAAGGATAAAATCACGACTTCTGAAACGGTTGCCCTTCAGCCTTTTGAAACCCTGATCAAAAATACTCATAAATTACCTGGGTTATTTACGCTTTACAATCAACCAGAAACTCGCAAATTTTACCTAGAAATTCAGCCAGAACAGCTTAATAAAAAATTTCTTTGCTTCATCACCTTAGATTCTGGTATTGGCGAAGCTGGGATTTTTAGTGGGTTGCCCCTCAAAGATTTTCTCTTTCAACTGCGTCGTCAGCAAAATCGCATCGAATTTGTGATTCCGAATATCAACTTCCGCACCAATCCCAGCGATCCCCAAGCCCGTTCTATCGATCGCTCATTTAGCGAGTCTATCCTCTATTCTCTCCCAATTAAAAGCATCCACCCCCAACGCCAATCACTCCTGATTGACTTAGGGGATTTGTTGATGAGCGATCGTCGCGACCTACCAGGATTACAGACCGATATCCCTGTCCTCTTAGGGCCTGGTTATACAGCAGACTTAGAAACTTCTTATTTAAAGACAGTCAAATCCTTTCCTTTAAACGTTGAAATTGATTCAGTTTATAGCTTTTCGGGCGATAATGACAGTCCCTTGAAATACCTGCCAACTTTGCCAGATAACCGCGCGTTTAACCTGGGCGTTCACTACAGTTTAATCGAAGTGCCGACTCATAATGGCTACCGCCCTCGTCTTGCAGATGAGCGAGTTGGCTATTTCCTCTCAGCTTATAAAGACCTTTCTAACCAAAGTAGCTCAGAACCTTTTGTGCGCTATATCAACCGCTGGCATCTGGAAAAACAAGATCCAACGGCGGCTGTTTCGCCACCAGTCAAACCCATTGTGTTCTGGCTAGAAAATACGGTGCCAATCGAGTATCGAGATGCGATTCGTGAGGGAGTGTTGCTGTGGAATCAAGCCTTTGAACAAGCTGGTTTTAAAGATGCCATTCAAGTGAAACAAATGCCGGACAATGCGACTTGGGACCCGGCTGATATTCGCTATAACACGATTCGTTGGTCTAGTTCGTTCCGACCGGCGTTTGCCGGGGTGGGTCCCTCCCGTGTCAACCCAATGACTGGGGAAATTCTAGATGCGGATATTATCCTGGATGACAATATTGTCCGCCAAATTAAGCGTGGTTACCGGGTCTTGATTGAACAAAATCAATCACTGGTTGCAGGGGGTCAAAACTCAGTGAGTGCTCATCCCTGTGCAGTGGGACAGTTCTCCCGCTATTTGAAAGCATTAGGCATGGGGGAAGAAACGACGGGTCAAGCTTCTCACGTCGGAATTCCTACCGATGATTTGCCGACTCTCGTTGAACAGTATCAACGGCAAAGTCGTTCCTCTTTATTGCAAATGGTGTCTGCTTCTGACCTGTGTTTTGGGTTGGAGTCGAGTAAGCAGTTTGCTGTGGGTGCAATGGCGCTATCGATGTTACAAAATGGCGGCGCTGCGAATGGGGGGAGGGTTCCCCAGGTTGAAGAGTATGTACGCCAATATCTGCGGTATTTGACGGCCCACGAAGTCGGGCATACCTTGGGCCTGCGGCATAATTTCCACGGCAGTACGTTGCTGGGACCTGAGGAGTTGAATAATCCAGAAATTGCCCGCAGTCAGGGTTTGACGGGTTCGGTGATGGATTATTTACCGGTCAATTTAGCGCCTCTGGGTCAGAAACAGGGGGATTATTTCCCGTTGGTGGTGGGGCCCTATGACCGATGGGCGATCGAGTATGGGTATAAGTCGGTGAACGGGCCGAGTCAGAATGAGTTACAGGCCTTGGCAGAAGTTGCGGGGCGGGCATCGTCGCCCCAATTGTCTTATGCAACGGATGAAGATACTTATGACTCCCTCGATCCAGCAGCGAATACTTTTGACCTCAGTCATAATATGCTGCGGTATTCTGAGTGGCAGTTAGAAAATGCCCGTGCTTTGTGGCAAAAGCTAGCAGGCAAAACCTCGTTGGGTAGTGAGGGTTATGGGGAACTGCGGGCGATGTTTGATACGGTGTTTGGCTATTATACGCAGCAGGTGATGAATACGACGCTGTATGTGGGGGGTCAGTCGTTTAGTCGGGATGCTTCTGGGGAAGAGGCGGCCGCAACGGGTCCGTCTTCCAGTCGTTTGCCGTTTGAATTGATCCCAGTTGAAAAACAGCGGGAAGCGTTGATGATGTTGCAAAAGTATGTGTTTGCTGAGGATGCGTTTCAGTTTTCGCCGGAGTTGCTGAACAAGTTAGCGCCGTCCCGTTGGGAACACTGGGGTTCACCGGCGCTGGTGTTTCCTTTAGACTATCCGATCGGCGATCGCGTGACATTTCTCCAGCGGTTTGTGTTGCGAGTCTTGTTTTCGCCAGTCCGCTTGACTCGCTTGCGAGATGCGGAATTGAAGGTTGCTGAAGGAAAGACTCTGACCTTGCCGGAATTATTTGATATTCTGCAAACAGGCATTTGGACGGAGATTTTGCAGGCTAGCGATAAGAAGGTGAAACTTTCCAGTTTCCGGCGTTCTTTGCAGCGGGAACACCTGAATGTGTTAACGGCGATCGTGTTACGAAAGGCAGGAGCTCCAGAGGATGCCCGTGCCCTTGCTTGGTATAAGTTGCGCGAATTGCGTGAGGCGATCGGCAAGACGATTCGGAAGGGAGGGAACGAGTTGGACAGTTACACCTTGGCTCATTTGGAGGAGACTCGCGATCGCATTACTAAGACCTTAAATGCTCAATTGCAGTCGAATTAAGGGTGATTGTCGGGTGGGGAAGGCTCACCTGACAAATATTGGCGATGAGTTCAAGTTTAGTCAGAGTCGATTCTGAAGCCAACAAAGCCCTATTACCCCTTACAAATTTCCGATTAACATGACCTTCATTTCCCTGAAATACGCTCAATTTCTACTGATTTTTTTGGCAATTTATTGGTTGATTCCCCGCCCCAAATGGCGACTCTGGGTGATTTTAGTAGCCAGTATTCTTTTTTACGCTTCTTTACAAATTGAATATATCCCGCTGCTCTTCCTCAGTATCTTTTTTAATTACCGCTTGTCTCATGCGATCGGTGAACCCCTGGACTGGCGGATTGCTAATGCTGCGTGGAACCGGCGTCGCTTTCTAATTTTGTGGCTGGGCATTATCTTAAATGTGGTGCTGTTGTTCAGCTTCAAGTACGTGCCTTTTTTCTTAAATTCCCTCGGCACATTCTTGAATTTACCCCTTGCCTTAGAAACGGCAAACTGGGTTCATGTTTATGTGATTGCTCCTTTGGGCTTGAGCTTCTTTTGCTTTGAGTGTATCGCTTATTTAATCGATGTTTATCGAGGTGCACCGGCTGCTCCTTCGCTCCTAGAATTTGCCTCCTATAAGTTCTTTTTCCCGAAACTAATTTCTGGTCCCATCACCCGTTACCACCACCTGCTCAATCAGTTAGGAATGACGGGGAAAAAGTCATCAGTTCTCAAATTTCCGACCCCGGATCAAATTGCAGAGGGACTTTGGCTGATTGCGACCGGAGCGGTGAAAAAAGGAATTTTAGCTGATAATTTAGGAAGATTTGTCGCGGTCAGTTTCGATAACTTACAACGGGCTGGGAGTGGCGACATTTGGCTGGCAACCTTGGGTTATGGGCTGCAATTGTATTTAGATTTTAGCGGGTATGTTGATATTGCTCGTGGTAGCGCATTGCTAATGGGTTTGAATTTGCCACAAAATTTTGATTTTCCTTATTTTAGTCCCAATATCGCTGATTTCTGGCGGCGCTGGCATATAACTTTGGGGGATTGGTTGAGGAATTATCTTTACTTTCCTTTGGGGGGTTCTCGTACAGGGTTATTCCGTACCTGCTTCAATTTATTGATTGTTATGCTGATTGCTGGAATTTGGCATGGGGCGGCCTGGGGATTTATTGTGTGGGGAGGGTTGCATGGGTTGGCATTAGTCATTCATCGCCTGACAGAATCTTTTTCTCAGCAGTTTTCGCTAGAAAAATTTTGGCTAAGTCCTTTAGGCATTATTGTAAGTTGGCTGCTAACTCAAACAATGGTTTTTGGATCTTGGATCTTTTTCCGGCTACCGGATTTGAAGGATTCTGGATGGGCAATTTCTCACCTGTGGGGGCATAGTGCTGATGTGCAGTTTTCCCAGAAAGTTTATGTAGAGGCGTTTGGGTTGGAGCGATTTCAAATCGCAGAGCTACTGTTGATTTTAGTCTTATCAATGGGGGCGAGTTATTTGCTCCATAAAGTTTTGAAATTAGAACTGAATTGGCCGCTGAAGTTGTTATTAGGTCCGCTTTGCTTGTTGGCGGTTTTGGTACTCGCGCCGAAAGGGGGACTCCCCTATATTTACTTTGATTTTTAGCAAGCAGTGACTGCTCATTTGCTGGGCAGATTCCAATTTTTTTAAGTGTTTTGAGGGCGGGTTAGAGCGGTCGCATTCCCAGACTGATTCTGGGAATGCGGACTCATCTAATCTACAACTTTTAGCAATCCCCGCTTGAGGGCGTCAAATACTCGGTTTACTTGAATTTGGTCATCTAAGCTGAGGGAATTTTTGGAGAGTAGAGCAGACATGAACATTTGTTGATCGGAGCGAGTAATTTTGCGATCGTGCAGGATGCGATCGACCACTCGCTCGATCGTGTTTACAGTTGGGCGGATTTGTTCTGGCACCGCCCCGAAAGCAGTGGCCATAATAGTGCTTAAGCTTTCTACGTAGGGATCAGTGTGCTGAACGGAGGGTTCATGTAACAATTGTAACTTGTTTGTCAGGGATGCGTCACTGATTGTTTGGTTCTGGGAGCAGGTACGAACACCAATCACTCCAGCTTCCCACATAGAGTTTAGCGTTGGGGATGCCTGCGAGTTCTAGAGATAATAAATTAACGCAGGCAGTGACGCCGGAACCGCAGTAAACAATAATTTCTGAATTGGGATCGAGACTTTGCCAACGCTGTTGTTGTTCGCTCACCGATCGCACTTTTCCTCCCTCTGCGGTCACCTCTGACCAAGGGAAATTAACTGCACCAGGGATGTGGCCGGCAATGGGATCGACGGGTTCCCGTAGACCTTGGTAGCGATCGGGTTCCCGTGAGTCTACTAACACAACGCCTGGTAAGTCTTTTTGCGCTTTCACCCCCTCAATATCTACCACTAATTGTGGTTGGAGTTGGGGGATAAATTTCCCAGGATGGGGAGAGGGTAGAGTGTCCGTGACGGGATAACCGGCAGCTTGCCAACCGCTAAAACCGCCATCCAGGAACGCGACGCGATCGTGTCCCATATAGCGCAATAACCACCACAAACGAGCAGCAAAAGCAAATCGCGAGTCGTCATAAACAACTACTAGCGTTTCGGCAGAATTAACACCAATTTCACTCAATTTTTCCGCTAATTCTGTAATATTAGGTAAAGGATGGCGACCCCCATGTTTGCTAACAGGACTCGAAAGATCGCGGTCTAAGTGAAAATAAAAGGCGCCGGGAATATGACTTTTGTGATATTGCTGTTGTCCTAATTCGGGTTCAGCTAGGGCAAAGCGACAATCGATCACGATAATTTGCGGGTTATCCAAATTAGCAGCTAGCCATTCGGGAGAAATAATCGGGTTCATTGCACTCATAGAGGATTGTTCCTTTGTCAGTTTGGTCAAAACAAATTTTGACACGAAGGGAGGGAAGGGGAAAGAGGAAAAAAGGCGAATCAGAAGAAGAGAGGTATTTTTGGTTAAAAATACTGTAAAACGGACAGTTTTTACCCTAAATTCTACTCAAAAAGTGGAGGGGTACAGTCAATAAAAAATGAGAATTTCATCTCACTGCAAACAGGTTGATACCATCACCGACCCGTTAACCGTCAATCTTCACCCGTTATCGAGGGCTATTTAAAGCTGAGTCTTGAGCATATTTAAGGTTTTTTTCATACTCAACTGCTTTTTTCTGTGCCAGTTGATGATTAGGATGAGATTGAGGAACAGTGTGCATCAAATCAATGGCTTCTTGCCACTGACTTGCTGCTTCATTCCAATCAGCTTCAGTTTTAGCTGACTGCACTAATTTAGAGGCACTGATAGCTTTGTTAACGGCTTCTCGGAAAGGGTCCAGTTTAGGTTCAGGCGTCTCATTTTTATCGTTCTCACCGGGAATTGCAATTAATCCTGTCATTTTCCCTGCAAACACAGCGATCGAAACTGCTAAAATAGCTGTGACTAAACCAACCACAATAAAAGTAAACCGGAGTCGCCGATCGTTCTCAATTTTTAGCGCGGGTGATTCTATCTCTTGCTTATAATTGGATAAAGGCGTTGGGTTGCTTGGTGGGGGAACGTTCGAGTTGAATTCTTCAGGGAAAGTTAACATTGAGTAACTGCCGACTTCCAAGCCAAATTCTTGACTCCAAGCTGAATGAGAATCGCCGGTTTTTCGACCATCAACTTTCACCCGATGAATGGATTCTGGTTCCAAAGTCGCCAACTCGTTCCGGACAAAATCAACACATTCAAATCGATCGGGAACTGGGTCACCTTCCAGCAGCACTTCCAAGCAACCATCCTCTATCTGAGTGGTAACGGTCGTGTTGGGAGATGGTAGATGTTGATGCAGCAGAGATGCGATCGCCGCTGGATTTCCCTGTTTGGCAAGTTCCTGAAAATTAGGCTCTGTCATAGCTAGCAATCTGATAATTGGTCATTGGTAATTCAGGAGTTAAGATTGCTTAGTGGGAGCTGAGTTAAAGGCAATTAAACACTCACTGGTGAGCGGGTCTTTTCGGCGCTGGCTCCCCAACTCAAACCTCCCTTTCCCCTTCCCCTTCCCCTTTGATGATAGAATATTCGTGAAGAGAGACGTTAATGGATGTCAAATCCCGGATTTTTTACCCCTCAACCAACGGCTGACGGCTCTTTTACCTTCTTCTCGCCTGAGTTTGGGGAAACTTATCACAGCCACCAAGGTGCGAAGCAGGAAGCTGAACTAAAATTTGTGAGGACTCTTCAGCTTGAGCGAAAAGCACAACGTTCCAGCCTGCATTTGCTTGATGTCTGCTATGGGTTAGGCTACAACACAGCAGCCGCTTTAGACGCAATTTGGGCCGTGAATCCCAATTGTCGAGTGGAGTGGGTGGGTCTAGAGTTAAATTCAGAAGTGCCAAAAGCTGCGATCGCGCACCATCTCCTGAATGCCTGGTCAGAACCGATTCCTCACCTCTTAACTCTGTTGGCGACCGAACACCAGGTGCAGGGAGACCGCTTGCAAGCTCAACTCTTACTCGGTGATGCCAGAGAGACGATTCAGCAAGTGATTCAGAGCAATTTTCAGGCTGATGCCATTTTTCTCGATCCATTTTCACCACCGACTTGTCCGCAACTTTGGACCGTGGAGTTTTTAGCACGAGTTGCAAGCTGCCTAAAGCCAGACGGTATTCTCGCGACTTATTCTTGCTCAGCAGCCGTGCGGACTGCCTTAATCGCAGCCGGTTTAAACATCGGTTCCACCCTGCCAGTGGGTCGGCGATCGCCAGGAACCGCAGCAAGTTTTGCTGGGGCAGAGTTACGCGGTCTCTCGCAGCAAGAAGAAGAACATTTGCTCACCAAAGCTGCTGTTCCCTATCGCGATCCTTACCTCTATGATTCTGCTGAAATTATTTTACAACGGCGTCGAATTGAACAGCAAACATCTACCCTAGAACCTACTTCTCACTGGAAAAAGCGCTGGATGAATTGAGCAGGAAATTTAAATTTTAAGATTCAATTGTCGAACGATAACCTGAGCGACCAAGCTTTTAACTGAGAGGAGTTAATTTAAAATTTTTTAAAACAAAAGTTAAGAGATTAACTAAAACTCACGTACAAAAAGTTAAATAAATGCTACCTTGTTCAGGAGAGACCGGGTCAGAAACTTATCGTTTTCTTCAGGCAGGTATATTCCCGTGAAAGCCAGCGAATCTGAAAAACCTAAGATCCTTGTGGTGGATGATTTTGCAGCCAGTCGTATGACAGCTAGTGTCTTTTTGTCTCTAGAAGGCTACGAAGTTTTAGAAGCAGACTGTGGCGAAACCGCTTTGAAATTAGTGAGCGAAGTCAATTTTGACTTAATCTTGCTAGATGTGAAAATGCCCGATCTGGATGGGTATGAGGTGTGTCGTCGCCTGAAAGAAGATGAGGAGACGCGACTGATCCCGATTATTTTCATTACCATGATGAACGATCCGCGATCGCGTCTGCTCGGTATCGAAGCGGGAGGCGATGACTACCTCTCCAAACCCTTCAATGCTTTAGAACTCTTGGCTAGGGTCAAATCCTTGATCCACCAAAAACGTCTCAATGAAGACTTAGACCACGCGGAACAGGTACTGGTTTCGATCGCCCGCACGATCGAAAGTCGCGACCCCAATACTGGCAATCACTGCGAACGCTTAGCTTTTTTGGGTGAAGCCTTTGGCAAATTTCTCCGTTTGCCTCGCGGGGATATTCGCACCCTCTCCCTTGCTGGTTATTTGCACGACATCGGCAAAATTGGTATTCCTGACGCCGTTCTGCTGAAAACCGAACCCTTATCCCCCAGTGAATGGCAGATCATGCAGCAGCACGTTTTGATTGGCGAACAAATTTGCCAGCCACTGCGAACCATGCGGGGAGTCCTTCCCATTATCCGCTACCACCATGAGCGCTGGGATGGGTCTGGCTATCCAGATGGTTTGGCGGGTGATGAAATTCCCGAACTGGTCCAGATCTTTCAACTGCTGGATATTTATGACGCTCTCACCCACGAACGCTCTTATAAACGAGCTTTAACCCTTGAAGAAGCACTAGAGGCGATCGCAGGGGAATTCCGGCAGGGGTGGCGAAATCCCCGTTTAGCAGCTCCCTTTTCAGCATTTATCCGCAGCTTTCCAGCCGATACAAATGGCGATCGCGCATCGAGGGTCTGCAACGAACTGTACCAGATCGATAGATCGTGGAGTGCAAATGATATTATCAATGTGCCAGAAATATCTAACAATCAAAAGCCGAAAGCTGAAAGCAGGTAGCTTGATCTGAGAATGGTAGCAGTAGCAATTTTAGCGGCGGGGCGCGGTACGCGCATGAAATCAGACCTTCCTAAGGTCTTGCACCAATTGGGAGGCCGATCGCTCGTAGAACGGGTGCTCCTCAGTTGTAGCGAAATTCAGCCATCCAGGCGCATCGTGATCGTGGGTTATCGGGGAGAACTTGTTAAACAGTCCCTCGCTGAAGTTCAGGGGTCAGACCGCCAACCCCATCCTTTAGAATTTGTGGAACAAACTGAGCAACTGGGGACCGGTCATGCTGTCCAGCAATTGCTGCCTCAGTTAGAAGGATTTACAGGGGATTTGTTGGTTTTAAATGGGGATGTGCCACTGCTGCGGTCACAAACACTCAAGCAGCTTTTGCGGATTCATCAGGAACATCGAAATGCTGCTACCCTGCTAACGGCTCATTTGCCGAATCCCCAAGGATATGGTCGGGTTTTTTGCGATAGCCACAATCTCTTGAAACAAATTGTTGAGGACCGAGATTGCACGACGGCTCAGAAGCAAAATCACCGGATTAATGCGGGGGTGTATTGTTTTAATTGGCCACAGTTGGCGAAGGTATTGCCAGAACTGAAGGCGGACAATGACCAAAAGGAATATTATTTGACGGATGCGGTGAATTATCTCAATCCAGTGATGGCGGTGGATGTGGATGATTATCAGGAGATTTTGGGGATTAATGACCGCAAGCATTTAGCCACGGCCTATGACATTTTGCAAACGCGGGTGAAGGACGAGTGGATGAAGGCGGGGGTGACGCTGATCGACCCGGATAGTATTACGATTGATGATACGGTGCAGTTGCAACCGGATGTGATTGTTGAGCCACAAACGCATTTGCGGGGAAATACTGCGGTCGCATCTGGCAGCCGCATTGGGCCGGGGAGTTTGATTGAGAATAGTCAAATTGGGGCAAATGTGACGGTTTTGTATTCGGTGGTATCGGATAGCGCGATCGCCGATGGGTCAAGAGTGGGGCCTTACGCGCACTTGCGGGGTCATTCGCAGGTAGGGAAAAATTGCCGGATCGGGAATTTTGTGGAGTTGAAGAATGCGACATTAGGCGATCGCACCAATGCGGCTCATTTGTCGTATTTGGGGGATGCGACGCTGGGAAATCAGGTGAATATTGGGGCGGGGACGATTACGGCGAATTATGATGGAGTCAAGAAGCATCACACGAAGATTGGCGATCGCTCGAAAACTGGTTCTAATAGCGTGTTAGTTGCGCCAGTGACGTTGGGGGAAGATGTGACGGTGGCGGCAGGTTCGACGGTGACGGATGATGTACCCAATGATAGTTTGGTGGTGGCGAGGGCCCGGCAGGTGGTGAAACCGGGTTGGCGGTTGCAGAAGGAGGGGGAATAGAGAGTAGAAATGATCGGTTAAAAACCGCTGCAAAAAGAGCAAAATCCGCCGATGCTGGTTGAGAATTGATCGGAGTCCATGTCGGCGGACTTTAGTTTTAATAGGGGTAGGTTTTAACCAGCCGACTGTCTCATTTTTGCGGAACAGTAAGCAGAAGGAACTGGACAGTAGCGACATTCCCAATGGCTAGGGGTTGGGTTCGGCGGTTGAGAATGACAAAGTATGGCAATGAGATTCTGTAAACGCTGTCTAAATTGCTGATTGACAGACCATTTGGGAAAATCAACAATCTGATTTCGATAAACTAAGCGACCGTGGGGGATATAACCTTTAAACAGGTGTTTGGTTTCGGGTGAAAAGGGCAACATTGACAGATAGAGAAGCACTTGCATTTTATGGGAATCTTTCGGCTTCCCTGTTTTGATATCTTCAACAACCGCCCAATTATCTTTAATCGCAATAATATCAGGTCTGCCTGCGACGCAGATATCAAAGTATTGACCTTGATATTTGAAGGAATTTTGATTTTCCACATAGACGGTGAAGCCTTCATTTTGCAGTTGTAAGGCTCGTTTAATCACCATTTCGTCATGTTCCGAGGGGTCATAGGTACTCGGTTGTTTGGCAAATTGATAAGTAATCATGCAGAATAAATTGCACTCTTTTCAAAAGTGATGTATAAAAGAGAGGAGAGTACAGAAAAAAGGAGAAGGGTGTGAGATTGACAAAAGACTTAAGCTCAGAAACGGA
>JBLNEP010000249.1:0-31617 GCA_050262755.1 Actinomycetota bacterium | reverse complement strand
AGGGTAGAGGAACAGTCCTCGATCGAATAAGGCGGAAGCCAACAGTAGGCGGAGCAGGCGATCCAGCGAACCAATGTTCGTTTTCATAGCTACAATCTCCAAGGGTGAACTAATTGCAAATACCTGGGTGCAGTCATGCCAGAAGCAACTGTCAAGGAATTTGCAACGCTTTGCTTGTAACCTTCCTTTATATTATAGCTAATTGGTTATTAAGTTATAAAGTGAACTTGAGAAGAGCGATCGCGTCCGACGCTTCGGAGGTAGCAAGGATCAGCCGCTGAGATCGAAGCAGCAAGGTCAGCGGGAGCAACGGCACTCGATCTGAGTCACATGAAACTGACGGAACTGTCAGAGGCGATCGCAACCCACTCAGTTGAAATCGCCGATCCTCTCCGACAACCCATTAACAGCAGTGCCAGTTGTCAAACTAGGGATTTATCAACGCTGAAATCCTGAGGGGATGGGTGTCGCACCAATTTAGCTCGATTTACCGTGGATTCCAGGTGCATTAAGTACCAGCAGCTTGTCAATCTGTTTTTTACGTTAAAATCTGTTGCTGATAGTCTTAGTTAAGTTTAACTTCCAAAGATTTATAAACTTTCCCTGTACAACAGGGACGAGGTGATATTTTGGGGATTTTTCTAGTTGTTCTTGTAACTTTTTAGAGGGGGTATATATGAAAACCTCACTAAAATCTTCTAGATTGATTGTATTATCAATTTCAGCAACAAATTTTACTCGAACTTTAGAGGCAAGTTTGTAGCTGATCGATAAGAGTTGAATAGAGTTAGAATCAGAATTTTCGGTGATTACCAGTGGACGAGAAGCCTGATTAATTGTCTTCGCTATTTGCAGGTTAGTACAGTTGAAGGGTTTGTTGCCACTACACTCTATTTGAGAATTGATAGTACCGGATAAAAGTCCACAGCAAATCAGGGAAACTATCAAGATTTTTCCAAGCGAACGCTGTAACGCTTTAGGAGAATTGATTGCAGTGGCAATTATATAAGCCAAAGCTAAATCAATTCCCAAATAATTCCCGATTAGATAGCGATTGGGAAACGAGCGCTGTCCCCCTAAAATCAAATCGGTTAGTAAGAGTGTGAAGGGAATTAACCCAATCATTAATAAAATAAATGGCGTAACTTTCTTATCCCTAATCAGGAAAATAAAATAAATAATTACATATAAAAATAATGCGGTTGATAAAACTAAGATAATCATCCATAATACACCGAAATCTAATTCTTTACCGAGGTAAATAAAATTCTTTGAAAGATTTATTAAGGCTTGGGAGATAACCTGAATTTTTGTTTGCTTTGTTTCTAGCCATTTTGTCGCCAAGCGAAGTCTTGGCAATCGAGTTGCTATAATTAAAAGCCAAGGCAGTCAGGCAGCTAGGATACAGACTGAAGTCCAAAAATAAGCTTTTAAAGTTTCAGTTAAACGGAAACGTTCTACAGCCAACACATAAGTTCCTTGTGTAATCACCCATAATAAAGATAACAAATGAGTATAGAGAGCCAAGATCATTAATGCTGCATAGAGAGCCCAACTGCGCGGAGTTTTGAGTCGCATTGCTCGCAGCAAAGTGGTGCTTGACAACAAGATAATTACTGACCAAAGACTGTACTGCCGCGCCTCTTGAGCGTAAAAAATACAAATAGGAGAGACACTGGTCAGTGCAACTGCTATCCAACCAACAGTCCGCGACTGAAATAATTCCCAGCACAGCCAATAGATGCAAGGAAATACCAGTAAGCTGATCGAGGCGGGCAAACTTCTCATTGCTGAGATAGAAGTGCCAAATAACTGCGCCCAAAATCGCGCCATCAAGTAATAGAGGGGTGGATGTTCAGCATTTCCTGCTAAGGCCTTAAAGGTATCGATTAAACTCTTGTCTGGACTCAGGCGTTGATATTGCTGTAACTCTTCAACGCTAACGATATTCTTCTCCGAGACTTCCTGACTAAATTGCGGTTGTAGGTAGCCAGAAATTCGCAAGGTTGTCAAAACTTCATCGTACCAATATAACTGCTTGTCAATATTGACCCACCGAAAAAAAATACCTAGCACGATTGCCAGGATAATTATTACTCGCATCCCCTGCGGTGGTAGGCACCTGCTGACCTTGAATTCCGCACGTTCGTTTGCAGCCATGTCTAATTTTAATTGCTGAGTATTGTTCTAAAAGTTGAGCTAGTATCGAAGGCGCTAGTCATTGAAACAGCGCCTTCTCTCCTAGTTTATCAAACTCTTTTAGTCTACTCCTTCAATCGGCGCAAACCCTTGTCGCTGAATATTCTCAGTTACGGTTCGAGGTTCTAAGAATTGCAGTAAATAATCGGGGCCACCTGCCTTAGAACCAACTCCAGATAGCTTAAAGCCACCAAAGGGTTGTCGCGAAACAATCGCACCAGTAATTCCCCGGTTAATATACAAGTTGCCAACTTCAAAATCGGTCCTTGCCTGTTCAATGTGTGAAGGGGTGCGAGAATATAATCCGCCCGTTAAAGCATAATTGGTGCCGTTAGCAATTGCTAAGGCTTCCTCAAAGTTTTTAGCGCGAATTATTGCTAAAACGGGGCCAAAAATCTCTTCTTGAGCAATCGTGGCATCAGGTGATACTTCCGTAAAGATCGCTGGGCCGATAAAATAGCCCGTATCTGGTGCAGGCATTTCTAACGCTATTTTTGCCTCAGCTTTACCTTTTTCGATGTATTCCCGAATGCGATCGCGTGCATTCGCATCTATCACCGGCCCCACTTTCGTACTCGGAACTTCCGCTGGGCCAACATTGAGCGATCGCACTGCTTCAATCAACCGATTCACAAACACATCATAAACCGAGTCCAGGACAATCACCCGCGAGCAAGCGGAGCATTTTTGGCCACTATAACCAAAGGCAGACTGTGCAACGCCTGCAACCGCTTGATCTAAATCCGCACTTTCATCAACGATCACTGCATTCTTGCCACCCATTTCTGCAATCACCTGCTTTAGGTGTTTTTGTCCGGGTTGCAAAATCGCAGCATCGGCATAAATCCGACACCCTACCTCTTGAGAACCTGTAAAGGTAATTATGTGCACATCAGGATGCTTCACCATATAAGCACCCACGGTTGAACCTTTACAAGGCACATATTGAAACACGCCTTTGGGAATTCCTGCCTCGACTAAAATCTCAGCAATTTTAGCAGCAATCACAGAAGAAACTTCTGCTGGTTTGAGGAGAGTACAATTACCAGCCACCAAAGACGCTACCGTCATCCCCGTGGGAATTGCCAAGGGAAAATTCCACGGCGAAATCACTAAAGAAATCCCGCGTGGCTGATAATGATAACGGTTGGTTTCGCCAGCAACATCATAATTGATTTCCCGATCCAGCCGTTCCATTTCGTCAGCATAGTAACGGCAAAAATCAATGGCCTCTGATACTTCTACATCACATTCCCGCAGAGGTTTTCCAACTTCTAGCACCATCCAAGCTGACAATTCGTGCCGCCGCTGTTCCATCAAGTCTCCAGCTTTTCGCAAGATTCCAGCCCGTTGGCTTGCGGGTGTTTTCCGCCAACCCTGGAAGGCATCTTTAGCAGCTTGAATGGCTTGTTGCGCCTGTTTTTCTGAAAGCAATCCAATTTTGCCAACCACTTCCGTGGGATCGGAGGGGTTGACGGAGTTAACGGTTGTTTCGGTGGGCACAAACTCACCATTAATCAGAGGAAAATAGGTTTTTCCTAATTGTTGCCGGATCGATTGAATGGCTTGTTGTCCCTGTTTCCGTAACGTTTCATCCGCATAATCAGTATCGGCTGCATTGGGAAAAACTTTGTGATAAACGAGAGTATCTTTCCCATTGGCAACCGGGGGCGCTAATAATTCTTCTAGGGGGCGGTTTTCTGAACTTTGTCGCAGGAATGAGCTATTGGCGGTATTCTCTAATAAACGGCGAATCAGATAAGCCATGCCGGGTAGTAAGTCACCGTAGGGGCAGTAAACTCGCACCCGATAGCCCCGCTCCACTAATGCTTTTGCTAGTTTATCTCCCATGCCGTATAAGACTTGCATTTCAAAGCGGCGGCGGGGTACTTTCAAGGTTTCAGCAATGGCGATTGCCCGCGCTTGCGACCGCACGTTATGACTGGCAATGGCTGCAGATAAAGAGTCGTGATTTTCTAGCAACAGTTGCGTCATCCGCTCAAAATTAGCGTCGGTGGCGGATTTGTCATTATAGACTGGTTGTGACCAATCTTTCTGCATTGCTTTAATGGTTTCCTGGTCCCAATAAGCTCCTTTTACCAGTCGCACTGTCACCGGATAACTACGCAATTTTGCCCAGGAAATCAGGTCACGCAAATCTCGTTCGCTCTCCCGCAGGTATGCTTGGAGGGTAATGCCAATATCTGTGCGATCGCGGAATTCTTCTTCGAGTAAAATCTGCTTGAGTATGCTTAGCGTTAAGTCTTTATAAGCATACTGTTCCATGTCAAAGTGAACGGCCGCTCCTAATTCTTTAGCACGGCGCAACAAGATGCGGATGCGATCGCTGACTTTTGCCTGACTTCCCCGATCGTCCAAGGGATCAAACTGAGAATAAAAGGCTGTTAACTTGACAGAAACTTGAACTCGTGGTACATCTTCACCGTCTGCTTTGTCGATCGCCTCCACCGACGACCAACTCTTAGCAGCCTTGGTCAATTCTGTCATTAATTCCAAGTAGCAGTCTAGGTAAGATTGCGCCTCTGTTTCTGTAATCACCGCTTCCCCTAGCAGGTCAACGGTAAACGCCATTTTATCTTTCCGCAGGCGTTCCAGAGTTCTGATTACCTGGTTAATATTTTCCCCAGCAATATATTTATGAGCCAGTGTTTCCACCGCAGGTGCAACCGTTGTTGCTGCGAGCTGACCTGGGATCGAATCAGCATTGGCAAAATTCAGTAGTTTTTTCAGAGCATCGGGCAGTTCTACCTCTTCAGCCGTGAGGTATTCTTGCAAGTGGCGAGCAATTTCTGCTTTGCTGCGGAGGGCCGGTAAACAGTCAATAAAGCGAAACAATTGTACCCGCAGACCGGGGCTTGCCATCGCCCAGTCTAGTAATTTATCGTCCCACCGCATTTGGTCTTGCAATTGACCCAAAAACGACCGTTTTTTCTCTTGGGTAGCAGTCAGGAGTTGCTTGGCAATTTCCTGGGTTTTGACTTCGTAAGTGCTATCAGGTATTTGTGCGACCACAGCTTTGTGTCAGGATGAAGGATGGAATATGGGTTTTGGGGATTACTTTTCTAATTCTTGACCCCTTACCCTACTCTTTTAATTGTACTGGAGAGCGCAGAGATAAGAGCTACCTAAATGAGCTGGGTCTTATCGGTTCTCGCTGAGGGGAGCGGTCGCGATCGGCTCGCTCAACCCGGAAACGATCTGGCTGGTAAGATCGGCTACAAAAAAACCTGAAAAATTATGGATCATTTTACCAACTCTCCTTTAACTTCTAGGCGGACAGGATACTCATTCCGGCAAGAATAAAAAATTTCCAAAATCTCTTTCAGTCCCACCAATACAAACCTATTTCTCGAGGTTCCCAGCTCATTACTACGGACTCCTAATCTGAGAGTTCGTTGAGCAAATTTAGCCGACGATCGAGAGATAAAATCTCAAGTTCATGGCAAAACACTTTTTTGCTACTGAACCTCAACTTTTACTGTATAGCTGGACGGAGAAAGCGCAGAAATTTCCAGGGTATAGTCGCCTGTACTCGGTAGTTTTCCTTGCCATTGAATTGCACCAACAGCACTGCCAAGTTTTTCACCATTGGGAGCAAGAACTGCGACACTGACGACGCCTTCTTCGATCTGCACCGTCATATTTTGCCCACTACTACACTGAAATAAATAGCGTTTAGACTGGTTTGCTTTTAAGCTGTCGCGAACCGAAGTTCCCGTACTACCCACCTCAAAATTGACTCGCTTGGTTGCGAGCAAACTCACAGAGGGAGAAGGTTTGGCAGAAAGTGGAGAGGGTGACTGAGGAGCGATCGAGGGTTTGGGGACTGGTGAAGCGGGTTGCGATCGCACGGTTGCAGGTGGTTGGGGAATTGGAGGCGGTGCGATCGCGGTCGTTGGTGTAACCGTAGGGGTACTAGTTGGTGTTGAACTTGCCGAGGGTAACTTAATTTCAATTTCGCTTCTAGAGCGTTGTACTTGCCTCCAAGCTAACAACCCACCGAGAGTCAGCACAACTCCTACCAAAATGCCACTTGTAAACAAGCCACAGTTTTTCCAGAATTGTGTTTTTGGTTGGTCATCATTCATATAGTTATTAATCAATATCAAGCTTAAAAATCAATGGCTTTGAGCGAACTGAAGCTGTTACAACTCAGGGTCACCCTACTTGAGAATTCACAGGATACCGTCTCTAAGAAACGAGCGATAGGGACTTACCAATTCCAGACCCCCCACTTAACTCATGCTGTAATTTGCATTACTTTGAAGCATTTTCTGGCAAAGACTCCCAGAACGGTTTTTCTTGACCTTGGCGCACCGTATTGGTTGCGCTGTGGGTATTTCCTCTGAGTTCCTGATAATACTTATCTTCCAAAAAATGAACGCCAATGTCAGAATTGAGAAGAAGTTGACGGAATTGATCTTGAGTATAATCTCGCCCATTAATCAAGGCACCACGAGGATTAGAAACGAGCAACTGCCCATTAACCATGACAGAGTTTACCAAATTAGGCCACCACGCATAACCGCTATAGCCAAACATCACGGGAACTTGAATAATTTGGTCGTCGCTGAGTTGAAATTCTTGCTTTAACTTGTCTAAAATCGGATTCACTTTTTCGCGTTGTAAGTAAAGATTGTGCTGAATCAAGGATTTATTGCTGAGAGCTGCTTTGATTGTGGTTTGAGTGCTTAAATCTCGATTCATCGTCAAATTTCCATAGCCTTTTTGGTCGAGTTCTTCCAGCAGCTTGACGCCCGCCTCTGGACTGACAATCAGCATCAAAGGTTTGCCTGATTTGCCGGGAATAAAGTTGATAATTTCATCGACATGGCGAATTAACAGCCAAGAAGTATCAATATCAACCGGTGGTCCTTGAATTTTTTGTGCTTTGATAAAATCAACGATTTCAGGATTGAGGGTTTCTGTGCCAGAATTCCCGTAATAAACACGACCCATCGGTGAGCCAGGAAGCGGTGGCGTTGCTTGTAAATTGCTATAGCCATCTGCCCACTGATTCAGGGGATCGAGCGTGCGGGGTTTACCAATTTCAAAGGTTCCGAAACTGGGATGAAGTCGTGCAGGGTCTTGCTTCTTCGTTTCGCCTTTTTGATTGCCTTTGAGGGCGACGTTTTGAGTACGAAGGTGGGTTGCTTGAGGAAATTGAACGTAGCCAATTTTTTCAGTATCTTGCATCCAAACACTCCCACCCGGAATGGCTTTGACCTGAGCATCTGTCGGTTCAACAATTTGCTGAATTTCGGAGATAAATTGTTGGTTGGCAGGGCCACGATCGCTAACAAAAATTTCTTTAACAGGTGCGGTATTAGAAGACATAATCCAAGGAGAGACGCCCATAGCAATTTGATCGGAAGCAATTTCTTTGCCTGCTTTTTTAGCAATGGCTTTGAGGGTGACGGTGCCGTCCCAGTTGCGGTCGGCAAATTGTTTCGCTTCTACCCCTAAAATAATGTTGCGGTCAAAGATGAGGGGTTTGGCACCGGTCAGATCGACCAGTTGCCACCCATTGGCAGTTTTTTGAAACAGGTTGATGTGAGGACGAGCGGCGGCATCAGCAGTAACAAATATTTGAGTGCCAATATAGTCTTCTGAGAGCTTTAATTGGACTGGTGCAAGATCCTGGAGATCGCCCTCGCCGTTGACTTGTGCATCTTGCCAATCGGGTTTGCCTTTGTGGCTATCGTCATTATTATTAAAGAGGATGAGAGCCCCCTTGGATAAAGACCAATTTTGTCGGTCTAGAGCGTCTTTTTCATTAACGATCCCGTCTCGATTCGTGTCGCCTAACAAGGTCAATCCAGACGGTGGGGTTATGGTTGCGAGTGGGGTGGAAGTGGATGGTTTGGCTGGTTCGGCTGTTTGGATGGCGGTTTTTTCGAGCGATCGCGCGATTTGTAATTCGTAGGTGGCGACGGCGAGGTATCCTTGATATTCGATGGTTTTGTCGATCGCTTTGCTGGCGAGGAAAGAGTTCTGGGGAATTTGGCGCAAGGTGTCGATCGCTTGTTGCCAAACGATCTGTGATTGCTCCCAAGTCGCAGCTTCGCGGCGGGGGTTGCGTCCAATTGCGACTGCTTGTTTCGCGAAGTTGGTTGCTTGCTGCCAAGTCTGGTTAGCGCTTTCTTCAAGGAGAATGCGGGCCTCAACTGCTTGCAAATCCTCCTGGATGCTTTCTGACTGCTGACGTTGGATCTCGACTCTCCACGGTTCAATGCGATCGCTCGGGGGGGTAAGTGGGCGGTTCTCTGCTTTGAGGCGATCGCGGAGTTTATAGAGTTCCGAAAGTGAATGCGGCGCTTTGTTGACACTGCTCAGGTGAAGGGATGGTTGAGCCAAGGTCTGAGGGGTGGGGACAAAGACAATACCGACTACGACCCCAACGGCGTTGATAAGTGCGATCGCGACGTATTGAATCCAGCGCATAGTTTTTCCTCAGGAAACCCAGATGAATTTTACCGAATTTCTGGGTACAGGGGGAACTCTGAACGGTCAAGAGGAGGGAAATTTAGCCGAGCAATTGGTGTAAAACATTACACCTTTTCTTCATAATCCCGTATAAACCGCTAAGTTGCGAGCGATCGCTTCCTCAATCTGCTTTACTTGTCTTTCCCCATCTCGATCAAACGTGCAAATGAGCAAAGAGATTTCCCCTTGTCCCTTGACTGCTAAAGACCTTCTCTCAGGGTCAATGGCTGTATCCTGACTCAGAGATCCGATTGGACTGCTGCTACCCCATTGCCACTTCTCCCTTCCCGATCGCAGCATCCGCTTTGAGAATCAAGACAGAACTGGGACCGTGAGTAATCTCACTTGCTATCACTTTTTGTACAGCTACGCTCAAAGGAATTGTGAGGGGTTTGATCGTTTCTGTTCCTTCCTGTTCCGTAGTCGTAAACCTTAAGCCTTTAGCAACAAATAAATAGACTGGACAGCAAACAATGGATGTATCTAAATCAAAGTAACCAAGATCCATCCACTCCAACGCTTCAATCCCAAGTTCTTCCTTCAGTTCTCGACTCGCTGCTTCTTGGGGTGGTTCTTCCCCATCAATTGCCCCACACACCACTTCTATACTCTCACGACCCAAGGCATAGCGAAATTGCTTCAGTAAATGCACCTTGCCCTCATCATCAATCGGCAGTACCGCAATGCCAGGTTTGATGGCAACTGTTGCATAAGTCCCAAGCTGTCCATCTGGTCTAACGACTCGATCTTCCTGCACATCAATCAATGAATTTTGGTACAAACGAGTCGTTTCCTTTATGGTCCAAGGTCCGTGTTTGTAGGCCATAGGATTGTATCATTAGACAAAACGTTATCCAAATAATTTATCAGATCGCCATCGGGATCTGCGATCGGGAGACCAGGATTGTGGCTCACTTTAGCGGAAGTGGGTTGCTTCTGAAATCTATCTCAAGTAAGGAGAATTTTTCTTAACTGCCAGTAAGCAGGAATACAAGTAAGTCTCTGTGAAGGAGTTCTGGGACTAACTTTGTCTTACTCAAAGCTATCCCATCGATCGCCACCGGGAACCTCAAACAAGATTGCGTAACTCTCTCAAAGAAAAAAGTCACCGACAAGTCGCTTGACTCGAAGCCGGTAAGCAATTGACATTGAGGGACTGGCTCTGCTCAAATAAAAGCTTGGCTACCCACCTCACCCTCTGAAAGAACTCTTTCAAAATTGTGAAGGCAGCAACAAAAAATTTCCCAAATGTGTTCTAATTAGGATCAGTAAACTACTATTCAGACGGAATCCCACAATGGCAGAAACAGCTACAGCCCCCTTAACAGGAAAAGCTCTATTGCAAAAAGTCAAAGGCAGCGATTTACCTCGTCGCGAATTAGCCAAACTCTGCGGCTACTACAGCATTAGCAAGTCAGGAGAGATGCGGATTAACCTAGCAGAGTTTTACGACGCATTGCTGGAAGCCAAAGGCATCGACCTAGATAAAAGCCAAACAAGGGACAGGCGGGGGCGTGAAGCGAGTTATCGAGTGAGCGTCCATAAAAATGGCTCCATCGTGATTGGCTCTAACTATACTGAAGAAATGGGTCTCCAGCCAGGAGATGAGTTTGAAATCAAGTTAGGATATAAGCATATCCGCCTCGTTCAGGTAGACTCAGACAAGAGTGAAGAAATACTCGACGACGCAGAAGGGTCTGAATCCGAAGATTAACAGCAGTGAGAGGAAGGTAAACTGTACGGGTTACCTGCCTCCCCTCACTTTTGTAACTCAACTTTATGTCCCTGATTCCTCTTTCCGATCGGGCTGCTTGTGCCAAGGGAAATATCAGTCTCATTGCGGCTGATATGGATGGCACCCTGACGCGGCAGGGTAAATTTACCGCGCCTCTATTTGAGGCTTTAGAACAATTAGCTGACGCAAAGATTGCGGTAGTAATTGTTACAGGACGTTCCGCTGGTTGGGTTCAAGGTTTGAAAGCTTATCTGCCTGTAACTGCTGCGATCGCAGAAAATGGCGGACTATTTTACTGGGCTGAGTGTGAAGAACCGGAAATCTTAACGACCCTTGGCAATTTAACCGAACATCGCCAGCAACTTGCACAAACCTTTGAATACTTGAAGGCTCAATTTCCTCAAATTACTGAGTCTGCTGATAACCGCTTTCGGCTGACAGATTGGACCTTCAGTGTAGCTGGGTTAACTGGGTCAGAATTAGCTGTATTGGCACAGCTCTGTAGGACCCAGGGATGGAGCTTTACCTACAGCACAGTGCAGTGTCATATTAAACCAATTCAGCAAAATAAAGCAAGTAGTTTGCGACAAGTGCTCTCTCGGCACTTTCCCCAGTTAGCCCCCGAGCAAATCATCACCATTGGCGACAGCCCCAATGATGAATCACTGTTTGATCCAATCTACTTTCCCTACTCTGTTGGCGTGGCGAATCTCCTGGATTATGCAGATCAGATGCAGTATTTACCAACTTACGTCACCACTCAGGAAGAAGGAGAAGGATTTTGCGAATTAGCTCAATTATTGGTAGAATGCTCAAGGGCTTAACGCTGAACTTGGTTTGACCTTTTAACCCAGACTCTGATTGCACTCCCCTCCGGTTTTACAGATGGATTGCCTCAACTATTTCTATTATCTCTTGGGTCGGAAAGACTACAGCGCCAGCGAACTTCGCAAGAAAGGCCAAGAGAAGGGGTTTGACCCCAATCACATATTAGAGGCGGTCGCAGAACTGCAAAGCCGGGGCCATCAGTCCGACTCCCGCTTGGTGGCCAGTTTGATTACTTCCTCTCAAGGTAAATACGGAAAATCAGTCATCAAGCGCAAGTGCCTGGAAAAAGGAATTGCCGGAGATTTATTTGAGCAAGTCTGGCAGGAACAAGCTTCAGAAACCGAAAGTGAGGAATCAGAAGGCCTGACAGAACTCAAAGCCAAGGTGATGCGGAAATATAAAATCGAGACTTGGCAGCGCCTCGACCCGAAAACCAAGGCTAAAATTATCAATTACTTACAATATCGGGGCTTTAATGCCTTTGAGATTTTACAGCAGTGGCAGCGAGAAGAAGCCGAGAGCTGAATCAAAATCATCAATTTGTGCTAAGAGTAAACAATGAGTGGAGAGTTAGACACAAATTGGGGAGTCAGTAGGCAACGTGCGCGTTAAAATTTGCGGGATTACCAGAGCCGATCAAGGGCAAGCGATCGCTCAGTTGGGAGCAACGGCTTTAGGATTTATCTGCGTCCCAACCTCGCCCCGCTACATTAACCCCCAACAAATACGGCTGATTGTGGAACAATTGCCTCGTTACATTGACCGCATTGGTGTGTTTGCGAACGCTTCCCTCGAACAGATCTGCCAAGTCACCGCTGAAGCTCAGTTAAACGGCGTGCAGTTGCATGGTAGCGAAAGTCCTCAAGAGTGCGATCGCCTGCGTCAGTGTTTGCCAGGAGTGGAAATCATCAAAGCTTTGAGGGTGAAAACACCAGCCACCTTAGAACAAGCTGAGCATTATCGCGGTCGCGTTCATACCCTACTACTCGACGCTTACCACCCCAACCAGTTAGGCGGAACCGGTCAAACCATAGACAGAACCATCCTCGCCCAGTTCTGTCCCCATTACCCTTGGTTCCTCGCCGGCGGCTTAACTCCCGACAATCTCTTAGAAGCTCTCCAACACCTGCAACCGGATGGCATTGACCTTTCGAGTGGGGTAGAAACAGCCCCAGGAGACAAGGATTTAAGCAAAGTCACCCGCTTATTTGAGAAATTAGCAGCTTTTGCGATTGACGATTGACTGTTAACAGGGAGAAGCTCTTCTCCCTCTTTCCCTATAACTTTAGCGGCGACGAATTTCAAAAGAGCGATCGCCCTCTGGTTCCTGATACTCCACTGCTACCCCCTTCACCACAGCACCAATGGGCCCTTGGTGGCACCAGCGAATCATACCCTCAACCGCTTCTTTATGGCCTTCAAATACAGCTTCCACCCGGCCATCGGGGAGATTTCGCACCCAGCCGTGTAGACCCAGATATCTCGCCTGATTCATCGTGGCATAGCGATAGCCCACGCCTTGAACGACACCAGAAATCAAAACATGAACACGAGTTGTGGATGGCTGGGGTGATGGGTTCTGCATGGGTGGCTAAGCGAATTCATGACATCTCCTCTGACAATTGTAATAAATGCCATCCAACCCCAGAAAAAGTTCCATGATTTCCACCTTGCTGGCAACTTTCGCGATCGCTCAGCCAGCCGATCGCTTCTCTGCGTTTGCACCCCTCACCACCCGATTAGAAACACTCGTCCACCGTGTTAGCATCGCCGTCTCAACCATGCCTCAGCCCGATCATTGGCTGCAAGTTGCAGGATTGGTACTTATTTATACCTTAATTTCCCTGCCACTCGGATTTAAATTAGGATTACTCCAAGTTGACATTGAAACATCCTGGGTTACAGTGATGGGTGTCATGGTCACTTGCCTCTTCAGTCCAGCGATTACAGAGGAGGTGTTTTTTCGGGTGCTACTACTTCCCCACCCGACAGAAAATGCTTCAGCCGTGACACTGTGGCTATGGAGCGGCGCGAGTTTGGTTCTGTTTATTGCTTACCATCCTTTAAATGCCATGACTTTCTTCCCTGCGGGACGCCAAACCTTTAGCACTCCAGGATTTTTGCTCTTGGCGACCCTATTGGGTGTAATTTGTGCGATCGCCTACCTGCAAAGCGGTTCTCTCTGGCTCCCTGTCCTCATTCACTGGTTAACCGTAACAATCTGGCTACTGGTATTCGGCGGCTACAAAAGACTGTATGGTTGAAGATCAAGTAAAAGTATTTCCTTGGGAGGGTTCTCTATTGTGATTTTAATAGCAGCAATCATCAGTTTTCTCGTGGGAGTGGCTTTGGCTTACTGGTTGCTGGAAAAGCAGTTAAACCAGCAAAAGCGCGATCAGTTAGAGCAAAGTCGCAAACTCGCAGAGGAACTAGAGCGGAACCACCAGTCACGCCTGCAACAAACCATCGAATCTCTGCAAGCGGAACATGAAGCGCAACTCCAGCAAAACGCTCAACAATTAGAGGAAAGTCAGGAGTCGAGGATACAGGAAGTTATTCAATCTTTACAAGAGCAACATGAAAACCAATTAATTCAAGTCACAGAAGAATTTCAACGCAATAGCGAAGCTCACCTGCAAGAAAGCCTCGATACTCTGCGGTCGCAGTATGAGAGTCAGTTAAAGCAATCCCAAGAAGAATTGCAGGCCCTGAAAGCTCAATTGCAGGAAACAACAGTTGGCTTACAAGCTCAATATGAAAGCCAATTAAACCAAGCTTCGCAGCAGTTGCAAACTCAGGACGCTCACTTGCAAGAAACAACAAATACCCTGCGAACCGAGTATGAGAGCCAACTCCAGCAAGCACTGGAGGAATTCCAAGCTCGCGAAGCCCTCCTGCAAGCAGCAATGCTATCTTTAGAAGTACAGTATGAAAGCCAGGTTAAACAACTCATTGGGGAACTAGAAAATAATCAAGGGTTGCCGACCGCAAATCTCTGGCAAACTCCAGAACCTCAGGCTGCGACCCAACCTGAAACGCCAAGTTCCAACCCTCCAGTTCCTACCTCAGCCCCAGCTTTCAAACCTCATTTTCAACAAATCGCTCAGGATATTAGCAATAAAATCGTTGCTTGGGGAAATTCCGGCCAAGTGTATTATATTCCCAATTTAATCGGGTACGCGAATCATCAAGATAGCCAAATTCGCCAGTTAGTCGCCTTCGCGATCGGCAAGATTGGTGCTACTAACAGTTTCCGAGCAGAGATTCAAAGAGCCATTCCTATTCTGGGCAAATTAAGCCAAGATTCAGCCCCATCAGTTCGTCTATCTGCTGTGGAAGCTTTAGGAACAATTAAGTCTGATAAAGTCATTCCCTTTCTTCAGCGAGCCCTGCGCGATTCAGACCCGGCTGTGGTAAAATCAGCGAATACGGCTTTCAGTAAGTTTAAGTTCCACCCCTTGGCGACTGAGCCTCCTCAAAAAAACAATCAACCCAATCAACCCAAGCGTTAAATTCAAGTAAGAACCTCTGAGTCCTGGTCGGGCTTCAGCTTACCTTATACAAGAAAAAAATCGGGGGACTGTAGCAGTTTATGGCTGCCTGTAGTCCCCTCTATTTCTGAGTCCCTATTCCCTGCTCCTGATTCCTTGATTAGCCCTTGATAAATAGGGTGTTAACAACTCAATTAAGTGCTGAGTACGAATCTTGACTCCCCGATCCGTTAAGTGATACTTCAAGGTATCATACATCAAAGAACGGTCGTACATCGCATCTCGATAGTTGCCCAGTACAGTCACCCCAATGCTTTTGTAAAAATCCTCAATAGCCTGGAAAAATTTTTGATAGTCTGGCTGCTCATACTCCTTAAACCACAAGGTATTGGGCCAAGTAGCCAGCAATTGAATGTTGTGAGCGCGACACCATTGAGCAAATTCCCGAATTGATTTCAACGCTTGCTCATTAAATTGACCCTTAATTTTCATCGGAGTCAGCTCAGCAATGGCTTGACGTTGTGCTTCCGTAATATCAGCTTCCCGATTCCGAATTGTATCGCCACTTTCGTTCAAATGCGGGCTAGAGTCAACCTCGGGAGGCTGACGAAATTTACCTTGAATCCCCATCATCAATCGGGAACGCGACACGCGGGGAATAAACAGAGGATGCTTAACAAAATATTGGGGATCGCGAGCTAATACATAATCAATTAAAGGTTCCGCTTCGTAAGGATTGAGTTCATAGGTTTCATATTCAAGGGGAAGTACAATAGTATCTCCCGGTTTCGCGAGTGGTTGAGCGCGGTGCAGCAGGTAACTTGCTCCTAATCCCGCAGCAATTCCAAAATTAGCCGCAGGCATTCCCGTCGCTTGAGATAACATGGGGGTGCTAATACCATAGGTTGCATTGGACCCCGATACAATCATAATTTTCGGTTCTGTAATGGATTGAGCATAGCGAGATTTGAACGCATAAAGGCTTTGCACAAATTGAGAACTGGGCGTGGGAATTCCTCTAACGGAAAGAATCAGTCCCGTGAAGATTAAGCAACCTCCTAGGAAACCCAACACCACTGATTTTAAATATTTAGAGTCCCTCATATCCCTCCTGCGGCTCAAAAGTTGAAGTACAAAAACTCACTGGAAGGTGCAGCGAACATCTGCTGCAAACAGAGAAAGATCATTAGACCCGTAACGGTTCCAAAGAAAATGTTAGGTCGCCACTGCAATTTCTGCCACCAGCGGTTATTTTCTGCTTGCTCTATCCCAGTCAATTGCTCTAAGCTAGGTCGGTACTGTTGTAACCATTCCTGAGTGTTTGGCATCCACCAAACCACGATCAATAATAGGAAGAGAAGACTTTTTCCTCCCCCTGCCATTCCCCCCGAAAGCCCGTTAAAACCTGCCATTGACGCTAACATTTTAAGCGCCACATCCATATTTTCCGATCTAAAAACGACCCAGGCAACGACAACCGCAATAAAAGTCAGCATCCGTCCCAACCATTGACCCCACCAAGAACTGTTACGGAGGTCATGTCCCAGAGAACGACGGAAGGAATGCCACTGATGATTCATCACTAAATAAATGCCATGCAACCCACCCCAGACAATAAAAGTCCAGCCAGCACCATGCCAAAGACCTCCCAGTAGCATTGTCAGCATTAAGTTGAGGTATCGGCGCAATTTTCCGTGACGATTTCCGCCGAGGGGAATATACAAATAATCCCGTAGAAAGCGAGATAGGGTGATGTGCCACCGCCTCCAAAAGTCAATAATATTGACGGCTTTGTAAGGCGAGTTAAAGTTGAGTGGAAATCTCAGATTAAACATGAGGGCCAATCCAAGGGCCATGTCTGAGTAGCCAGAGAAATCAAAGTAAAGCTGAAAGGTGTAGTGAAGCGCCGCAGACCAAGCTTCAAACCAGGTCGGTGAAGTTCCTTGGCTAACAGCATTAAAAATTTGGTTAGAATAGAGAGCAGCTTCATCGGCAATAATGAGCTTTTTGAAGAGTCCCATCGAAAAAATTGTTAAACCAACCATCATATTTTCCCAATTAAATTGATAGGTTTTTGGTTGGGAAAATTGAGGAAGAACTTCTTTGTGATGGACAATGGGGCCCGCAATGAGTTGCGGGAAGAAAAGCACAAATAGGATGTATTGAGCGAAGTTATATTCTTTGGTTTCGCCTCGATAGGCATCTACGAGATAGGCGATTTGCTGAAAGGTGTAAAATGAGATGGCTAAAGGGAGAGCAATATCTTCTATGTTGAAGGAAGTACCGAGGAGGTGATTCACCGTATAGCCAAAAAATTCAAGGTATTTAAAATATCCTAAAATTCCTAGGTTAACGGTGACTCCAAACGCTAATAACAGCTTGCGATTCGCCTGTAGCATCGCGTGGCTATGAGTGAGCGATACCCCGACTAAGTAGTTAAAAATCAGGGAAAGCAGTAGCAGTCCTACATAGGAAACATTCCACCAGCCATAAAAGAAGAAGGAGGCTGCGACTAACCAAACAATCGCCGTTTTATGAAACCCAAATCTGCCAATGAGCAAAAACACAAAGAGTGTAATTGGCAGAAAGCCAAGCACAAACTCTAAAGAGTTAAACAGCATGATTCAACCCTGATAAAAATTCTCAAATAGAACTGATGAGCTTCTTATTGATTAAGAACTTATTTTAGGCGGGAATTACGGAAAGGATTTTAAAGATTTGGTAAAGATAGTGAGCAAACCTCGGAAAACTTACTCACTATCAAGTAGTTTTACGGAACTCAAAACCATAGAGTGCAACGGCTAGCGAGTTCTAATTTTTGCACTTGAAAGAAAAGTTTTTCAAAATCGCTGACCGGTCGTGAGGATCAATTGGCTTTCTCCCCGATCGCTGATTCCGAAATCAAGCCGAATTAACCCAAAAGGCGATCGCACTCGCACGCCCAAACCACCCCCAAAACCACTCCCTGGTTTATCCCGTACAAGGGCAGGTTTTCCTAACACGGTTTTGCCAGAACCTAAATCGGAGGCGAAGTCTGCAAAGAGTACGCCTCCGACATCACTGCCGAGGGGAAAGCGATATTCCCCCGACGCTAACACATAGCTACGACCCGTGCCCAGGCCGCCTGCCTCGTAACCCCGCACAGAATTGCGGCCACCAAGGCGAAACGCTTCTTCTGGGGGCAGATCGCCCATCACGGTCCCTGCTTGCAGGTTGAAGGCAAACATTTCTGGCAAGTTGGTCGGTTCACCGCCACCAATCCAATGAATCGGTACATACTGGACATAGTTAGCCAGTAATCGATTCATGACAATATTGCCTCGCCCCAAGGGGATCGATTGTTCGCTGCTGAGGGTGAGGATCGAGCCGCTGGTGGGGTTAAAGGGATTGTTGCGCCAGTCGCGGGAGGCACTGAGGGAGACCGTGTATAATTCATCTACGCCTTTCCCACTCCAAGTTAGGGGATTCCCTCGTTCGTCTCTGAGGGCGATGTTTAAATCGCGGTCGCGGGTGCTGATGTGGGTGTAGTTTAATCCCAGGGTAGTGAACCAGTTACCCAAGGGACGGGTGAAGCGGAGGTTGCCGCCCATTCTGATTTCTCGGACATCTTGACCGTTGGCGAGGGTGATGTCTTTGTCAAAAATTTCGGAGGTTCTGCGGTCGCGGAAGGTTCTGATACTGTAACCGAGGTTGTCTTGACCCGCACTGTAGGGACTAATGAAGGCAACATCGTATTGAAATTCTCGCAGACTTGGTTCGATTGACAGCTCTAAACGCTGAGGTAGATGGCCGACGGTGCGATCGGTGTATCCTAGGGTGGCGAATACGCCCACATCATCGCTAAAGCCACCTCCTAAACTAATGGAGCGGGGCGATCGTTCATTGACATTGTAGATGACAGCGACATCCGTCCCGACTGGTTCGACCGCAACCGTCACATTGTCAAATAAGCCTAATTGTCGCAACTGCTGTAAATCCCTGCGAACAGTTGCTTGGCGATAGGTATCCCCTGGTTTGAGTTGAAGCTCGCTGCGAATAAAATCTTCTGGAATGCGGCCTGTAATGGGTCGTCCTTGGCGATCGCTCGTTTCACCTTTGCCATTGACGAAGCGAATTCGCACCTCAGTAATATAGGAACCCTCAAAATCTGGAGCGAGCAATTCTTCGCGATTGCTAAGCTGGATTGTACCACCGAGTTGTTGGGCCTCAGGGGGGAGGGAGTGGAGGGGGGCGAATAGTAGAGAATTTAAGTCTTTGCTGCGATCGCGCTTCGTGATGGTTGTTTGGGGGAAATTTGCCGATACCGGCTCAGCCTTGGTTTCGGGGGGAGAAGATTGAGCGATCGCCTGAGTCGCACTTAGCTCACTGCCTACCAGTGCTAAAGTCAAAATTGCCAGGGTTGGGATACTCATCCTAAAACTCGATAGAAGTCGCATCCCACGAATCATACAGAAAACACAGCCAAATGCCTATTGCTTGCAATGAAAAGAAACCCCGCATCTTCACGATACAGGGTTCCTCAAGCGCGATCGCCGGATGGTTGAGAGGCTAAAACTCCGGCAATTACCCCAATCCCTGACAAGCAGAGTTGATGGGGACACGAGTTGAGCTAATTTGCTTGCCGAGACACTCGCTTCTCAAAATAAGCTTGAGTTTGGTGTAGTAGTTGCTCGCGGCTATCTTTTGCTTGGGTGAGGGTAGGGACTAAATTGCGAGCCTGTAAAGTCATGTGAAGCTGGAGGTGAGCCACGTACTCACTGACATCTTCACGCAATGAGCAAGCTGGGTATTGGGTCAACTGTGATTTCAAAGTGTTCTCCTTCCCTTATTCTGCGTCGGTCTCAAACCATCCTAGAAGGTATCATGGGAGTTTTCTCCGAATTCTAATCTGCAATAAAGTTTAATCTTTGTACGCGATCTAGTTACACTTTTTTACAATCAACGCAACGCTGGAGCTTCAGAAAGCAGCCCCAGGCGATCGTTCCTACAGCATAACTTAACCGTTGTCCCTCAAGCTCTAGGCGGGCCGATCGACCCCGACTCCTGACAAGCGGTTGCTCAACTCAGTCCCCCATGCCTCGATCGCCACTTCTTGCCACCTCAACAGACTGATCTGAATTGGAACCCCTCCTCACCGACCTTGTAACATCTTGTATCAGTCCACCTGCCCAGAGGTTAAACCCCTACCAGGCTACAACTGAAATTGATCGAATTTCACGACTTTTGAGTCTGGCTTTCGCGTATCAAAATAATAACTACTCACGATTCCCTTCTCGGTCTCAAAAATACTAAAAACCGTCAAATCGTTACTCGCAATATAAGGCATTGGTTGCCCATCTTCCTGTAACAGCGGTGCAAGACTAGGGACGATCGGTTCTAACCCATTCGGATCGCCAACCGCTACATAATCCCCCCGATCTCCCGGTGGTACAGATCGCTGGTGATTCCCCAGATAAGCACCATACGTATTGCCCACATTAGAAGTCTCTAAAAAATGTAACCCGGTGGCACTCCTAAAGCGATTCCAAATATGGGTATGGCCATATAAAACTAACTGCACTCCTGCTTTTTCTAAGAGGGGGATCGCATCCCGAATAATATAATCATCCGACTTCGGGTACTGATAACGAATCATTTTAATCTTTCCCTGCTCATCTCGTTCAATGACTGACACCGGATCGGTATAAGCAGGAACAATGTTATCTCCTAAAGAATGAGGAGGGTGATGAAACATCACAATTTTATATTTTGCCTGCTGAAACTCAGCGCTACTCAGTTCTTTCTCCAGCCACTGATATTGAGGGCTACCCTTGACAATTGGCTCAAAAATGTGCTGTCCATAGCCCCATCTTTCCGGGGAATCAAAATCCTCCTCTCGCTCCCGATATTTTCCTTTTGCCCCTGCATCTAAACTCGGAGTTCGCCAAATATTGGTAATGTATAAAGATACCAACCGAATATCGCCAAAGCTGATGGCATAATAATGAGTTGGACTGGGTAAGCTAAAAATTTCCTCGTAGGTGTCGGTATTAAATGAATGCTCTTTTAGCCACGCTTCCTGCAATTTTTCTTCAGGTTCTAGCTGCCACTGAGCCACCTTTTCTTGATATAATTGTTCCGCAGCCTTGCGAGGAAAAGGGTCGTGAAATTGAGCATTTAAACCGCTAGCGGTTGAAAAACGCCCCATCACTTCATGGTTACCGATGGTTGGAAATAAAGGGGCGGATTGAATTAATTCCCCGCCGTGATAAACAGTTTGAAGACCGTTTCTTTCTAATTTGTAAGCAGCGCGACCTTGGAGACAAGGAAAGAAAGCCCCACCCCGCACATCGTCGAACCATTCTGAGGCACGGTCAGGAACATTCACTAAATCTCCTGCTAGAAAAACCGCATCAACGGCTTCAATTGTCTCAGTCACTTTCTGAAGGTTTGCTGAGGTCATTGGCATTAATTGATGATCGGATGTCAGTAAAATTTTTAAAGGGGTTCCTGCTGCGGGGGTGGGAGTGAGCGTAAACACGCGACTGCTAATAGTTTGACCCGCTTCTGTTTCGCTTTTTACTTGATAAGGGACTCGCACGCCCGGTGTTAAATGAATTACTTCTGCTTCGTGCCTCCAAATTTCCCGGACGATGGGCTGACTGTCAATGATTTGATTTTTGATGACCTCTGCAACTCGCGAGTCTTTGTCTTCACGAGTCCGACTGAGTTTTTGAGTGGTCGCTGTGACAATTTGAGTCAAATTTTCACCATAAACCACTGTGTGGCGGATACCTGGAAACTCGGTAAACCACACCACCTTAATCGAGCGATCGGTGGGAAATTGTAGAAACGGATCGGTTAAGAGTTGGGGTTGAGCTAAGAGCGAATCCATCATGAAAATGAGAAAAATAGGAATGAGAAATAAGACCGAAAATGTCCAGAAATTCAGAGGAAGAATTTTGGCAAAAGCAAGAATTAGCGGTGGCATCAGCCGAGCAAAGTCAGTGACAGTTTAGCAGAAAATTGGCAAGCAAGGAACCGCAGTCTTAGAAAAAGCGGAGGGTAGGGAGAAGAGGCGATAGGAAACAGAAATAGCGTCCCGATTTCCTGTTTTCCTGATGCTCTGTTCCTGATTCTCGCTCAAAAGTTTTCCTTTCCCTTAAAAACTGTTTATTTAGCATAACAAGGTTGGGAGAGGCAATTGAGAGCAAATTGGAGGCAAAGAGGCAACGGTCATTGACCGTGAACGGAGTCCTCAAGATTTGAGCGGCGTCCTCTCCGTTAGAATAAAGAATGCTTATCTGCTAGTGGCTCCCTAATGCACCCTGGAAACCTTACTTGGTTCTAGTCGGGATGCTGCCTAGATTAGCTGGTAAGTAATACAGAATTTCATGTAAAGTTTATGGCGCTGATTGTCCAAAAATACGGCGGAACCTCGGTTGGCACAGTTGAACGCATTCAGGAGGTGGCCAAGCGAGTACACAAGACGGCACAGGCTGGTAATTCGGTGGTGGTCGTGGTTTCGGCAATGGGAAAGACCACGGATGGACTGGTAAAATTGGCGAAGGAAATTTCCGCTCATCCCAACCGGCGGGAAATGGATATGTTGCTGTCCACTGGGGAACAAGTCTCTATTGCCTTGGTGAGTATGGCGTTGCAGGAATTGGGACAGCCGGCCGTTTCTCTGACGGGAGCTCAAGTAGGCATTGTCACGGAAGCAGAACATACCCGTGCTCGAATTGTGCGGATCGAAACCGAACGGATGGAACGTCACCTGAAAAAAGGTGAAGTTTTGGTGGTGGCAGGGTTTCAAGGGATTACGAATACAGAGGATCTGGAAATTACAACACTCGGCCGCGGTGGTTCTGACACGACGGCGGTGGCGCTGGCGGCGGCTTTGGGGGCCGATCGCTGCGAAATTTATACGGATGTACCGGGAATTTTGACCACCGATCCGCGTTTGGTGCCAGAGGCGCAGTTGATGGATGAAATTACCTGCGATGAAATGCTGGAATTGGCGAGTTTAGGTGCGAAGGTATTGCATCCGCGTGCGGTGGAAATTGCCAAGAATTACGGGGTGCCGTTGGTGGTGTTGTCGAGTTGGACGGATGATCCGGGAACGCGGGTGGTGTCGCCTCCCCAACAGCGGCCGTTGGAAGGTTTGGAGTTGGCGAAGTCGGTGGATGCGGTGGAATTTGACTTGGATCAGGCGGGGGTGTCGCTGTTGCGGGTGCCGGACCGGCCAGGGGTGGCGGCGCGTCTGTTTGGTGCGATCGCACTACAAAATATTGATGTGGATTTGATTATCCAGTCGATCCATGAGGGGAATACGAATGATATTGCCTTCACGGTTACGCAAAATTCCCTGAAGCAAGCGGCGGCGGTGGCGGATGCGATTTTACCGGCGTTGGGTAAAAATGCTGACCCAGAGTTGGGAGAACCGGAAGTGAAAGCGGAAGACCGGGCGATCGCGAAAGTGAGTATTGCTGGTGCGGGGATGATCGGCCGGCCGAAGGTTGCTTCGCAAATGTTTAAAACCTTGGCGGATGCGGGAATTAACATCCAAATGATCTCGACTTCGGAGGTGAAGGTTAGCTGTGTCATTGCGGCGACGGACTGCGACCGCGCTGTCGCTGAACTTTGTCAAGTTTTTGAAGTCACGAATTCTCCCTTTTCTCTCCACAAATCCCCAACAAAAGCACCGGCCGTGAGGGCCGTGGCACTGGATCTTAATCAAGCGCGATTAGCCATTCGTCGCGTCCCGGATCGACCGGGACTCGCAGCCAAATTGTTTGGATTGTTGGCGGACAAAAATATCAGCATCGACATGATTATTCAGTCGCAGCGCTGTCGGAATATCGACGGAGTTTTGACGCGAGATATTGCCTTTACAGTAGCACAACTGGATGCGGAAGTTGCACAGGCTACGCTGCAAAAAGCGGCGGCAGAATTGGGATGTGGGGATGTGGTACTGGATACAGCCATTGCTAAAGTCAGCTTGGTTGGTTCTGGCATGATCGCGCATCCGGGAGTTGCAGCGAAGATGTTTGCAGCGTTATCCGATCGGCAAATTAATATTCAGATGATTGCAACTTCTGAAATTAAAATTAGCTGTGTGGTGGATCGGGATCAGGGTGTAATGGCTTTGAAAGTGATTCACGAGGCGTTTGGACTTTCTGGGAGTGAAAAAATCGAAGTTCCTGCTTAAGGAGTGTTTGTAGTCAGGGCTTTTGTCCTGGCTACAACGTTAAGAAAATATGGATTGGTTCATCAGTCCAAGAGAGTCGAAGTTTCAGAAACTAAAAAGGGCAAGTGGTTCATGGGGGCGATCTAACAAGAGTTGTTGATTTAATATTTCTCTCGCAATGGCTTCTACCACTGGTACACACACAGAGTTCCCTATTTGTTTATAACTTTCACTTGGATTAGGATAACTTTTAAAATCTTCAGGAAATCCCATGATTCGGTAACATTCCTTGAGGGTGAGCTTTCTCACCCTATCTTGCTCAGGAATGTAAATAAAAAATCTGCCTGATGTTTCTTGTGAGGGAAGGGTGGGATGCACTCCCTCAATTGAATAAATGCGATTCGGTTGCCGATGAACTCTGGATAAATGTTCTGTGTTTGGCCTGACGCCTGTTTTCCAAGTTCCTTTATTTCTGTACCCTACAAATAAAAGACCCGATGCTTGTCTTCTCGGATAGTCTATTAAAGTATAAGCCGATTTATCGACGATCTCAAACTCACCTTGTTTATCGAGAAATTCTCTTAGTTTGGGAGGAAATTTACTTTTGAACTTGGAAAACGAGAAGGGTTGAGTCTTGGTTCCAATAATAAAGATTCTTTCTCGATGTTGCGGCACTCCAAAGTCCTTAGCATTGAGAATTTTGTAATCTACGCTGTATCCCAGCTCCCTCAAACTGGCAAGGATGACGTTTAAGGTATTGCCTTTGTCATGGTGTAGTAAATGTTTGACATTTTCCAGGATAACTATTTTAGGTTGCTTGGTTTTTATAATTCGACAAATTTCAAAAAATAAGGTTCCCCTGGTGTCTTCAAACCCGCGCTTTTTACCACAAATACTAAAGGGTTGGCAAGGAAAACCTGCTACAAGCACCTCAAAGTCTTCTATCTCATCGGGATTGATTTCTGTGATATCTCCCCAAGGGATTTCGTTGAAGTTATTTCTGTACACTTCTTGACAGTGAGGGTTAATTTCACAGGAAAAAACACATTTAAAGCCAGCTTTTTCAAACCCAAGTCTAAACCCTCCAATTCCCGCGAACAAATCTACAAATTTCATGTCAGCACAACGGCAAACTATCGTGCAATCCCATGATAACAAATGTGCAGATGCTCGCCCCGACCTCCTAAAAAATGTGGAGCAGGCAAGATACCTGCTCCCATTTCTTACCTAAAAGCAATCGCTCCTCTAATTCTTCACTGCAACCAAGCAGGATGAGATAGCAATGCAAAAAATGGCTGCACACCCCGCAATTGATTTGAAAGTGGTAAATGACCTTTCGGTGCACTTAAATTCCAAATAAACTCTTGTGGGTATCTCGTCCAATTATTCCCTTTCTTCCAGCCAACTTGCGGCCAAAATTTATCCCAGTTTTTGCCAACGCTCAGCCAAATATCCCGCTGTACCGAGAAACCAAATTTTCCCTCTGAGTACAGCACCCACAGCGTATTAATTGTTTGCAGATCGGTCGTAGGGAGGCTCTCAATTTCTGTGAAATAGAGCCACTTCCTCTGGGGAGCTGTCCCTCCTGCTAATTCACACAGATTTTCTAAAGTCAAGCGATCGGCTGCTTGAAAGTCCTGTTGCACGAGCAGTTGTTGTAGTGGGTTGTAGTCGATGCCTGAGTCCGATCGCAACGGCACCAATCCTTTCGGAAAATGAGTCTGGAGAAATTCCTCTGCTTTGGGGGAGTTAGCGGTGGACAAGAGTTGGTAAGCTTTACCGTCTACCATTGTCGGCGCAGCCGAGCGACGCTCTAGCAAAAATTCCATCAAGATATCTAAGCCACCATCTGCTATCTGTTGCAGCAGTTGCAGTTGGGCTTTTTCCGACCCCGACTGTAACTTAGCTCGGAGTTCGCTGGTATGCGATGATGCTTCTGGTTCGGAGGTAGTGGTCGAGTCAGTCATAAAGAGCTTAGTCAGCTATCTGCTTTCAGGTCGCAGTTTTCAGCTAAAATGCGGGTTTTTATCTATTGTACAATACCCTTCAAATTGCTGATAGCAATTTCCCTTTCCGTTGGGAGCAGATCGTCAATTTTTTCCCCTTGCCCTTTGTCGAATTTAAGCTCTTTTTTTTATAAAAAACCTCCCGTTTAGATTTAAGCAAATCCTCTGAATCTTGTCAAGGTGTCTTTCCAAAAAATCTCAACATTAATTTGAGATAATTTGGCGTTTCTCCCTAACAGAGTTCTTGTGAATATCTAAGCGAGGGACTCGCGACTCTCCTCCAAAATCCGGTTAACGATCGCAGTAGTAGAGCTAGGAATTTCGACCTTGACAAAAGAAATTTGACAGCCGATGGCTTGCAGAGCCGGCGCTTCCGGCAAGGTTTCCAGTTGATAATCTCCCCCTTTAACATAAATGTCAGGTTTGAGCGCCTCGATCAGTTGTACTGCCGTCTTCTCGCCAAAAATCACCACTGCATCCACTGACTTCAGAGCCGTTAGCACCTCAGCTCGCTGAATTTCCGGTACAATGGGACGGAGCGGAAACCCTGGCTGCTGGGGTTTGATACTTTGCACGCTCGCGTCACTATTCAAGCCAATGACAAGCGATCGCCCCAAAGCTTTCGCTGCTTGCAAATAGCGGACATGACCCGCGTGAACCAGGTCAAAGCAGCCATTGGTCAAAACCAACGGACGCCAGCGCTCGGGAGCGACTGCGATCGCCTCCTGTAGTGCTTTCAAAGTGTAAAGACCAGTAATTTTTGTCATTGGCAATCGCTCGTCGATCGTTACTCAAAACTTTGATAATTGTCCCTCAGTATTAAAATCTTTCTTCATAAAAATCAGCGCTTGCCACGATAATTAATCGTAAAGATTCGCCAATTACCTAGTCAACCTAAAACGAATCAAATGGCTGCCCTCCAGAGTTGGACAACTGCCTCTCCCGTTGGGCTGTGTCTTTTATCAATTACCATAGGACAGGGGGTGTGTTCCACCGCTCGTTTAAGCTCAGCGTTACCGCGCCTTTGGGGCAGAGGCAGCGATCGATCTGCAACTACAATGGCAGGTGAGGAGGCAGGAACTTCGAGGTCTTTCCATGACGGCCCAAGAAGGCGAGAGAGTCGAACATCAAGGGTGGAGGTGGGGAAAAATCGCCCCGTCCCACTGCCACACGGCCCTCCACCACTAAGAAGCAGCTCTAGGGTTGCCCAGCACCGCATACTATCCTCAAGGCTTTGGGTTTAGGTAACGCGGTTCAGACCCAACCAGAAACAACGGGTCAGAAAATTCCTAGATCTAATTCGGTGGAAAATTACTTAGCTCACTCAGAACAAGCGAATGAAAGCAACTAATAGCCGTCAAATTTCCTCCATGACTGCTCGGACTCTCAAAGTAGTCGGGGTTATCATTTTTTTAACTGCCGTACTCGACGCCTTGATCCTGTCACTGCCTGGGGAATCCTCCGATCTAGCCTCTCGTGGTTGGCAACTCGCCGTCACCACTCAAGTCGTCGATCGAGGGATTGTACCCATGATTGGCATCGCCCTCCTATTCGCAGGCTTTTGGGTAGACAGCAACTCTGGAATTGGTCAGGAAAACCGTAACCCTTGGATTGACTTGAGAAATTGGGCGGTTGTGATTGCCAGCTTATTAGGCTTGATTTATTTGGTCCTCGTTCCCATCCATCTCAACAATATTAACCAAGAACTCAAGGATAGCCTCGCTCAAATCGATCAGCAAGCAACCCAAGCGGAAAGCCAACTCAATGCTCAAATGAGCAACCCTCAATTCAAAACAGAAGTTTCCCAACAGCAAACTCAACTGAAAAATCAGCTCAGTAGCATTCTTGCCGATGAGAATAAATTTCAGCAAGCCCTTGCTAGCGAACAAGTGCCGGAGCCGATCAAAAATATTCTCAAGGAATCTAAAAATAACCCTCAAGCACTGGAAAAATTTCTAGAACAGCAGGCACAAGCAATTCCCACTCAAGGCTTGACTCAAATTCGGAACCGGAAGCAACAACTAGAAAAAGAAGCAAGAACCAAGTCGAGAAATGCAAGTTTGCAGACGGGGATCAGCAGCTTACTCTTAGCAATTGGCTACACTACAATTGGCTGGACTGGGTTCAGAAGTATGGGACTGTTGCGAATCGGTCGCCACAAAGGATAAATCGCTCCCAGTGGAGGGGAAAATGGCCGCATTTCTGAGTAATCTCTCCACTTGCCTCATAGTTGGCTCTTACTGAAAGCTGAGAATGTTCTCAATTTATATTCTGACTTACAACGAAGAGATCGATATCGCCGCTTGCATTGAGTCAGCGCTGCTGTCGGACGACATCATTATCGTTGACTCTCTCAGCAGCGATCGCACCCTGGAAATTGCTCAACGCTATCCAGTCCAAATTGTACAGCATCCCTTTGAAACTCATGGCAAGCAGAGGACTTGGATGCTGAGGGAAGTTCCTGCGAAGTATGAATGGGTGTACATTCTGGAAGCAGATGAGCGGATGACACCAGAACTCTTTGCTGAATGTTTGGAGGCGATTAAAAGTCAGACAAATATCGGTTACTATGTGGCAGAGCGGGTGATTTTCATGGAGCGGTGGATTCGTCATAGCACTCAGTTTCCCCGCTACCAAATGCGCCTATTTCGCAAAGATAAAGTGTGGTTCACTGACTATGGTCATACCGAACGGGAAGTGTGCGATGGGCAGACAGGATTTTTGAAAGAAACTTATCCTCACTATACTTGTAGCAAAGGGCTATCACGCTGGATTGAAAAACACAACCGTTACTCCACTGACGAAGCGGCAGAAACTTTGCGCCAATTGGAGAAGGGGACCGTGAATTGGTGGGATTTGTTTTTTGGTCCCTCGGAGGTAGAAAGGCGGCGAGCTTTGAAAGATTTTTCTCTCCGTTTGCCCTTCCGGCCGGTGGTACGCTTTTTTTATATGTATATTTTATTAGGTGGGTTTCTGGATGGTCAAGCTGGTTTGGCTTGGTGTACGTTGCAAGCTTTCTATGAATATTTAATTTTGCTCAAAGTCTGGGAGATGAAGCATCTTCCTTTACCGCCTTTAGAAACCGTAGAAGGGGTTCCGTCTGTTTCTGAAATTGCTAAAAAGTTTCAAATAAAAGGAAAAGTCTAAAAGTCTCCTACCTCCCAAAATTTGTTGAGTTCTGGTGCGGGTACGATCGGTCATTAGGTCTGAATCATTGGTTAGGTAATTTTTAATAGAATAGTTAATAATACCTAGGGGGACGACCGCAGCATAGGGAGTAATTTTTTGTATACATAAAATGTCAAAAACGTCAATCCCAATTTACCGCCTAAAATTAAACAGAAACAGTGAAATCATTAGACCCCAAATGCAAGTCAAAACAGCCTTTATGAATAACAGCGTGACCATGTTGCAGCTAATTCTGTAAAATTGCTGAAAGTAGTGGCTACTCTAGATAATTAAAATTTATGCACCTGAGCGAACTCACTCACCCCAACCAGTTGCACGGTCTGTCAATTCATCAGTTGCAACAAATTGCGCGGCAGATTCGAGAAAAGCATTTAGAAACTGTGGCTGCTACCGGCGGTCATCTCGGCCCTGGATTAGGCGTAGTGGAACTGACTTTAGGATTGTACCAGACTTTAGACTTAGACCGGGACAAAGTGATCTGGGATGTGGGACACCAAGCTTATCCCCACAAATTGGTTACAGGTCGGTACAATCAATTTCATACCCTACGACAAAAAGATGGCATCGCTGGTTATCTGAAACGCTGCGAAAGTAAATTTGACCATTTCGGCGCCGGTCATGCTTCTACTAGCATTTCAGCGGCTTTAGGCATGGCCTTAGCGCGGGACCTCAAGGGTGAAAATTTCAAAGTTGTGGCGATCATTGGCGATGGTGCCCTGACAGGCGGCATGGCCTTAGAAGCAATTAATCACGCAGGTCATTTACCGAAAACCAATGTACTCGTTGTTCTCAATGACAATGAGATGTCAATTTCACCCAATGTCGGTGCAATTTCCCGGTATCTGAATAAAATGCGCCTCTCACCGCCGGTGCAATTCCTCAAAGATAATCTTGAGGAACAGTTTAAACATATTCCTTTTGTAGGCGAGACATTTACTCCAGAAATGCAGCGTCTAAAAGAAGGGATGAAGCGGTTAGCTGTATCGAAAGTGGGGGCTGTCATTGAGGAATTAGGCTTCACTTATATGGGACCAGTAGATGGTCATAATTTAGAGGAGTTAATTACCACTTTCCAACAGGCGCATACCATTCAAGGACCGGTGCTGGTTCACGTTGCCACCGTGAAAGGGAAAGGATATGCGATCGCAGAAAAAGACCAAGTCGGCTATCACGCCCAAAATCCTTTCAACCTCGCGACGGGCAAAGCCATTCCCTCCAACAAACCCAAGCCCCCCGCTTACTCGAAAGTCTTTGCCCATGCCTTGGTGAAGTTAGCAGAAAATAACCCCAAGGTTGTCGGTATTACAGCCGCAATGGCGACTGGGACAGGCTTAGATAAGCTGCACGAAAAGCTGCCGAAACAGTACATTGATGTAGGCATTGCGGAACAACACGCCGTAACTTTAGCGGCTGGGTTAGCCTGTGAAGGACTGCGCCCAGTGGTTGCAATTTATTCAACCTTCCTGCAACGAGCTTACGACCAAGTGGTTCACGACGTTTGCCTGCAAAATTTACCAGTTTTCTTCTGCTTAGACCGAGCAGGAATTGTGGGTTCTGATGGCCCGACTCACCAAGGAATGTATGACATTTCTTATTTACGGTGCTTGCCAAATCTGGTGTTAATGGCACCAAAAGATGAAGCAGAATTGCAGCGAATGGTTACCACAGGGATTAATTATACAGGTGGTCCGATCGCGCTGCGGTATCCTCGTGGTAATGGTTACGGGGTGCCTCTGATGGAAGAAGGCTGGGAAGATATTCCCATCGGCAAGGGTGAAATTCTACGGAATGGCGACGATGTGTTGATGGTGGGTTACGGCTCGATGGTACAGCCAGCCATGCAAGCAGCGGAAATTCTCAGCGAACATGGTATTGAAGCAACTGTGATTAATGCGCGTTTTGCTAAGCCTTTAGATACTGAATTAATTGTGCCATTAGCTCAAAGGATTGGGCGAGTGGTGACACTGGAAGAAGGCTGTTTAATAGGCGGTTTTGGCTCAGCCATTGCTGAATCCTTGCTGGATCATCAGGTGGTAGTACCCGTGATGCGAATTGGTGTGCCTGACACTTTAGTCGATCATGCAACCCCGGAGCAATCAATGGCCCAATTGGGTCTCACTCCTCCTCAAATTGCGGAGCAGGTGCTGAAGAGTTTTAGCCGCCAGCCCTCAAAAGTTAGCGTCTAAATTAAGACTCAGGTGGGCGATTGCCCACCTGAACACTTGAACTGAGAATGTAGGAGCAAAACCTAAATCCAGAATTTGATGGAGTATTTAACTGAGGTGAATTAGGAGTTTTTAATTCCACTAACGGGACTTAGACAAAAAATGAAACTAAAATGACCTCAAACCTAATATACAGAAAGAGTTTTAGTTCAATTTGGGACAAATCTAGTATTCACAAGGGTTTCAGGTATTTTTCGCTCATCGACCTGTTTCCCTTGTCCAGAGAGCTTTTCAGCCCCTTTAGGGGCTAGAAAATGTCTAAGTCCCA
>JBLNEP010000248.1:0-3289 GCA_050262755.1 Actinomycetota bacterium | reverse complement strand
ACTTTAATAAGTCTTTCTCTTTGTTCTTGAGATAAATGATTTCTGGCTGGCATCTGTAGTTCGCGCTCGCTTACTTTTGTTGTCTGCCCATTATACAATATAGCTGCGTAGCAGCTTATTTGCATCTGGGAACTAAAGATGTCAAACTAGCAGGAGCGAAAGTTTGATGAGCTAACCATGCAAATACAGAATACACCCAGCTCAAATCAGCCAGTTATTGCCGTATATTGAGAAGGATTACTAATACCTGAACTTTTTAAGTAACCAGCTTACTATCGTCAGATGGAATTCCGAAACGGGCGATTAAAGTTCTGATTAAGGGTCGCAGCAGCCTTAACCCTACTAGGGAGACAAGTACCAATTTTCCACCTGAGTCTTTTAATAAGTCTTTACAATTGATGACAGAGGTACTGCTCTAGATGCAGCCATTCGCTCACCTATTATCCCCCTTAGCTCTCCCCCTTTTCCCTTAATCAGGGAGAAGTTTGAAGATGCTGCGCTTCTGAGCTTACGGGGACTTTGAAAGGAGGACAACTAACGGGATCGAGGCAGGAATTAATAATCAACCCAACTTGTTAAAACGATGATGTTAAGCAGAGACAAACAAGGGAAAAAAGGATTCTATACAGCCATTAAATGGCTGATGGGGTCAGCAGTCCTGGCAGTTGCTAGTGTTGGTAGCTTATTCGCCTATGGCCTCTGGCAAAATCAACCTCCTAAATCCATTGGCGTGCGAATCATCCCGGTTAAACTCGGTACGATTGAAATCCTTGTGAATGAAAGTGGCATTCTAGAACTAGGAGGTCAACAAACCCTTAAGTCTCCCGATGAAGGAGCTGTTGAGCAGGTATTAGTTGCTGTTGGCGATCGCGTCACTGTGGGTCAATCAGTCCTCTCCCTCCGCAACCCAGAGCAAAAAACCAGCCTCACCAAGAAAACATTAGAAATCGAAAAACAACAGCTAACTCTAGAAAACCAGCGCCAGCAAGTTGCCACAGCTCAAGAAAAACTGGCATTCGCCAAAGCAGAACTCGAAGCTCAGATCCGCGATCGCACGCAAAAAGAGCGCCAAGGAGTTGCTAAATGGAAATTAGAGATTCACAAACAAGAAATTACCTTAGCTCGCAGCCATCAGAAAGTGATAGAAGCCCAGGAAAAACTGACCGCAGCTCGACAGGAACTCAAGAGCCAAGAGGAATTATATACTAAAGGTTTCATCCCTGCACAAGAGGTGAAAAAAGTGCAAGAAAAGGTCCGCATGGCAGAGACTGACCTCCGGCAATCTCAGTCTGATGTCAGCCTCCAAACCGCCGATTTGCAACGCTTCCAGCTTCCTCCTGACCTCAAGTTACCCTCGATTGACGCGACCAAAGTTCCGAGTGCAGAGTCGGAACTGCGAAAAGCTCAGTTAGAAATGAGTACAGTTAATCGCGACCTCTTATCTAAACAGCTTGAATATCAAGAAACAAAGCAAAAACTTCAAAATAATCTGTTAACAGCACCTATTAACGGTAAGGTACTCAGCATTGAGGTCAAAGCGGGAGAGGGAATCAAACGGGGGGACAAACTGCTGACCCTTGGCGATCCGGCTCAAGAAATTGTCAAACTCCAGCTTTCCACCCTGGATGCTGCTAAAGTACAACCAAACCAAGAAGCTCGGATCGCCATCATCGGTCCCAATGCCAAACCATTCACCGGTCGAGTACAAAATTTGTACCTCCTCGCTAGAACACCGATTCAGTAATCAAAGAACCGAGCTGAACCGAATGGACAGAGCCACCTGATCCGAAAAACTGGCTTGTCCCAAAGATACTTACTCAACGTAGCAACGGCGCTCCGGCTAGGAGGAGCGTCAATTGAGTCCCAATTTGATCGTGAAAGAAAACTTAAGTTTGTTGTTGTTCGGCTCTCAGACGAGTCAAGATGTGAAGATTATGAATAACCGCCGTGCGTCGCAAGTCAAATAGATTTTTCCGGACTCCCAGGTAACGAGCTTTTTTGCCTTGAATCCGGCTGATGTGAGATAAACTGTGTTCAACAGCCACTCGTTCTCTGAGTTTTTGACGACCTACAGGTGTTAATTGGCGCTCCCTTAATTCCCTTAAGAATTTCTCATCGGGATGAATTGATATACTTCTGCCTCTTGGGCTAGTTGTACAACGTTCTTGCAGAGGACAACGCTGACAATGGGAGGCAGGGAATTTGACAACTCCTCCGACTGAAAAAGTCATTTTTATCTGATTAGGGCAGCAAATTCTCTGGCTTTCCCAATCTAAAACAAAAGCGTTTTTGGTCAACCGTTCTCCATTCTTGACACTCCAGGCTTTACAGTAAATCTTTAAGTCATCTCCTCTTTCTTTGACCCAGGAACTTGTTAAGTAAGCGCGGTCGATGTGTAACTCGGCTAACTTCACTTTTTGCAACGATAAATCTCTTGACATCCCGGCAGTTACTGTAGCTTCCGGTACATTCGCCGGAGTGACGGCGACCGCTCTAATTACGCCTAAATCTAAGTCTCGCAACACATGACGTTTATAACCATCAAATTTTTGACTTCGGCTTTTTCTGCCATGACGCATCTCTGGCTCTTCTAGGGAGATTCGTCGATTAGGAGCTACCCCAACCTTCAATTGCGCTGACCCATCTGGCTGAGTTTCTATATCCTGTTTTTTCACTTGGATGGCGACTTCTAACGTCTCCCTGAGCTCTAAGTTGTCTGGGATTTCCGGTTGTTTTTCCAGAGCCATTTCTAGTTGATGGAGAGCGACTAATAGAATACTAAGAGCAGATTCTCAGGCTGATGATTCCTCCCAATTTATATCTAAAGCTGCCTTAAGGCTGACACCTGTTAGGAGTTCCAATTTCATTTCTGTCGCTACTTCACTCATCGACCTCCTCTGTTGCTTCGCTAATAGCTTCAAAGTTTTTTTTAGAGCATGACCTAAGAGATTATAGGTATCTTCTACTTTCCCGGCTCCCCATAAGGGACTTGAATCGAGAGCTGCCCTTAACGCTCTTTCTCCAAATTTTTTCGTGCTTTTGGCTAGCTCTATTGTCTTTTCTATTAAGCGCCTGTCTAGTTGATGAATAATCAGTGCTTGTCGAAATCTCACTAAAGTTGTTTGGCTAAAAGGGGCAACTTCGGCATCCAGGCAATCTAGGACTAATTGCCACCTTCTATCCATTGTCAATGCTTCTATGGCTTCGGCATCTGAGGCTCCCGTGTAGGCTTGTAGGATTGTTGTTAATGCTAACTGTGCTGGTGGTATGGGAGGATGCCCTTTGAACG
>JBLNEP010000247.1:0-11847 GCA_050262755.1 Actinomycetota bacterium | reverse complement strand
GCTAAGATTTAATTCGCCTAATTGGGTAATAATTAAGAGTTTTAAGAATGCTTTTTTCCGATTATTCATTATTCACAATTATCAATTTTTGTCAAGTTTATTTAGATGCGTTTACCCTGGTTTTAAACGATTTGATACTACTCATAACCTGATTTTTAATAGAAAATCCTAGGGTGCGTTCCTTCACGCACCCAACCGAATCTAAGCTAATCTCAAATCTGCCTAAACGGCCAGGGGAACTCGTTCCAAATTAACGACTAATTTGAGATTATACTGCGCTTCAAAGGCTGATTTTTTATAATCCAAACTCCACAATTCTAGAGCACAGTCATCATCAGCCTGGAGAGGTTGTAATCGCAAATGTAACTCGCGGACTTCCGGCCGATACTCACACTTGACCTGAGCGATCGCTCCAATTTGTCGCCGATCCAGTGCCACCGCTAACCGCAACAAAGGACTGAGTTGGCAGACTACTTCCCGATATTTTTTTGGCAAAATTTGAAAATTTTCATGCTTCTTTTTCGGAGTGCTTTTGCGGTGGTAGCGAGCTAAATTAGCAATCACTTCAATCTCTGTTTCTGTATAGCCCAGCAACTCTCCATTGCGAATTAAATAGTAAGAATGCTTATGGTGAGCTGTATGACTAACATAGAGACCGCAATTGTGTAAGATTGCGGCTGCCCATAGCAATTCTCGTTCTTCTACTCCCCAAGGATGAAGAATGTTTTGAGTTTGGTCAAACAAGGTGAGTGCAAAGGCAGCAACTCGCTCGCTGTGCTCTCCATTCACATCATATTTCTGGGCAATTTTAAGGGTATTTCGCTGGCGAATTGAACTTTGGTAGCGTAAGCGATTTTCAATCAAATTATGCGCCAGCATCCAATCAACAATGACGCCTTCTCTCAAGGAGCGGTCGCACACGGTCAACGACTCAATCCCTAAGAGACTCATCGCTTCCTGTAAAATCAAAGCACCCGCTAAAATAATTTCGGCTCGCTTATCCGACATTCCCGGAATCGCCATCCGTTCCCCATAAGAAAGCTTGCGAAAGCGATTGACCATGTCTCGCAAATCTTTCAAACTTAACTGATATCCTGTGAGGGGATTAGGGACTACCCCCAACTTTTCGCGAGCATTAATCGTTGCCAGAGTTTCAATCGTTCCCGCAGTCCCAACTAAACGCGGAGATTCTCCTGGCTTTAAATGAGCTAATAAATCATCCACCGGCCGCTCCAGCATGATCCGAATATAAGCTTGTAAATAAGCAAACTCATCTCGATTAATCGGATCGCTTTTCACCAATTCTCCGGTCAACCGCACCGCCCCAATTTTGGTACTGCTGAGGGTACGGGGTTCCAGACTATCCCCCAGAATTAACTCGGTAGATCCGCCGCCAATATCAACAATAATGTGCGGCTGATTGTTAAACTCCATCCCCGACAGAACGCCCAAATAAATTCGCCGCGCTTCTTCCTGGCCAGAGATTAAGCTTACATTCAAATCTAACTCATCAGCGACTTGCTTAATAAATTCTCGACCATTGGGTGCTTCTCGCACGGCGCTCGTAGCCACTGCAATAATTTGTTCTACATTCAAACTATTTGCAATGTGTTGGAAGCGCCGTAGTGTTGCGAGCGCCCGCTCCATCACCTCTCGCTTCAAACACCCGGTCTTCGGTTCGCAATCGCCTAACCTGACAGTTTCCTTTTCCCTCGCAATAATTGTAAAAGCAGGTAATGCCGGATCAATCCGCACCACTACCATGTGGAACGAATTAGTCCCCATATCAACCGCAGCGAGAATGCGATTTTGCTCAGTCGGCGGAGCAGGAATTCTCACCAAAGGAACTGAAGTGACCATTGCAATGTATCAATGACAGCTAGCTTTAATTATCCCACGAATGTACTGAGAGCGCAGACTCAATCAAACGCAAAATTTGCAGCCAGATCGACAAGCCACCGAGAGCGATCGCGCAACCTGTTTCAGCGCTCCCCCCTCATCCATCGAGGAACTCAGCTATAAGCTGAGGTCAGGAGATCGGATAAAATCTAAAACAAAAATCTTCACTCAAAATGCTGACTCAATCCGAGCCTAAACCTGAACCCAAATTCCTGACTCTAATACGGCTCCTGAGATGGGACAAGCCAGCAGGACGCCTGATTTTAATGATTCCAGCTTTGTGGGCCGTCTTTTTAGCCACCCACGGCACCCCACCAGCACCCCTCGTCGGCGTCATCGTACTCGGTACCTTAGCCACCAGTGGTGCAGGTTGCGTCATCAATGACCTCTGGGACCGCGATATCGATCCTCAAGTCGAACGCACCCGCAACCGCCCCCTCGCCTCCCGCGCCCTCACCATTCAAACCGGCATTGGCATTGCGTTCGTTGCCTTTATCTGCGCGGCGATCCTGGCGTTTTACCTCAATCCTCTCAGCTTTTGGTTGTGTGTGGCTGCCGTCCCGGTGATTATCTGTTACCCCCTCGCCAAACGGGTGTTTCCCGTGCCGCAATTTGTGTTATCCATTGCTTGGGGTTTTGCGGTGTTAATTAGTTGGAGTGCGGCTGTTGCCCGCCTAGAAACAGCGAGTTGGCTACTGTGGGCGGCAGTGATTTTTTGGACTTTAGGCTTTGATACAGTCTACGCCCTGAGCGATCGCGAAGATGACCTCCGCCTCGGCATCAATTCTAGCGCCATTTTCTTTGGCGATCGCGCCCCAGAAGCAATCGGCTTTTTCTTCCTAGCCACTGCTAGTTTATTAGCAGCACTGGGCTATCGCATGAACCTACACCTCAGCTTTTGGCTGGCCCTGGGTGTAGCCATAATTCTCTGGGTCCTTCAATATCATCAACTGCGACAGCCAAACCTTCCTCGCCCCGTCTACGGCACTTTGTTTTACCAAAATGTCTGGATTGGCTTTATTGTACTAGCTGGCATGATTGCAGGAGAAATTTTTTGAAACAGTGAATTGCGAACTCAGTTCTTAAGAGTGAATCGCAAGGGTAATGGGTCATTAGTCAGGAAATAGTGACCCATTATCCATTTCTAATTTCCTCCCAAACACTTAGCAACGAATCCAGAATAGCCACAAAAGAGTGAAGCCTTAGAATTTTTTAGAACCCGACTTAACAATATCCTTAGCCCGAACTTCCTCAACTTTTCGCACTTCAAAAATTAATTGAAAAGGCTGCCGCATCTCCCTGGTGAGAAATTGCTCAACTAAAGCCACTTGCTTAGCTGTTAAAGGCTGTTTTGCCAGCACAATCAAGCGAACTTCAGGGGGAGCCGCCGTCCAATTCACCTCAGTGTTAATTAATTCAACTTGTTGACCTACAGTCACTGTACGACTGACTAAAATTTTTCTAATTGTTGCTTGTAACTGCGCTTGTCTCAGCAGTTGTACAAAACTTGCCCCTAAAGGAATTACTAAAACACCCGTCAAAGCCAAAGCCCAAAATAATGCTTTCCTACTTTTAGCAAGGGGGCTATAGCCAGCCCAAACAAAAACCAGCATACAAGCTAAAGTAATTCCTAAGAAATTGGTTAAATATAATAACAGCGCTCCCCAGCTAAACTGCCACATTTTCTGAGATAAACTTAAACCAACCACGCAAAGGGGAGGCATCAACGCCACTGCGATCGCAGTCCCCGCTAAAGCATCGCTAATTCTAGGTCGTACCTTCGCAAAACCGCTGATTCCACCAGCCGCTACAGCAATCCCAAGATCGATTAAATTGGGTTGCGTGCGAGCTAGCACTTCTGAACCAAACTCAGGAAAATTAAGCAACAATCCCAGCGAATAAGATAGGAAAATAGCTACCAAAGTTGCTACTAATAGCGAGCTGAGACTGCGACGAAATAAAACCGGATTTCCCTCTAAAGCACCAAAAGCGAGTCCCCGGAGAGGCATCATTAACGGAGCAACAATCATCGCACCAATAATCACAGCGGTACTATTCGCAATCAAACCAAAAGTGGCAATTAAGCACGCACCAACCGTTAAAATCATATAATTAAGATTGAGCTGTGCCTCCTCTAGTAAGGAGAGATACATAGCTTCGAGAGCTTCTGCTGATACTTTAGACATAGGCAAGGAATCAGAAAAGGGATACTTGAATTAAGAGTTAAGGTAATACAAAATACAGAAAGTGGCATCATTAAAAGTAAAATTGTCTAAATCTCTGTTGAAAAATCTGCGTTAATTTTCACTGATTGACTGAATTGAATGAGTTAAATTTCAAAATCTAGAAATATTTTTAGCACCTCTCAAAAATCATGAAAAAAATCATCATTGGAGTCATGGGACCCGGTAACAGTGCGACCTCTACTGATTTAAAGAATGCCTATCAATTAGGACAACTGATTGCTCAAGCCGGATGGGTATTGCTGACAGGAGGTCGCAATGTTGGCGTGATGAACGCTGCGAGTCAAGGAGCAAAATCAGCCAACGGTTTAACCGTGGGGATTCTTCCCAATCATAACACCGAAGGGATTTCGGAAGCCGTCGATATTGCAATTGTCACGGATATGGGCAACGCTCGCAATAACATTAATATCCTCTCATCCGATGTTGTCATTGCTTGCGGGATGGGTAGCGGTACTGCTTCCGAAGTTGCGCTAGCAATTAAAGCAAACAAGCCTGTCATCTTATTAAATATAAGTTCGGAAATGCAGAATTTTTTTCAAGTGTTAGCGACCACTCCGGTGATTTTAGTTGATAGTCCTCAAGCAGCAATAGCCAGTGTTAAAAAATTTTTAAATTCTGGAGATTTGAACAATTCTCCAAGTAGTTAAGAAAGGGTCGAACCCATCGAAGTTACCGAGAGCGCTCGCAGCAGGGGTATCTCTAGCTTCCTGCAATGCGACAGCCAGTTTCCAAGTTTTATCAGTATACTGAGAACTTTTTCTAGATCAATGCCATCTAAGAGGGGTAGGGAATTTACTTGCCCTTCTAAGTTGGAATCATTGTAGCGATACCAGGAAAAGTCCTCCTTTTGGCAGGAGCAGGAAATCTTTGACTTTTCGCCGAGAGTACGCTTCCTCAAACCTTGTACCAAAGTTCTCGCCAACCTCAGACTTCAGTCTGAGGCTCATAGCTAATGTCCCCTGAAGTGGACTTGAGCATTCGTCAGGATTTTCATCTCTGACAGGTGAGCAAACCCAGATCCGACGCTCACGCAGAAGATGGCAATTGCCTCACCTCAGTGGCTCTCCATCAAGACAGCGTGAATGGTGTGGCAAGGTATTTTCCCTTTTTGACAATCAGTTTAGTGCATATACCGGGAATGGAACTATGGCAACTTTCACCGTTAACAGCAATGGCGATACAGGAACGGGAGCAGGTAATTCTGGAGACTTGCGCTACTGCATTACCCAAGCAAATGCTCTTGCAGGTGCTGATATTATTGACTTGAGTGCGATCGCTGGGAGCAGTATTAACTTAACAGCAGCACTACCTACGATTAATGAAAGCCTGACCCTGAATGGCCCTGGAACAGGGAATGTGACTGTCAGCGGTAATAGTTTATTGCCAATCTTCAGCACAACGAATGGCCCGATCGCCATTTCTAACCTCACCATTGCTAACGCCAGCACTGGTGGTAGCGGAGGTGGCATTAATAACGGTTTTGGTGTGACTCTGAATCTCACCAATGTTAACTTCACTAGTAACAATGCCGGAGCAGGTGGTGCTCTCTTCAACAATGGCGGTACAGTGAATGTCACGAACTCCATTTTTACTGCTAATCAAGCCACTGGTTTCGGAGGTGGTGCGATCAGACAGGGTGGTGGTATCTTAACCATTGTCGGCAGCACTTTTACCGAAAATTCAGCGACAGCAGCTAGCCAAGGCGGCGGCGCAATCCTGATCGATAGCGGTGCAGTCAACATTACAAATAGTACCTTTACTGGCAATAGTTCCCAGAACACCGACGGCGGTGGTGCCATTTACCACAGAGGTGGCGGCGAAGCGTTAACCATCACCGGCAGCACTTTCACCAACAACATTTCAGCGGCTGATGGCGGTGCCATTCGCAATGATGCGAGCGAGCCCTTGAGCATCACCAGTAGCACGTTTAACGGCAACCGAGCCGCGCAAAATGGCGGTGGTATCCGCAATGGCGCCACTGCCACCATCACTAACAGCACTTTCTCTGCCAATCAAGCCACACAAAACGGTGGTGGTATTCAAAATGACAGCACTGCCACCCTTACTCTTAGTAACAGCACTTTCTCTACCAATCAAGCCACACAAAACGGCGGTGGTATTCAAAATGACGGCACTGCCACCATCACTAATAGCACTTTCTCTGCGAATTCAGCAGCTAATTTTGGCGCGATCCGGAATGGTGGCACCCTGAATTTAAGAAGCAGCACCCTCACCCTGAATACTGCAACAAACCAAGGCGGGGGTATCTTCAACACCAATGTTGCAAATATCCGCAATACCATTATTGCTGGGAACACCGCTACCAACTTGAACCCCGATGTAGATGGGCCTTTTACAAGCGAGGGCAATAATTTAATTGGAAACGGTACTGGCGGTACTGGTTTCACGAATGGTGTTAATGGCGATCGAGTAGGAACTGCGGGTACTCCCATCAATCCAAATCTGGCAGCACTGGCAAATAACGGCGGTGTCACACAGACTCACGCGCTGAATCCAGGGAGCCCCGCGATCGATAAGGGTAATAGCGCGATCGCACCAACAACCGATCAACGGGGCAGTGCTCGCCCTTCTGGTAGCGCTGTAGACATCGGTGCTTTTGAGTTACAGCAGCAAGTCAGCATTACCGCCCCAACCAATACCGCCACAGAAGGTGGGGCGACCGGTACATTTCGCATCACTCGCACTGGTAGTACCTCAGGAAATTTGACGATCAACCTGGGCATTGATCCCAGCAGCACTACTGTTCCCGCTGACTACACCCTGACCGGTGGTGGTTTGGCGGTTACTCCCTCGAACGATATCACACTGACAATTCCCGACGGGCAAGCGTTTGTGGATGTGACCCTCACGGCCGTTGACGATACCATTCCCGAACTTGCAGAACCGTTGCGCCTCAATCTAGCGACGGGCAATTACACGATCGACCCTGCGAACAGCAATGCAACGGTAACGATCGCAGCCAATGACCCGATTTCCTACGCGATCGGCCTCACAACACCCGCTGCTGGTTCCCTCACGGAGGGCAACTCTGGTTCACAACCCGTTACTTTTAAGATCACCCGCAGTGGTGGGATTGGAGTTGCCAGTACCGTAAATTATGCGATCACGGGGACAGCCACGAATGGCCAAGATTATAACAACATCAATGCAGACGGTGCGACAGCTACAACAGGTACTCTCAGCTTTGCTGCCAATGAGACCACGAAAAGCATTACCTTGGATGTCTTGGGCGATACCGTCGTTGAACCCAACGAGACCATCATTGCCACCCTTTCTAACCCAAATCTGACAGCACCGCCAGAGAGTTCGACCATTACCAGCGACAGTGCCACTGTTACGATTAACAATGATGACATTCCCAGTCTGGCGATCGATAGCCCCTCCATCACCGAGGGCAACACTGGCACCACAACCGCTAACTTTACTGTCACGCTTTCAGCAGCTTATAGCGCACCAGTGACGGTTAACTACACGACGGCTGATGGCACTGCTACCACGGCTGATAGCGATTATACCGCAGCGACAGGCACCGTTACCTTTAACCCAGGAGAAACAACAAAGGCGATCGCGGTTCCGGTGAATGGGGATACGAAATTTGAGCCAAACGAAACCTTTAGTGTTAATCTCAGCGCCGCCACCAATGCTACCATTGCGACGGGAACAGGTACTGGCACGATCGCCAATGACGATGCTCAGCCCACTCTTACCGTTAGCGATGCCAGCGTCACAGAAGGGAACAGTGGTACCACCAATGCTACCTTTAACCTAAGCCTCAGCAATCCTAGCTCTCAAGCGATTACCGTCAACTACAGCACTTCAGACGGGACGGCGACAACCGCTAACAACGATTATACGGCAGCAACAGGAACCGTTACCTTTAACCCAGGAGAAACGACAAAAGCGGTCGCAGTTGCGGTGACTGGCGACACGTTGGTAGAACCAGACGAGACTTTTAACTTTAACCTGAGTAATCCCACTAACAGCACCCTTGCCAAAGCGATCGCCACAGGGACCATCATCAATGATGACTCTACACCAACACCAACACCCACTCCAACCCCGACACCAGTACCCACACCCACTCCAACGCCGGTTCCAACGCCAACCCCGACACCAGTACCCACACCCACTCCAACCCCGACACCAGTACCCACACCCACTCCAACGCCGGTTCCAACGCCAGCACCAACCCCGACACCAGTACCCACACCAACCCCGACACCAGTACCCACACCAACTCCCACGCCGGTTCCCACACCCACTCCAACACCGGTTCCCACACCCACTCCAACACCAGTACCGACGCCAACACCAACACCAGTTCCAACTCCGACTCCAACGCCGGTTCCAACATCAACCCCGACCCCGGTTCCAACGCCAACCCCGACTCCAGTACCGACGCCAACACCAACGCCAGTACCGACGCCAACCCCGACTCCAGTTCCAACCCCGACTCCAACTCCGATACCAACACCAACACCGGTTCCAACCCCGACTCCAACTCCGATACCAACACCAACACCCACCCCAACCTCAACACCAACTCCAGTACCAACACCAACTCCAACCCCAACGATCGCACCCACACCCACCCCAACCCCAGTGTTACAACCTCAAGACACTGAGTGTTTTTGTGAACAAATAACTCTCCCCAGTTCTAATAGCTTTCCGGGTCCGAATCTTGTTACAAATAATCTACGCAATACAGACCGGAGTGAAATTGCTATCGGTCTCAATACCAATGACGAAATCAATGGTTTAGACGGCAATGATGTTCTCTTCGGTTTGGCGGGAAATGATAATATTTACGGCGGAAAACCTAGTAACTCCCCTGTTGGTTCTGAGGTCGATCGAGATACCTTGCTGGGTGGTAAAGGCAATGATTATCTGAATGGTAATGCTGGCAATGACTTCATTTTGGCAGGGAATGGGAACGACTTTGCTGCTGGCGGTAAAGACGATGACCTGATTTTTGGGGGGAACGGCCGCGATACTCTTACAGGTGATGACGGTGCGGATAGTCTTTATGGAGGAAATCTAGATTCTTCTAATCCTGATAACGAAGGTTCTGACTTACTGTTTGGACAGCAGGGGAATGACTTTTTAAATGGACAGGAAGGTGAAGATACATTGTCTGGTGGCGATGGCAATGATACAGCACATGGTGGCAAAGGAGATGACATTGTTATCGGTGATGCGGGAGACGATCTACTATTTGGCGATCGCGGCAATGATTCACTTTGTGGCGGTGAAGGCGAAGATACCCTGTTCGGCGGAACTGGTAGTCCCTTCTCGGTGGGGTCTACAACTGACATTGACTGGTTGTGTGGCGGTACTGGCAATGACCTGCTCTTTGGCAGTGAAGGCACAGATCGATTAGAGGGTGATGAGGGGAATGATACCCTCTACGGTGGTAAAGATGATGATACCCTGATTGGTGGATCTGGCGATGATTGGCTGTTTGGGGACGGAGGAAACGATACCCTCAGTGGTGGCACGGGACGCGATCGCTTCTACTTAACAACTGGCCAAGGAAGTGATGTCATCTTGGACTTTGAGGATAATCAAGATGCGATCGTCCTGAGTAACAATTTGACCTTTGGACAGCTTACCTTTGTGGAGGGTAACGGCGCGACCTTGATCCGCCTCACCACTACTGGCGAACTCCTCGCTTCTCTGATCGGTGTACCCATTGCGGCCCTAGATGCTTCTGATTTTATCAATCTCAATTCTGTGGTTTAAGCTGACACAGAAACTAAATTGCCTGCGACACCTCCCCATTCACCTCGCCTACTGTCAGCATGGTGTTGGGGAGGTGAGAACCGCCACCGATGAAGTCAGAGAAGAACTTGAAAGCCGCCGGAAACCGCAAGTTTGGGAGGATCGATACCTAAGTGTTAAAACAGCAACAATTTGCCGACCGCTCTGAACTTTTACAGTAGAATCTGACATAACCTTTTGAGCAAAACCAGGAAGGGAATTGTCATGGAACCGCTGACACTGGCCGCAGGGGCGATCGCGCAACTTGCCTTTAATGAATTCATCAAATCAAGTGCAGGGGAAGCCGCGAAAAAGCTGACGGGGGAAGCATTGGCCAAAGCAAATGACCTGAGAAAGGCAATTTGGATTAAGTTTAAAGGCAATTCCCGCGCAGAAACAGCATTAGCAGAGGTAGAAACAGAAGGTACTCCCGCCACTTTAGAGAAAGTGACAAAATATCTAGACCTAGAGATGGACGAAGACCCCACCTTTGCCAGTGACATGCGACAGATCGCTCAACAGATTATCAATCTTCACAACCAAACCGCCACAACCGCAGACCGCATTTATCAACAAAACGCCCAACGCGACATTTTTAACATAGAGGATGCAGGACAACACAACAAATTTGGTGGGTCTTGAACATGGGGCAGGTAGGCGATCAGAATGCAGGGCGCGATCTTTTTAACATCAACAAGGCAACTAATGTCAACGTCGTTAACAACTATCCACCCCTGACCGACATTGATGTCACTTTAGATGAAAGTCCTCCGCCTTACCACCACTGGCAACCCCGTCGGGAAGAACTGCAAATTTTGGCAGATCTGACCCAGGATGTGCAGTTGATCGAGATGGTTGGGATGGGTGGTTATGGCAAATCTGCCTTGGCAACCCGGATTTTTGAGCAAGCAGAAGGCTTTCAGAAAAAGTTATGGGTGAGTTTTCGTCCCCTATTTGCTGAAGAGTTCCCGCCGTTTCAGGTGTTTGGGCGATGGTTGGGGCGCAAGTTTCACTACCAACCCAACCCCAACTGGACGGATACCCAGCTTGCAACAGAGGCATTAAACCAATTCGCACAACAACGGTGTTTGCTGGTACTAGATAATTTAGAAACGTTGCTAGACCCGACTGGACAATGGCGCGACCCGGGATACCGTAATTTTTTACTGCGCTGGTTTGAAACCGGGGGTAAAGGTGTCTTGCTAGTCACCAGTCGAGAACGCCCGGATCTGCCAGCCAATACACGGAATCAAACCCGCTTATATGGGATCGGTGCATTGCCCGTGGATGCTGGGGTTGCCCTGCTGACCGCGCAACAGGTGCAGGGTAGCGAGGCAGAACTCAGAGAGTATGTGCTGGCAACCGATAGGCATCCTTTGTTACTCAACCTGACGGTTGGGTATTTGAAGGATGTCGCCGGCGATCGCCCACCCATCACGGTGTTGCAGCGGCCAGAATTCAATTTCTGGGAGATTGTCGGGTTACACCGGGGCGACCCAGAAACCAGCATTAAAATTATCTTGGATGCCAGTTTGCAGCGATTGGATCGGGAATTGCGAAACGTCTTGTTCTCGATCTGGGCGTTTCCCATCCCCTTTACCCAAACCCTCTTAGCAATTGCCACAGATGCAACCGTCACAGAAGCCCAACTGCGACAACTGGCAAAACGCTGTTGGTTGCAGGAAACCTATCAACCGAAAGGCTGGACATTTCAGTTTCAGCCCTTGATCCGCACTTATTTACAGCAGCAACTCCTCAACTTTTGCCAAGCAACGAACGATCGTCTCGGGGAAGCTAACACGTTACAAGCGATCGGCGATGTCCTGCAATTCCAGAAACATAGCAGTGAAGCCCTCGAACACTATCAGCAAGCCCTCGGCATTTTTCGTCAGGTGGGCGCAAGTCTCGGGGAAGCTAACAC
>JBLNEP010000246.1:0-7501 GCA_050262755.1 Actinomycetota bacterium | reverse complement strand
CTTCTATTGATGCTCAGCTACATTGCCATTCGGCTCCGAGAGCCAATTATCGAGGAGCGATCGCAACTTCATACGGTGGATGTACGGCCAGCCTCCTTCTGCTTCGATCGTCCTCAAGAGTTTGTAGAGAGCTTGGCGGTTATCCGGCAGAGACGCTTGAAACAAGCCATCTCGAATTTCCCGGTGCAGAGCCTCCAAAGTTCGCAACAAAGCCAAAAGCTCTAAGGTGTCACCTCGGTAGTTCTCGGCTAGGGCCCGAACCTCCACGGCAATTGATTGCAAATCAACCTGTAATTTTCCTGGCTCCCAATCTGTCCTGCCCTCCATACCGCCACTTCCTTTCTCTTCTACAACAAACTACCTTCCCATCCAAGTAACCGTAGTTTAGCTTGAGCCACCTAGGTTCACGAGTTAGGGTCATAAGCAAAGTAACTTAAGTCGGTTGGCTTCAGCAATATTAATTTGCAGCAGAAGTCAGGATTTGAGCACAGGACGTGTACAATGCTGTATTGAGCCATTAGAACCCTTTCAGAAATCCTAAGTTATTGCTTAACTCCACTAAAACTATTGACTTTTGGCGTCAAATGCGGTGGAGTATTCCGGATGGTTGCGCTGGCGTAGCCTGCCCGCAGGCAATGGCGGATTGCCCGAAATAGGGCTTTCTACATTTAGATATTCCGATGTTGGATATTGAGGTTGACAATGAAGTATCGCGCTTTAATTGTTGCACTCCTGGCTTTGTGCTTGAGTGTACTGACAGCTTGCTCTGATGGGCAAATGGTCGCAAGTAGCGAGTCCCTGACTTACGAAAAAATTAAAGGCACTGGCTTAGCGAATAACTGCCCCACTTTGGCTGAAACTGCACGGGGATCAATCCCTCTGGAGAGCGGTAGCACTTATACGCTGACGGGTCTTTGCTTGCAGCCCACCAGCTTTTTTGTGAAGGAAGAACCAGCGAATAAGCGACAAGAAGCGGAATTTGTTCCGGGAAAATTGTTGACGCGGTTCACTTCTAGCATTGACCAAGTACAAGGTCAACTCAAAGTTGGGTCAGATGGTACCTTGACTTTTGTCGAAGAAGATGGATTAGACTTCCAAGCAATCACGGTCCAGTTACCTGGGGGCGAGCAAGTGCCTTTCCTCTTTACGATTAAAGGGCTGGTTGCTAAGTCTGATGCGGGGCCTGCTGCTATCAATACTTCTACTGATTTGGCAGGGAATTTCAATGTTCCTTCCTATCGGAGTGCTGGTTTCTTAGATCCAAAAGGTCGTGGTGTGGCGACTGGCTATGACAATGCCGTGGCACTTCCCGCTCAAGGTGATGAGGCAGAACTGATCCGCGCTAACGTGAAACTGGCTGACACCAGAACTAACGCAGGCCGAATTTCTCTCCAAGTCGCTAAGGTGAATAGCGCCACTGGTGAAATTGCTGGCATTTTTCAAAGCGAACAACCATCTGATACGGATTTGGGTGCAAGAGAGTCTCTGGATGTGAAAATTCGGGGTCTATTTTACGCTCGCCTTGAATCGTCAAGGGCATAAAATCTGCAATTTGTCAATTGTAAATTGAGAGGGGCCCTCAGTCCCTCTTTATTTATGAAATTATCGATAAAAACAGACTGGGTAGACAAGCAGAGCAGCCGTTTTCTGGAAGGAATCTCGTTGCAGCCAACAAACAAAACGGCTGCGGAAGTTGTGTGAATTTAAACTCTTGATAGAGGAGTGAGTGTGACTGAGACTCTCTCAGGTCGCCTTTGAAAAACTTTGCTGCCAATTCAGAAATCGCCAGTTGTGTTTAAGGTACTAATCGGTTAAAATGGAGTGCTAGGGATGCGCTGAAATCGGCAAAAATTTACTCAAACAAGCTGATTGAGCCTGATTGCTTCGCCTCCTGAAAACTTAGTATTGTGCCTGATATCACACCTGCTGAGTGCAAGGATCACAGTGGCTAGCTCGTAACTCGCTGAGACTGAATCTAAAGCACTATCAGTGGCTGGCTCTACCCACCCAAATCTCGCCATGTCTACCATAGTTACAAATGAACTGAAAAGTGAAAGCTTGCAGTTGTTGCGAGAGTATCAGCAGTCTCCCTCAAATGAACTACGCAACCAATTAGTTCAACTCAATATTGGACTGGTCAGGAAAGAAGTTCACCACTGGATTCACCAATGCACAGAAAGCTACGACGACCTGCTTCAGGTTGGTTGTATTGGCTTAATTCGAGCGATCGAGCGGTTTGATATGTCGAAAGGAAACGCTTTTAGCTCGTTTGCAGTTCCTTATATTCGGGGTGAAATTCAGCACTATTTGCGGGATAAAAGCCCTTCGCTGCGGGTGCCACGGCAGTGGTTAGCGTTGGAGCGCCAAGCAACCACGGTGGTGCAAGAATTACAGATGAAGCTGAAGCGTCAGCCAAATGATTCAGAGGTGGCTGCTGCTCTCCAGATCTCCCTAGGAGAATGGCAGGAAATTAAGCTGGCTTGTCGGAACCGTGCACCGATCAGTTTGGATGCACCGGTGCTACTAGATGAAGAAGAGGGTACTACTTCTCTGGGTGACTTAGTGCCGGATACTCGTTACCGCAGCTTTCAGTTGGCCCAAGAGGATCAAATTCGCTTACAACAAGCTCTGGCTAAGTTAGAAGAGCGGACTCGCGAAATCTTAGAGTTTGTATTCCTGTACGACTTGACCCAGAAGGAGACGGCGGAACGCTTAGGGATCAGTGCGGTGACAGTTTCGCGTCGGGTGAAAAAGGGCTTGGATTTGCTCAAAGAAATGATGGGCGGTTGATCCGAAGCTGCGATCGCTCAGAGACTACAGCGACTAAAGCCATTGAATTGTCGTAGGAGCTGAGTCGTCTTTTAGCTATAAATACTCAATTCTTGCCATAACGAAGAGGTTGTCAGACCGAAATCTTGACAGCCTAAAAATCCTGTGTTAGCTTTGATTGACTAATAAATCAACAAAGGCGCTTTTATGGCACGGCAAACCAAACAAGCATCACAAGCCAAGTCTCAGCATTCCAGCAGCCAAGCAGCCTCTAACACCCGCACCAAATTTACCCTCTACAATTTTGCTGGAAACGAAAAAGGCTATTATCTCGTCGATCGCATTCCCCTCGAAAGAAAGCCAGGAGACATCCCGGAAAAGTCAGTTGCTCATAGCATCATCATCATTGACCGCTCCGGCTCAATGTATTATGACTTAGGGCCCTTAAAAGAAACCCTAATCAAGCTTTTGACCTTAGATGAATATAACAATTACCAGCTCCTCATCAGTCTCATTTCCTATGCAGATAAAGGAGATGTCATTTCTCATTTCCAACGCATCCCCATCCAAGAAGTAATGGAGTTTGACTCTCCATATATCAAAGCCATTCAAAAGATTCAGACAGCCGGATGCACCTGCATTTCACAATCACTGAAACTGGTAAAGTCGCTGGTTCAGCAGGGAGAGTTAACAGCCATTAACTTACACAGCGACGGTTATGCCAATGACCCCAGTGCCAACTCAGAAGCAACAGCACTAGAAGCAATTTGCGAAGAATTTAAAGAAATGGATGTTTTTGTCAATACCATTTCTTATTCTTCTGCTGACTTTAAACTGCTGTCAAAAATTGCTAACACTCTGTCAGGAAATTGTATCAGAGCTGGGGAAGTTAAGCAAGTTTATAACGGTTTGTATGACACCACTCAATTATTAGGAAGTTCGGTCGCGCCTCCCCTGGAAGAGCCATTAATTAATGAGTATGACTATCAAGTTTTTGTTTCCAAGAGTGCCAAGAAAATTAATGGCTCCTCTACTACCCTCAAAATTTGTGGTCTGAAGGCAGAGGATACTGGAGGATTTTATAAGTATCAGAAAATCAGCAAAGCGGAGTATGACACCCTAAAAGTTCCGACTGCACAAACAGACGAGTCAGTGTTTGCCTTTGCAAAGGCTCATTTAGCTGACGGAAATTTGAATCTGGCGAAGTATGCACTGGTGAGTACCTTCGATGCAACTTTAACAGAAAAACACGCCAAAGCTCTCACCAATACACAGATCGCAGATTTGACTGAAGATTTAGAACAAGTAATTTTTGAGCCAGAGGTGTTGAAGACTCATGAAATTGGCGAGCATGTCAAAGTCAGCGACAAAATTTCCCTGCTAGAACTCATCAAAATTCTGGAAGAAAATAGCAATAGTCTGATTATTAACCTCAAGCACTTACAGGACAACTATCAACGAAAAGGCTTGAAGCGAGTTGAAGGAAAACGAGATGAAAATGGTAACCTAGTCAAGCCTTGGCTGAAAACTGAAGCTTTAGATAGTGGCGAATATGTGCGGATGGGTTCGTTTGCTATCAATCAAAATACCGCAACCATTAATCTGCTGCTCGCCCGAAAAGTTAAGCTGGTTAAAGTGGCAGATGGCACAGCTATCAATGAAGTTGCGGGAATTTTAGTAACAGATTTGAATACTTTCAATAATTATACCATCGTCAGTGACGGCGAACTGAATGTCAAGTCACTGCGGGTAAAAATTAGCAGCAAAAAAGTATTTGATTCGCTCAAAAAACTCGGCGTCCTTGCTAAGGATGGCTCACCGGCTGAGGAATTTGATTTTCGCTCAGAGTACGAGCTCAACTTAGAGCAATTACCACTGGTTCCCTTTGAGGGTCATTATGGTAGCTTGGATGGAATCTTTGAGGAACTAGCAGAAATTAAAATTTTATCCAGTATTCTCTCGGCTCATTTAAAGGAAGAGTCAGAGGTTTATACGGCGGAACAGTTGGATGAATTGAGACAACATTACCTGTCAAAAAACCTTTATATCAACTTCCCAACTACGACTGAATACAAGGAGTTAAAGGAAGCGATCGCCAACGGCACAGTCGATTCACGAGTCAGCTATAAAATCGATATTGGCAGCAAAGATATCCTCAATTTTGCCAAGTTACACTCGGCTAACAAGTTCCTCGATCGCCTCTATGAAGTCCATCGCAAAGAAACTGGCGAAAAGCTAGAAAAACCAACTTTTGACCAAACTCTAGATGAGTCGGTTGTATTTGCACACAAGACACTTTCATCGCGCATGAAGATTACGAAAGTAGATGACTTGATGAAGCGAGTTTTTGATGACTTTTTGGGATTAGAAAATAATGGCAGCGTGGCCACAATTTTATCGAAGGTGGGGGGAGAGAGTTTGCTGCGACTGTTACAGGCTAAGTGGAAGGGAGAAGAAATCAAGCGAGAGGAATTTGTAACAGCATTAGCGAATGCGAATGAGCAGTTAGAAGCCTATGCAGAACAAGTCTATCGCCAGAAAGTTTCACCATTGGTTTTCTACATTGGCGCGACGGGACTGATACCGGATGAGATGGAAGCGAAAGCGACAACGGCTGATGGTATGGCTGCTAAGTATGGGAATTTGCAATTCTCGAAAGATGAGCAAGAAGGGATATTTTTTGAGGTGGGTGATTGCATTATTAGCCTGTATGCGAAGAATGAGTATTTCAGCGTGAGTAAGTAATCATCTAGTCGCCGGAGCCTTAAAACCTCCGGCGCATTTTTCGTCCGGTTCCGAACTAAATTTCCTGTTTTAAAAGAAACCGGAAGTTAAGCTCAAAAGGCTATCAATCCTTAAAATAATTCAGGGTGTAAAGATGGAAATGGATGATTTAAAACGGAATATCTTCCTCTTCAGTTTCCGCCGCCTTAGCCATTAACCGCCGACTGGTAATATACTCGATCTTGACCTCTATTTGCTCGAGCGCTTCTCCTAACTGTTTCTGAATTTCTTTCGTCAGCGTGACCGGAAAGTCCAACTCGATTCTTAATGATAGGAGCAGTTGAGATAATTTAGAAAAATCTGTTTTTAGCGTTGATGAATTGGAGAGCTTAAAATGCACTGTTTCTTGAACATCTTGTACAATCATTGCTTGTTTAATCCGTTCTTTCAAGTGTTCAATTTCTGAATTTAGTAGCTTCCACTGAGGCAAAATTTCTCTGTAACGTTCGCCAAGTTCTGTTAAATTTTCAGCCATCGGCTCTGGTAGGCTTTTCTGACTAGATTTTCGTTGTTTCCCTTTAGGCACCAAGCGCCAACTTAAAATTTCCTCCACTCCCAACGAAGGATTATTGATGAGTTTCCCTAACTGTTTTTGCAACTCTTTAGTTAAAGTGATTGGAAAGTTTAACTTAATATCCTGAGTTTGTGATAAAAGTGATAAGGTTGAAAAATCTACCTTCATTATAGTAGAACTAGACAGCCTAAAATAGGAATTATCTGTAATTTCTTGTGCTTGCATTGCTGTCTTAATTCGGTCTTTCAGTTCATCGAGCTCTGAATCGAGCAGTTTCCAATCAGATTCTACTTTTTGATAGAGTTCCTCCAAGGCTACCAAATCATCAATCGCTGGTTCGGGGTTGATTTTACTAATAATTTCTAACAAGCGGTGATGGACCTGAGCCAAATAAGCAGCGTCCATTGTGGCATATTGTAGCTGCTTCTCGGTCAGGGGTCGTTTTCCCCAGTCACTTCCTTGTTCTTCTTTATCTACCGAGGAAGTTTGACACAGGATTTCTATTAAGGTTTTGAGCTGAAAATTAGGTAATTGTAAGACATAGTAAGGAATTTGCCTCGCCATTTTTAAGGTACAAGTAACATTCTGAGCGAGGTCATTCCCTAGAAATCTAATATCATATCCAGCGTTATGTAAAACTTTTTCGATCCTAGGATTGACCATAATTTGATTAATAAAATCTTCAACTAATTCCGGCTGTTCTAAGACATCTAAAATGTAGGTGTTGGCAGCGAGGGTATCAGCCTGATTAATATTTTGCACAACTTCTAGGTAGTCAGGTAACACTTGGATGAGAGAAAGCCGGGGAGATTTAGTTTTAAATTCAGCTATTTCTGTATCCATCCAAAGAGTTTTAGCTTGGGAAAGTTTAGCAATGATGCTTTGGATATCGTTCGCTACGGTTAAATATGGCATTGGTTCGGATGTTTTTATGGTGGAGCTGGAAGAAGAAATATTTTAACATTAGAATTTTAGATCGATCGACTTTACTGCTCCCGATCGCTATCTACCAGCGAACCCCAACAAAAAGCGCCCCCATTTCTGAGAGCGCTTTTTGTTCATCTCCAGCTAAGAATTAGCCATTGATCGAAGGAGCAACCATTGCCACTGGGGCGGTTTCACCAGCCGCCAAGTCGAGGGGGAAGTTGTGAGCATTACGCTCGTGCATGACTTCCATCCCCAAGTTCGCCCGGTTGATAATATCTGCCCAGGTATTGATCACACGACCTTGAGAGTCGATAACCGATTGATTAAAGTTGAAACCATTCAAGTTGAAGGCCATCGTGGAAACACCCAAAGCGGTGAACCAGATACCGACCACCGGCCAAGCACCCAAGAAGAAGTGCAAGGAACGGCTGTTGTTGAACGAAGCATATTGGAAGATCAGGCGACCGAAGTAGCCGTGAGCTGCCACAATGTTGTAGGTTTCTTCTT
>JBLNEP010000245.1:0-32647 GCA_050262755.1 Actinomycetota bacterium | reverse complement strand
TGAGGGTGCGAGGCGATGGCCTCGGTGGATTTGGGTAGGGGCAATCCCCCTGTGGTTGCCCCGTTTTTTGACGAGTTGCAGGTAGATGTCGGGATAAGTTTCTATAAATCGTATCCTAACGTTATTAAAACTACTGCTTCTAATTGAGCGATTGTTTCAGCACTAAGCTGCCCCAACTTACGAATTAGTCGAGTTTTATCTAGCACGCGCATTTGAAAACACAGGGCTACTGAATCCTCGACTAATCCGCCATCTCCTTGCGCGATCGCCATACAAATCGGCAATGAGGCGCGGCGTTGATTCGTTGTTAGAGGAATTGCAAGGATTGTTGTGGAAAACTGAGAAATAATATCATTTTGAAAGATGATGACAGGACGAATACCAGCTTGTTCAGAACCTTGAGTGGGATTGAGATTCGCTAACCAAACTTCTCCCCGTTTAATCTGGTCGATCGTTGTCATGCTTCCTGAGCAAGCATCGCGGCATAATCATCCATTCCGGCTTCTGCAAAAGTACGATCCTCTTCCGCAAACTCAGTTGCAAGGGAAGCGAGCTGAGTCGGATCAAGGGTGAGACGATGGCGTTTATCTCGAAATTTGAGGAAGGCAATAAAGTCAGCAACTTGTTGAAGTTGATCGTCGGTGAGGCGATCGATGTCTTGCTTAAGCGCTTCGCTGGTGATTCGCATCTCTGTTGAGGTCAAAAGATTTTAAGCTATTGTTCCATTATATAGCCAGTCTAAAAACAGGTCAGGCTTCTAAAATAGTGCGTTTTATCCAATTCATAATAGTTTGAATCAGGTGCGGGTCTTGGGGTGGTGGGAATGGTGGGATGGGGTGAGTCGGCGATAAGGCAAATTGTCGCGTCGAAGCGAGTGAGAAAATCGAGAAAAGTTTGACTGAAGTCTGTGGATAGTGGTAACATGGAAAAATAAATTCAAGGTTGTTTTATGTCAAATCCTAAATTATTGGCGCAACTGTGGCAGTTATCCCCTGCTAAGAAGGTTGAAATGATGCAGTTTTTAACGGCTGAATTGACGAAAAAAAAAGGTTTAAAATCATTAGATAATGACGTGGTTTATCGTTTTTGGTCGCCTTATAATTATGGTGATGCTGCTCAGAAATTAATGATCTTATTAGAACAAAAAGAAGCGAAAAAAATGCGAAATAATTTCCTTTTATAAAACCAAGAAATCAAGTAGGAGAGGCTAATGTTTTTCCCTGTATACCCATAATTTTAACCTATCGCGATTGTGTTTTAGAAGTTTTTGGTTTGTTAGATACGGGAGCGAGTCTTAATATTTTATCGTACCATGTTGGTTTAGCGTTAGGAGCCCTTTGGGAGGATGATTAGAGTTATGAAAAGAAGCTTACTTATACTGGCTATTATCTCATTTATTTCTGTCATAGCTTTGCCTGTTAAGGCTACAGAAACTAGGTGTGGATGGTTGGCAAATCCCACGCCAGCAAATTGGTATTTAAGAGACAGAGATGGCACTTGGGTTATTTCAGCGCAAGGGGGATATCAAGCCGGAGGAATGGATAATCTTCCCAGTGACGAAAAGGAATATGTCAGAACCAATGGTTATCATGGATATGGGTGTGCTTGTTTAAATGTGTCAACAGATAACAATCGGATGAGGATTACCATGATTCAAGGTGGTGAAGCATTGCCCCTCTCGACTTGTCGCGAAGATCCAAATTTGCCAAAAGAATGAAATTAAAGCCATAAATCATGCGCGATGGAAGTCGGGGTAAGGTAGGTTTTGGGCAATTTCCCAAAGAACTGCGTAGCAGTCTTCAAATAAGTCAAAGTTATTTTCGTAAGTTTCAGTGTTCAGGTGAGGTTGAAGCAAAGAAACTACCTCTTGACGATGTTCATCAGTAGTAATGATCTTTAATAAACTTTTAGTAGCTTTTCTTCTAGCATATTCTACTTTAGCGATTTCTAGTACCTTTACTAAAGCATGAATAGCATTTTTACTTCCCTTGCCAATTTCTCCTAAGCTATCCAATGCTATTGAACTCTCCAGAAAATTCTCGAATTGTTTATGTAGATCATGTAAAATTGAGATAGATGAGTTATATTGATGCTTGGTATTTTCTAGGATTTCAATTAGTACATCTACAGCTTGGCCGTTCCCAGGAGCTATTTTCCCTAGACTATCAGCACAGTGAAAACGGATATCTTTATCTTTAGTATTTGCTAGAATACCAGTCAACGTGGCGATAGCTTTAGGATTGTCATGCCCAATTTTGCCTAAAGCTTTTAATATGCTATATTGTAGATTTTCGTTTTGAGTTTCATTTAAAATAGATAGCAATAAATCTACAGTCTTGCTATCGTTATTTGGAACGCTTTTTCTTAGACTCCTCACAGCTTTAAATAGTAATCTTTCATCCTCTTTCTTGAAATTTTCTATAATTTTCATTGATATTCTTGTAACTGTAATATCTTCTCGATCAATTTCACCTAAAAACTTTAATGCTAACCAACGAAGAGACGGATCATTGGCTTTTTCAATAACTTCTACTAAAGCATTGATAATTCGGCTATTTTTTGGATTTGTTTTATTCAACTTATAGAGAGCCTTCTCGCGAGTATCATTATCAATGCTTTGATCTAATAATAATTCTATAAAATGCTGATTTTTATCAATCTCTTCTGGCTTAGCTTTTTTCTTATGAAGATCAGGAATAGTTGTTGTTTTTATTGATACGTCGATAGTGGAGAGTTTTTCAGATTGAATTTTATTTAAACTAATCAATGCTTGGTGGTAAATTTCGTTATTTTTGGTGTTTTTCAAGATTCTATTTAAAGCAGCAATAGACTGAGAATTACTCTGTCCAATCTCTCCTAAGGCAAAGATGGCACTCCTATAAAAAGATTCAGGGTATTGAGGATTCTCTAAAATAGAGCAGATTTCCTGAACCGTACTTGCTTTATCCGTTTGTGTCAGAATTTTATTTATTATCACATATCGTGAAATAACATTAATATAGTTTTGCCATTCCTGTTTTTCTTGACTGAAATAACCAAAGCGGAATTTTACTAATTGATTTACAATTTTATTAGCAAGAGGATGAAATTTAAACTCATTAATCCCTGCTGCTGCGATAAAATAGGCACGATATTCATAAAATCCTCTATCCACTTTCTCAAAATTCCACTCTCCACATCCATCATCAAAATTCACCAACTTATCAATAAACCCCTCCTTGTCCTCATCCGCAATATCCCCACGCCCCAACCACAATAAAATCACCTGCTTCCACTGTGGTTCAAAAATCCGGTATTCCTTCCCTGCAACCGGAAAGTTAACATGATTTCGAGGCAAAAAATAATCCCAATTATCCACCGCTAACGCTGCAAAATACTCCTGAAACGTGGCATGATAAAAAGCAAAAATAAACTGACCTCGTTTATCTTTACCTACTCGGTTCAGCCAGCCTAACTGCAAGGCTAGATAGCATAAAGATTGATCGTCAAGTTCTTCACCTAAATACTTTTCAACCAAGTCTTGAGACAGGCGAAAACCTTCTTGCGGTAAATCAAGGGCAGCTTTTGCTAATTCCCCAAGTTGTTGATTTAGCTGCTTTTTTAAAGCGGTAATATTTGTTTGGAAACGTTCTGCACAATCTTTTAGTTCCTGCAATTTTTGATTCCAGACATAAAACTTTTTCAGATAATTTTCGTATAATTGAGCTTGCGTCTCTGGTAAAGTCCCATCCCAAGTTATGCAGAGCAAGGTTAGGCGTAAAGGATTCCGCACTAAATCTAGCAACCTTTCTTGTCCGGGTTGGTGTAGTGCTTGAATCAAAGAATCGGCAAGACTAGGCGAAGATGCAGTCATGAACAATCGATCCAGAGATTAAATGAATTTTTAATTATGGATTAGGTTCAAAGGGATTGAGCAAATTAAGTGTGGCGATCCAACGAAAATCATCTACGTTTCTTGTAATTAATGTTAACTCATACTCTAAGGCAGTCCCGGCAATAATTGCATCGCCTAAAGTCATTCGCCTCTGCTGTCGCAAAGCTACTGCTTGAACTAAAACATTTTGGGAAATTGGTAAAACTTGAGCCACTTGAAAAAAATCCTCAAAATACTGACGTTGCGGTTCTGTCAGTTGATGATACCCCAATACTTCAAGATAGCTGAGGGCTGATACGGCTGGCGAATGCTGGGCAATGAATTCTCTCAATTGAGGAGATTCTGGCTGTGCGGAGTAGATGATAATGTTACTGTCTAGAAGCACGTTTTATCTTCCTGGTAACGAACGGTCTTGCCGAGTTTCTTGCTGCCACAATACCGGATCGAGATTGCCAAATGGTTGAGTAGCAGCCAGATTTGCTAAGATTTCAGCCATCTTCTGTCCCCGCGTTTTCGATTCTGTGGCTGGGTTTTCTTCAAGAAATGCCACCTGAACTTGGAGTTTTTGATCTCCTACATCAGGTCGATCGCCAATCCATTCTAAACTGCTTCCTGTTAACCAAGCTTTAAATGTTTTCGGCATAACTCTCTACTTAAAGTTTAGTGGCTCCTAAGTTACCAGTTTACTCATCCTAACATTAAGACGCATCTCCAAACCAACGCCGGATAAATAACTCAACTTGCTCTACTTCAAAGGGAAGGTTGCGAAACACATCAAACCCCGAAAAAGCATTCTTATCTGCTTCCCAGACATTCACCCGACAAGTTACCACTACCCGCGCAGCTTGCACCCATCCCCCCAACAGTGCCCAAACATGGCGCATTTCTACCCTCGATGTCATTTCATCTAACCCATCCAACAATAACCAAATCCGTTCTTTCTGTTGGGTGAGTTCGTCAATTGTGAGGCTTTTACCTGTTGGTTTGAGCCAGATTTCTTCGAGATATTGGGTAATTGTTGGTTGGGTTAAACCTGCTAAATCTATCCAAATCGGCAACCCTAAACCCTTATCTAAAATTTCATAAGCAATCTTCTGTAACCGCGTGGTTTTCCCCGAACCTGGTTCGCCAATAATCGCTATTCTTCGCCCTTGACTAATTTGGCTTTTCCCTTGTCGCAATACATCCTCAAAAAAGCGTTCTTCTGCAATGGGAATAAGTTTTTCTTCTTCCTTTTCTAGCTGATTCCTTGAAGGAAGTTTGAGCGGTTTGCGTTCAACGATCGCTAAGGGAACATAAATGTCATCCAGTTGCCGAGTCTCCCCGTAGGCATTGGTATAGGGGTTGGTGGTGAGTTGCTTTTGTAGCGGCAGGTTTTGCCGACAGATTTCTTGCCAGTTGAGCGTTCTTTCTTCGGATCTAAACGTTTCAGGGGATGTCTCTACTGTGAGAGAGCCATTTGTAATTTTCCATTGCTCCGTAATGAATTTTAAATTTTCTTCTGGTTTGGTTTGATGTTTCAGCTTTAGTGAAAATTTCCAAAATCCCTTAGTTCTTTCACTAGGTTTACGAGCGAGTATATCTAAATCTTCTAAACAATTCAAAATATCTTGAATTGCATTAGATTTTCTCTCAGCTTCAGTGGGTTTATTTTTTTCATCCTTGGGTTGGGAAAGTTCTAACTCTTTTCCCGAAGATTCAATCAATGTCCATAAATCTTCTTTAGTTATTCCTTTCTCAACGGTTTGGGTTCTGTTGTTGCGTTTTTCTTGAACTTTCCCGGATACCAGCAACTCATCTTCCTTGACCCATTCTACTTTAAAAGTAGCTTTCAGCTTATCCCCTGGAACGGCTATTTCCTCATCCGCAAGAGCAAGTAACGCCTCAACCAATTTTAAGACGTTGCTTAGGGTGGTTTCGTTTTTCCCGTATTTTCGTGCCATTGCTACATTTTTAGCTTCAAGAGGACCCCTTGCCCAAACGGAGGGGTTTGCCCAAGCCCCTAAGTCTCATTATACAAGGGTTTCAGGATTTTCTCGGTCGGTTTGATTGGGCAAAAGCCCAAAAAAACAATTCACCTCAAAGCTCAAAAACGAGGTGAATCATGGATACCCAACAAGATAAACTCAAACAACGGGAAGCGTTAGAAAATGCTTACGATAATTTTGTTCAACCTTACATTAATCAGGTGATTGAGGTTAATGCACAGTCTTTACCGAATATTCCTGTTGCCTTTCCTGGTTTTTGCTGTGCATCGGGATGGCTGGCACTAACTCTGTTATATTGTGTTTGGATGCACTGGCGAGGAAAAAGGCAATCCCGAACTCCAAATAAAAATAATGTCATTCCTCTTCCGCCTAGACCCTATCTATATAACTGAAGTCAGCCTAAATTCCCTCGTCAATCTCCATAGTTTCCCATGCTGCAATAACCCTCCCCTACCTCTCCCTCCAACTCAACCCCCTCTTAATTTTTAGCATTCCCTTCCCCTCAACCCATACAAAGAAGCAGGCTTTTTAGCCTGCTTCCCAACAACGAAAACGATTAGGAGAAAATGAAAAATCCCAGGGATTGCACTTACCGCAATTCAACCAGTGTCTTCAACGCCTCCGGCACTTCCACACCCTCACTGTTGAGAATTTTCTCCTGTGACTCAATGTGATATAACGCCGATTCAACCCGACAGCCGCGATAAGCCAGAATATACAATTCCTTCAAATCCCGAATCAGCGGATAGCGAGGATTTGCCCCCGTGCATTGGTCGTCAAAAGCTTGTTCCGCCATCTGTTCAACCTGTTCGTAGAATACTTTCTCATCTCCCGAAAGCGTCTCTTTAATCGTCAGCGGAATCTCTAATTCTTGCTTCAGATGTTCAATCGCCTCTACTAACTTCTCCACCTTCTCTTCTTCACTATTGCCACCCAATCCTAAATAATCCGCAATTCGAGCATAGCGCCACTTCGCATTCGGATATTTATATTGAGGGAAAATCGTTTGCTTAAACGGGACATCCGTCGCATTATAGCGGATGACATGAGAAATCATCAGGGCATTGGCTAACCCATGAGGAACGTGGAAAGTAGAACCCAATTTGTGCGCCATCGAGTGACAAATACCGAGGAAAGCATTAGCAAATGCCAATCCGGCCATCGTCGCCGCATAATGCACTTTTTCCCGCGCCTTCGGATCGTTCGCACCATTTTTGTAAGCACTGGGCAAATACTTAAAGAGCAGTCGAATCGCCTCTAGCGCTAATCCATTGGTAAACTCCGAAGCTAACACTGAAACATAAGCTTCTAGTGCGTGCGTGAGTGCATCAATGCCACCATAAGCGGTTAATCGCTTCGGCATATTTAACACTAATTCAGGGTCTACGATCGCCATATTCGGCGTCAAGGCATAATCCGCCAACGGATACTTGATCCCGGTGCGATCGTCTGTTACCACTGCAAACGGCGTCACTTCCGAACCAGTTCCTGAAGTTGTCGGGATCGCCACCATCATCGCCTTTGCACCCAGCGGTGGCAATTCATACACCCGTTTGCGGATATCCATGAACCGCATCGCTAACCATTCAAACTCCGTCTCTGGGTGTTCATACATCAACCACATCACCTTCGCCGCATCCATCGGCGAACCCCCCCCAATCGCAACGATCACATCCGGGTTAAAGATGTTCATTTCCGCGAGTCCCTTATTCACCGTTCTCAACGAGGGATCGGGTTCGACATCAAAGAACACTTGGTGCTTGATGCCGACTTCATCGAGAACTTCAGTCACCTTTTCGGTAACTCCCAAGTCATAGAGGGGTTTATCCGTCACGATAAAGGCGCGATGTTTCCCAGCTAATTCCCGCAGTGCGATCGGCAAGCTGCCATACTTGAAATAAACTTTCGGGGGAATGCGGAACCACAGCATATTTTCGCGCCGTTCCGTCACCGTTTTAATGTTCAGTAAATGTTGAGGACCCACGTTTTCCGAGACTGAGTTATCTCCCCAACTACCGCAACCCAATGTCAGCGAAGGATCGAGGCGGAAATTATACAAATCGCCGATCGCTCCCTGAGAAGCCGGTGTATTAATCAGCACCCGAGCTGTCTCAGCCTTCGCTTCAAAGTATTTAATATGCTCAGAGTTTGAGGGAGCCGTATAAAGTACGGAAGTGTGGCCATGTCCGCCAAAATTAATCAACTGCACCGCTTTCCCAACTGCCTCGCGGTAATCAGTCGCTCGATACATTGCCAAGATAGGCGATAATTTCTCAAAGGAAAAGGGTTCATTTCCCCCAATTTCCTCTACTTCCCCAATCAAAACCCGTGCGCCTTCGGGAACTTCAATTCCTGCTAATTGCGCTAACTTCTCAACGGGTTGACCCACAATCTCTGCATTCAAACGCCCATTAACAATCATCGTAGCTGCCAATTTTTCCCGCTGTTCTGTCGTCAGGAAATAAGCGCCCCGTTCCACAAATTCCGCTCGGACTGCCTCGTAAACTTCATCAACAACAATCACCGATTGCTCTGAAGCGCAAATCATGCCATTATCGAAGGTTTTACTGAGCAGAATAGAAGAAACTGCCATTTTAATATGAGCGGTTTCATCAATCACCGCCGGCGTATTTCCCGCACCCACACCGAGGGAGGGATGTCCTGAAGAATAAGCAGCTTTTACCATTCCCGGACCCCCCGTTGCCAGGATTAACTTAATATGCGGGTGCTGCATCAATTGCTGTGATAACGGCACTGTCGGTTCATCAATCCAACCGATAATATCTTCGGGTGCGCCTGCTGCCACTGCTGCTTCTAGCACAATTTTAGCCGCCGCTCGCGTACATTCTTTCGCTCGCGGGTGGGGAGAAAAAATAATGCCATTGCGGGTTTTTAAAGCCAGCAACGCCTTAAAAATTGCCGTTGAAGTTGGGTTGGTTGTGGGTACGATCCCCGCCAGAATTCCTACTGGTTCAGCAATCTTTTGGTAGCCAAAGGATTTGTCTTCTTCGAGAACGCCACAAGTTTTTTCGTGCTTGTACTTGTTATAGATATATTCAGAGGCGAAGTGGTTTTTAATGACCTTATCTTCAACAATTCCCATTCCCGTTTCCGCCACAGCCATTTTAGCGAGTGGGATGCGCTGAGTATTTGCTGCCAACGCTGCTTTTTTAAAGATCAAATCCACCTGTTCTTGAGTATAGGTGGCATATTTTTCTTGAGCAGCCTTAACCCGTTGAATCAGTGCTTCGAGTTCTTGGGTATTGGTTACTTTCATATTCTGCCTCTCTAGTTTTTGAAATTCTTACGAGCTAAGTTGTACTGAGATTTAATGTTAATTACACAGTTCTTGACAGTCTGATGCGAAATCCTTTTAGCTCTATTAATATGGTGACACATTTGTTTCAGGGACAGAAAGAAGTGAAGAATTTCTTCACAATTCAGAGTTTGAGTATTAACAGCGAACGGGTAATCGTTAAGATTATTTTTTATGAGTGCACCTTAATTTTTATTTAATTCTGATGCCAATAAAAATCAAGCTCTAATCAGGCTTAGCGATAGATATTAGCCTTTTCCGAACCTAATCGATCTAAAATTGACTTAATTTCCTATTAACATCAAGTAGAAAAATAAGAATGGCTTGTTTTTCCCTCAACACTGGCTAATAGGGATCTATCTCAAAACTTATGGATTGTTAGCTGTTATACCGCTACTGAACGAAGGCAAATGAAAACTTGTTCAGCTTGGCGATACCAATTGCATCCTACCTTTTCCACGCTTAACAGTTGCTGACAACCTTCAAAATTGTGCTCAGGGTCACTCTTGAGCCCATCATCCTTCTCCGTTCCCTTGTCTTCGTTCCCAGACAATAGGTATAAAGCACTAATATTATTCTAGCTCGCCCCCAGGCAAAAAAGATTCCCCGACGATTTGTGCTCGCCGGGGATAAAAACTGGGTTCAGAATGAATTAAGCAGTTGTCCCTGAGGGCGCCCCCACGACTTCTCCTTTAATCATGCGGGAAGCAGCATCTAGCAACTGTTCCTCCAGGTAAGGCTTCGTGAAATAGCCCCTCGCTCCTAAACTGTAAGCCATTTGTCGGTGTCGATCGGCACCGCGAGAAGTCAGCATCGCGATCGGTAACTCGGACAGAGTTGGGTCTTTCTGCATCCGCGACAACAGCTCTAAACCGTCCATCTTCGGCATTTCAATGTCGCAGAAGACAATCTCGCAGGGTAAACCCGACTTGAGTTTTTCCCAAGCTTCCTTGCCATCGCGAGCTTGTTCCACTCGATATCCAGCCTTGAGGAAGGTCATCGACAGTAGCTCGCGCACGGTAATCGAATCGTCCACAATCAGAACAGTTGGCTCTGTTGCTTCTTCGTGAACCTCGATCGGTTCGCGGTCCTTACTTTCATCCCAGAGCATCCCACCTGCATCTCGCTGCAAGCGACCCGTCGCCAAGTCGATCAGCTCTAGTACATCTGCGATCGCCACGATCCGGCCATCCCCCAGCACCGTCGCCCCTGCAATGCCCAAGGGTTTCGGCACCGGACCTTCTAATTGCTTAATCACAATTTCTTGCTCAGTGGATACCTGATCCACCTGAACCGCCAGGAAATTCCCCGCCGATCGCAGTACGATCACCGAGATCATGTCATCTTCCAAATTCGAGCCATAAATGCTCGCTCGACCGAGATAGCGATTGTACTTCAGCAGTTCCCGCAGGTGACGGAAGGGCAACATCGAACCACGCCACTCAATATACTGCTGACCATCTGCCCCCGTCTGCACCTGCTCTCTGGGTACATCGATCATATCCTCCACCCCATCCATCGGGAAGGCAATGCGAGCGCGATCGCTAATGCAGCAGAGTGCCTTAGAAATACTCAAGATCAGCGGCAGGCGAATCGTAAACACCGTTCCCTTACCCACCGTCGAGTCAATCGAAATCGACCCCCGAATGTCACTTAAATTCGTTCGCACCACATCCATCCCAACACCCCGTCCAGCGAATTCTGTCGCTTGTTCCTGGGTGCTAAAACCGGGCATAAACAGCAGGTCGTAAACCTCGGCGCGAGACATTTTTTGCGCCCCACTGGGCGTAATTAACCCCTGCTTGATTGCCTTCGCCTTGACCTTTTGCGGATCGATACCAGCTCCGTCGTCGGAGACTGCAATCACAGTTTGGTTGCCTTGGTGGAACGCCCGAATCGTAATTCGACCCATCGGTGCTTTCCCCGCAGCTTGGCGCACTTCTGGCGGTTCGATGCCGTGGGTAATCGCGTTGTTGACCAAGTGAGTCATGGGGTCAAAGAGCTGCTCCAGGATCATCTTGTCAATTAAGATATCCTTACCTTCCACCACGAGCTGTGCCTGCTTGCCACACTTAATCGAAATGTCGCGGACCGCACGGGGCAGTCGGTCTGTGGTGTGGGAGAACGGCATCATCCGGGCCCTGGTCAAGCCTTCTTGCAGTTGGGTGGTCACTTGTCGTAATTGGCGAGTGACTTGATCCGCTTCATCCACCAAGAATTCAATGTCCGCCGCTGACTCCCGGACTCGCACGATCAGCTCAATGATTTCTTGGGATAGGGTGTGGAAGGGAGTAAAGCGGTCAAGTTCGATGTCGCTCAGACCGAAGCGATTCGAGTTGTGCCCTTCGCTGGGTGGTTCTTCCGTGCGCCAAGAGGTGCGGTGTCCTTGACGGGAAGCCAGCAGGGAAATTTCTAGTAACGACCGCTCGTAGAGGTCCTGCATCCGCTGACCGACATCGCTCAGCAGGGTCACTTGGTGCAGCAAGTTGTCCAAAAATTGCCGCATCCGTTCTTGATCCTGCTCCAAGCTGTTCCGGTTCACCACCAATTCCCCCATCAAGTTGCTGAGGTTATCCATTTGCTTGACGGGAACGCGCATCGTGGGATCGATGCGGGATGACCGACTGGGTCGAGCGGTGGGGCGACCCGTGGGTGCGATCGCAGCCTCGGAGCGAGCCGTCGGCTGGATTTGATCGAGCAAGGAATCAAGGTCCGCAAACTCGTCTGCTGCTGCGGAGGTAGTGGCTGGGGGAGTTGCTGGTTGTGGTGAAGGAGTGGCTTCCTCTTCCAGGCTCAGGAGGCCTTCGAGTTCTGAGAAGACATCAACACTAGAGGGTGCGATCGCAGGAGTTGTAACCAGCTCAGCACTCTCTGCTTCCTCCAGCATCGCTTCTAAATCTTCAAAATCACCCTCAACTGCCTCCAACTCTAAAGCAGCATTGTCAGCTTCTTCCAAGGAGGCAAAATCAGAGGTCAACGCTAAAAAGTCTAAGTCGGGTTCCGCACTCTCAACGCTTTCTGACAGCATTGCCGCAGCATCGCTAGCCTCTAACAAGTCGTCAAAGCCTTGCTGTTCTGCGACCGGGAGGGCTTCCGCCACTGGCTCTAGGGCTACCTCATCCAATAGTTCATCTAACAATTCAAAACTGCTAGTGGCAGAGGGGATACTTTCTGCAACTGCTAGGTCTGGTTGCTCCTCTACTGCTGCGATTTCCTCCGCTTCTGTGTCTCCCCATTCCAAATCGAAGTCAGGCAATGCTTCTGAGTCGTTGCTAGCCTCTAACTCCAACCAATCGTTCGCGGATGCGGCATCATCCGCAGTCTCCAGACCAAAGAGTTCCTCGAAATCACTTTCTGAATCAGCAGCTACTGGTACAGCCGCTGAGGGGGCAGTTGTGATGTCCTGGCTTGTGTCTGCCATAGAAGTTAGGTCCCCAAACAGAGATTCTAAGTCGCCATTCTCCGGCTGTTCTGTCAGGCTGTTATCGAAGCCATCCAAGTCGAGGGTATTTTCCCAGTTATCCTCTAGGAATGTCTCAGAGGATGCACTTCGATCGTGATTAATCTGTTGTTGGTCGTCCTCAGTTTCTGATAACTCTAGCCCCAGCAAATCATCCAAGGCGGATAAGTTTCCTGCTGCTTCTTGAGAATCGCTTGCTTCCAGCTCATCGGGGAAGTCTAAACTTGCTGCTGGCTGGTCGTCCTCAGTTTCCGATAACTCTAGCCCCAGCAAGTCATCCAAGGCGGATAAGTTTCCTGCTGCCTCTTGAGAATCGCTTGCTTCCAACTCATCAGAGAAATCTAGACTCGCTGCTGGCCGATCGTCGTCAACTTCTGACAACTCTAGCCCCAGCAAGTCATCCAAGGCGGATAAGTTTCCTGCTGCTTCTTGAGAATCGCTTGCTTCCAACTCATCGGGGAAGTCTAGACTCACTGCTGGCTGGTCGTCCTCCGCTTCTGACGACTCTGAGATTGCCAGCAAGTCATCCAAGGCGGATAAGTTTCCTGCTGCCTCTTGGGAATCGCTTGCTTCCAACTCATCGGGGAAGTCTGGAAACAAAGGTGAGGCTTCTAACTCAACCCCTAAACCGTCCGCAAATGACTCGCTGAGCGTGGCGCTGGCAGAACCATCCGGGGATGCTTCCGGTCCTAAGTCTAAGAAGTCAGTCTCGTTAAATTCACCAAACAGGGAGGCTAAGTCCTCTGAGTTGGAGGGGGGTGGAGTCGCTTCCGTTTCGGCTGTGAGTTCGCTCAGGAAAGTTTCATCGTCTAGGTTGCTTTCATCTAGAGTCGAAGCGATGGGGCTGAGATCGGTTTGTGCCCAAGAGTCCTCACCCATGAGTTTACTGCTGCTGCTGTTGTCGTCTCCTAGGAGAAACTCTTCGCCAAACAAGCTGGCGAGGTCGTCTGTGCCTGGGGTCGGTGCTGTTGGCAGTTTGGGGGAGCCTTCTCCATCAAATAGTAAGTCTGTAAAGTCGCCAGAACTGTCTTCGTCGTCGTCTAAAATTGGCTGGTTCAAGGCGGAGGTACCCGCGGTGAAGTCGCTATTTTCTTCTTGTTCCCAGGAGCCATCCAGGTCGGGGATCTCTTCAAACAAGTCAGCCAGACTATTGAGTTCTGCCATCCCCACTTCTGGCCCTGTGTGGTCGGCTCGGCGACTGACATATTCGGTGCGATCGCCAGTTCCTGCCAAGTCTCCGGGGTCCTCGAACTGAAGCTGACCGTCAGCATTGGTCGTTTCTGCCCACTCCATACCGTCCCACAAGGCTGTTGTTTCGTCCAGCCATTCATCGGTTTGGGCTTTGGAGGCTGGTACTACTTCGGTGGATTCGCTGGTGTCCCATAGGGGCAGACTATTATCTTCGCTTTCAAAATCTAACAGCGGTAAGTCTAAATCGCTGTCAAGTTCTGTCTGGGAAGCTTTAACTTCTGCAAAGGTGAGTAAATCTTCTAGCTCCTCCTCTGGCACTAGCTCCGGGGGCAACAGCGCTTCGAGAGCGCTACTGACGGTGATTTCGGCTGAGCGGCCCTCTAGTACCAGTTCTTGGGCTTGTTTAATTTCTTTAATAATGATGGGGGCGAGGGTGCGATAGCTGTTATCTGGGCAAGCGATCGCTTTTTGAACAGCTTCGATTAATTCTGTCCAATTGGGCAGTTCAAATTGCTCACCGGCTGTTTTCAGGCTGTGGCTAATTTGATCGAGTTGCTGTCGGCTTTCTGAGCTTTCTGGCTGCTTGAAGAGTTGCAGCATTTCCCGCAATTGACTGGTGACATCGGAGCGGAAAATCAGTTGCAGAGCGCTTTCTTCTGTAGCGGCGGCTGTTTGGGCGACACTGGCAGGGCGGCTGCTACGGGCATTCTGGGAGTCGTTAGCGACTACACTGAGCCTCACTCCCTGGGATGCGACGGACATTTGGCTCTCGACGGGGAGGACGCCACCATGTTTGACGAGTTCTTCGAGGTGGTTGTTGAGTGCTTCAAAGACTGGCTCAACGTCTCGCAGCATCTTGTCGGCTACTTCTTCTGTCAAGCCGAATGGGTTTGACAGTTGTTCCAGCAGTGCTTTTAAGGTATCAAAGACTCGCAAAAACAGGGATTCTAGTTGCTGATCAACCTGGACTTTACACTCTTTGAGAATTTTAAAGCTGTCTTCTAAGCGATGGGCCGTTTGCTGAACGCTGCTGAGCCCCAGCATTGCGGCTCCCCCTTTCACAGAGTGGGCAGCTCGGAAAACTTCGTTGACCAGTTCTGGGTCTTCAATTGTATCTTGCAGGTTTAGCAAACCTTGCTCGATCGTATTGAGGTGGTCTTTCGCCTCCTCAATGAAGTAGCCCATTATCCTCTGTTGTTGCTCCGGCAGCATAGTGCAAGGAATTAAAGTAAAAGGGTCAATGCTCTTGAGCGGGTAAAAAGGAAACAGTTAAAAGGTTGAGATGTAATGGTTTCTTTCGCTTTTAGCTTTTAGCCTTTTTACTAAACTATTGTCGCTCCGTTGTTTCTACACGGAAGCGTTCCACCGAGGTCAGCAAGTCACGGGCAACGCCTACTAGGTTTTGCAGGGAGCCATAGACTCGCTGGGATTCTTGGGAAGTTTCTTGGGCCGTTAATTCTACGGCTTGCATCACCTGGGCAACAGCACGGGCGGTTTCGTTTTGTTCTACGGTGTCAGCGGTAATGGAGCGCACGAGTACGTCGATGCGGTTGGTGACTTGAATGATGTCTTCGAGCGATCGCTTCGCTTGTTCTGCGAGCCGCGTCCCTTCAATCACCTGCTGCGTACCTTCTTCCATTGCCGTCATCACTGCGCCTGTTTCACTTTGGATTTGCATCACGATCTGTTCGATCTCTTTCAAAGATTTGGCAGAGCGGTCGGCTAGCTGTCGCACTTCATCCGCCACAATAGCAAATCCACGCCCTGCTTCGCCAGCACGAGCCGCTTCAATACTGGCGTTGAGAGCTAGCAAGTTGGTCCGGGAGGCGATCGTGGCAATTAAGGCAACAATCTTAGAAATTTCTTGGGATGCTTCCGCTAACCTCTTGACTTTTCGAGTCGTTTCTGCTACCGTTTCCCGAATTTCCAAAATCCCGGCCACGGTTCGTTCGACGGCTTCACCCCCTCGGTTCGCGGTGGCGGCTGCACCCCTCGCCACTTCTTCAGCTTCTCTGGCGCTCTCGGCAACCCGTTGAATCGCATCCGTTAGCACTTGCACAGAATTTAAGGTCGCAGCGAGTTCCTCAGCTTGGCGCAAGGCATCCGAAGATAAGCCTTGAGCAAAGGTAGCGCTGTCCGTCGCGCCTTTGCTAACCTCCCGCGCCGCTGACTTCACCTGAAACACGATTTCTCGCAGGTTTTGAATCGTCAAGTTAAACGAGTCTGCAACCGCTCCCAATACGTCAGCCGTTACTTCTGCTTGCACCGTCAAGTCACCACGGGCTGCACCTTCTACGTCATCGAGGAGTCGGATCACTTGGCGCTGCAAATCTTCTTTTGCTTGTTCTTGTTCTTCCGCCTTGCGCCTCGCCTCACTGGTTGTCGTCAGGATCACCTTCGCCATCTGATTGAATTTCGCCGACATCTTGCCGAATTCATCTTCAGCAAACACCGTGGCCCGTGCTTCGAGGTTGCCTTGAGAAATGGCATCAAACTGATTTTGCAAGTTGTCAGCAGACTTCTTGATCTGCTTACCCGCTAAGGTGCCAATTCCCCAAGCAGTCAGAAAACTGGTCACGCCTGCGGCTGCGGTCATGATCCAACCAGTTTGGCGCAGTTCAGAAATAACTTCTGGCTTGTTCTGCTTGAGCGCGTGGAAGGAAGCCACGTTACTCACAGCAGCCACTGCCACTAACGAAATCAAACCCGCTCCCAGCGCGGTGTACAGTTGTTTGGTTTGGATCGAGGCATTTTCCAAAAATGCCAAGCTACCCTGCTCAACGGTGACTGTGGCATCCACCGGTTCTGTTTCAATTTGAGTAAAGCTCGGCACCGCTTCCGCACTCGCGGAGGAAATACTAAAGATTTCATCATCGCGGATGGCAGAACCATCACTGTTATCCCCGAAGTCCAAGTTGCTGGTGGTAGAGCCAACCATGCTACTGATATTGCCGAATCCAGAACTGCCTGTACTCAGGCGAGAATTGCGACCATCATCTACATCAAAGTCGCGGAGGTTGCCAATGTCGTCGAAGTCATCAAATTCTTCTAGGAAGTCCATTTGTTTGGGGCGACTTCCCGTTAATGGCAGATCGCTGTCTAGTCCTACCGAGCCAAAGGAGCGAGTTTCCTCTTCATCCCCGAGCGGGAAGGAGTCACTAAAGACATCATCATCAAAGGCATCCAGGTCAAAGCTCTCAGGAATATTAAAGCCGTTGCCGTCTGGGTAGGAAGCTTTGCCACTGGTAGATCCCGTTGATTGAGAGCCATATCCTTTGCTTCCAGGTCGCTGTCGCGGTGAATCAGAGCCACCGAGGTGAGAACCTCCCATTAACAGGGTGTCGTCTTCGGCCACCGAGTAGCTGGACTGTATAGGGTCTAAGGTGGCGGGACCTGAGCGGTTTCCTTCAGAGGTGAACCCCGGCTTCCGACCGTTGCTGGGGGCGGGGGTTGCTGCGGTATAGTCTGAGTCGAGGTCGAGTTCTGCTGGCAGCTCGAAGGGTGTAAAAACTTCATCCAGGTCCTCGGAGGTGGGAGCGCGGTCGCTCGCGCTTAACCTTTCGCGGTCTAGTTCCTCTGCCTCCAAACTCGGCTCTGAAGGTTCAAACCTGGAGGTGGGTGCAACATTCGAGCCAGTACCTCCCAACAGTTCTGTTGATGCCATACCCAGCTCTAGCCAATCTGGGTTTTCTTCTTCTCCACCTGCTAGTTCAACGGGATCGAGGGCGAAGGGGTCTTCAAAGTCTGCCCCGATCGCTTCGTCTAACTCGGAGGAACCATCGGCATAGGCTGCTATGCCTCCACTGCCGTCACTGCCACCTGCAAAGGGAGACAGGAGTTCAGGGTCAGGGTCATAACTTTCAACTCCTTCGAGTTCCAAGCTCCCTAAATCGAGTTCTGCTGTTAAGGCTGGATCTTCCAGTTCGGTGTCGGGTAGGGGATTGGAGGCAAAGTCAGCGACTGAGTCCTGGAAAATTGACATTTCTTCTAGGTCTTCAACCTCTGCTTCCCCCTCTGGCAAGTCGGCTGCTGGCAACTCGTTCGCTAAGAGTTGGTCGGTGTAGGCAATGCCATTGTGAGCGTGTTCGACTAAGCTTTGTTCGTCGGTCAAGCTCAGCACTGCCCTGTATTGTTCCCCCGCCACCTCATACTGGTGTAAGCCGTAGCAGTAGATGTGACCGCACAGCAAGCGAGCGCTGGGGTCTGCTGGAAAATTTTCGACTAACTGGTAAACCAGAGCAGCAGCATCTTCATAGTTACCATCCATGTAAGCTGCTTCTGCTCGCTGGTACTCCTGCTCAAAGTCTGTACTTGTTGCCATTTGCCGCCCCCTTTAGATTTTTGATTGATCGACGCTAGGCCGCCCACCGAGCCGATCGCAGAATTGCTATTTGATCGAGCAGTCGCAGATACTGCTCTTTAGAGTCTCCTAAGGACCACTCTCCTTTCACAAACGGAGCCATGCCGTCGGTGACGTTTGTGGGTGGTTTCTGTAATTGTTCTACGTCCAGCCACCTCATCCCCACGATCCGATCCACTGCTAATCCCAATATAGTGTCTTGTTCTTCGATGGCAATGACTGGGATTTCTGGGCGATCGGTATTTAGGGAAGTTCCATCTCCCAGGAATTGGCCGAGATCCGCAACCCACACCACCCGTCCCCTCAAATTTAGCGTCCCTAGTAGCAAGGGAGAGACGTTGGGAATGGGGGTCATGCGATCGGGAGCTGGGGAAATGACTTCCCGAATTCCCGTTGCCGGTAGTGCGAATTCGTTTCCTGACGGAACATAGAACCGGAGGTGAAGCTCGCCTTCCGGTGTTTCCAGCTCTTGGAATTCCGGCGCTTGATCGGAACCGAGACCTGGTAAGATGAAGTCGGGATTGCCTACCATTGTGCTTTCTCCTTACCCTCTGAGCAACTGTTTAACGGTCCCTACCAGTTCGGTTGGCTGAAAGGGTTTAGCAATATAGGCATCAGCACCTTGTTTCATTCCCCAGTAGCGGTCAAACTCTTCCCCTTTCGATGAACACATCACCACTGGCACCTTCTGAGTTTTGGGGTCTGTTTTAATCCGTCGGCAAACTTCATAGCCATTCATGCGAGGCATGACAATATCAAGTACAACTAAATCGGGGCAATTCTGTTGAACTCGCTCTAAGGCTTCCACGCCGTCACTCGCTACGGTCACTGCTAGCCCACTGTTTTTCAGTAGGTTTGAAATCATCTCTCGTTGCGTTACGCTATCTTCCACAACTAGAACGGTACTCATATTTCCCAACCAGCAAGCTTGAGTTCAACGATAACAGGAATTACCTCGATGGGGATACTAGCTGAACCTCCAAAAAACCTTGGCTTAGTGAGCATAGGATTCCTAGGGGTGCAAGCTTTGACAGTGCTGAACACAACCGAGGCAGATAATGGTTTTAGGATATGGGTGGAGAACAAGTCTATTATATTGGGACTTTGTGAATTCTAGGAGGGCGCTAAGTCGGGCTGCCTGCTCCTACCTGTCTGGTGAAATTTCGATCCAGGGGGTCGGCGGAGCGCTCCTCGCTGCATACAACCGGGAGAGCTGAGCCCTGATTCTATTTTAAAGCTTGCATGACCCAGGTGGCGACTGAAAAGCTTTAGCGCTGCGCTTGATTTTCTTCTAATTCGCCTTCGAGTTCGGCATCTAGCAATCTTTCTGAGGGCAAGTGTTCTGGATAACCGGGTCCTACGTATTTTTCAACCAGCATTAATAATTCGCTTTCGCCAAATGGCTTGGTGAAGTAATCAGTGGCTCCTACCATTCTGGCTTTGACGCGGTCGATAAATCCGTCGATGCCAGTCAGCATCACGATGGGTGTCTGCCGAAATGCGGTGGAATTGCGAAGCATGGCACAGATTTCGTAACCGTCAAGTTCTGGCATGGCGATGTCGCACAAAATTAAGTCGGGTTTGAGCTGAAACACCAAACTCAAAGCTTTGAGGGGGTTGCTGATGCCGGTGGCCTCGTAGCCATGCTCGTTTAAAATTTCCTCAACGGTTTTGCGAATGACGCTGTCATCGTCGATACAGACGACCCTGGGGATCTTCGCTTCCCGGGAAGACCACTCTCGTTTGGGAGTCGCCATTTCTGAAGGCAAGTAGTACAGTTGCACCAATCCCTGCTGTACATAGGGATAAATCGCCTTGGCAACAGTTAAAACATCGCGGTTCAGATAGCGGGCCATTTGCCTCATAGAGGTTTGACCATCAGCCCAACGGTTGAGAGTGTTGAAGGTGTTGGGTGGTAGAGTCGCCCGTAACTGCTCTGGGTCTGAGATGGTGGGACACTGGTTTGGGGACTGGATGTGCGGGTGAAATTGCTTCCACTCCTGAACCTGTTTCATGATCTTGGCCAGGAGCGAGCTAATCTCCAGACTGGTTAATTGAGGGGCAAGAGCTGGGCCCATCTCGAAGGTAAAAGAACCTTGGTGCAGGCTGAGCAAGTCAAACAGAGTTTCGTGAACCATGCTATGGATAATGCTGCGTCCTTGAGCGGGAGTAAGGACGTGGTTCTCTAACAAAGCCCAGAGGTAGCCATACTCAGAGGCATTCACAGAGGCAATAGAGGGAACCTCGAGATGATCAAGCGCATTTTCGACTTTGTAGCGGCGCAAGTAGTCTCGCAAGCGGAATAAACTGCCCGCGCTTTGAGTCGCGTAGATAATCTGACCATTGCAGCAAAAAACAAACCAAGATTGCCCTGTGAGGGAGCGGTGCGCCATTTGAGCACCCGTGCTGCCACCCTGGGAGCTGTAGGCTTCTACAAACAGTTCTCCAGTGCGCTGACCCAACTCAATCAGTTGCAGGATGCTGCGGATGTCGATTTCATTCAAATTTCCCTGCATGCAGCTAAAGTTTTCTCCTTAAAACCGTTTGTATCTGAGCTATTTGGCTCTTTGCTTTTGGTACATGACTTTATCTTCCCCTAAATAACGCAAACCTCGCCTGCTTAGACTGGCAGTTTCAGGAAAATCACTTCTGTGGTTGCCTTCTCTGGTGACCGTGCAGTTGCGGGTGATTGAGGAGCATCCCTTCCCAACCATTGCTCAGAGCGCTTATAATTCGGAGAGCTCGTGAGCTGGTAGAATTAAAGTGGAAAGTTTTTCAGCAACTGGTTGGCGTTGAATCCCTACTAAAACTTGGTTTCCGCCGGCGCTTTCCGGTGCAAGGGTGATTTTAACTGTCGCCAAGGAGAACCCGACTGATGAATAGTTAAGCTCGCCCTAACCTGACTGGCAAAGTCACCGTAGACCTGAGACACAATTTGAGAGAACTCTAGGTGGACCGAAACAAAGGAATCAATCGCAGTGAAATGGTAAGGAAGAGCGCCAAGAGATTATAATCCCCCTATGGGCTGTTGGTTTTCTTCGCCAAGGCGGTCGATCCACGAACCCCCTGTATTGCTCCAGTCGGACTATAAGCTTATGCCAGTCTTGACCCTAAAAGCCAAGTTGATCCGAAACTGTGACAAGCACCTTCAGCAAGCGTTTGATTCTTCAGTGCTTGTAGCGAGGCGACTGCGGAGCTGGAAGCAAAAGGGGGCAGTAGTGACCCTTGTTGCTAACCTGCTAAGTAGGGGGTGGGCAGCGAGCAGTGGCGGAGCTGAAGTTGAGCGACCCTGCCATTGCCGCGCTTTCTCGACATGAAGGGTTGAGGCGCGTGGTTGGAGTGCTGCTACAGTCGGGAAAGGATGTTACCCACATAATTGGGCACAAGACACCTCAAGAGGACGATCGGCGTGCTGTATCTAGCGGAAGTACAAAAACAAAAAAGTGGCTTTGGTCTCGGTGGCGCGAAAGCAGAACTCAAACTGCTGGCTTGTCAGCGGAGCGAACACAATTGGAGCGCTGTTCCTGGCGATGAGGCCATTCCATCGGAGGAAGCCAATAATTTTAATGCGGGAGCGCTGGTGCTGGTGGATCTGAGTGCCAGCAAGCAAGTGCAGCGAATTCAGGAGGCGGCCCGCCAATTGGTGAGTATCCTGCAAAATTTCTCGCGGTTGCAGGACAAGATTAAGAATAAAGAAGAAGAAATTGAGCAGTGGAAGGCGTCTCTGACGTTCTCTAGCCAGGAGATCGCTCGCCGGGAAATGGAATTGCAGGCCCGTGAAGAGCAGCTCGCACAGATGGAAGAGCAGTTTGAACGGTTGGAGACGGAGCGACGGGAAATTGAGGGCCAGCAGGAAGAGGCGAATCGGTTGCGGGAAGAGGTGGCTCGCAGTCGTCAGGAAATTGAGGTGGCTTGGGAGCAGTTACGGGGTGAGATGCACCGTCTGGAGGAGCAGCAAGCTCAGTTCCAGCAAGCGGCGGTGCTGGATGCTCATCAGTCTCACCAGATTCAGGAGTTGCTTCGTCAACTATCAGGGGCGGTCGCACCAGTGGATGAGTTGCGGGAACAGCTGACCCAATCTTTGGGTGGGGTAGCAGCTCAGCAGGGAATTTTAGACCAGCATTGGCAGCAGTTAGAGCAGAAACGGGGTTGGGCTGGCCAGCAGCAAGAAGAAGTGGATCGGCTGAGTCAGATGATTCAAAGTCGCTGGCAAGAATGGCAGCAGGCTCAGGAGGCTTTGGTACAGGCGCGGGCTGAGTTGAAGGGTCAACAGACCAGTCTGAGTGCCAAGCAAGAGCAGGTGGAGGCGCTGGGGTTGCAGATGCGGAATCAGGAGGAAATTTATCAGCAACTTTACCGTTTGGCGGAATCATCGGACCGCGTGAGTGTCAGCCAGAAGGTGGATGTGCAAGGGTTGGAAAAGATGCCGGTGGAGGAATTGCAGGCGCTAGTCCATAATTTGCAGCAAGATTTGGAAAAGGTGTTTCGGTTTGTCAACGATCAGGAAGAAGAGCTAACGTTTCAGCGCCAAGCGATCGAAGAGTTACAAGCGAAGATTAGAGCGGCGAGTGAGTACGACCGCCTGAGCTTGGAAACGGAACTAGCGGAAGAGCAGGAGAGCTATGAAATGCTCAATGAGTCGCTGGTAGGTTCGCGCCGGAATTTGCGGGAGCGGGAGGAGATTCTCAGCCAGCATCAGGCGGTGTTATGGCGTAGGGTGGGGAATCCAGAAGCTCAAAAACAAGATGAAAAGATTGATTTGGGACCGGTGCTGGGACAGGTAGAAGCGGCTCGGCAGCAGCAGGCTGAGGAATTGCAAAAGCTGGAAAGCCAAGTTCAACAGATGCGAGAGGCGATCGGGCAAATGGAAACGGCGATTCACCGCCAAACTGGGGAGCAGGAAGCGAAACGCTATGAATTTAAGCAATTAGAGGAGAATCTCCTGAATCAGCGGAGTGCTGTAGCAGAAGTTTGGGGACGGGTGAACCTCTACCAAGAGATGTTGCAACCAGTGCAGGAACAGTTGAATGGGTTGCGGCAGAAGTTGGAGACAGGAGTTAACTTACTGAATCAGGTGCAGGAAACAGGCGATCGTCAAGGACAGGCGATCGCTCAATTGCGACAGGTGTTATTAAATTTGATCGATGTGCCGGAGAAATTGGCGTCGTAAGGTAGGGAGTGGGATTGACGGTTAAAGGTGAATGGAGATCCAAGGGTCATCTACTTGTGCGATCGCACCTCCGGGAAAGGGATCGGTTTGGGAACGGTTAGGAGCTTGAATTAAATCAGTCAATTTTTCGATTTGTTCAAAGCTGGGAGCGATCGGTAAAATTTGCTGGAGTACCTGTCGCATGACGCGACGCTGCAATGCTAAGGGTGCTTGGCGCAATAGGCGACGATTTAACTGCAACGGTAAGTGCTGCAAGTCTTCCCTGGTTTTTGCAGGTGCAATGACCTGTTCTAACCACTCGGTTGCGACTTGTTCGAGATATTCCGCATCAGCACGGAGGAGTTCCGAGGTGCGAGCGATCGCAAGTTCAGCTTGGGGGTTGAAGTGGTGCAACAGGGGCAGTAATTCAGAACGAATCCGGTTGCGGGCATACTGTAAGTCTTGATTCGTAGTATCTTCCCAAATTTTTAGGTTCTGCTCTTGACAAAATTGAGCTGTTTGGGTGCGAGTGAATCCTAGGAGGGGGCGGATTAAATGGACGGAGAATGGGTCATTAAGTATATTTTCTACTTCTGTGCTGGCATTTAGAGGGCGTTGCCAGGTGAGAGCAGAGAGTCCATCGATGCCAGTGCCACGTACCAAATTATAGAGGAGAGTTTCAGCGCGATCGCTAGCGGTATGGCCAGTAACAATGTAGGGGTAATGATTCGTTAAAGCAACTTCTGTTAAGACATGATAGCGCCACTGTCGCGCGGCTGCCTCACTCTTAAGGATTTCATCGGCTGTTTGCCGATAGCATACAACCTGCCAAGATTGAGCAAGTTCTTCTACATAATTAGCATTTGCTTCTGAATCAGGACGCCAGCGGTGATCGCAGTGGGCAATTGCAAGTTGCCACCCCCATTTCGGCTGTAAATCTAATAGTAATTTGATTAAACAGAGAGAATCTTGTCCGCCGGATACTGCAACTAATAAGCGCTGATTTTTAGGTAGGAGTTTGCGGTGGAGTAGCGTTCGGTGTAATTGAGCATGGAATGGTGTCCATTGAGCAGATTTAGCCATCAGTCATGTTTCAGTGAGTTGAAATTACCACTATTGAGTATTTTTAGGAGTTTGCCCATCGTTTATTTGGAAAACAATTTGTATCATTTTTTAACCGGAAATGGCAACAACTTGCTCAAGTTCAGCAACTTCGCCAGAGTTGCATGACCAACCTCAAGTTCTCATAGGTTCCTGTGCTTGTTCCACAGTTTGCATTCAGGGATGGAAATCCTTGCTTAAGAGAGGCTAAGAGAAAATTTTATTTAAATTAGGGTTCAAATGCAAAATATTCCCCAAGTTCGCCTGCACTTGGTATAAGTCTGCTTTGGTTTCACCTGGCACCATTATCTCACATCGGTGAGCAGTTGCCTCCGTTTAGGGTCGCAGATCTCTATCATCGTCAGCAGTGCATTAAGCAAGCATTTGCAAGGAGCAAATGGCTACTGGGACTCAGTTATTGATAGATGGATTAATTGAGGGCATTAAGCTTAAAATCTGAGCAAACTGGTTGTTTGATGCGGTGTGAGTTGGCCTGGGGGATGCGGTTGTCAATCAAGTGGAGGTTTTCCGCGAGCAACTCTTACTGGCAAGGCTTACTGAGGAATTATATTACTTTGGTTGTGTCGCTATCACTCGCGGAAAAGCTACGAACTGAATCGTTGATTTTGCAGCACCCAAAAACCGGCATCTCCAAGGGATAACAATCCGTAAATAAGAACCTCTACTTGACTGATTACCACCCAACTCTCACTTGACTTTTGCCTCTTCTCCTTAACTAATTACAAGTGTTCTGAAGGAGGAATTTAGCAGCGTACTCATTTGTTAGCTCATCAAACTTTCGCTGCTTTAGCCTCGATCGCTTCCACCTGCTCTGTCGGGTTGTCAAACATCAAAGAGAAAACTTTACCATTGCTAGGGGCTTCGATTCCAATCTCGATTCCTGTAGGAATTGCAGCCAGTTTAATGCCTGCTGCATTAAATTTTTCCCGAATCATACGGATAAGTTCGGAACGAATTTCCAATACTTTCTTGAGCGGTGGTTCTGTTTTGATCCATCCTCGGACGCTAGCAAGGATGTAGTATTCTTCGATCGCCTCCACTCTACTACTGGGGGATGGTTTCTCTAGAATAACAGGGTGCGACCGAAAAACATCTACCAGTAATTGCTCTACTTTAGGTAGGTCTTCATCAAAGCCAATTCGCAACGAGATTTGAATTTGGCGAATTTCATCGGGAGTCAAGTTTTCAATGGTGCTATCCCAAACCATGTTGTTGGGGATATTATACATTTCCCCATTCGCTCCTTCAATGACAGTGCTGGCTAAATTAATCGTCCTTACCCATCCCCAGATGTCTTCAATTTTGATTTCGTCACCGACATCGAAGGGTTTGTAAGCCATGATCATCAAACCACTCGCTAGATTACCTAGGTTGCTTTGGAGCGCGAATGCCAAGATAAAACTCACGCCACCAAGCAAGGCTAAAACTGGACCTAGGCTGAGTTCTAGTGCAGTTAAAGCTAGCAGGAACCCGATAACAATTCCACCCCGCTTAACCAGCATGACGATAAATTGACGCAACATCGCGGATATTCTGAATAAGGACAATAGTCGGCCGAGGATTGTCCCCAAGATTTGAGAAATAATGATAGAAGCTATGATAATCCCAGTAAACTTTCCGAGATTACCCGCCCAACGCATACCACCTTCACTCGATTTAGCCCAGCTCAGAAGTCGCAAACCTAAACCTTCGGTATCTTTCGTATCCACTTCGAGAGCAGTAACTGCTTGGATGTACTGGCGGTAGGGCTTGACATTACCACCTTTTTTCTCTAGTTCGTCTAGGATGGTGTTAGAGCGATCGACAATTGCTGTTAGCTGTGACTGAAGTTCGGTAACGGTTACTACGAGTTGGTTTTTTACTTTTGATTCGGTATCAGCACTCTTTTGTAACTGTTCTGTCGTGTGTTTAAGCTGCTGTTGGTTTTGCTGGAGGTTTTGTTGGTTGTTAACAACTCCCGGAGAACCAGCCACTTTCTGATCGCTGTTGTTTTTAATTTCGGTATTTTTTAGAGCCGATGTGGCTTGATTCAGAATATGAGACGATTGCTCGGATGATGACTGGGGCTCGTTAGTTCCTCTAATTTCTTGGAGGACTTGTTTGAGATCTTCATAGGTTTTTTCAACGTTCTGGATAGCAACTTGAGAGTCTGGTGAGTTGGGCTTGGTGGCTTTTTGAGCTTTTTGAGCCTTCTCAAACGCTTGGATCGCTGTTTCTAGTTTCTCGATAGTTTTAGTAGTGTCTTCATAAGCTAGAGTGCCAGCAGTTGTCTGGTCTCGATCGGCCTTGATTTGATCGAGGGTTTGTTTAGCCGTTTCTAGAATGCCAGTTTTTTCAGCTTTTTTTAGGGCTGCGTTTGCTGTATCATCTTGTTTGAGGTCTTTTTTGGTTTCTTTGGCTTTTTCTACAGATTCCTGGGCTTTTTTAAAGTGTTCTTTGGCTTCTTCTACTTTTTTCGTAGCTTCTTGATAGGGCAATGAACCTGGGGTAGCACCCTTTTGAGCTTTCTCTGCTTCTTCGAGGGCTTGTTTCGCTTTTTCTAGGGCTTCAGCACCTTCTTTTTGATGACTAATGGTTTGATTCTGGCGCTTAATAGTAACTTCAGCTTCGCTGATTTCTTTAGCTTTTTTTTGAAGGGTCAGCATCCATGCTGCTGCTTCGTTTCTCAGATCTTCAAGAGTGAGTGGCTTGACGAGGAGCTTCAGTTCATCAACGGGAATATTAACATCTTTAGTGGTCGTTGCCGCTTCAGGATTTGGTGGTTTTTCTGGCTTAGCGTCTTCACCTTTTTTATCTTCAACTTTTTCAACCTTGGCATCTTCTGCTTGAGGGAGTCCCTGGGCGATCGCAGGGATAGTCCTGACCACAGAAATACAAACAACCCCTGTCAGGATAATAGCGCGGACTCTTAAGCGTGGGTTCAATTTCTGTAACATAATTTGTTGTAACTCTGCTTTCAATACTATTCTAGTTTTGAAGGTTCAAGAGATCGTAGTACCGAGGGACTTGCTCGCTAAAAAGCAGGCTGGGTTGCTCAACTTTTGTTATTGCGACTGAGGACAGTAAAGGTAGCCCAAAAAACGATCGGATGAGTAATTAGTTAGGCAATCTCTTTTGAGAGTTCGATCGCCTTTAAAAGGACCTGTTATTTTTTGAACTTACCTAAAAACTGTCTCAGTTCAGCCCATTCTCTATTCCTACATTGTTGGCATGGCAGAACCCTTAGTAGGAGACGGAGCAATGTTGAGGTTTGCCACCATACCGTATGTAGAGAGGTAATCTTCTAATTCACCCAAATCAATTGAGCCGTTTTGATCGGCATCTAAGGTGTTGAACAAATAGTCGGTGACATACCTTCTGATTTCCTCAGAACTCCGTTCTCCGGTTGTCATATCTTCGATCAGTCCCAAAAGCTCCATGATCTCAGATTTATCCAGTGATTTGCTGTCATCTTTATCTAACTGGTGGAACAGCTTTTTGATATCATCCGTTGCCATCCGTGAGGAGCGTAGCGTTTCCCGCAAAATATCACTTGTGAAGGCATTCATGAATAAAATCTGCTCGATCACTGGAATACAGAAAAATCCAAATGCTGCCCAGAAAACAGCGTATCTCAACGCATCTTGATTGGTGGCAACACTCACTGCTCCCAACAAGGCTGCCCAAAGGAAAAAGTTGGGGGTATCCAGTAGGATATAAGCATCTTGAGCCTCTGCTTTGTTCAGCCACCGTTTGGCGACTACTAAAGTTAAGACAGCGAGAACACGCATCCCAATAAAGACGAGGATAGCAATTCCCAATTGCTGTAAACAAGCCAGAGAACGCACAGAATTATCTATCAAGAAAATATCAGATAGAAAGGTGGGAGGCGTGAATTGAAAACCGGTGACTAATGCCATGAGTGCAACCGCAAAAACTCCAATAAATTTCCAATTTTTGCTGTGTCGATTGGACTCAACAGGAGATTTGGAGCGCCACACCTGAGCGAGCGCTCCAGGTACAGCTAAACCCAAGATCAGAATAATGTAAAAGAAATTGAGACTGGATGGACTAATCGGTAGCTGAGCGATCGCAAACAACCCGATTAAGGCTACTGGAATAAAGAGAGACAGATTTCTGGACAATACCGCTGACGGATAGAGATTGCCACCCCACAAAATCGAGAGAACTGGTGTTGTGAGAGCAGGAGGAACCATCCAGAACAACAGCCATAGTATCTTGTACAAATCATCAGGGTTTTGATACAGGACTCCTGATGCGATCAAGAGAATCCCGATTACCCACCGAACCACCATCCAACCATTGACAATTAACTTGATCGTGTTGGTGACTTTGCGCCGACTCGCCACAAAGTCAATATCCAAGTAGGCATAAAATGTTGAGGTGGCTAAACAAGCAACAACAATGGCTATGAACAAGCTAGAAGGAAGTCCTGTGGTGGAGGCGATCGCCTTCAGCAAACCTCCTAGTAAGAAGGCGATCGCATACAACAGAATTCCCCACATGGTTGCCAGATCGTTGGTTTGTTTGCGGAGAGAAGCTGCCTCACCGGATTCTTGCTCTTGAAACTTAATCAAGTCTTCTCGACTGAGTGCTTTCCCGTTGGGTAGTTTCAAGTGATGATAGGCTGTTGGTGGTAAACCATCTAGATAGAGTGCTAACGGTTCCAGCACATACTGGTGGCACACAACCAAAACATTTTCACCCCGCTCTAAGTGGGGAACCACTCGCTCTTGATAAAATCGAGCAGCGCGGTCGTAGACTTGGGCGATTCTTTCACCGGAGGGGGGTGCTTCGTTATGAGAGTGCAACATCTCCTCGAAACCTTCATAACCCAAGGCAAGACGTAGTAAATTCAGATTTCGTCCTGCAAAGATGCCGAAGGATTTTTCGCTAATGCGATGATCGACGATGGTCGGAATATCAGGTTGCTTTAATGATTGGCTAATCTGGAGGGCAATTTCACAGGTTTGTCTGGCTCGTCTCATGTGCGAGACATACACAGCATCGAACTTGATTCCCTTTTTTTTGATGTCATTGCCTGCCTGACGAGCTTGTAATCTACCAAATGCCGTGAGTTCAACATCCAGCACCCCTGCAAAGATATTGCGCTCGTTACTGGTACTCTCGCCATGTCGAACGAAGTAAACTTGTCCTTGTTGGCGAACCGGAGCTTCATCCACTGTTTGCTCCACAGGCAATCCCTGAGAGTTTGTACTTGCTGTCATAGAGATACTAAGAGAGTGATGCAACTGTTACCATTGATACCTCCTCAACACAGAGTTCATAAACGATCCCTTTCAAACTTAGGTTTGAAGGCTCTAGTCAACCTGAAAAGTTTGTACACGAAACTCCAGCATTACGAATCCAGTAAAACTGTAAAAGTAATGCGATGGAGCAGTATAAAGCTAAAGCCAGGCTCTCTAAAAGCTGGGGATCGGGTTATAAGTAACTAACCTCATTTAAGAACTCTCAGGCACACAAAAAAATTAGCTCTTACCCAAACAGTAGGTAGACAAAATAGTGCTGAACAGCACTTAGTAAAGCTAATAGTATTGAGGCACATTAACAACTGAGTTGAGCCATATTATAGTTGTGTTACCTACAAAAGAAAACCCTACTTACGTAACTTTTTATTAAAAAATTCTTAAAATTTGAGTGAGAGTTCAAAAAATCAGGCGATCTGTAAGCTAAAAGTTATCAAAACCTTAATTTAGCAAGTCTCTGCTAATATTTTATTCAGAAAAATTTTAACCCAGATTTTGCGACCTCAACTGTAATTAGGGTAACTGCAGTAAAACGAGTGAGAAAACAACTTGGAAAAACAATTCAGAGCTTACCTCACAGCCATAAATTTTGAATAAACCAGCGTCAAGGAGAGGTGGGAAAGTCCTTGTTCCATCAGGCTTCCAGAGGTAAGCTAGATGCTACCACTGGTAAGAGTGCTACCCACGATCGCTGTCTATTGGTCAGAGGATGGAGAGCAATGCGCTAGGCGGGAAGGGTTTGGGTCGATCGGTCGGTCTCTTACAGGGCGTACTCTTGGCTCAAAACAAAGCCTAACAAGGCATCTTCGCAATAATCTGGCAACGGGAGTCGATGAACCCGCAGCCGTATTTGAGACTTTATGGAGAGTGAAAATTGGCATCAAGAAGTCGTAGCCAAGCAGCACCGAGGTCAAGGCAAAGGAAGTAAAAGCGATTGATGAGGCTGGAAGTTAATCGCGGGTCAGGGAAGAAAATCTGAGGAATTTAGGCGGGATCGAACCTGGCTAACTAGAGGTCAAAAACTCTCTACTTTCACCCATGAAGCTTTAGGGCAATGATTAATTTTTAGCTTAAACTTGGTTAAGAATCGGTTAATTGTGCGAATAAATTGTAGAGCGTTTGATACCGACTTCCAGATGGAAATTTTTACTCACGGTTCCAGTGGCGATCGCATCCACTGGTCACACTTTGCAGCGGGTAAGTGTGCTGGGATACCTGCGGTCCTCCAGAAAAAACCCGGCTTTCTCTAAAAAACCGGGTCGCTCACAGTCTCCTGAAAGATCTAATGAAATCATTTAAAATCCCTGTGGTTCATCCCTCCCGCTTCACAATCTGATTCCCTTGAGGATTTATGCAGAGGTGACTACTCGCTTACGAAGGGATTCAGCACGCCGCTTGGCAGTGCTGTTGTTGGGCTCATGAGTCAGCGTTTCTTCATACATTTCTAAAGCCTGAGCCGTTAACTTCTTGCGCTCGTAAGCATGACCTAGGTTATTGAGGGCGGTGGCATAATCAGGTTTTAACTTGATTGCTTCTTTATACTGGCGGATGGCGATATCGTACTGCTCTAGGCAGAAGTGCGTGAAACCGAGAGCATTGTAAATGATCGCGAGGTTTTCTTCGTTGTCTGTGTCTTTAGCTTTTAAAGCTTTTTGAAAGAGTACCATTGCTTGGGCATATAGCTTTTTATCTAAATAGATACTGCCCAATTCGTAATATTCCTGAGCTGTTCCTTTCTCTTTACTCAACTTGCCTTCTAAGCGAGAGATGGTACTTTCGACTTTGCGGGTTTTGAAGATCTCGCGCAGGATAAACCAGCCAGCCGCAGAGAGTAAAACTAGCAAGACTGACAGGTAAACAACAGGTAGATTACTATCCATACTTTTTAAATTGAGGTTGATGGAAAGGTAGAGGCAGGGAAAGGGATTTTCACCCGATCGCCTCAACTTAGCCCTCTGTGGGACTTTTTAGATAATTTTACTGGTTTGGCAACCTTTTGCTCTAATGGCAATGCTTGAGAGACCTGGTTTCTGCTACACCCGCACAACAGGATGCGGATAGAGCGGATAGAGGGAATCAATAGGAATTCCACTATCGGCTTATCCGCATTTGCATGAGTAGGGACACTCCCCTGCTCCTTTACTCCTGTACTGTCTCGCTTATTGAGCTTGACTGGCGAGTGCGACAACTTTCCCAAAACTTTCGGGATCGATGACTGCCATTTGAGCTAGCATCTTACGATTGATTTGGATGTTGGCTTTTTTGAGTTTGCCAATGAGCTGACTGTAGCTCACGCCATGCAGGCGAGCCGCCGCATTGATCCGGGTGATCCAGAGGCGACGGAAATCACGCTTCTTCCGGCGGCGATCGCGGTAGGCGTTGCATAACGCCTGCATGACCCGCTGATTAGCAGTCCGGAACAGTTTAGATTGACCGCCTCGGAACCCCTTGGCTAGCTTGAGAATCTTTTTGCGGCGACTTCTGGCGACATTACCGCGTTTTACCCTTGTCATCGTTGATTTCCGTTAAACTTTACAAGTATGGAAGCATCAAACGCACGTTATCTTCATTTGTTGGATCGAGGACGACCAACTTCGAGAGTTTGCGTTTGCGAGCGGAACTTTTGTGCTCTAGTAAGTGGCTCTTGTAAGCTTTGCGGCGCACAATTTTACCACTGCCAGTCGCTCTAAAGCGCCTAGCAGCCGCTTTGCGAGTTTTGAGTTTAGGCATGGACAGGCCTTAATTGGACACAAGCTTTAAGGATACCACATTTTGATTTAGGTGTACAAGCCGAGTTAGGACGTGATATCAAATAAAGAAATAATTAATTAAGACGCTCAACTCTATCTATTTCAATTACACTCAGATAGGTAGAGTTAAGCGGTTAACCATGAGCTATGTCACACCCAAGAAAGCCGCC
>JBLNEP010000244.1:0-23149 GCA_050262755.1 Actinomycetota bacterium | reverse complement strand
GGTATGCTGTCCCCAAATCGAAAAAATTGATGTCTGATGGTAACCTCATTTCCGCAGCTTGTCAAATCAATCTTGAAGCAGCTTTGCCCGCATGACTACCCAGTCTTGAACTCACGCTTATGCTTTGAAATCTGGCTAACCTTCGTGTTGGATCGGGATTTGACTAGTATGAGGGACTTATTTTATCGGCTAAATCAGGCTGGAATTTCAGTCAGTATGTCTACCTTTTCTAAAGCTTGTAAAACAAGAGAAGACCAATACTTTTGTCGAATTTATGCTCGGTTAATTGAGCAAATGAGGCGACAGGAACCTGCCACAGCACAGATGCTGTTTCCAATTGATTCAACGGTAGTGACGCTAACCAGTAAGCTATTTTGGCTGCAAGGCTATCACCAAGTGAAGTTGCTCAATGGGGTAAATTTATCGCAGGGGAATCCAAGTGAATGTCTGATTAATTTTGGGCAAGGACACGACGCAAAGTTTGCCGAATTCGTAATCGGGATGATTCCCGAAGATGCAGTTGGAATCATGGATAGAGGCTTCGCGAGTTGGGAATTTCTTGACCTTAGGAGCCTCACAAAAACCCAATTTGTAGTGCGAATTAAGAACAATATGAAGACCGAACTTAACCACGAGCGATCCCGCATCGTTTGGTTTTGTGACCGGGAAAGTCGCAGTGAGTTTCGCTATTCTTCCAATGTGGATAAAATGACTAATAAAGAGGTCAGTGAAACTTACCGTCATCGCTGGCAAATAGAGGTACTTTGTCAGTTCCTCAAGATGCACTTAAAACTCGATAGACTAATTACAAAGAGTGTGAAGGGAGTGAGCTTTCAAATCTACATGAGCTTGATTGCTTATCTGATTCTACAACTCATCGAAATTCCGGCTTTTTATGGAGATAAATTACTCGATAAGTTTCGGTATTTGCAACGGGAACTGAGTCGTCGCTGTTCGATTGTCCATTGGAGCTACGATCTCCTTCCAGAGACCCTTGTATGATGCTTGGACTCTTAAATGTAAAGTTTTATTTCTCCATTCAACACTTCTGGGTTGGAATCAAAGAGGGAAACGATTTCATGCCCTAAAAATCGGGAAAAGACAAGGAAGAATCAACATGATTGCTGGCTATTGTAATGGTCAGCTAATCGCTCCTTTTACTATTGAAGGTGCTTGTAACAGAACTGTATTTGAAAGGTGGCTAGAAACTTGTTTGATACCATCACTAAAAACTGGATAAATAGTGATTGCCGATCATGCTACCCTTCATAAAGGTGGGCGTATTATTGAATTAATTGAAGCAGCAGGCTGTCAGTTAAAATACTTGCCATTGTATTCACCCGATCTGAATAAAATTGAGCAGTGCTGGTCATGGTTAAAGAGTCGAATTCGTAAGCAATTAACTCAATTCAACTGTCTGAGAGATGCAATGGAAGCTGTGCTTCGCACAGCGACTTAACCGCCTTGGCAGTTGCTATACTTGGATAAGGATTGTTTGTGAGTGAAGTCAATGCTTGTTTCATTCCCTTGCGTGGTTCATCGGAGGCAGTCAATTGTGAAGTTCGCCAACAGCATCGATCGCTACTCAAACCCCTTATCCAGGGAGGTTATATGAGGTTACGTTTTATTTGGTTCACAAAATCTTCATGCTCATGAATAAACCGAACTACATTATCAGCACCACTTTCGTCTCTGTATTTCGCCCTGTCATCTACCATGACTTGACCACACAATCTTATAACAACGGGGATTTGTGCGGTTTTTGGGTTAGATTTTAACATTGAGATCATCTCCTTCACTTCTCTACCATTGTATTGACCTGAATGAATTGTCTTGAAATCGATCATAATTATATCCACTAGGTTATTCCCTGCAATTTCCATAGCGGTTTGTCTGTCAAACCCATAATATCCAACAAAGTCTCTCAAAAAAAATATCTTCGCCATTAGGCGATAACTAAACCCTTTATCTCCCACCATTAAAATCTTTATTGATGAAGTTTTAATCTGTTCAAGTTCATCAATCTCAGCGATAGCACAACGATTTATTGGATGAAACTTAAAAACAGCAATTATTGTTGAATCTCCCTTCTGTAAATACGTTACATCTTCCCTCTGTATTGTTGAATATGTTGAATTATCCCCCCATAAATACGCTAGTAAATGAGTCCAGTGTTTGGCGGGGATTGAGCGATATACGTAATTCCCCTGGCTGTAATTTTCGTCTGGATTACAACTTGGTAATTTTACATAACAAAGCCACATAAGACAATCATCATCCATTTTTTTACCCCCTTAATTCGCTCCTTTTTGTGAAGCAATTCGGTGCTTTTAGAAATCCCCATTCAACTTTTACTTTGCCCTCAATTTGGCAACGGGTTACTCTACGCAGTCGGTAAATATTGATAAACCCTATTTGTCGATATGAAATTTTAATTAGAGGTTGGTACACTTTAAGAATTGGCTCTCTTTTTTTGAAAGAGTTCAACCAATTTCCAAGACTAGGTGAGGTTGGGGAGAGTGACAATTGATAAACTGTCCTATAACCGAAGACAGTAGTAGGTTAGACAGAATAAGGAAAAGCCGAGAGACGCGGTGGACTGGACGAGTAAGGTGGCTTAATCGGGTTGATTGAGGCGATAACTGTACGATTCATTCTACCTGCTCATCCTCAACTCAAAATTCCCCTTGCGATCCGCTGATCTTTAAGCAATTCCGGCTTTAAGACATTAGCAAATCATTCAGATTGGTAGCATCGAAATTGAACAGAAAAGGGAAAATGAGAGTTTGGCTTATGTTCATCATTAAGTTCATCATCTTTTTCCCCTCATTCCAGTCCCACCGAAATCAACATCACCTATCTGTAAAGGTCGGATCGATGCAACGGGTTAACTCCCTGACCGATCCGCCTGGTTCCCCTCGAATTCATCAACCGATTTCTCGTGTGTCACTCTCGATCGATCATTTCCTGAAATGATTGGTTTGTCAGACTTTCGCGCTTGGGCAACTTGGGAAGTGCTAAAATCCAGATCGCCCAAGACGAACACTTTTCGAGCAACCCCAAGTCACAAAAGAGAGCAACTGAGAGCATCAGTTCTCGCTCAAAAAACCGTTAAACTCCCAACTTTTCTAAGAGCGATCGCGTTGAAACAATATGTCGATCTAGTCCCAACTTTTCCGGTTCAATACCTAAAGCTAAAGCCACCAATTGAGGTAAATGCAGAACTGGTAAACCCAGCGGAGATCCGATCGCTTTTTCCACCTCTGGCTGACGGGAATCCAAATTCAAATGGCAAAGGGGGCAAGGCGTAACCATACAATCAGCACCTTTGTCAATCGCTTCTTGAAGATGAGTTCCAGCCATCTGAAAAGCTTGGTCAGTTGCATAGCTGGACAGTGGCCAACCACAACATTGAGTCCGTCCCCGGTAATAAACAGGCGTCGCCCCCACCGCCCGAAACACATTTTCCATCGATTCCGGCTGATAAGGGTCATCATAGGGGTTGTGGGTTTGGGCCCGTAGCAGGTAGCAGCCGTAAAACGCCGCACACTTGAGTTCAGACAACTTGCGAGTAACTCGCCTCTGAAGCGCCTCTAAACCGTAATCAGCAACCAGGGCCCACAACAGATGCTTAACCTCGCTACTACCTTGATAAGGAGAACAACTTTCTTGTTGCAGTAAGCGATTAACCCGATCGATATAGATAGGATTGTCGTGCTGGAACTGCTTCAACCGCTCATCAACTCGACCGAGCACTCCTTGGCAAGTGCTGCAATGAGTCAAGAGGGGTAGCTTCAGTTCCTCGGCCAGAGCGATATTGCGAGCATTGACGGTATCTTCTAAAAGTTGAGAATCTTCTTTAAAAGTACCAGAACCACAACAGGAAGCTTTTTTCAGCTCAATTAGTTCAATCCCTAGGGCTTGGGTCAGGACTTGGGTAGACTGATAAAGTTCTCGACAAGCACCTTGGGCGACGCAACCGGGGAAGTAAGCGTACTTAAGAGTCTGGGATGGCATGAGCGATTTAGAGAAAGATCGGGAAGATGGGGAGAACCGAGAACTGATTCATAAGGATAGTAGACTTCATCTGTTGCCAGCCTTCCCCTTCTTTCTAGGGTATCACTCAGACCTCCACTCCTAGGCTGCGGTGTCATTGGGGGGTCAGTTGGAAAAGTGGCAAGCCGTTCTCTCGGAGATCCCTGTTTCGGATAAGATTAAATACGCGGCAACCAATAAGGACACCATCTATGAGCCAAGACATTTTTGATAAAGTGAAGAAGATTGTGGCGGAGCAACTAGAAGTTGAGGCCGACGGAGTCAAGCCGGAATCCAACTTTGCCAACGATTTAGGAGCAGACTCCTTAGATACAGTAGAGCTGGTCATGGCGTTGGAAGAAGAGTTCGATATCGAAATTCCCGATGAAGCAGCCGAAAAAATTACCACCGTTCAAGAAGCTGTAGACTATATCAGCAATCAAGTGGGAGCGGCTGCTTAAAAAAAAATGAGCTCCTTGAGCTCCCTCCTTCCCCTCTAGCAGGAGGGCAGCAAGAGGAAAAAAACTCCTGTTTCGTTCTGCGTTCTGGGTGTTTAATTTCTTGAAGTCGAAATCATGACAAATTTTGAGCGTAAGCGCGTTGTTGTAACGGGTCTCGGCGCGATTACACCGATTGGCAATACCTTATCCGAGTATTGGGAAGGGCTGCTTGCCGGGAAGAATGGCATTGGCCCGATCACTTTGTTCGATGCGTCGCGACATGACAGTCGCATTGCGGGAGAGGTGAAGGGTTTTGACCCTCACGACTACTTGGAACGCAAGGAGGCAAAGCGGATGGATCGCTTCGCCCAGTTTGCGGTGTCAGCTAGCAAGCAGGCGATCGCCGATGCGAATTTGGAGATTAATGACCTGAACGCAGAACAAGTGGGCGTCATTATTGGTACTGGCATTGGCGGGTTGAAGGTGTTGGAAGACCAGCAAGAGGTTTTTCTGACTCGCGGACCCAGCAGATGCAGCCCGTTTATGATTCCCATGATGATTGCGAATATGGCGGCCGGTTTGACGGCGATCCATACGGGGGCGAAAGGACCGAATTCTTGTACGGTCACGGCCTGCGCGGCGGGATCGAACGCGATCGGTGATGCGTTCCGTTTGGTGGAACGTGGGTATGCCCAAGCTGTGATTTGCGGAGGAACGGAAGCGGCAGTGACGCCTCTAGGCGTCGCGGGTTTTGCAGCAGCGAAGGCGCTTTCGACGCGCAATGACGAACCCACTCGTGCCTGTCGGCCCTTTGACCGCGATCGCGACGGTTTTATCATTGGTGAAGGGGCTGGCATTCTGGTCTTAGAAGAGTTAGAACACGCTCTCAGTCGTGGCGCTAAGATTTACGGAGAAATTGTTGGGTATGGTTTAACCTGCGATGCCTATCACATGACTTCCCCAGTACCCGGTGGTGCGGGGGCGGCAAGGGCGATCGAATTGGCCCTGAAAGATGGTGGCATTACTCCTGAGATGGTGAGCTATATTAATGCTCACGGGACTAGCACCCTCCCAAACGATTCGACAGAGACAAAAGCGATTAAAAAAGCGCTGGGAGAGAGTGCTTACAAGGTTGCCATTAGTTCAACCAAGTCTATGACAGGGCATTTGTTGGGCGGTTCTGGGGGAATTGAAGCGGTGGCGACTGTTATGGCGATCGCCCATGACCAAGTACCGCCCACGATTAACTTGGAAAATCCTGATGCAGAGTGTGATTTAGATTATATTCCAAATCAAAGTCGCGCTTTAAAAGTAGAGGTAGCGCTTTCTAATTCCTTTGGGTTTGGTGGCCACAATGTCACACTAGCCTTTAAGAAATTCACTGGCTGAAATTCCGGGGATGCAGTGAATTGTAAGTAGTTAGTTAGTAAGTAGGGGCAGACAGTGGGTCTGCCCCTATTTTTAAATAAGCAGTCAATTGTTATTGCAAATAAGGCAGATAAGATGGTGAGGAATCAACGGGAATGGGAACCAGCAAAAACATGGGTTTTTGCCGTTGGCATTTTACAGTGGGAAAACTCTGATACCTGGCCTTCTTTTCCAGATGCGGTAGTAGGACGATTTGATGAAAAGTTGGTGAATTTATTCCAAGAAATCGGAGTTCCTGAGGAACAAATTATTTATTTACAAGATGAAGCAGCAACCCTAGAAGAAATTCAGGAAAAGCTAGCAGAATTTTTGGCAAGGACCGATGAAGAGGACTTATTAATTTTATATTTTGCGGGGCATGGCGATTGGGATTCAGAGACGGGAATTCATTATTTTATCAATTATGATGCTCATGGGGAAGATCGAGAGAACTATTGGTCAATCCCTGCGATTTTTGATGAGATTGAAAATAGCTTTAATGGCTCAAAAGCGTTGCTTTTGGCCGACTGTTGCTTCTCCGGCGGATTAATTGATGAACTCAAGAGTCGCGAAGGAGAAACAGAAATTGCTTATGCTTGCGTCAGTTCTGCTTATTCCCACAATACTTCCACAGGCAATTGGACGTTTACAGAGTCTCTGTATCAAGGTTTATTGGGCAATCCGGCGGTTGATTTGGATGGCGACCATAGTATCACCCTCTATGATTTTGCTCGATACGCAGAGCTAGAAATGGCTTTTATGGAAGAACAGAAATCCATGTTTTTAACAGTCAATGATTTCGACCCGCAGATGCTATTAGCAACGGTCTCAGAGGAGATTGAAGCCGTTGAAGGGAAGCGGGTTGAGGTTGAGTATGAGGGCGAGTGGTACAAAGCCAAGACCTTAGAAAGAGAAGATGGCCAAGTCAGAATTGTCTATGTAGAAGACAAATCAGAAGCATGGGTGGAACCTGAAAGAATTCGCCCTTATCAACCAGAAATGTTTGCTGTTGGGGATGCTGTTGAGGTGGAATCTGAAGAGGAATGGTATGCGGCGACGGTAAAAAAAGCGTGGTATGGTCTGCACTATATCAGCTTCGATGATTACTCAGATCTGTGGGATGAATGGGTAGGAAGCGGTCGCATTCGAGAACCAGAATAAGTCCTCTTCACTTGGGTTGCACCAGAATTAAGGGGACTTGGCAAGGGGGAATTGGGTCAGAGCGTTTGTTAATGATGCAAATGCAAATTGTAGAACAGCCATCCAAGGAGGCAACTACAGGGATTCTACTTGCAAAATGTCAGACGCTGAACCCCTCTGCCATCAGATAAAGTTTGAATCCATATTGCTTGGCTGTCCAACTGGTGGGATGATCGGTAGTGCAGCCTTAGGGCGATTCCAGAGCAACTGAACCGCAGAGACAAAAATTAAACTGCCTCTGCAATCGGGCACTCACACACTCATCAGATAGAACAACGACAGATTATGGCTGTTGCAACCCAATCACTCGAAGAACTTTGCATTAACTCCATCCGCTTTCTGGCCATCGATGCCGTAGAAAAAGCAAAATCTGGCCATCCAGGGCTACCGATGGGCGCTGCGCCTATGGCGTTTGTGCTCTGGGATCGCTTCATGCGGTTCAACCCCAAGAATCCTAAGTGGTTCAACCGCGATCGCTTCGTCCTCTCCGCCGGTCACGGCTGTATGCTTCAGTACGCCATGCTGTACCTGACGGGCTACGACAGCGTGACCTTAGATGACATCAAACAATTCCGTCAGTGGGGTTCTCGAACTCCGGGCCACCCAGAAAACTTTGAAACGCTTGGGGTGGAAGTCACCACCGGTCCTCTGGGACAAGGAATTTGTAATGGGGTTGGCTTGGCAGTGGCAGAAGCGCACTTAGCGGCCCGGTTTAACAAGCCTGATTGCCAAATTGTTGACCACTACACCTATGTCATCTTGGGCGATGGCTGCAACATGGAAGGTGTCTCTGGGGAAGCTTGCTCTTTTGCTGGACACCAAGGACTCGGCAAATTAATTGCCCTCTATGACGATAACCACATCTCGATCGACGGTTCTACCGATATTGCTTTTACTGAAGATGTCAGTAAGCGCTTTGAAGCTTATGGCTGGCACGTTCAACATGTAGAAGACGGCAACCATGACTTAGAAGCGATTGCCAAGGCGATCGAAGCGGCCAAGGCTGTGACAGATAAGCCTTCCTTAATTAAGGTAACCACCACGATTGGCTATGGTTCTCCCAATAAAGCCAATACCGCTGATGTTCACGGCGCAGCTTTGGGTGGGGCGGAAGTGCAAGCTACCCGCGAGAAATTAGGGTGGTCATACGAACCCTTTGTGGTGCCGGAAGATGCCCTCAGCCGCTTCCGCAAGGCGATCGACCGGGGCGCACAAGCTGAGTCAGAGTGGAATCAGCGCTTTGCTGAATATAAAGCGAAGTATCCCCAAGAAGCAGCGGAATTTGAACGGCTGCTGAGCGGTCAATTACCGGAAGGGTGGGACAAGTGCTTGCCGACTTACAAGCCAGAAGATAAGGCACTGGCAACTCGCAAACATTCAGAAATCACACTGAATGCGATCGCCAAAGTCTTGCCAGAACTGCTGGGGGGTTCGGCTGACCTCACCCACTCCAACTATACAGAGTTACATGGTATTGGCAACTTCCAAAAAGGTCAGTACGAAAACCGCAATATCCATTTTGGAGTCCGCGAACATGGCATGGGCGCAATTTGCAACGGGATTGCCCTGCATGGTTCGGGATTGATTCCTTACTGCGCGACTTTCTTGGTGTTTGCGGACTATATGCGGGCGGCCATTCGCTTGTCTGCCCTGTCAGAAGCGGGTGTCATTTACGTGATGACTCACGATTCGATCGCGCTTGGCGAAGATGGCCCGACTCACCAACCGGTGGAAACCATCGCTTCTCTGCGGGCAATTCCCAACTTGTTAGTAATTCGTCCCGCCGACGGTAATGAAACCTCTGGTGCTTACAAAATCGCGATTGAGAACCGTCATCGTCCGACTTTGATGGCGTTCTCTCGTCAAAACCTCCCGAATTTAGCGACGAGTTCCATTGAAGGAGTCAGCAAGGGTGCTTACATTTTGTCTGATGATGGTGGCACTCCTGACATCATTTTAATTGGCACTGGTGGCGAAACTTATCTCTGTGTCGATGCGGCCGTTAAGTTGCGAGCAGAAGGTAAGAAAGTACGAGTGGTTTCGATGCCATGCTGGGAATTGTTTGAGGAGCAAGATGCTGCTTACCGCGAATCAGTTCTGCCGAAAGCGGTGACGAAGCGATTGGTGGTGGAAGCGGCTTCTAGCTTTGGTTGGTGCCGTTATACAGGCTCGGAAGGTGCAATGATTAGCATTGAGCGTTTCGGTGTTTCTGCGCCTGGGAATGTGGCGTTAGAGAAGTTTGGCTACACGGTTGATAATGTAGTGGCTAAAGCAAAAGAAGTGATTGGTTAATTGTAACCCTTAACTCTCTTGGGGCGGGCCAAAAAGCCCGCCTTTTTTCATCAGTCTGCTCACCCGCTTAGACCATGAATCAAACCACTCTTAAAAGTCAATGGGATCGAGAGGGCTACCTGATTGTCCCACAACTATTAGATGCGAGCGAAGTGAAAGCACTCCAAGAAATCTGCGATCGCATTTGGGTACAGTGGATTCAGGAGTCACCCAATCCTGAAGCCACTGCGAACTTAACCAATCTGGCTAATTTGACCGAAGAACGCTACTTCCGCAATCATCCAGCTCAGTTGCAACTTCTCTTAAATACGATTGCTAGCCCGAAAATTACTCAGATTTTAGAGCAAATTTCTCATCAAGAACTCTTATTCCACAATACCCAATATTTCTTTAATCCAGCTCATTATACGCGGAGTGGAGATTGGCATCGTGACCAGCAATTTGATGCACCCGATGCGGAAACAGAACAAGCAAGAATGTTCGCCTCAATTGGCATTCACGTTCATATTGCTTTTCTCCCCGATCGCAATTTAGAGTATGCACCTGGTTCGCACCAACGGTGGGACTTTTCCGATGAATTTGCCATTCGGAAAGGCTTAAATGGGATGAAGAAAAACTCGGATCAAATGCCCCAAGCACAAAGAATTCACCTCTCAGCAGGATCTGCTGTATTTTTTAATGCCTGGGGGATTCATCGGGGTCACTATATTGCCAATGTTCCTCGCCGGACTTTCGATATTATTTACGGAACACCTTGTGATTGGTGTGTGCCACCCCCCATTTTTTTACCACAAAATCTGCTGGCAGGATTAGCAGAGTCAACCCAGGTATTTTTTAATAAATTTATCAAAACTTATCAGGAACGGTGGTTAAAAACTGAGTTAAAAAATAGAGAGAGAGTCGGTCTGAACTGAATCTAATTTCCCCCGAATTCTTAGAAATTATTCTCGATAGCCTCTCAATAGTTTAAAGAGGGAATGGTAGACACTCATTCTCAATGACCCTTGCTATAATTATTTTAGCAATGCTAGACCTAAAACAGAAGGAGTTTAGCATTTTGTTAAAATTTCGGATTTTTAACTTTACAGGGTGGACAGTTTCTATAGCGGATAACTTCCAGATAAAATGATTCTCTGAAAATGAAGACGCAACAGTCCAGAACAATTCAAGCCTTCCCTTTACAGCTTGTCCTGATTATTCCCTTCGTTCTACAAATCTTTGGAGCGGTTAGTTTAGTTGGATATTTGTCATTTAGAAATGGACAGAAGGCGGTCAATGACCTAGCTGAGCAGTTAATGGAACGAACCACCCACTCAGTGCATCAACATCTTGATTCCTATCTATCCAGTCCGCATAAGGTTAGCCAGATGAATGCCGATGCAATTCGGATGGGATTGCTGAATGTGCGCGATCGCAAAACCCTGGGAAAATATTTCTGGCATCAGATGCAAGCCTATGATGTGAGTTATATCGGCATCGGACTCGTGACAGGTGAGGGAGTTGGCACCGCTCGTTATGATGGCAAAACCATCACTCTTGATGATTGGACAGCCAAACCTCCCAATAATTGGTATAGCTATGCTCTAGATGACCAAGGCAATCGTACCCGCGTGCTAGAGGTTTTGGAATGGGATAACTTCAAAGAACCCTGGTATACAAGTCCTGTGCAAGCAGGTAAACCCATCTGGTCGCCAATTTTTATCATTAATTATCCCAATAATGTTTATATCAGTATCTCTGGGGGTCGTCCCATTTATGATGCAAAGAACCAATTGCTAGGGATGGTGAGTACCGATCTTTCTCTCTTATCCATCAGTGATTTTTTACGAAATTTAAAAGTAACTCGCTCCGGAAAAATTTTCATTCTTGAGCGGGACGGAAAGTTAATTGCTAATTCGGGACAGGAGCAACCCTTTACCCTCGTTAACGGTAAAGTTGAACGTTTGCAGGCGATTAATAGTCCTAATCCTGTCGTACAGGGAATTGCTAAAAGACTCCAGCAACGCTTTAAAAATTTTCATAATCTTACCGACGCTCAAGAACTTCAGTTTAAATTGCAGGGAGAGCCATACTATGTACAGGTCACTCCTTGGCGCGACCAATATGGGTTAGATTGGTTAGTAGTGGTGAGCGTGCCAGAAAACGAGTTTATGGCACAGATCAACGTAAACACTCACACGACAATCCTGCTCTGTTTAGGAGCATTAGCAATCGCATCGGTCATGGGAATTTTTACCGCCCGCTGGATTATGAGTCCGATTCGACAACTTAATCGGGCGAGTGAAGCAATTGCATTGGGTAATTTAGGGCAGGTTGTACAGAAAAGTCATATTCAAGAATTTAATACCCTGGCTCAATCTTTTAACTACATGGCAGAACAATTAGCTGAATCTTTTACAGCTTTAGAGAGAAGTAATGAGGAACTAGAAGAGCGAGTCGAGGAACGTACCCTTAAGCTCAAAAATGCGCTAAGTGAGTTACAACGCACGCAAGCTCAGATGATTCAGAGTGAAAAAATGTCGAGTCTGGGGCAACTGGTGGCGGGAGTTGCCCACGAAATTAATAACCCGGTTAACTTTATTCATGGCAATCTCATTCATGCAGAGGAATACATGAAAGATTTGTTAGATTTTATCCAGCTTTATCAACAGCACTCTCTTCATCCTTCCCCGGAAATCCAAACATTTGCTGAGGAAATTGAGCTGGATTTTTTGTATGAAGATTTGCCGAAGATCTTGTCTTCGATGCGAGTAGGAACGGATCGGATTCGCGAGATTGTGCTATCACTGCGAAACTTTTCACGGATGGATGAAGCTGAGATTAAATCGGTCAATATCCATGAAGGGATCGACAGCACTCTGATGATTTTACAACACCGCATTAAAGCCCGACCAGAACGACCCGCCATTGAGATGGTTAAAGAGTACGCTCCTCTGCCTTTAGTGGAATGCTACGCCGGACAACTCAATCAAGTGTTGATGAATATTCTCACGAATGCGATTGATGCAATGGAAGAGGGGAATGTGGGTCGAACTTTTCAGGAAATTCAGACAAATCCTAATCAAATTAAGATTACAACCTCTGTGGTTGCTAACCAGTGGGTACAGATTATAATTACAGATAATGGTCCTGGCATTCCCAAGCACATTCAGCAGCAAATTTTCAATCCTTTTTTCACAACTAAACCGATAGGTAAGGGAACAGGAATGGGGATGTCTATTAGTTATCAAATTATCACGGAAAAACATGGCGGCAAACTGAAGTGTGTTTCGAGTCCTGGGGAGGGAACTACATTTGCGATCGAAATTCCGATTCAGCAAACAGTTAATCAGTCTGTTTAACGAGCGGTAGGAAAGACTGAGAAAACTCGCTTCCTTATTGTGCTAGTTGTTGAAAGGGGTGATTGGGGTTGGCTCCTGATTGTTCATCGAAACCGAGAATTCTGGACGGCGAGTGCCTGATTTTTAATGGTTCGGTAAGATCAATTTTTTCTCTGCTTCCAAGCGAGTTCCGCAGATTTTGCAAAACCGCGCATCTTGATCGTGAACTGATAAACCACAACCTTTACAAGTAGTCTCGACCTGATTGGCTGTTTTTACCAATTGCTTAATTAAATCTCCTAATTGCCAAGGAATCAATAAAATGCCTGTCAAAATCATTAAAATGGTTAAAAAGCGACCCGTTTCTGAAAGCGGCGTCACATCGCCAAATCCAACCGTGGTCATTGTGACAACTGAGAAATAAACCGCATCTAAAAAAGTATCGAAGCTTTGAGGGTTGTCGGGATGTTCAACTTGATAAATCAACCCTGAATAGACAAAGATAATAGTAAATAGTGTAAATAAGATGCGAGCAAAAATGATTCCGTCTTCGCTACCAATGCGAAAAATAGAAATTTTAAACTCAAAGAAGCGGATGAGCCGCAAAATTCGGAACCAGCGGAAAATTCGGATAAAGCTGACATTGACAGTTCCCAGGAAAAATGGTAAAATTGCTAACAAATCAATGAGGGAGGAAAACTTAAAAATAAACCTCAGTTTGTCCTCCGCACACCAGAACCGCAGTAAATACTCGATCGCAAAAATGATTAAAATAGCTGTATCTAACGCCTGAAGTTCAAGGCGAACGGCATCGGGAAGGGGATAAGTCTCTGCCACAAAAACCGCTGAAGACAGCAAAATGAGCCCGGTAATAATCAAACTAATGGCTCTCCCTGGCGGTGTTTCAATATCTTCTAAGTAAAAAGCAATCTGTTGGCGCGTTAACATCATCAGTAGCAGAACTCAAAACGCTCTATATTTTAAAAGCCCAACTCCATTAGTGCTATGCCATCCACGACAAACGCGACATTTGCTTCGGTCTACGGCCCAGTCAAGTCTTGGCGGTACGGCCGATCGCTAGGGATTGACCCGATTGGCTTAGTCTCTACCTGTTCCTTTAACTGCGTGTATTGCCAATTGGGGGAGATCGAGGTGAAAACGAGCGATCGCAGGATTTTCGTCCCCACCGAGCAAATCTTACAAGACTTAGAACCCTTTGCCCCTTGGGATGTAGACTTAATCACCCTCAGTGGCAGCGGTGAACCCACCCAAGCGCTGAATTTAGGAGAAATAATCACCACCGTGAAACAGCGAACCGGTCGGCCTGTCGCAGTATTAACCAACGGCACTTTACTCACAGATGCCAGCGTGCGTTCTGCCTTAGCATTGGCCGATAAAGTCTCCGTGAAACTCGATGCTGTTGCTAGCGATCGCTTGCAGCGCATCAACCGTCCTGTGGCAGGAATCGATTTAGCCAGCATTCAGTCAGGTTTGCTGCAATTTCAGCAGGAATATCGCGGTGAATTGGGGGTTCAAACCATGGTTTTGTCACGCTGGGATGCCAGCACTCTCACAGACTATATTCACCTGATCCAATCCTTAGCACCTGCGGAAATTCAACTCAATACCCCAACCAGGCCAAAACCCTTAACTCGCCAACTAGACGGCCGTGGCAATCACACGCCTGAAGACCGTCCCTATCCCGTCCAAATGCTCAAATGTCTGAAGGTCGAAGAATTGCAAAAATTAGCAGCACAAATTCAGCAAGCAACGGGCATTCCCGTGCGCTGTGCACCTCATTAAAGCCTTGCTAGCAAGAGGGTTAACTTATTTCCAATTGCCCGTGGGTTCAGCTTCTACATTCTGCTTCCGGTTCCACAAATCTTCACAAGCAAAACCTAAATTACTTTGAGTCCGAGCCCACTGCTGAGGTGCATTCTCCAGCGTGCGAACCGAGAGAGCCGCCTCAAAAGCAGCGATCGCCTTTTCCAAATTCTCTGCTCGATTGCCTTCAATCCGATTGTTATAAGCCGTACCCAAATTGTTTTGAGTCCGGGCCCATTGCTGCGGAAATGCCTCCCGCGTGCGAACTTGCAAAGCCGCCTCAAAGGCAGCGATCGCCCTTTCCAAATTCTGCGCTCGATCGCCCAAGGTTCTATAAGTATAAGCAGTTCCCAAATTATTTTGCACCCTTGCCCACAATTGAGGATTTGCCTCGCGGGTACAAACTTCTAAAGCTGCTTGGTAAGCAGCAATTGATTTCTCAAAATTCTCTGCCTTATTCCCCTGAATGCGATTACTATAAGCATTCCCCAAATTACTTTGAGTCATCGCCCAATCGTTGGGAAATGCCTCACGGGTGCGAACTTGCAGAGCTGCCTCAAAAGCAGCGATCGCCTTTTCTAAATTCTCAGCTCGAATGCCTTCTATGCGATTGGTGTAAGCATTACCCAAATTATTCTGAATCATCGCCCACTTAATCGGAAATGCCTCGCGGGTACGAACTTGCAAAGCCGCTTGATAAGCAGCAATTGCCTTTTCCAAATTCTGAGCTCGGTTGCCTTTAATTCTCTCTGAATAGGCAACCCCCAAATTATTTTGAGCTGTTGCCCATTGCTCTGGAAAAGCCTCCCGTTTATAAACAATTAAAACCAGATGATACCCGGTAATTGCAATTTCCAAATTATTGGATTTACTGCCCAAAGGAAATTGCTGAATTAAGGTACTAAAATCATTAATAACAGTCGCTAAAAAATTAGCTTCATCCGGTTCGACATTCGGAAAAGTTTCTGTCGCCCATACTTTGAGAGAGTTAGCAAAATCATCATTGATTTTATCTAAATTCTGTTGTAGAATTGGATAAACAAATTGAGGATTTGTACCACTCTTCACAGTTGCCTGCAAGACCTCGCTCAAAAAAGTATCAAGTTCGGTACAAGCAGTCCCAGAAGTAATTTCTCCGAAGGTCAATGTTTCCGAGTCCGTCCTCAGGATAATTTCAGGTGAAGCTCCGTTATTAATAGCAATGGCCAGTTCCGAGGCAAAACTATGCAACCAATTCCCAGCACTATGATCGCCTCGGTCGATCATCATTCTGGAGACCGCCGACATCGTTTGCACCAAGCCAGAGTCAACCAGTTCTAAATTCGCTTGCACAATCGCGGCTTCAGAACCGCTCCTGCAAGTAAGGACGGCTTGGATGAAATCGAGATAAGCATTGAGGCGTTTTTCGTTCATAGGACATCTTGCTCTTTTTAGATAAATTTATAATGATTTGACCCCACCTGACCATTTTCCCAATTCTCTCTCGTTCCCGGTTCCTTGAGAAGAAAAGCCATAGTAATCTTGCCAAAGTTAAATCTTATACCCATTCACCCAGTGTTGGATTCAGGTTCAACTGCTAGCGCCATTCCTCCCAAAACATTTTCTAAAGTACATTTCCATCAATCTCCAATCACGCTTTTCCCTATTTTCCCCGCCACAACTCCCCACAGAACACCTCTCTATACTCACTCCCTACTTACCCTCTCTTGACTCGTCGCTGCGAGTCAATTATTAGCAAGCAGAGCCGATTAGAAACGAAACACAGAAAGCTCAGTGGCCTCAAAACCTTCTTGCTCCATATCTCCCTCGATCTGCATACTACAACCTATAAAAGCCAAAGCTCGTGGGTTTCCGTGCAGTAGGCAACCAAAAATCAGGCTGCACAATTGGGAATTTCTTTCACTTGCAAAGGCTGGAAACCATTTCTTAAGCTCTAAGCTATCTCATGGTAGCCTAGCGTATTTTCTGGTAACTGCTGAAGTTTTTCTCAATTGACATTCCCCAGGTAAGGGGACTCTTGAAAAGCCTGTTTGCCTTACGGTTCCTGTAACAGCAAGTTTTTGATACGGCTGGAGTGTTGCGCGATCGCCAGTGGAGTTTGACAAGCACCCGACGCTTTCCCGGTCTCCATCAGGCGTTTTTACCCTGTTAATAAAATCTTGGAGAACTTGCGTTTCCCACTGCTGCTTGTCATGAACGAGCGTTTGCACCTTCTGTTCCTCCTTAGCGAGGTAATCTTTTTTGGAACTGATTTCAGTATTCTATATTACTGTTTGATTTTTAAACTTAGTAGCCAATTGAAATGATGATATTGATGCAATTTACAATGATTATCAATGAGCCTCTCCTTTTCAACTCTCCTTTTAACTGGAGACTTTCCGAACAAACTCGATAGGACCGACTCCAAGCAAAGCTCACCCCTTGCAAAAGTGACTGATGATAGACAAGATAGCTCAGACTTATGTTACTCTAAAGCAAACACCCCCTATTTGCAAACATACAATTGTGGGGTAAAATCTAGAACCCGCTTAGGCGAGATTTCTAGGCTACAAACAACTTAATTATCTCCTGCTAGGGAGATGATTCTGTCCTCCATTATTGTAAATTTCTGCGGTGTTGTACAATAAATCCTTATTTTGGAGCCATTTAATTAGTTTTGGGCTATTGGTCGTGAGTGCGAGTAGTATCCCCGTGAATGCTGCAACTGAAACCCAAAAACCTCGGAGTCAATTTCATCCCATCGAACAACCTTTAGCGGTAAAACTAGGCGTGACTCTAGGAGGAATCGCACTCATTGCAGCAGAATATTGGTGGTTTATCTTGAGTCAAAAAAAGGAAAATTAACGATAATTAGTTAGCCCCAACCTATTGGGGAGTGCTTGACGGCTTTTCAGGCCGTAAGTACCCTTGATGAATGCAGGTTTTAGCTTTTTCCAGCAAGCCCTAACTATTGCGTACCCACACAATTGAGGTCGATCGCATAGAATCATTAACCGCACTCAATAGGCGATCGCGCTTCCATCCTCCAAAAGTGAGATTAACGCCAGTCTCCAACACCAAAAAATTCCCCATATAGAGACCATCTAGTGCCTGTACCTGCACGCGGTCTTCAATCACTGCAAACACGCCATAATTTCTCACACTGTGACCCTTCACCCCCTCGTAAGCGCGACTAGGGTGAACAGCAGGCATCTTAAAAGCAAAACGATCGGATGCCGGGCTCAAAGCGAACGGATGGGGACGCAACCGATCCATCACCACCGTCGCGATCGCCTCTCACCGAGTCTCACGAAACGTCCAGACTGTTCTTGTTCGCCATATCAATTGCCATCGCTTGTTATGTGATTTAGAAACCCTGTATAAACTTAGTCAAGCGACGATCGAGGCGAGCAAAGTCTCTCCTTAGGTAGAAATCCATCCTAGACCATTAGATAGATATCACAAGTTACTGAGAAGTGTTAGGCTAAAGCGAAGAATTGAGCGAAAAAACTGTTTCTTTCTGCTCTAGCTACCCACTTAATCTTTGGATGATGAGCAGGTAAAAGTGCTTTTTATAACTCAGAATTGAACCCTTCACTCAGCTAAATTTATGACGACAACTCCCATTAAAGGTCAACTCTACAATGTTGATGAAATCCGTCAACAAGCTCGCCAATCTGTGGATCGAGGAGCCATTACTGAGGATTATCCCCTCAATCGAGAGGAAGTCTGTCAATTACTGAATGAAGCGTTAGCGTCTGAGATTTTATGCGTGTTGCGCTACCGCCACCATCAAATTATTGCTAAAGGCATTAATTACCCCCAAGTTGCTGAAGAATTTGCCGAACACGCAGAAAATGAACATGAACACATGATGATGCTCGCCGAGCGTATTGACCAGTTAGGAGGCGATCCAGATTTCAATCCTGCAACGATTGTGAACCGTTCTTCTACTGAATATGGAAGTAGTGGACCCGAAGTGCAATTAACGCAGTTAATCAAGGAAGATTTGGTAGCAGAACGGATTGCTATCGAAATTTATCGCAAGCTGATTAACTATTTCGGTCACGCCGATCCAACCAGCCGCCGACTCATAGAAGAAATTCTCGAAGATGAAGAAGAACACGCCAATGATTTAGCCGATCTGCTGGCGACTGTAGACTCCAGAACCCCTTCAGCTTATTAATCGCTCTTTCTGGACTGAAAATCTGAGGAAAAATTAAGGAAATTACCCATGCCTGATTTGCTTGATACTGCCATCAATGCTAATTGTTTCACCACCTTAGTTGCAGCGATCAATGCTGCTAGCTTGGCACAAGGATTAAAAACAGAAGGTCCTTTCACCGTCTTTGCACCCACTGATGAAGCATTTTCTAAATTGCCATCGGGAACGGTAGAAGCGTTGCTGGAAGATATCCCGAAATTGATTCAAGTTTTAACTTATCATATCCTGCCGAATCAAAAAATAATGGCAGCAGATGTTAGCAAAGAAAACTCACTTTCCACTTCCGAAGGTTCAACCCTGAAAATTGATTCCTCGGCTGATGGCATCCAGGTCAACGGTGCGAAAATAATCACCCCTGATGTAGAAGCAGATAACGGGGTCATCCACATCATTGATACAGTGCTGATTCCTCAATCGATCGGAGTCGTTCAACCCGTGAGTTAAGCAACAGCTATTTCAAATCAGCACAGCTTGAGTAAGCTTTGACCCGGATCGCAGCTACCCATCAGGGGAGCTGATGATAGGACACCACCCAGCATCAACTCGTCAAAAATTTGAGTGCTACAATGAGGTGATTTTTTCCCTAGAAAAAAGCAAATAGGAGTGGATTAGCAGGTGAGGAAAAACAGCGCTACCACACCGACGCTATCCAAACTGCAAAAAAATGCTTCAGACCATCCCTAAAATTGGCTTAAATGCTGCGATCGCCATAAAAAACCCCAGCCGGGAAGGGCTGAGGGCGGTTTATCAGGGTGCATCTACTGTGTTACTTTTCTAGGCAATCCCCGACCATCCGGATCATCTCTAAAATTTATTCCATGCTGCGATCGCCATAAAAAACCCCAGCCGGAAAAGGCTGAGGGTGATTTATCAGGGTGCATCTACCCTTTCACTTTCCCAAGCAATCCCCGGTCATCCGGACAATCTCTAAAATTTACTCTTCGCAGTTTGCAACTGTCCGAAGTACAGCTCAACTTCACTGCGTTACCATCTGCTTTAGGTCACAGCAAAGCGGTCGCGTCCCTTCTGCTTGGCGAGGTAGAGCGCTCGATCGGCTTGCTCTATCAGCATTTCTGGGTCAGCTTCGGCAAAAGGAATCACACTCGCAATTCCCAGACTAATGGTGACTCGATCGCTAACTTCTGAGGCCGCATGAGGGATGGATAAAGCGTGAATCGTAGAACGGATGCGTTTAGCGACTGAGATGGCTCCTTCTTGGTTCGTATGGGGCAAGATCGCGATAAATTCCTCACCCCCGTAGCGGGCCACCAAATCCCCTGGACGATACACTAGGTGTTGAGCAGCTTGGGCAATCTTAATCAGACATTCGTCTCCTTCCGGATGTCCATAGCGGTCGTTATAGCGTTTGAAATAATCGACATCAAACAAAATCAGAGAGAGCGGCTGTTGCTCTTTGAGGAGTCGCTGCCATTGCTGTTGTAAGTGGTTAGTAAAGCAACGACGGTTCGCAACTTGGGTTAAAGGATCAAGATTGACTAATTTTTCTAGTTCCTGATTCGTCTGTTGCAGTTTAGCTTTTGTCTGACGCAATGCTTCTTCCATACGCTTACGCTCAGTAATATTGTAGAGAATGCAATGAGTCTTGACAAACTCACCCTGAGTGTTATGCTGAACCCGACCTTCCAACAGTGCTGTAATCTGAACTCGATCCTTTCGCATCAGTTGTAATTCTCCACGGATCATGCCATCACTTTTAAAATGAGCAAACCGTTTTGGGAAGGAATCTTTGGTACTTTCTGAGCAGAATTCACCGAAAGATTTGCCCAGGAGTTCTTCACGGCTATAACCCAGAAGGTCACAGAGTTTGGAGTTAACATCAATGTAGCAACCCTCTGAGTTTAGGGAAAAGTAAGCGATCGGTGAATTTTCAAACAAGGTACGGAAACGTTCTTCACTTTCACGCAAGGCAGCTTCTGCTTGCTTACGAGCGCTGATATCGACGGCAATGCCACAGACAGCGTAGGGACGACCCGTTAAATCAAGTAACGGAAATTTAGTGGCAAGCAAGTATCGGGTTTTGTAAGGAAATGGCACAGATTCCTCAAAGGTAACGGTTAGCTTGTCCCTGATCACTATTTGGTCGCTTTCCCAACAGATCTGAGCAAAAGCAAGCGGTAACAAATTATAATCGGTGATGCCAAGTAGTTGTTTCTGGGTGAGGTTTGTCATTCGCTCGTAAGCAGGATTCACTCGGATATAGCGACCTTGCAAATCCTTGATAAAAATCGCTAAGGGAGCGGAATCTAAAATTGCCTCTAACCGTTGTTCGCTTTCTTGGAGTGCGAGTTCTACCTGTTTGCGGGCGCTAATATCTTTGAGCATCACCACCGCGTAATCCTGTCCTTCTAAATTGCAGACTTCAGCAGACAGAAGTACAGTGCTGATTTCTCTTGAATTTCGATAAAGCTCGACCTCCAGACTGCTAACTCTTAGCTGCTTTAGGAGCAATTTCCGAAAGCTTTGGTGTTGTTCTAAGTTACCCCAACTTCCCAGTTCTATGATTGTTTGACCGATTAACTCCTGGCGAGAATAGCCGAAAAAATCGATACAACTTTCATTAACTTCTAAGATGCGTTCTTCAGCAAGGGTGATGATAACAATGGGGTCAGGACTGGTGCGAAAAATTGTAGTAAATTTCTCTTTCGACTCCTCCAAGGCAAGTTGAATTTGATTAAAAGATTGACGTAATTGTGCTGCCATCTGATTAAAAGACTGGGCCAGTTGTCCTAATTCTTGGATCTGGTTCTCTGGATCGAGATAGTGATCGAGCGTTCCGGCTGCCATTGCTTGACTCGCTCGGTTAATTTTGGCAATTCTCCTGGTAATAAGGTTAGTGGTAAATCCTCCGACAACAATCGCTAATACCGACGCGATGATACATAAAAATATCGTATTTTTGATATTGGCTTGGATCTCCCCCATAAAATCAGATTCTGGCACAATAATTACAATAAGCCAGTCCAAACCATATCGGTCTCGGTAGGGAATTACCCGCACAAATTGCCGTTGTTGATTGTAATTTAAATTGAGTTGCTGCACGGTTTGCAGCGTCTGAAAATTCACAAAATTGTGGGCGATTCGTTGAGATATTTCTCGAGTTTTTGCATCTTGGCTACTCACTCCTTGCACTCTTTTTAATTCTCCCGTTGCTTGTTTAATATAAATTTTTTCTAAGGTAGAGGTAGCCACTAAATATCCCGATCGTTCAAGGATAAAAGCTTGTCCTGTGGGTGAAAAGTGCAATCGATGCAGAAATTGACTGATATCCGTGAGTGAGAAACTAGAGGTAAAAAGTACCTGCAATTGTCCACTCGCATCATAAATAGGAGCAGAAGCCTGCATTCCTAACGTGGATATAACTCGGTAGAGAAAAATCGGGGTCCAAGTTTGTTTTTTTGCTTTTTTTGCGTAGAGGTACCAGGGGAGTGTTTGAAAGCGATCGCTTAACTGATAAACTTTTTTTCTCGGTTTACCTTGGTCATCTATTAAAAAAAAGGTGCGTTCGTTTAAACGATCTTTGCTAATTTTCTGTAAGTAAATCGTACCAAGGGTGATGCTTTCTCCCGTCAACTTCTGAGCTTGCTGGCGAAATTCTTCGGTCATGACGCGGCCATAGCCGATCGCTTCTCCCTGTTCGCTCCAGCAGAAATTGGAGGCCGCTAAGGGGTATAAATTGAACTGTTGCCAAAGCTGCTGTCGCACTTGCTCAAGATTACTCGGCTCGAGCGTCCGTTGTTCGACTGCCACACGGTTAACTGCTACCAGGTGATGGGGGATCTGTAGGTAAGTATCGAGGCGATCGCCGATCCGCGCTCCCACTTCCGTCATCATTCGACTCGCTAGGTTTTCCACCGCCTTGTGTCCACTCTTAAAAGAGAGGTAGCCTACTAAACTGACAGCACCCACTGTTTGCAGCACAAATGGTATCACCAGCACCCAAAACAGGGGAACTTTCTTGCTGCGCCAATTCAACCAGTGAGGTCGAGGATCAAGCATTATGGATAGAGGAATATTTCTGTTAGCCCATGATCCAGTTAAAAAAGGAAGCGTGTAAGCTTAAGTACAGTTGAGCCTTCTGTCGAAATGACCCATCCTTACTGTCTCAATAGGAGATTGTCACTGTCAAGTCTCGACTTGGATGTTTCCCCAGAATATCGGTCCTAGAACAGAAAAAGGAAAAAGTGGGAAAAGCGGGAAATGATGATGAACTCAATGGCGAGCATCAGCCAAGCTCTGCTCTTTCTTTCCCTTAACCAGGCTGATGCTAGGGAATTTTAGATGAACTGCTCTTCCATTAATAGAATAATCCCTTGTTGCTCGCTCCCCACAATCAGCGGTGTGCAGATCACGCGACAGCCAATTGTTCGACCGCGGCGGTTGATTGCCTCCACCATAATCTCTTGATA
>JBLNEP010000243.1:0-21366 GCA_050262755.1 Actinomycetota bacterium | reverse complement strand
TTTCTAGTTCGCACTCGACACAAGCCCATTCGCGGGGGGGAATGAATTGGCAGAGCGTGTAAATAGGCTGCTGACGGCTGACTAGCCCTTCATAGACGAGATGGCGGGCTTCGTCTTGGATGACATCTAGGGAGTATTGGATAGCGGAGTGAATCATATCGCCCTCGTGGCGTAGCCTGAACTTTGTACAGCACTAATAAGAGTATAGACGAAGATCGCTGAGCGGCAAAGTTTTTTTTGTCAGTATATACTGTTACAAAACTTTCGTTGAAGTTCATAAATTTTATAAACTCTTAGAAATTCCCTCTTGAGGAGTATTTCAATTTCGCTTTGCTACAGATCGACAGCGACGGTATGCCTCAAAGATGATGGAGTCAACCATCGTGAATCAAGCCTAAACCCATAGGAATACACCCTAAGATAGAGAAAACAGTAAGAGTTAACGAGGAGCAGGATGCTAACTCCCCTCGAAAACCAACTGATTAGTCGGTAGCGGTCGAAAAATTCAGAAGGCTTGAGGGAAGCGCGAGGGTGCTAATTAGCAGTGCCTTAACTCAAGATCCCAAAGAGTGTTTCTAGGGCGATCGCTTGAGCCAGGGGCATCTGACCATAAGAAAATACATAGGGAATATGACGCGGTAAATGTGGCAGAAAGCACTCAATAATGTAGGGGCTTCCGTAAATAACCGTAGCTTGTAGCTCCCCTGTTTTTAACAATTTTTTAAACCAATCTTGAGCCGCTTGCGTTAAGCCAGCACTGCCACGGAAGCAGTTACCGCGAATAAAAATTTGCAATAAGGTGGGTGAAAAACCTTGAGGTTCCCCCTCTTCACAGGCTGCCAGGGTGCGGTCATCAATGAGGTGCAAATTGTAACCAAGCTGTTCGGGAACAGCGATCGCTGGTGCGTGACGCCCCAAAAACTCGCATCCCAAAATATCATCAACCACAATTAAGTTCCGTAAAGATTCATGACCTGGTTGCTTTTCAACCTGCAAAGGAACTGAACCCCCAACGACCAGAGAATCTCGGATGATATTAGCAGCCGTCGTAAACGCAGAAGGTAGCTCAAAAAAAGTAGCTGGGAGAACGGCCTCTGCCACTTTGTGCTTCTCCGGCCCTCTCCTCTGCTGCAACGATAAAACCACCTTGGTTTTTGCTTGCCAGATGCGGTTGACAGAGGCTTGAATTCGTGAAATCTCAATGCGTCCCTGAGTCACAGCTTCACAGACAGCTTGGATCGCCGCCTCTGGATCTAAAGGCATCAGTAGAACATCCGCCCCCGCTTCCACCGCCAAAACCGCCGCTTCCTCCGATCCGTACTCATTGGCAATGGCTCCCATCACCAAAGCGTCCGTAACAATCAACCCTTCAAAGCCCAACTCTTGGCGCAACTGACCCGTTAAAATCTTCTGAGAAAGGGTCGCTGGTCGTTCCGAGTCCCAAGCTGGAATCAGCAGGTGAGCACTCATCACCGAGTCCACCCCAGCCGCGATCGCCTCTCTAAACGGAGGCAATTCAATGTCCGCCAATCTTGCCAGAGAATGAGGCAAAACAGGCAATTGCAAGTGAGAATCCACCGCCGTATCGCCGTGACCCGGAAAATGCTTGGCTGTTGTCAAGACAGAATATTGGTGAACTCCCCGAATAAACGCCGCCGCAAGCTGGCTCACCGTTTCTGGTGTCTCCCCAAACGCCCGTACATTAATCACCGGATTATCGGGGTTATTATTGACATCCACCACCGGAGCTAGCACCCAATTCAGCCCGATCGCCACCGCTTCCCGCGCAGTCGCAGCTCCCATCTGTTCCGCATAATGTAGCGCTTTGCTAAAATCTTGCTTCGCCACGGCACTAATCGCCATCGGTGGCGGGAACCAAGTCGCCCCAGGAAACCGCTGACCCACCCCTTCTTCGACATCAGCCGCTAATAACAAAGGAAACTTTGCCCAAGACTGGAGTTGCTGCGACCGCGCGGCCAACTCCGCCGCACTTCCCCCTACCAAAATCACCCCACCAACGCCGAGATTTTGCAACCAGTCCCGCAGCTTGCTCATCGGTGGTTCCCACTCAGGATACCGAATTTGGTGATCGAAGAGATAACCAGAAGCCCGCACCACCACCATTTGAGCGACCAGTTCGCGTAGAGAAAAAGTTTCCATCATGAGGAATTGTCCGCAGTTTACAGTTCATTGTTTATCCTTCCTCTATCATCCTCCCTGGAGGCCTCGACCCTGTACTCATAGCCAGGGTAATTGACAGGGAGCCGATCAACTCAGAACCGCAAACCACGAACTGCGATCGCTATTCCACCTCTTCCGCCAAGGGGATATCCTCCTCCGTGGAGGCTTCAGAATCCATCATCTCTCGCCGCTCTTGCGAAAGGCGATTTAACAGCGACAGCATGCGATCGCCACGTTCCAAAGAACGATCCTCTAGAAAGACCACCTCTGGAGTCCGGCGCAGGCGCACCCGGTGACCCAACTCACTGCGGACATAGCCAGTGGCCGATCTCAAACCAGCCATCGTCTCCGCCCTTGCTTCCTCAGTGCCGTAAATGCTGACAAAGATTTTGGCGTGTTGGAGGTCGCCGGAAACATCCACATCAGTGACGCTCACCATCCCACTGCCGACCCGGTCATCTTTGATGCCGTGGAGCAACATCTGGCTGACTTCGCGTTTAATCAGCGAAGCAACGCGCTCAACGCGACGACTTGTAGCCATGATTATTTCCCCCTCATGCTTGCTCAGACCTAGTACAGTCAATTCCTAGTGTGACACAAGAAGTTATCACCAACGACCACACTGGAGTTGAATTATTCTCTCCAATCCTTAAAGCCAATCTGCCACAGTTCTCCTCACCTGTTCTCACTAAGAGCCAACCTTGATGGCTCGATCGTTTGCAGTTGGGGAGAACACTTCCCTCCGTTGTGTTTAACAATGAAGATCGGGAGTCCAACCTTAACAACCCCAACAAACCCAAAGAATGGAAAAAGAATTTACCATTGGTGAGAAAGTCCGCCTGATCGGATTGCCAGCCTATGTCAAGACTGCTGAACCAATGCCAATGTTGCGCCCTCCCAATGTTATTCACCTGGGTGAAATTGGTATTGTAATCGAGCGACGACCCGGTGATTATTGGGGAGTCCGCTTTGAAAGAGGAGCTTTCCTGATTGAAACTCAGTACCTGGAGGCGGCTGAAAGTATTTCCGAAACTGCTTCACAGGTTTCGCCCCTCGAAGACTGAATCAACTCAAGCAGTTAGTAGCTAGCCGCCAGCTCTGGGAGAAAAACGGCGCACTACTAACCTCTTGTCACTCAATGAGCTTACCAGAGTCCTCTCACAGGTCGCGCTGGGGCGACTGGCACTGGGGCTGGAGTTGTGGCGGGCGGAGCTGTGAGGCGACGGGGAGTCACTGGAGCGGCTGGCTGTACAGGTCGAGGTGGCTGCACTGTGGTTTGTGGGCGAGCGGTTGGTGTAGTGGTTGTGGTAGAAGAAGTAGAACTCTTGAGTAGATTTTGCAGGTTTCCTGCAAAACCCTTGAGTTGGTCTACGGTACTGCCAATGCTGCCAATTTCGACATCGATCTCAGAGGTCGGATATTTTTGGAGGACTTCGAGCAGGGACAGCTTGTTGTCTGAAGCAGCAAGAATGACAGCAGCTCTCAGGGCTTTATCGCTTTCAGCACGAGAGCGAGTCCGCACAGTTTTGCCGATCGCCATCAATGCAGCTTCCCCATCCTTACTATTCAGAATCCGGTCTAAAGTGACTACATTCACTCCCAGTTCGAGAGACATGAGTCCCCGAAGGGTCTGGGGGTCTTGCTTGGAGAGCCGAATAATGGTTGCCAAAGTGGGAGTGGTATTGCCAGTTTTGACAAAATTCTCTAGGTCACTGACTTGAACCGATTGAGCAAAAGGGCCATATTTGAGGACAATTTTTTCAGCAGCGATCGCGCGGGGGCTACCCAGGAATAGGCTAGCGCTTGCTCCTAAAAGTAAGGCGCTACAGAGTGACACAAAAGTTGATAATTTCATAGTCCCTATCGGATGAAAACTCATGTGCGGAGCTGACTATAGCTTAGATGCAACGGCTCAATTCCACAAGAGTCTCTGGCTTAGGAATGGAAGTGCTCTACTGAATGGCGCGAGAGGAGAGAACAGTTTAACAGGCTTCCCGGTGAATTTAGGGGTGCTTAAGAGCTGGCTATAACAGTTGTGAACTGAAAGAGCAATCAGTTAGGGAAGTAAGTGAATGAGAGAGGTGATTAGATGAATTCCCAGCAGGGCGACTAAAGCACCAATGGCGATGATGCTGAGCGGTAACAACAGTCCTTGAATTTGACTCAGGGTTTGTTCTAATTGTGTTTCGCAATAGACAGCTAATTGCTCCAAAGCTGTGTCTAGATGGCCGGTTTCTTCTCCAGTCTGAATCATTTGAAAGGCGATCGGCGGTAATTTACTTTTCAGAGTCTGGCTGAGCGGTTTGCCGGTTTGAAGTTGGCGAGTCGCTGAGGTGAGGTGAAGGGCGAGGGAGCGATCGGGAATGTGGCTTCCCAGCAGTTCCAGTGCTGTCAAAATAGGGATGCCAGAACGCAGGGGTAAAGCTAATTCTGTCAAGTACAGGAGGGAGTGAAGTTGCGCTACTTTACGGATGAGCGGTAGCTGTAAAGCCAGGAGGTAAAGTGTATGGGGAGCTAACTTTGCTGCTGCTAAACCGAGCACTGCGAAAGCTGCTAGCCAGGTAGCTGGATGAGTGAGCCAGTTAGGATGAACTGGGAGGAGTGCGACCGCCAGCAGTAGGGTACTTAAAATGATAGTGACAGCCGCTAACCCAATGGTACGGTAGCGTTTCTGCCATCGTTGCCGACGATGGGCCGCGATCGCTAAGCGGTGAAAGACTTCTGGTAAGCTACCACTGGCTTCAGCCGCTTGAATTAGCCTCAGGGTCCAAGCATCAAAATAGGGGGAGGAACGAGGAGTTAACGCTTGACCCTTGGTTAGGGTTACACTCAATTGTTGCAGATAACGTCTAAAGGTTGGATGGCCATTTTGACTCGCTAAACTAAAACTCTGTTCTAAGGTTAAGCCTGAGTTGAGGAGAGTCGCAACTCGATCAAAAAATAGAGCTTGTTGTTGGGGCGTCATAGTGATTTGAGAGTTTAAATCAACTGAGTTATGGTAAAAATTAAGCGCAAATCTAAGAAACCTAAACCCAAGTCCCCTGTTGCAACCTCAACCCTCAACAAAAAACAATTAGCGGCTCGCCGACGGGAAGTTGAGCGACAGTGGCAAGCAGTCCTGCAATCGATCGCGATTGCCGTCTCCCTGGCTGCGGTTATTAGCATCGTACTCTTATTTGTTGTCAAACCCAAGCTCGCCTTAGCAGGAGGTTGTAGCATCGCTGTTTTACTACTTTCTTATCAATATCCCCGTTATGCTCTCTGGACATTTTTAATTTACTTACCTTTTAACGGTACTATTACTTACTGGGTTGGGGGTGGTAGTCCTGTCTTTCAAATCGCTAAAGATGCTTTCTATATGCCAGCTCTGATCGGGCTGATTCAAAATTGCCAAAAGAAACGCCTCCCCATTATTATTCCCAAATCCTTAGGGATGAGCTTAAGCATTGTCTTGTCACTGGCGCTACTCACATTGATTTTTGTCAATGGTTTCATGCAGCTCCATCCTCCCCCTGGAGATAAACCTATTTTACAAGGAATTCTCGGATTGAAAGTATTAATTGGATATATTCCTCTGATTCCTTGTGCTTATTACTTGATTCGCCATCAAAAGGATTTGTTAGTCTTTACCCGGATGCACCTGCTCCTCGCGATTATCTGTTGTATTCTGGGACTCGCACAATATTTTATGCTGGTACATGGAAGTTGCCCAGGTACCAGGGGCAAGGTAGGAGAGGATTTATTTAAAGCAACTTTGACGGCAAAATGCCTCGTTGGTGGCTCTCTGGTTTATAGTCCTGAGGTCAATTTCATTCGTTTACCAGGGACATTTGTCGCTCCTTGGCAATGGGCATGGTTCTTGATTTCCAACGCTTTTTTAACCTTTGTTTGCACATTTTTTGATCCTTCATTTTTATGGCGAATGATCGGGCTTTCGGGTCTAGCCTTAGTGTTTGTAAATGGAGTGATTTCGGGTCAAAGAGCGGCTCTAATTTTAGTCCCAATTGTGGTAGGGTTCCTGCTTGTTCTCACAGGTCAATTAGTAAATTTTAAACGGTTTATTCCCATTGGAGTCGCATTAGGTCTCCTTCTCTTCGTTGGTGCAGCAACGAATCCCATGGTCGTTCAGCAACGATGGGAGAGCTTTCTCAGTCGTTGGAATGCTTCTCCACCCGAGCAATTTTTAATGAATCAATTTCAGCAAAGTCAGAATTTTATTAGTGACTCGCCACTTGGAAAAGGAATCGGGCGAGCGACCAATTCAACAAGGGTCTTTGGTTATACAAAGCTAATTGAAACTTACCAACCAAAGTTGCTTTATGAACTAGGATATCCTGGAATGTTAGCATTTCAAGGGTTGCTCTTGCAGTTAACTTTTTTCACCTTCAGAGCTTATCGTTCTGTACGCGATCGCAGTTTGAGGAGTTATGGAGCGAGTTTCTGGGTGTTTATTGCATTCTTTAGCATTAATCCTCAATACTACCCCTTAGATGTTGATCCAGTGGCAGTTTATTACTGGGTATTAGCTGGAATTATCTTAAAATTGCCAAAAATTGATCGGCAGTTGCAGGAAGAAAAATCTAAAGCGCTGGAGTCAAATGAGTCGCTGGGACAGAACTTCCACAAGAAGAAAAATCTTACCTCTTCCCCCATTTGAGAATTTAGAACTGACTGGTTTGACTTTAAAACGCCTTACGGTCAATATGCCGCGACAGCATCAAACTCTGCTGAATTCTACCAACAATGGCGTCAAGCATTTTTTTTCGCGATGGGTTTTTTCCTGATAAAGTTGCACCGAGTTCCCAGCACATGAGGTTGAGTTCTGCGGCATCCATTGCCGACAATTTTTGCCTAACTTCTTCTTCATTGCCATTTTTAGCAATTAACCGCAGTTCTTCATACACCTGTAGCACATCTTCAGAAGAAAGCTCAGTCAGTTTCTTAGCATTGGCAGTGATTTTTGGGGTGGAAATTTCAGACTTTTTTGACAAACTTGTCGTCGCAGAAAATCCACGTTTCACTTTAGTTTCAATGCGAGTTAATTTTCTAGAAATTTCTCGCAGACTTTCCTTAAGCTCACTGATTTCATCGATGAGTTGCAGGATTGGCTCATCAGAACGTTCACTGACTTTTCTGATCATGCCATGTATTCCTCACACTCATACCACAATTCTTCAAACTCTGAAGCTAATTCAGGGGGGAGTTCACCTTCATTAATCGCCCGTTTGATAATGACACTTTCCCGAATTGTAGAGTCTAAAAATTTGATGGGAATTTGATAGAGGGCAGCCGCTTCTGCACAAATTCTTTTATCTTCTCTTATATAAAATTGAACTTCATTGGTTAAAAGACCTCCATGAGTTTTGGCTTTATTCATAAAAACGGCGATTTTGGGAAAGGGCAAGGGTGCAATGCGTTTTCTCAAAGAATTAAGTACCAAGCTTAATCCCCGCGAACCAAAATAATCAGGGTTAACAGGAATCAGAATCAAGTCACAGCAAGATAAGACACTATAGGAAAGGAGATTAAAGGAAGGAGAACAATCAAACAAAATTAAATCATAGTTGGGGAGTTGAGAGGTGTTAGTAACTTTTACCAAAAACTTGCGGATAAAGTCCTTAGTTTGATTGCCATGAAATCCCTCTAATTCTAACCAGTATAACTCTTCAACGGATGGAATAAAATGTAACTGCTCATCAATTTCATAGATCGTCTCAAATCCCAGGGGAAATTTAAAAGCAGCTCCGGATCTTTTAAAAGCTTCTAAAGCATCATAAATTGTTTTTCGCAGTCGAATCGATTGTTCATACCATTTGCCAAATTTATCATCTAAATGACCTGTACTTTCGTTGAGACCGATCGCTTCCGTTAAGGACATCTGTGGATCTAAGTCAAGCATCAAAATTTTCAAATCCGTTTCTTGGGAAAGCACATTTCCCATACCCCAAGTCACTGTCGTTTTCCCGACACCACCTTTAAAGTTAATAATGGCTATTGTTTTGGGACTCATGGTAGATTGCGTTTAGGTTTGGCTTCAGTCTCAATTAAACCATAGATGTAGCGCGGTTGAGGCGGTAGCAGAGACTTTCATAAACCTAAACAGTAGCGAATCGCCATTTCAGCAATCGCAAACTCTCAATTCATGGCAGCAATTTCAGCTTTTATTTCTGGGTGATTTCTTCTCTCTTTGATCGACCTCAATTCAGAAAACTTAACAGGAGCATTGACAGTAAGGTGGGTATTACCCACCTTACCACCTACGATCCTTAACGTTTTACCAACTTCTTAGACATCTTCCGCAAGCGAATCGACTGAGGCGTTACCTCCACCAATTCATCCGATCCAATATATTCCAGAGCACGCTCTAGACTCATCTCGACCGGTGCTTGTAACTGCACCAATTCTTCACCACCGGAAGCACGGTGGTTTGTTAATTGCTTTGACTTACAAACATTGAGTTCCAAATCTTGAGGACGGTTGTGTTCTCCGACAATCATACCCTTATAAACTTTGGTTCCCGGTGTAATGAAAAACACTCCCCGGTCTTCAGCATTTTGCAAGGCGTAGTAGGTTGCCACTCCCTCTTCAAAAGAAATTAAAACCCCGTTACGACGAGCTGCAATTTCTCCACTCAAGGGACGATAATCAAGGAAGCTATGATTCATAATGCCGTTGCCACGAGTCAAGCGCATAAACTCCCCTCGGAACCCAATTAAACCCCGTGCAGGAATGGAGAATTCCAGTTGAGTGCGACCGTTCCCACTGACGTGCATATCCTGCATTTCACCCTTCCGTTGACCGAGGCGTTCGATACAGCCACCGACTGATTCTTCCGGGACATCTAATACCAAACACTCGAAGGGTTCGCAAGGTTGACCGCTGACTTCGCGGTAGATCACTTGTGGCTGAGAAACTTGGAATTCATATCCTTCTCGGCGCATGGTTTCGATCAGAATACCCAGGTGGAGTTCACCGCGGCCGGATACAAGGAATTTATCAGGAGAGTCAGTTTCATCGACGCGCAAAGCAACGTTGGTTTCCAGTTCGCGCATCAGGCGATCGCGTACTTGCCGCGAAGTTACTAACGTTCCTTCCTGACCTGCAAAAGGTGAATCGTTCACTGAGAAGGTCATTTGTAAAGTAGGTTCATCTACTTTAATTAAGGGGAGTGCTTGTGGCTCATTGGGACAAGTAATGGTCTCGCCGATATTGGCATCCGCAAAACCGGCTACCGCGACAATATTGCCAGCCGAAGCTTCTTGGACGTCAATCCGCTTCAAGCCTTCAAACCCCATTAACTTTGTCACCTTAGCTTTGACAATTGCGCCACTTTCAGTGACTAATGCAGCTTGCTGACCAAATTTAATCGTGCCGTTATGGATGCGACCGATCACAATTCGCCCTAGATATTCGGAATAATCCAAGGTAGTGACTTGCAATTGCAGAGGTTTTTCGGGGTCGCCCACGGGTGGTGGTACGTGATCGAGAATCTCTTCAAAGAGGGGTTTCATGTCTACCCCTTCATCGTCGAGTTGTTTTTTGGCGTAACCCGATAAGCCTGAACCGAACAGGTAAGGGAATTCGCATTGATCGTCATCGGCCCCTAGTTCCAAGAAGAGATCCAGGACTTTATCAATTGCTTTGTGGGGTTCGGCTTGGGGACGGTCAATTTTGTTGACGAAGACGATCGGGCGTAGTCCTTTTTCGAGGGCTTTTTTGAGTACAAACCGAGTTTGAGGCATGGGGCCTTCATTGGCATCTACGATCAGAAGGCAACCGTCTACCATGCCGAGGACTCGCTCGACTTCACCCCCGAAATCAGCGTGTCCGGGGGTATCAACGATGTTGATTAGGGTGTCTTTGTATTTGACGGCTGTGTTTTTGGAGAGGATGGTAATGCCACGTTCGCGCTCGATATCGTTGGAGTCCATGACGCAATCAGGAATGTCTTCCCCTTCGCGGAAGATGCCGGATTGTTTGAGGAGGGCGTCAACAAGAGTAGTTTTGCCGTGATCGACGTGGGCGATGATAGCGACATTGCGGATGGGAAGACTCATAGTGCGTCTGGGACGTTAAGAGCGTTGAACTAAAGATTTCTTAATAATTGTAACTGATTCTGGGAGGGGTTGAGTAAGTTTAGAGAAGTTGTTGAGGGAGTTGATGAAGGGAAGTTCGCTATTTTTGACCGCAGATGAACCCCGCTTGCTGAGGCTTGGGCAGAGGGAGGAGCGGTCGCACTTTCCTATCTCAGCTTTTTAGAACGTTTCCATCCGCTCTTTCACGACTCAATCAATCGTTCTCAACCACTCTCCCTGAGGTGGCCCCGATCCAGACTGAATGATTTCTCAAATTTTTCCTAACGATCGAGTTTCTTTACTGAGTGGTCTTGCCTAAACTTTTTTTCCGAAAAATCTACTAAAAAATCGGTACTTGCTGCTAATTCTGATGCCACTGCTGCTACCGGATAGAGTCTTGCTGGGTGGACGGATCGACTCCTTAAATCAGTATCCCTAAAAAACCAACTCCTCTCCAGTTCGATAACGTAGATGAGATGGGGTTACAGAAGCATTTTGCCCATCACTTGCTAGAAGTTCTCAAACGATTAAACGGACTTGCCAGTCGCTTCCCTTCCAGATTGGATCGAGGGTCTCTGTAAGATATAGTGTCAAAGGGAATTTGTAGCAACTGAGCGCTCAGTCTCAGTCTACAATCTTTAACGTTGAGCCTTGATAGAAGTCCAGGAGTGGAGCCCGCTTGGATAACGCGAGTCTGTCTAGAAAAGCGCCAAACGTCTCAGAGCTTGCTGTTGATGATATTCCAGAAGCAGTCAGAGACATCCCCCAAGTAGAAGCCGAACCGCGCCGGCCTCAGAAAAAATGGCTGATCTTGAGATTAGTGGCCCTAGGTGCGATCGCCCTCGCTACCAGCGTCTGGCTACACTTCCAATCTGAGCAGTTCCGAACCAGTTCCTTCGCTAGCCAAACCCAACAAGATCTACGACCAGCAACTCCAGCTTTGTCATCCCCGGCGGTATCCCCAGCCACAGCCACTAATGCAGGGAAGCAAGTTCCGGCGGATAACCTCCTGGGTCATTTACCCTACGAAGAAGCCCCAGCTGACGAATTGCAATCGATCGCCCCCGACGGTAGCATTAAACTCCGTAAAGCAGCCGCCGCCAAATATCAAGAAATGGTGAATGCAGCGGCCTCAGAAGGAGTGAGTTTAGTCCCCATCTCAGCATTCCGCTCCGTCGCGGATCAACAGCACGTCTTTTTTGATGTCAAAGCCGAACGAGGGCAGAACGCTACCAAACGAGCCGAAGTGAGTGCCCCTCCTGGTTACAGCGAACATCACACTGGTTATGCGATCGACATCGGTGATGGTAACGCGCCAGAGACCAACCTCAGCCAAACCTTTGAAACTACAAAAGCCTTCAAGTGGCTCCAAGCAAGAGCCCCTTATTTTAGCTTTGAAATATCCTTCCCTAAAGACAACCCCCAAGGTGTCAGCTATGAACCTTGGCACTGGCGCTTTGTGGGCGATCGCCACAGCTTAGAAACCTTTTACAGAGCTCATTCCCTCAAAAAGTGAAAGAAAAGACCTGAAGGTCAACCGGTAAAAATGGGCGATCGAAAATGACGATCGGAAAATAGTTCCCTTCCCTGTTTCCCCTTCCCTCTCCTTGATGCCGTATACTTACTCAGTAATAACTCTGACAAGCCCATACCAGTGATTGCCATCTATCCAGGCAGCTTTGACCCCATTACCTTCGGCCACCTCGATATTATTGAGCGAGGCTGTAAACTATTTGAATGGGTGATCGTCGCTGTGCTGCGGAATCCTAATAAAAGCCCTCTGTTTACCGTTGAGGAACGGATTGAGCAAATTCGCCACTCTGCTCGGCATCTGTCCAATGTCGAGGTTTCCAGCTTTGAAGGTCTAACGGTAAACTATGCCAGAATACGGCAAGCAAACGTCTTACTCCGGGGCCTGCGGGCACTTTCCGACTTCGAGATGGAACTCCAGATGGCCCATACAAACCAAACCCTCATGGGCGAAATAGAGACCGTTTTTTTGGCTACTTCTAACGAGTACAGCTTTTTAAGTAGTAGTGTAGTGAAAGAGATAGCCAGGTTTGGTGGCTCCGTCGATCATCTTGTTCCGAAACACGTCGCTCTAGAGATATACAAATGTTACGCCAGCAGGACTCAAGCCGTATCGAACCAGACAGCAACGGACGCAGCACCGATAGCGAGTCACTTTCAGGTGGAACCTCCTACGGAGACGCTGGGCGAACGCCAAGTGTAGACATCCAACAGGAACTCAACCGCTTGGAGGAGATCATTCTCGACAGTCCGCGCATTCCGCTGACCAGGCGCACGTTGGTTGATGAAGAACAGTTGCTAGAGCAACTGGATTTAGTTCGGTTGAATTTACCGCTTGCTTTTCAGGAAGCAGAAATTATCATCCGCCACAAAGATGAAATTCTCCAAGAGGCGGAATTGTACGCTCAGGAAATCTTAGACTCCGCCGAGCAACGGGCCTCTGAGATTTTAAACGAGATGGGTCTGATTCAGCAGGCAAAGGTAGAGGCCGATCAGTTACGGCAGCAAGTTCAGCTTGACTGCGAAGCGATCCAGCAAGCAACCATTGCCGAAATTGAACAAATCCGCTATCAGGCTCAGCAAGAGTTAGAAGAAATGAGAGCCAGAGCGATCGCTGAATGCGAAGAAATTCAGAACGGAGCAGATGACTACGCTGACCGCGTTCTCAGTAACATCGAGCAACAACTTGGGGATATGTTGCGTGTGATTCGCAATGGTCGCCAGCAGTTAGATCAAACGAGCGCGACGGCGCAGCAAAAATACCCAGGTAAAGGCAAGTAGTTGTTTGCGAACAGCCATCAGCTCAGATAGTAGCCGTTGATTGGTCAAGTGTTCGAGCCGGCGGTCGCCACAGTAGAGCAGGAAACATAGCTCCGCCGATGACCCTTAGCAACAAGTGGATGACGCTCGAAGCAGTCTAATTGAGATGCGGTATGGAAATACTCCCCATCAACCCCAATTCTACGACGCATGGAACCTCGCCCTAGAGGTCCTGACGAACCACTCATTGCTGTATGAGTGAATCAACAGATTTGTTACCTTCCCCAGCTCAACCTTAATCATTATTATTAGCCACTAATCTCTGTGCAACTTGACCAGGCGGCCTAACTTCTGGAAGGGAACCGAACTATCAATGAGACAGTGAGAGGTGGTTACAGTTTTGAGCGTGGTGCCTCAGATGATTTCAGATCAATTTCGTCGCCAACTGCGCCAAGAAGCTAAGCTGTGGCAAGCAGAAGGCCTGATCGACTCTTCTGTTTACCAACAATTATCAGAGCGCTATCAATTTGACCGCTTAGAAACAGCGTCTCGCGACCGCTTCGTGATGATTCTGTTAGGATTGGGCGGCATCCTCTTAGGATTGGGCGTCATTACCTTTGTGGCAGCTAACTGGCAAGCTTGGCCACGAATCGTTAAATTAACCCTACTTCTCACTTTATTCCTAGGAGTCAATATCGGCGGTTTTTACCTGTGGCGATCGCCAACTGGCTCATCCAGCGGCAGATGGCAGCGTGTCGGTGAAGGACTCTTACTCTTTGGAGCGCTGATTTTAGGGGCAAATCTTGCCCTGACCGCTCAAATGTTCCACATCGGTGGCGATCCCTATGGACTCTTTCTCGTTTGGGGTTTGGGAGTGCTGGCCATGTCCTATAGCCTCCGTCTCACCTCTTTAGGCGTACTGGCACTTTTATTAATCGGTTGTAGCTATTGGCTAGGGGTGAGCGAACTGTTTTCACCCGGTGGATTTTCCGGGCTTGAATTGCTTCTGAAACATTTAGCTTTAGTCGCTGGGTTTTTAGGGGTCCCCCTCGCCTATTGGTGTCGTTCCCGAGCGATTTTCTTGCTCTCCTTATTGCTGTTACTTCCAGCTTTACAAGTCAGCTTCACAGCCCTTTTTTACCTAAATTTTCCAGTCGGCCTCTATCTGGCGATCGCTTGTACCCTGCCCCTGGCATTGTTGTGGGGCTATGATGATACGATCTGGCGAGCCATAGACAGCAAGCGCTTCCAACCTCTCGCTCGCAACTTAGCAGTCTGGTTATTGAGTTTGTTGTTTTTCTACTTTTCTTTCCGCTGGGCGTGGGAATATACCTCCTCCTCCTCCTTCGGAAACCGATCGGAGGGCGATGGGTTTCTCCTGGTTGATGTGGCAGTGTTTACAGGTGTGACGATCTGGGAATGGTTTCAGTTGGCAAAACCCAATCGAATGCACCCTCACCGTTGGGGATTGGATGCCATTACTAGCGCGGTCGCAGGCTTTCTGATTGTCTCTGCCACCGTTTGCTTCTGGCATCTCAATGTTAGTTCAATTCCTTCACTGGCAACTTTTATTTTTAATGTTCAACTCTTTCTCTTTGCCGCTGGTTTAATTCGCGTCGGCTTAGCTCGTGCGAAACGAGGCGCTTTTTGGGGGGGGTTGGTGTTACTGACACTGCAAATTGTAAGCCGGATGTTTGAATACAACACGGAATTACTGCTCAAATCTTTTGTCTTTGTTTTGTGTGGCGTTGGTGTCATTACTGCTGGTTTGTGGTTTGAACGTCATTTATCAACTTTATCACCTTCTCAGGAGGATTCACCATGACATCTACGCGGTTTTGGGTTCCCTTATTGTTTCAATTGGCTTTAATTATTTCAATCCCTGCTCAGGCAGTTTATACTTACTTTACAGGCAAGACAGTGGTCTTACAAACCGCCCCTGTAGACCCCTATGATTTTTTGCGGGGATATTCCCAAACTCTCAGTTATGATATTTCCAGCCAAGGGACTCTGAAACAGATTCCTGGTTGGAAAGATTCATCAGCAGTCTCAGGAAGTAGTTTTTATGTGATTTTAGCAGCACCGACCGAGGTTGCTACTTCGAGTCGCCCTCAACCTTGGAAACCTGTGCAAATTAGTTTTGAACGTCCTACTCATTTGCCAGCAAATCAAGTTGCCCTTAAGGGCAAGTACAATGGTTGGCGGATGGAGTATGGTTTGGAAACTTATTATATGCCAGAAGATCAGCGAGAACAAATTAATGCTGATATTCAATCAGTGCAGCGCAGGCAGCAACAAGCGTTTGTGGTAGAGGTGAAGGTTGATGCGAATGGAAATGCGATTCCAGTTAGTTTATGGGTGCGCGATCGCAACTATCGATTTTAAGGAAGAGGGAAATGAGGAAATAGTAATTGGGTTGTTTCTCTCCAGCTTTGCCTCCAGAACTTAGGATGACTATCACCTTGCTTTTTTCAGCCTTGGGGGCAAAAAGTATCAATTTTTATCCCGCTGATTTAGTGAAATTGCCCAATTTTTCTTCCCAATTTCCCTCGTTTCCTCAGTTGATATTCTCCTTATTGAATCCGCAGATTAAACGGCAAGCGTGTATAAATCCCCTGGGGATCGTTCAGGGATTTGATCGTTCCTAATTCCTCCTGAAATTTCTTTAATTCTGCGGTTAATGGATCGAGCTTGATGGTGGATTTCGCAACACGAGCGCCTGATAATTTTTCCAAAATTCGCTCTTCTAAAGTCTGGCGCTTTGGATACTCTTCTAATTGCCATTTATCTCCTAATTTGGCTTCTTTAGCAGCCGCTTGAATGGCATTCTCTAACCCGCCAATTTCATCGATCAACCCCAATTCTTTCGCCGCTGTTCCTGACCAGACCCGACCTTGAGCTATGGTCTGCACTTTATTTAAAGGCAATTTGCGAGATTCTGCTACTTTGTTGAGGAAGCGGTCGTAAATCCGATCGACCATCGTTTGAATTCGCGCCAATTCTTCGGGAGTTTTGGGGCGAGAAACTGTCTCCGTGTCAGCATAGCGAGCCGTTTTTACCCCATCCCAAACAATGCCATTACTATTCGCAATTTTCTGGATGTTAAACAGCATCCCAAACACACCAATTGAACCGGTCACTGTGTTTGGTTCAGCGAAGATGCGGTTCGCTGCCATTGAAATCCAGTAACCGCCGGAAGCTGCTAAATTTCCCATCGATACGATCACGGGTTTTTTCTGGCGGGTGAGAGTGACTTCTCGACCAATGACTTCCGATGCTGTAGCACTGCCACCGGGACTGTTGACTCGTAAGACAACTGCTTTGACATTATCGTTCAGGCGGAGTTCTCGGAGTTGTTCTGCGATGCGATCGCCTCCTACTTGGTTAAACTCTCCTTCGCCACTCACGATCTCGCCTTCAGCGTACAGGATGGCAATACGGTTTTTATTGGCAACCGCAGCAGGTTTTTTCTTCCCTTCGGTAATGCGAGCGTAGGTTTTAATGGGGATGTTCTCGAAGGATTTATCTTCGGCTTTTTTGCCAGTTAGTTTCTTGAGTTCTGCAACAACTTCGTCATAATAAGCAACTCGATCGACCAGTTTATTTTGAGCCGCTTCATCGGCTGTCAGCATTCCCTGATTATCTGCGATCGCCTGCAATTGTTGGGGGCTTAATTTTCGGGTGGGTGCAACGGCTTGGAGGTATTCTCCCCAAATATCACCCAATAATTTTTGTGTTTGTTCCCGGTTCTCCGGACTCATGCTTTTGAGGAGGAAGGGTTCTACGGCGGCTTTATATTTACCGACGCGGGTAACTTGTACTCCAATGCCGTATTTCTCCAAAGCACCGGCCAAGAACATTGACTCTGAACTAAACCCGTTGAACTCCATACCCCCCAAGGGGTTGAGAAAAATTTTGTTCGCGACTGAACCGAGATAGTATTCTTGTTTTGTCCAGTCTATATCGTAGGCAAAAATTGGTTTGCCAGCTTCTCGAAACCGCTGGAGGGCTAAGCGAACTTCTTTGAGGTTAGCAAACCCGGTGCTGGAGGAACTAGAACTGCCCTCTAGAAAAATGCCGACAATGTTTGGGTCTGATTTTGCTTTGTCGAGGGCATCAAGAACTGACCGTAAGGTGATGGTATCAGGTTCGCTGTTAGAAGATAAAGCTTCCTCAATGGCAGCGCCGGTGCTGGAAGCAGGTTTTGTGTCTTTGATATTCAGGGAAAGGTCTAAAACTAGGACTGATTTATCCTTAACTTGGGGTCCGGAGTCTTTGGAGGCGGTGACGGCGATCAGGAAAATCAGCCCTCCAACTCCCAAACTACAGAGGAGGGCAAGTCCCAGCACAGTTCCTACTAAGCTGGCAAAGGTGTATTTGAGGAAATCTTTCATGGGGGATGGGGGATGAGGGATGGAGCAGCCTACATTTCTAACTTTAGCAATTGCTAATTGTGGATGAGCGATCGCCTATTTTTTCAGCTTAATCTTTGCAGCACTCCAGAGTGTTTTAAGTCGTACAGATTAGCGCTGCCGGTACAAAAGAGGGCTGTGGCAATCTCAGCAATTAATGCTTCTGCGAGCTCATAAGTTGCGGTTGTGGATTCGGCCGCGGCTTGCAGGAAGGGTCGTGCTAACCCTGCGAGATCGGCACCGAGGGCGATCGCTTTCGCGGCTTCTAGTCCATTATGCAATCCGCCGGATGCGATCAGGGGGATTTGTGGCGCGACGGCGCGAATACTGGTAACGCACTCGGCCGTAGGCAACCCCCAGTCGGCAAAGGTTGCTCCTAAGCGTCGCTGTTTGGTATCTTTTGCCCGTTCTGCTTCGATTTTCGCCCAAGAGGTGCCACCTGCGCCAGCTACGTCGATCGCGGATACACCGGCCTCAATTAATTTCACCGCCATGGTTCCGGAGATGCCATTGCCCACTTCTTTGGCAATGACGGGTACCGGCAGCCTACTACATAATTGAGCGATTTTATCGAGGAGTCCTCGGAAGTTCGTATCGCCTTCGGTTTGGATGCACTCTTGCAGGGGGTTGAGGTGGAGGATTAAGGCGTTGGCTTCCAGACTCTCTACCACTCGCTGGCATTGTTCGATGCCGTAATTGTAGTTGAGTTGGACGGCTCCCAAGTTGGCGAACAGGAGAATATCAGGAGCCAGCGATCGCACTGTAAAGGTCTCTGCTACCTCTGGGTTTTCGATGGCGACTCGCTGCGAACCGACACCCATCGCAATTTTATAGTGTTGCGCCACCTCCGCTAAGCGGTAATTAATGGTCTGGGCAAATTCCGTGCCACCCGTCATCGAAGAAATCAGCAGGGGGGCACCCATTTTTTTGCCAAAAAATGTGGTACTGATGTCAATTTCGCTGCGATCGAGTTCTGGTAAGCAGCAGTGAATCAATCGATAGCGTTCCAGACCATTAGTCGTTTCGCGGAATTGTACATCTTCGTCAAGACAGATGCGGATATGATCTGCTTTGCGAGTTTGGGTTTGCGTTGGTGAAATGATTGGCGAACTCACAGTTAATACTTAAAGAAAGTTTTAAGTTTTGGAGGAAAGATCGAAGCTTTACAATGGGGAATATTCAGAATTGAGCCGCTGATCGAGCAGCTAATGCTGAGCTAAGAGTATTATAGTATAAGAACTGTCAAAGATTCACATGGAAGGCAAAACGTCCTTAACCCCGCAAAGCATCACTTACAGCGAAATTGTAGACTTGAGTCATGTAATTGAGTCGAATATCCCCATCTGGCCAGGCGATCCTCCCGTTGAATTTGAGGAAATCGCTGAGATCAAAACCGATGGCTACTATTTGCGAAAATTCTCAATGGGAGAACATAGTGGCACTCATTTCAACGCACCGAATAGTTTTGATTCAACTCTCACTAGCATTGATTGTTATTCTCCTCAATCCTTGGTTGTGCCGGCGGTAGTCCTCGATCTTCGGGATCGAGTTGCAGTGAATGCTGATTATGCTTTAAGAATAGCAGATATTGAGGCGTGGGAAAATCAATATGGCATGATTCCCCCAGGATGCCTCGTGATTTTATTTACCGGTTGGCAAGCAAATTGGGAGAATTCTCAAGCTTTTTTTAATGCTGACGATCTGGGTCAATTGCACTTCCCAGGCTGTGGAGCAGCCGCCATTCAATTTTTACTGGAAGAACGTCAAATTGCCGGGTTAGGAATTGATACTCACGGAGTCGAACCCGGGATCGATAGCTCTTTTTGTGTGAATAAGCTGGTCCTTTCAAAATCAGGGATTATCTTGGAAAATCTCGCAAACCTCGATCGCTTACCTGCGACTGGTGCGACCCTAGTCATCGGGATTTTACGGCTAAAGGGAGGTTCTGGCTCGCCAGTTTCAGTCTTAGCGTTCATTCCTTAAATTAATGAATTTTCCAGGTCATAACTCAACTCATTGATGCTTACCTATTCTTTTAAGTTTAGTGAATGCTCGATCGTTTTAGGCTTGGTAGAAATCCGAAACCTAACTTAACCCTCTCTACTCTTGAATTGTAGTTCATCACCCCAGACTCCCCGATCGATTAACCCTCCTCCCAAGCAACTATGAATGCGCTTATCCCCGGTCCCTTAATTCCCAACTCAGCGCTCTCAGTCTCAGAGTTAACCGCTTATATTGCTGCGCTTTTAGAAGATAACGACTTTTTACAGCAAGTTTGGGCGATCGGGGAAGTTTCCAGTGCTTCCACTCATTCAAAAGGCATCTTTTTTACCTTGAAAGACTCAGAAAAAACCGCTTCGATTCGCTGTATCATTTGGAATAGCTATCGCCCTCAATTAGTGCAGCCTCCTGTACAAGGTGAACAACTCATTGTCTTAGGAAGTCTGCGCGTTTACCAAGGACGCGGTGAATATCAATTAAGCGTTTATCAAGCATTCCCAGCGGGAGAAGGGTTGCAAGCTCTGCGCTACAAACAATTGCGATCGCGCTTAGCCGCAGAAGGGTTATTTCAACCTGAAAGAAAGCAAAAATTACCCATTCATCCCCAAACAGTTGCGGTCGTTACCTCCCCCAATGCAGCTGCTTGGGGAGATATTCAGCGGACACTTTCCAGTCGATATCCAGGGTTGCACGTATTGCTATCAACCGCGACCGTACAAGGAGACTCAGCACCGGATTCTATTGTCGCAGGAATTGAGCGAGTCGAGAGCGATGGTCGCGCCGAAGCGATCATTTTAGCAAGGGGAGGAGGAGCGGTGGAAGATTTAGCTTGTTTTGATGATGAGCGGGTGGTGAGAGCGGTCGCGAATTGCTCTATCCCCATTATTACTGGGATTGGTCATGAACGAGACGAATCTCTCGCAGATTTAGCGGCTGATGCTTGTGCTCATACACCCACTGCGGCGGCGGAACTAGCAGTTCCAGACTTGAATTTATTATATCAGCAACATCGACAGCGAGTACAAGTTTTGATTGAAGCACTGGAGGAACGACTTTCCCAAGCAGAAGCACGACTACTCTTGCTTAACAATCGGCTTAAATCCTTGCCAGAAACCTCAAGACGTTTGCAGCAGGCAACGAATCAGTGTCAATTATTACAGCAAAAATTAACAGCAATTGATCCGAAAGCTGTGTTAAAACGAGGCTATGCTGTGGTGAAGCGAAAAAATGGCACTATTGTACGAACAGCAACTGATGTAGTGGTGGGAGAGGAACTAACGATCAGGCTGGAGCAGGGTGAAATTAAAGTCAGAGCGATCGAGAGTGGCTCAAGCTAAAGGATTGCAGTTTGCTCGAATTCTAGGAAAATGAAAATAGAACTCATTACTATCAGTAACTTACCCCGCAACGGCCATCTGTCAAGGTTAAAAATCTGAGACTTTCTTGCCTTTTGCCTTCTACTAACCTCAATCCTCAAGTTTACCCCCCATTTACTAGCAGAGGACGCATTGAATATGAGTAAGATTGTTGACCCCACTCCTCCCTGGAATTATGAAGTTGCTGTTGCTAAAATAGAAGAGATTATTAGCCTGATTGAATCAGGGAATCTCTCCCTTGAGGAAGTCTTTGAGGAATTTACGATTGCCTGTGAATATTTGCAACAATGTCAGACTTTTTTAGACCGGGGAAAACAACAGATGAACTTGTTAGTTGAAACCTTGGCAGAATTGCCGGATTTTTAGCAAGGTTGACGGGAGAGTTGAATGCGGAAGAAGGGCGATCCGTAGGCAGGGTAAACGCATCTTAAGCGTTACCCCAAATATGATATAATTAAAAATTAACCAACTCGCATAAGTGAGGGGTTGTCGTTTTTGAGTCCGAGCGATGGCAACAGGTTTTAATCCCAC
>JBLNEP010000242.1:0-8535 GCA_050262755.1 Actinomycetota bacterium | reverse complement strand
CTCCCTCAAAATTCCTAAAAGTTGGGGGAGGAAAGGCAGGCGATCGGTGGGTTCACAATACACCCACCGAAGGAGTCTTTTGGTGGGTTTACAATACACCCGCCAAAAAGATTCTTCTGGGAAGTTTGTAGTTCCACCGTGTAGGTCGATTGTAGACCCGCACGGTGAAGCGATCGCTATGGGTTTTGACATTTTAAATGCGGAAACCCTACTTGCATCGGTCAGCTTTATAGCCGATCGCCGCTTCAAGAAAGCCCTTTGCCTTCTTCAACAGACTACAGGCGTAAGGATGCTGAGCCAGTGCTTGCAGCAACGTCTGGCATTCGTTCAATAGGCGATCGCGCTCATCCATCACGCCACCCCCCATTGATGCTGCGAGTTGCCCCATCCCAACCAATCGAGGCAGCGATCGCGAACGTCGCCAGCTAGCCGCTTCATCGCCTCTTTTATTGCCAGCACGGGGATTCCGAGATTCGTTATCAGAGCCTCGAATATGAGGCGATCGGGTTCCGCCAGCCATTCCGCAATCTCAGAGAGGCACTCCTCAGCCATCCAGTGAGCTAGCCCTTCGTTCGCACTTTCAGCCTTCTGGTTTTGTGGCACAGATTGGGCGATATTTGATATATTTTCTTGCCAATCTGTGTCAGCCTCTAACTCGCTCTTGGCTTGCGTTTCAGCCACCTCCAGTGCGGTGATTTTTTGCTCGAATTTTTGGGCGATAATTTCCATCAATGCTTCAGCCATTGGCTCGCGGTTTGGGGCGACACAATAGACTCGCACGCGCTCGCCGTCCGCAAGTCGCTCTTGTTTACTCGCGACCGAGAAACCAAACTCACGTAGCAATCGCCCGATGAATTGGGTCGGATATTTTCCGGGCTTCCCTAGGATTCGGCTGACTGACTTCCGGCTGGTCGCTGCAAGAAATTCCTGCACCTCTGGGCTGTCCTTGTGCCACTTAAAATCAGGGTCGAGGAACTTGTCGAAGCCCAGGCGTTTGAGGATTTGGGCTTTGATGTATCGATCGCCCCAATCAGGCCAGAAAATATCGCCCCGGTTACGCCATCGATGGCGCTGGAGCTTCTCAGCCGCTTCTGGATGCTGATAGAGCCAGCGGGCCTCTAGATTGGATAAGAGTTGGCGATCGCCAAAACGAATCAGATAGATAAGCTCTTCAGACCAGAGCGGGGCTAGATTCCCATCTTTATCCTGATATTGGGCCTCACGGACTCCCGGCAGGCGGTATAACAATTTCGCCTTGATAACCTTGCACTGATCTTCCCAATCCGCAACGAAGGCTCGCCCTAATTCCAGCGCTCGCTCGTAAGGGATATCCTCGGCCGCTGGAATCTCGCGGCACTCTTGCCGCTTAACCGATTCCTTGATTTCGGAGAGATCGCCCTCAGCATCCAGCGGCGGCACTACGCCGACATTAAAGCCAGCATCCTTAAAGGCCAGTTCCAAGAAGTCTCTGAGGTGCTGTCTTTCCAAGCTCGCGCGGGCCTCCAGTTTGCAAGCCATGATAATTGAGGGGTCTTCGGCCGCACTTGCGATCGCACCTCTAATTTCCTCATCGCTCATCAATGCAGCTTCAGCTCCCAAGCGATCGCTCATTGCCTCGATCAATTCCGAGTGCCAAGATGCGGATACCTTCCCCATTCCCCGCCGTTTGCAACAGATAATAATGCGCTCGACATACCGACAACGACGGCTCATTTGATACAGCTCGTCAACACCAATTACCCCATTCCCACTAACAAAGACATCAGAAAAATAATCGCGGATGCTGATATTTAATCCCGATTCAGCGGTGGGAGTGAAAATAATAAAATCGGGCTTGTTCTCAGCTGTCCAATCGTCGGGATTTTTCAGAAACGCTTTGACTTCCTTTTTACCCACAGTTTTCGAGCAAACAAGCAACCCTTTTTGCCCCTTACCAGTGAGGAGCTTGTAGAGCGCTTCCGCTTCTGCTTTGCTATCAGTGGCGATGCAAATGGGAGCCGATGATTGTTGAATCAGGCTGATAAAATCTTTAGGCTTATCGCAGAAAAAAACAGGCGGAGTATCGCCCTTGTAGGTGTTTTCGATGACGGTGAATTGCTTGCCCGATAAGGCTTCCAGGTAGGTTTTTACATCATTAGAGAGTGTGCCATCCAGCCCTATGATACGACTGGCTCGTACTAAAGCTACCCGCAATTTATCAATAATTTGCTTGCGTTTATTCCGCAACGTGCCTGATTTTAGCGAGTGCTTGATGATCGCACAAACTTCATCAAGGATGATGGTCGCGCCATCGAATTTATCGTCGGGGATGTGTAGCAGGGAATCAAGGCACAGGGAGAGGCGGGCATCAGGATCTGCTAGTAACGCAAAGCCATTATGCTCGTGTAAGTGATATGAGTTCCACTCCTCCGAGTGCTGAAGGAGAAGCCCATTTCGGTATCCCAAATCAAATATTTTCCCTCGCTTTTCAGAAGCAATACTCTCCCTCACCCAATAAGATTTCCCCGTACCTAGCCCCGATTTAATCAGCAAATTTTCATTGGGCTTGGGGGCAGGATAATCGAAATATTTTTGATGAATCTTGGCATTGGGATAGAGCGAGCGGTAGCATCTCCAGAGGTGCTCATCTTTTATGGCTTTGGGTGATTTGGCGCTAGCAATTAGCTCATCTAAATTTCCGCCCGCGACGACAAAATCATCGGTTCCTTTCTCTGGCCCTGGCTTTCGAGCAATCTTGACCGAAGCGTTTTTGAAGGAGAAGCCTAGGTTCTTAGCGGCAGTCCACTCCGGGCTTTTAAAGTAGTCACCCTCGCGGTAGTCAAAATTTATTGTGACTTGGCGGTCATCGTCGAACGGTTCTAGGAGCGAGACTAATCGGCGTTGCTCTCCCAACGTGCGGTATCCGCTGTAAATGCCAGGGATAGTGATCGCCACAACCAGCCGAGACAGAGCAGCCCCGGCTTTCTTCTCGCCCTCCTCAATTACGATGGGAATCTTTTTGCCGATGACCCATTCCCAAAAGTGAGAGTATCCGTCGCGGGGTTTGGTGTACTTCTGTGCGATTGCTTCCCACAGACGATCAGGCACATTTAAAAATATCGGCTCTGTCGGTGTATTTTTGGGAGAGAGGTACTTAGCTGCCTTTCTTTTTTTGGTGTCAAAGACAATCGGTTCGCCGCTCGTCTGCTTTACTCGGCAATAGCTAGAGCGATCGCCCGTCAGCGGATTGATGCCATTCACAACCCAGCCAGCAGCTTTTAAGCACCGCTCCCAGCGCTTTAGGGAGGAGTCGGTAAGTCTTCCGTCATTCCGGCGGTCGGGATTGGGATAGATTGTCTCGAAGATTTCAGAGCCAGAGAGCGATCGCCAGTTCAGCGCGATGATATCTCGATCAATTCCACTCCCCTTGCGTAGCTCTCTGTAATGGCTGAGCTTCATCACAGCGCGCCTCCTTCTGGAGAGTGATTGCTTGGTTCTTGCCACTCACCCCAAAAAGTTGATTTAGGTGTGAATTGATTACTACTCTGAAGCGTAGGGTTGGTATAGTAAAGCATAAGAGGCCATCTCCAAATGGCTGGTTGATTTTCTAAAGCCGTTTCCCGTAGAGGTCCAATTCGTAGGGAAACGGTTTTAGCTTTCCAGAAAATATTATCGGGCTAAAAGGTAACAGTGTTCATTTATAGAGCATTGATAATGCTGTCATGTCGATTTTCAGGTAGCTATTTTCTCTAGAATTTCTTTCGGGGTTCCAGGTTCAGCGAGCCAATCCTCAAAAAAATCACATTCCTCTATTTTCCCCGTTTGGGGTCCATCCACCCATCTGAGAGCATAGTGCCATCCATATTGATCGGGACATATACAAATTCTTGAATAATAAACCCCAACAATTTCGCCTGTCCAAACTTCCAACTTATCATCATCAGGTGTGTTCCTCCAGGGAGACAGAACCAATTCTCCAAACCAGAATTTAGGATGAGAAATCCCTAGTCGGTAGCAAAAATTAGGAGGAAGTTTCGGGCTTAGCCCTGCTAGCGGAAGCATTCTAAAAACTTGTCGTCGGTTCATAGTCTTTCCTCCTGTTCAGTTCCATTGTTATCATCAAGAAACTGGAGTAAAAATTCATACTCTGCCTTACCTTTTCGATAGGCTTCATTATCTCCAGCATTTACGCCCCACAATTCCTTAAGGATTTTATTTTTACCTAATCCTTTTACCTTTAAGACGTGAATTGAATTAATTAGTTCGCGTTGTTCGTTCGTTAATTTGTTACCTGTTCGCAGTTCGCTCGAATTGCTCGAAGTGGCGACGAATAAGCGCTCTAGCGATTCGCGGGTGGTTCGCTGTTCGCTAGCTAGTTTGCTCAGATAAGCCTGATTTTGTATCTTTCTTTCCTGCTCACTTAGATAGGCATTCTGAGCTAGTTCATCCTGAATATCTGAAATTAAAAGCGCTTCCTTAGCATGGCTGAGTGCTTCCTCTTTGGCTAATTTATCAGCCAGTCTACTCCCTTCAATTGCACAAGCAAAGGCTCCGATCAGTGATACCCCTTGGATCGCTTTATGCCAAGCTATTTTCTTATCCAAACTGTAGAGCGGGGCTACCCATAGTATTAACGCTGTGCTAGTAAGGACGTACAGTTTTAGGCGCATAATACTACCCCCAACCCGATAAGAAGCATTGCCAAACTTCCAATGAGAAAAGCCTGTAAATCCAATTGATTAATGTGCAATCGAGTGATTAAGGTATCATCTAGAATCCAGCACAGTCCCCAAGCTACCATCCCGCTACAAAGGATGACTGACACAACCCTCATAGTTGTAGGAGAGAGCATCGCAACCCATCCCAGGAAGGATGAGGCGATGCAACCTGCCAGAAATAGGTTTAGCAAGTGCATCGCGCGCATTTATTTCCAAGCCTCCTGAACTTTAGACTTCAGTTCGGAGATTCTTCGATCAGCATTCACCTCAGCTCTCTCCAACCCATTGGAGAGGCGAGCATAGTTTGGTCTGAGGGCGTGTAGATGGCGGCCAAGCTTTGCGTCGGCTTGCTTCTTGGTCAACTCGTTGTCAGCAACTGCACCTTCATATTTGCGGTGAGCCTTTTGGATTTCGGCATCACAGTTTTCAATCCGCGCCAATTTTCGATATGCCTTTTTTGCAGCTTTGGCTCCCACACTTTTCTCTTTGGCCAATTGAGAAAGAGCGGTCGCTTCCTCTTGGGTAAAGTACCGAGGCGCAGGAACTACTGGCACACTGCGGATACTGGCGAAGCTTCCGGGGTTGGTTGGGCTGATAGCAGTTGGGTCAGTTGCTCCCAATATTTTTTCACGGTCTAGCCTATGACCAGCACCCGATTCAGATTTAGCTAAACCTCCACCACCGCCTAAGAGAAATTTTTGGATACCCATATCAGTTGCCTCCGATCGAAATTTGGATTTTTAGGGGCTGGTCTGTGGAAATTTTTGTGATCGGCAGCAACAGTAGCAAAAACCCCACTGCCACAATCGCCCACATCGGAATTCCTAGCCAGCCGATTAGGGATGTTGATCGCAAATTTTTCATAGACACCCCACAGGCAGGCGTGAGCTGCCAGCATACCCGGCGCGGAATCTCACCAAGTTAAAAATCTGACCACTACCCTCGCAGCGGTAGCAAATGTCAGCGTGTCGGGCTAGGCAAGTTGGGCAAAGAATTTTTGGTGGCTGCAATTGCAAACGGTTTACCCCAGTCAGTTGCTTCGGTTGTGTTGGGGAGGGGGAGTGAGCTGCGATCACAGCTTCCCAGGTCGCAGTCCTAGAGAGGGAGCCAAAACTCTTGGCCCTTTCATTTGAAATGCCCAATGCAGCAGCTTGCTGCTTGAGAGCATCAATGCGTCGCATAATAAGGTTGCTCCTTTTTATAAGGATGTGGAGAGGGTGAGGTGTAAGTCCGCAAAACGTAGCACTTCACCCTCAACCAAAATAGTAACATTCCAGTAGCGTTACCGTCACTCTCCTTTTTGGTTAAGATAGTGGTGTAGAGTTGGGATAGTGACAGTGACAGTGACAGTAGCAGTGCCTTCGCAATTACCAAGAATTCAGGTTTACCTTGAACCAGAGCTAAAAGAGAGAGCTGAGAAATTAGCCAAGAAGCAACGGCGTTCTCTCAGCGCACTAATCTGTGTACTCCTAGAAGAGGCAACCAAGGAATTGGATGAGGGAAAGGATACTTAGGAGGTCTACTTAACGAGGGAATGATACGGTCAAAAACGGTGAAGTCAGCAATCTGTCGATCGCAACATAAGAAATAGTCTAAATATCACTTTTATTAGACTTTTATTAGATTGTATGGTTTTAAATATCATGCGATCTATTTTTTATTGTATAAACAATAATAATAATGGGGGTAGTTGACTAAAATCGTTGATTGTATTAAAAATAGTTGTTTCATACGAAATATAGACCAAAAATGACGTAATCGTCAAAAAATGATTATACGTAATGTTTTTACAATTTTTCAACCTACGAACCTATAAGCTTTACCAGCTATAGGTTTTATAAAAAAACTGAGGGGAAAGATTTTTTGGGAATTGAAAATCCTTCTGTTACTATGCTTCAACAGAAAAGATATATATAATGAGAATATCCCTCTGCGTTACAGCGCAAAAGGGATATTGTTTATGCCCTTAAAGGAGGAGGGCACAGTTGAATACAATTGAAACCCCGAAGGAGGGGAAATTTGAATATGGGAAAAAAGCCCAGGAATAGGCTATTACATCATAATAGCCCAAAATTCAGCTTGTTCGCAAATCTACTGTGGCGATTGCTGTCCAATCAGTCCGTTGAAGAAGTAGTTTCTGGACTGACTGTTGGATTTTTGCTGAGTATCTCAGCTTACCTCGCTGTAATAGATCCAACTGTTCGGCCATGTTTTATCTGCATGACAGGACAAGTAGTAACTGGTTACATGAAGCGACCGCAAGGTAAGGAGAAGGAGAAGGACAAAGATTAAGACTAATGGCGCACAACCAGCCAAGCTGACGCGCGCCAATTTTTTCGCTGCGGATGAAAAGGTGAAGCTGGCTATCGTCCGCACTTTTTAGGCGTACACAATTGTACACAGTAAGGTTGATTGGGTACTGAGCGGAGGGCTACACAGGGTTAGCGATATTTTCCGATGTAACCTCGCCCAGTACCCCATCGTTAACTCTGTTAACAGTTTGTTGACAAAGTTAACAAGAAGAGACTATACTGTTAACAGTTCAGTTAACAGATGTGTACAGCATGGCTAGTCAGCTTATTAGCTTTCGTCTTGGTGATGAATTCTTGGCAATTCTGCAATCGCAACAGCAAGAAGGAGAAACTCTTAGCCTCACCGCCCAACGGCTGTTAAAGACAGTCCTTTCCCCAGAGTTAACTCAGTTAACAGCCAGTAAACAGCCATCCGCTGACATTCTTGCTAAGCTTCAGGAATTGGACGAGCGCCTAAAAAAGTTGAGAGCCTGAGCGAAGTTAACAAAGTTAACAGTGAGTTAACAGACCAGTTAGCAACTCAGTTAACAGAGTTAACAGCCCTCAGGCAAGAAAACGAGCAACTCCAACAAGAAAAGAGGAAAATTGAGGCACAACTAGAGGCTGCTGAATTGATGGAGCAAAGCCTCACCGCAGAGCTAGAGGAATTGCGCTCGCAGTCATCCCCAGCACTAGGGGAACTCCCAGGAGCGGCTGAGTTACTCAATCAATACAAGGCAGTGAACCCAAAAACTAAGGTTACGTTTGCAGACCTAAAGGCAATTTTGGCTTTACTCCCCTAACTTTCTCAATTTAACGATGTATCTGTTTCTAGCTCTTCCTCATCCAGGTTGTGAGCCGTGCGATCGCGCCTAGCCTCCCCAAAACTTTTGAGGTGAATTTTCGAGGGCGGGCGCCGCAGTATTGTGGCTAGTGTCCCGAAGATTGCGTCCCGGCGTTCGACCCGAAAATTCAAGACTGCGAAAGCAGTCGGCCTCAAAAGTTGTCAGTTGAGCTGTTCTGCTTAGGCTAAGATGGTGCTGTGAGTGTAGGCCCGGGGGGGCGCGTGTCTCGTGCGTTCCCCCCGGGCCCAGCCAGTCAGTCAGGGCAACCAAATCAGCCCTGCCCGAACCGGGCTTGAGTGATACCCGGTTAAATAAAATAAAAAAATATAAAAATGATATATATCGCTGCAAACCTTTTGTGAGCAAGCCAAAAATCCCGAGCGCGGGACTTTTGCTTATGCAGCTACTACCCTAGGAGCGATCGCGTTCATCCATCACGTTACCCTCCATTTTTGCCAGCTTTCACTCCATCCCAACCAAATAAGGCAGCGATCGCGTATATCGTCGGCTAGCCTTTTCATCGCTTCTTTTATGGCTAGTACAGGGATTCCGAGATTCGTTATCAGAGCCTCAAACGTGAGGCGATCGGGCTCCGCCAGCCATTCCGCAATCTCAGAGAGGCACTCCTCAGCCATCCAGTGAGCTAGCCCTTCGTTCGCACTTTCAGCCTTCTGGTTTTGTGGCACAGATTGGGCGATATTT
>JBLNEP010000241.1:0-54412 GCA_050262755.1 Actinomycetota bacterium | reverse complement strand
ATGAACTGAGAAAGGCGGTCTGGAAAGAGCTAGAAGAGCTAACAAAATCTCAAGTGAAATCGTTGGTCAAGCGGAAGTTTATTTGTGACGCCTTATTAGTATCGGGGTTTTAGTGAAACGGTATAAGCCCTATTTCATGCTTCTATGAAGGGCATTTCATCAAATTGCACAATCACCAAAACAGCGGGTTCATTCCCGACCGTTCCTGAAAGATGACCTTTACGACCCTGTGCATCTGCTTTTGTATTCTGGTCTGCCCCAAACGAAATTTCACCCGCACCCATCTCCACTCGCTGTCCATCCATTGTCTCTACAAACCAGCGTCCTGATAGGGGAATAATCCACTGAGGCTTTGGGTTTTCGTGCCAGGTTCCAGTCCAACCCACAGGCAGCACTGTAAAACTAAACGTCGCACCTTCCTGCTTTAATTGACCTAACCATTGTGGAGAAGCGGGTGGTGAAATACTTGCGAGTTTAAAGTCTTGAATTGGACGACGAGATTGATGGCTAACTCCATCCCGATCTGTCCAAACGTACCAGTAATTAATGACGGGTGGAGCTGATTTTTGAGAATCAGGATTGGTTTGAGAAGTTTCTTGTTCCTGTGAAGGATGATTGCTCATAATATGATCCTTGCATTCAAAATCAACTTACCAGATGTAAAGTAGGGAAAACAAAATCACCCAAATCCCATCGACAAAATGCCAAAATAATGTCGTTGCACTCACCCCAAAATGGCCCTTGTTGTAGTTACCAGGGATGAGCGATCTCACTAGCATAATCACCTGTAAAATGACACCGCTAAGCACGTGCAATCCATGAAAGCCTGTCAAAATGTAGAACGTTGCCCCCATCAATCCAGTTCGTAAGCCAAAATCGAGATGGCTCCATTCAATGCCCTGCCCAACTAAAAAATAAGAACCCATTAAGGCAGTTATCAACCATAACCATCGAAACTTAACCAGGTGATGACGACTGAGGGCTCGTTCTGCCAGTTGAATTACAACACTACTAGACAGCAAAATCACAGTGTTAAGTATAACAAATGGAGATGGCTCTGGCCCTGAAATACCAGGAGGAAACCACTCAGGAGTTGTCAGTCGTAGAACAACATAGGTAAAGAAAAAACTCAAGAAAATAATGCTTTCTGACAGCAAAAATACTGTCATCCCAAACATCCCTTTGCCATGATGATCTTCGTGACTACCGCCGCCACTGGGCAGAAATCGTTGCAACCAATTGGGGAACTTTTGTCGCAGCCGTTCTAGGTTAATTGGGCTTTCATCAACATGAACGGGTCGAGACTGGGGGGCACTATTCATCGTTAGAAACCTCCTCACCAGATTGCGTTGCAGAAGCTTCTCCATAGGCTCTAGGATTGCCGTAGTTATAGGGTGGAAAAATGACTTGGGGAATTTCAGCAAAGTTTTCTTTGGGAGGAGGTGAAGAGGTTGTCCACTCCAGTCCTGTTGCACGCCAAGGATTATCTGTTGCTCTGGTTCCTGCCAGTGCTGATGCAATTATATTCGCAATAAAGGGAAGGGTTGAAACTCCTAGCAAAAAGGCTCCCAAACTGGCAAGAATATTCCAACCCTGGTACTCTGGGGCGTAGGAGGCAATTCGACGCACCATGCCCTGCAAACCCAAGGGGTGCATCGGAAAAAATGTCAAATTAGCACCAATGAATGTAAGCAAAAAATGCAGCTTGCCCCATCCTTCTGCATACATCCGGCCGGTTATTTTAGGGAACCAGAAATAAATGGCAGCAAAGATAGCCATTGTGATCGTATTGAACACAATATAGTGGAAATGTCCCACAACGAAATAGGTGTTATTGACGTGTAAATCAAAGGAATTAGAAGCCAGCATCACCCCTGTAATGCCACCGAAAATAAACATCGCGGCTCCACCCATTGCAAATAACATGGGCGTATCCAGATGCAATTTTCCTCGCCAAATCGTAGCAATCCAACCAAACGTTTTGACTCCCGTTGGCACAGCCACTAGCATCGAAGTGACCGCAAATAACATTCGCATCCAGCCCGGAGTGGCACTAGCAAACATATGATGTGCCCAGACAAAGATGCTCACCAAGGCAATGCCTAAAGATGCGATCGCCAATGAGCGATATCCAAACAGAGGATTGCGAGCAAAAGCAGGCAAAACTTCCGCAAAAATGCCAAAGGCAGGCAATGCCATAATGTACACGGCAGGATGAGAATAAAACCAGAATAAATGTTGATAAAGAATCGGATCGCCACCTGCGTTTGGTTTAAAAATATTAGTGCCAAAAGCAAGGTCAAACATTAACAAAATCAATGCACCTGTCAGAGAGGGCAAGTTAATCAATTGTAGTAATTGGGCACTGAGGACTGACCAGACAAAAACAGGCATCCGAAAAAAAGTCATTCCCGGTGCACGCAGCCAAACGATCGTCGTGACAAAATTCACGGCCCCCATAATTGAAGAAATGCCCAGCAAAATCAGGCTGATAATCCAAACCAGTTGCCCAGAGGGAGCTTGTAAACTCACCGGTGGATAGGACCACCAACCTGCTTGAGCCGGTCCATTGGGCAACAAAAAGCTGGCAATTAACAGAATTCCTGCTGGAGGAATCAGCCAGAAGGAAATGGCATTCAGCAACGGAAATGCCATATCTCGCGCCCCAATCATCAAGGGAACCAGATAGTTGGAGAGTCCTGCATTAAAGGGAATAATCCATAGGAAGATCATCACCGTACCATGCAGGGTAAAGAGGGCATTGTAGAGGGGGCGATCGAGCAGATTTAACTCAGGTGTAACCAGTTCTGCCCGAATTAACATTGCCAACAATCCACCGATCAAGAAAAAGATAAAGGTGGTGAGGATATATTGCACCCCAATGATTTTGTGATCGGTACTGAAGCGAAAATAATCTCGCCACCCGATCGCATCTGGGTGAGTGGATTCATCGTTAGTCCGATCTTGTGCGATCGCAGGATTAGTCATGAGTCACCCCTCTGAGATGGAGCAGATTTTGCTACTGATTCACTAGGTAAACCGGGATTCCATCCCGTTTTCAAGAGAGTTTTGGGTGGTTGCAGTTGTTCAGCGATGACTGGATTTGTCTCATTCATGGGCTGTTGAGCGATCGTAGCAAGCCACTGATTGTAAGCGTCTCTCGATTCCACATAGACATCTGTTGCCATTAAGGCAAAGTAAGTCCCGCTATATTGTGAGTCCTGCAAATTATATTTCCCGACACGGATTGGGGTAATTACTAAATCAATCTTCCGTCCGGGAACGATATCTTGCTTGAGGCGAAAAGCAGGCACGAAAAACCCATGAATCACATCTGTTGCCTGTAAATCCAGTTGGGTGCTTTCATTAACAGGTAAATGTAGCTCGCGACTCATGGCATTGTTGGGATAGCGGAATGTCCAATCCCATTGTTTCGCAATCACCTGAATTTCCTCCGTTGCTGGTTTAGGTTGGTCTGATTCAGCGTAGGCAGGAACTTCTAGCGGGAGATGCACAATTTGCTTAAGCCCTAAAATATTCAGTTGATTATAAATGTTGATATTTTGGGCTGCAATCCATAACACCAGTAGCGTTGGAGCTACAGTCCAAAGAATTTCCAGCTTGACACTTCCTCTAGCAGGATGTCCTTCGCTGTAGTCATCTGGTTTTGCTCGGAAAAATAGGACAGAGTAGAGCATCATTCCCACTAATCCCAGAAAAATAAATGCACCAACGGACACCAGGAAACTAAATAAATCATCCACACGCTGCGCTTCTGCGGTTCCCTGGGGTGGCATCCAGGTGTAGGCTTGTTGCCCAATCCAATGACTGGTGAAAATAGCTGCTGCTATCAAAATAGCTAGCAGAAAATATTCCAGAATCTTTAACATTTTACTTTTACATCAGTCCTGATACACGATTCGCTTAAGTTTGGACAGATTCTAAGACAGAATTATTGGTTCTCCATCTAACTAAAGGAGGAATTTAAGCCATCTCCCTGTCAATACCCTTGACTACTACCAGCTTTCACCAAATCTCAACAGGCTTTGATGACAACAACTTTGCTCTGAAGTATCGGTAAAATTCCCCTCTAATTTCTGTTGCTGATGAAAGCTGAAAACCGCCCCTCGCGGTTTCGCCTCAAGTCTCCTGATTTCTTCCCAAAGCTTCACCCTCCAACTCCCATAAAATTTCCAATGATACCTCAGGAAATCTGGAAATTGTCCCTGGCAATTGCTCCCAGTCAAAGGCAATGAGCTGACTTTCTAATTTCTTGGCATAGTCGAGGAGGGGTTGATATTGATATTCTTGTCCCCACTCTTGCATCTGTGCAGTAAAAGTTTTAATATCACTGTGTTTCATCGTTCTACATAACTGTAACCAAGTGCTTTTTTCTTCGGCTTGCAGTTTTTTAACTAACTCTTGAAGCTGGGCGAATCTCTGAGGATTGAGTTGAAAATTGCTCTCCGGTTTACTGCTGATGATGGTGGTTGCCTCTAGAGTGGAATCCTGGGGTTGACGGGGAAGAATTGGCTTTAACACTGAGACCAATTGAGAACGGCTAAAGGGTTTGCGTAATAACCCTTGAATTAGCGGCTTGACAGCAACGACATCCTCGGTTCGCGATACCGCTGTCACCATTAAAATTGGGATATTTTTAGTGCGTTCATCTTGTTTGAGAAATTGGGTTGCTTGCAGTCCGTTTAAGTTGGGCATCCACAAATCCATGAGGATCGCATCTGGATGCTCTGTTTGGGCGACTTGGATGGCTTCTTGTCCATCTCTTGCCCATAACAGACGATGTTGAGTGCCAGAAAAGTATCCTTCTATTAAGTCAAGATTGGATTGAACATCATCAACCACTAAGAGAGTTACTGGTAAGAATTGATGTAAATTTTCATCTAAATTTGGGGAAGAAACCGAGTGAGTTTCTATTTCTTCAAGGGTCAGCTTTGGGAAGGTAAAAGTAAAAGTGCTACCTTGATTTGCTTGGCTTTGAAGCGTGACAGTCCCACCGAGTAATTCGGTCAGGCGTTTGGTAATTGCTAATCCTAAACCAGTCCCTCCATATTTGCGGGTGCTTTGTCCTTCACTTTGTTGAAAAGCTTCAAAAATGCTTTGTTGTTGGTCGTCACTGATGCCAATTCCTGTATCCGTCACGATAATTTGCATCTGGATTTGAGACGAGGGAGAGCAGGAATCTGGTTGAGCGCTTGCAGAAATTTTGACAAATCCTACCTCGGTAAATTTCACCGCATTGCCCACAACGTTGAACAGAATTTGCCGGAGACGGACTTCGTCAAAGAGAATAGCTGGGGGAAGGCTTTCGTCGATTTCTATGAAAAAAGAGAGATTTTTTTGAATCGCTTTGTAGCCTAAAATCTGGTGAATTTCCTGAATGAGAGCTCGCACATCTACTGCTTCATATTGTAGTTGCAGTTTACCGGCTTCGATCTTAGAAAGGTCGAGAATATCATTAATCAGGGCTAGCAGGGTGTTGCCACTGGTGGCGATTAAGTTGAGGTAGGCACGCGATTTAGCATCAATGATTGCTTCTTGTAGCAATTCGCTAAACCCCAGAATGGCATTCATAGGAGTCCGAATTTCGTGACTCATATTGGCGAGAAATTCACTTTTAGCACGGTTGGCCGCTTCGGCCGCTTCTTTGGCTTTGGCGAGTTCTGCTTCTGCTTGTTTGTGAGCGCTGAAATCCTGAACAATGCCATGAGCAACTATATCCCCATTGTCCCGTCGTTCTAGTGACGCATGGGAATGGAGCCACTTCACCTTACCAGAAGGAGTAATCAGACGCCATTCGTATAAGAAAGTCTCTAAAGTTACAAGGCTATGGCGAACAATTGCTTGATAACCTTCAATATCTTCTGGATGCCATTGCTGAAACAAAAGTGAGGCATCTGCATAGATTTGCTCTGGTGTCAGTTCGTGAATCTCTTCCGCGCCTACACTAATATACTCAAAATAAGCACAGTCATCGGGGGGATAAACAAGGGTGAAAATAACTCCCGGCACATGGGTAATGAGATGTTGAAACCGGGCTTCACTTTGTCGTAATGCTTCTTCAGCGACTTTGCGCTCGGTGACATCCAGAACCAGAGATAGAATTGAAATTAAAGTTCCATTTTCATCAACCAGTGCCGAGTTGTACCACTGACAATACACGACAGAACCATCTTTGTGATAGTTGCGATTCTGGCAAACGGTACTAGCACCTCTGAGTAATTGCTCCGCAAACTGATTAACAGCCTCTCGATCGTCCTCGCAGATGAAGCGCCAATCATACATTGTCTTACCCAGGACTTCTTCTGCCTTCCAGCCAAACATCTGTTCTGCCTGTTTAGACCAGCTTTCAACCCGAAATTCTCGATTCCAACGAATGGTTGCTAAGGGCGAATTTTCAACATGATACGTTAATTGTTGCAGGGTCTGTTTGAGGGCAATTTCAGCTTGTTTGCGAGGGGTAATATCTTGAACGATGCCATAGCTAAGCTCAAACTGCTCCCTGTCTGTTAAATTCATCCCCTGACTTTGGGCATTGGCAATTATGAGTCCTTTAGCCTGGACATAGCGAATGTTACCTTTCTGAGTAATAATCCGCAAATCGATATCAAAGGGCTGTCCGGAGAACACCGAGGTCCGAACCTCTTGTTGGAATCGTTCTCGATCGTCGGGATGAATGTGCTGAATGGTTAGATCTGGCCGGGGTACAGGTGCTTGCTCTTCAGCTTCATAGATCCGGTACAGTTCTTCTGACCAAATAACTTCTTGGGTTGCTAGATTAAGCTGCCAACTGCCGATATGGGCAACCCGTTGAGCCTCTCTTAATTGAGCTTCACTTTGGCGCAAGGCTTCTTCTATGGCTTTGCGATCGCTGATATCCATCACCACCCCGTACCAGACAAGATCACCATTTTTCCGGCGAGAGGGGCGCGAGCTCGCTTGTAGCCACTTTGTCTGACCAGAAGGAGTCCTGATCCGCCATTCATGCTGGAACGGTTGCATCCGGTTCAAGCTCTGACTAATTGCCTCCTGATAGGATGGGAGATCCTCAGGAAGTATCTGATTGAAAACAAGGGCAGCATTCTCATAAGCCTCTGCCACTGAAATCTCATGAATTTGTTCAAAGACTGGGCTGAGGTATTCAAACTGGGTGGGGCCATTCATCGCTTCGACCACGCTATAAATTACGCTGGGTGAAGCCGTTGCTAATTCCTGGAATCGAGCTTCGCTCTCGCGTAACGCCAGTTCGGCTTGTTTGCGTTCGGTAATGTCAATATCGACAATCGTCACCATCCACCCAGAAACTTCATGCGGTCGGGATGTAGCGTTAAAAGACAACCAGCGCAAGCTATTATCTTTATGGAAAAAGCGGTACTCTCCTTGAATGGTCGTGGGACAGTCCCTCATCAAACTTTCTACATTAGCCACCGCTCCCTGTGGCAGATCGTCGGGAAACACACGGGACAGCCATAACGTGGGTTCTGCTAAAAATTCCTCGGCGGTATACCCAAACACCACCTCACATCCTTCTGAGCAATATTCATATTGCCAATGCCGATCGGGAAATAACCGAAGACTGAGAATAGAGGCATTGGCGCTATTAAGCACCTTATTTAACTGTGCTTGAGAGCTTTGTAACGCTAACTCAAGCTGTTTGCGCTCGCTAATATCCCTAGCCGCTGCATAAATCAAGTTGCCGACTGGAACCGGAACAGACCGCCATTCAATCCAACGGTACGACCCATCCTGGCAACGATAACGGTTGACGAAGTTGGAAAGTTCTTGTTGATTCGTTAGAACCGCGATCGCCTCTAGGGTACTCTCTAGATCCTCTGGATGAACATAGTCCAGGAACCTGCTACCTTCTAACTCTCCCAGGCGATAACCAAGGGTCTTTTCCCATTGAGGATTGAGGCGCAGAAAATAGCCATCGGTGTTGGCAATGCAGAGTAAATCTATGGCTGCGGAGAAGAAATGATTGAGTTCCTCCGTTTTGGCTTTCAGGGCGGCTTCTGCCTGTTTGCGCTCGCTAACATCACTGAGCACGCCAATCACACAATCCTGGCCCTCCAATTGGGTGACTCTCGCTGCTAGCAAAACTGTTTTCACTTCGCCGGAACTGATGCGAGCTCTGACTTCAAAGTCCTGAATGCTTCCGGTCTGGAGTAGGGTTTGTCTAAATCGGTGTAGCTCCTCCAAATCATGCCATAACTGCATCTCAACACAGGTTTTCCCGATCGCCTCAGCACGGGAATAGCCCATAAACTGACTGAAACTCTCGTTAAGGTCTAAGCAAAGCCCCTCTGCAAGAGTTGAGATCCAGGCTGGTTGGGGGCTGTCATGAAAAATCGTGGAAAACTTCAGTTCCGACTGACGCAGAGCAATTTCAGCTTGTTTGATCTCGGTGATATCCGTAATGGTGCCAACAAGTTTCACCACCTCTCCCTGGTCATTCCAGACTGCTTCGCCCCGGCTGATGACATAACAGATGGAGCCATCGGGGCGGGTCAGGCTGTGTTCTACCTTGTAGGGAATACCTTGTGCAAGCGCTGCTTCCACGGCTGCCCGTATTTTTGCCCGGTCCTCCTCCAGAGGCACCATTTGAAAAATATCTGGATATTGAGGGATTTCCATTGCTGGGTCCAACCCCAGAATGCGGCAATGTTCGGCAGACCACTTACTTCTCCCTGTTGCCGGGTCAAACTCCCAACTGCCTACACGGGAAATCCGCTGTGCTTCAGTTAGGGCAACGGTTTTTCCCGCAACTTGTCGTTCTAAATCCTGTTCATAGTTTTGCCGGAGTTGGTCAGCTTGCTGAAGATTGCTCACCATCTGGCGAAAGGATGCAGTCAGGATTTCCACTTCCGCAATGCGGGTGGTTAGTGGGGGTAAAACAAAGTTGCCAGTAGTAACGGCTTGGGTGGCTTGGGTGAGGCGACGGAGCGATCGCGTCAGCCGCTGGGAGGTCCACAAACCGAATGCCACAGACCCCACCAAGGTGAATCCGCATAATAGCCAGGTGCGCTCAACACTCGCGTCAATTTCTGCCATGAAATCTGACTTGGGCACCACCATCACAATTAACCAGTCCAGCCCAAAGCGGTCGCGAAACGGCCTCACTTGCACAAAATGCTGGGTTTTGACCTGTTTAATCTCAAATTGTTGAATACTATTAATGTGAGCGAGACCCCCCGCAGATTTGGCTAGTTGAGCCGTCGTTTCCCGTAGGATGGGATTCGTGCTGTCTATGGCTTTGATCCGCTTCAGTTTCCCAGCCTCTGGTCTTAATAACGGTTCGCTGGTGGAACTAGCAACCAGCAATCCCGACCGCTCGATCATAAACACCTGTCCTGGTTGACTAATTTGCAACTTTGACAGGAAGTGATTCAGATTTTCCAAGATAATGTCTGTTGCCAAGACTCCCTGGAGTTTGCCAGAGGGTGAATAGATGGGCAATCCCGCCGAAATTCCTAACAGGGGTACAGAACTGACATATTCGTAAATCGGACTCCAAACCGCTTTTCCTGCTTGCGCTGGCGTTTGATACCAGGGCCTCGTTCTGGCATCATAATTCTCGGCTATGATGTAAGTTCGGAGCTTATTGCCCTGGGAATTCACTAAGGAATTAAAAAACGTCCCCTTGGCAAAATTTTGGGTGCGATACACCACCACGGCTTGGAGGTTTTCTACACGCCCGGAGCCAATCATACCCCCCCGTGTGTTGGCGATTGCGATCGTGCTAACAGAGGGAAACCGCAACAGTTGTGTCAAAAAATATTTTTCCAGGGTCGCCGAATCTTTCGTCTCGAATCCTGGGATGGTCCCTAAACGAATGGCATCGGCGTTGAGTTGGTTAACCAAATGGGGGATTTCCAGCGTTTTTTCTAGGTAGAGCGTCGTCCGATCGCTCGTTGCATCCATCAACTGGTTGACCAAATTCGTGACTGTCTGCTGTCCGCTGCGGTAGGACAAATAACCCACTACTGCCACTGCTCCCACTGTTTGCAGCACAAAGGGAATCACTAACACCCATCGCAAAGGGATAGTTTTGATCGTGAGAGAAAGACGGTTCAGGAGCGCAATCGCCATAGAATCTGTCTTATCCTTAGAACCAGTTTCAATCCTTCTATCATAAAACTTATGCCCTCAAAGCAAAAAGAGAGGGGGAATGGGGAAATAGGGAACAAGAAATTTTCTTAATTATGGTTCAGAACCTAGCACTGAGCTTTCTTTCTTTGACAATCAAATCAATTGATGCTTTGATCTTCAAGGAAGTTGAGTCAAGAAATCATTATTCTGAGCTTGTTTTTTGGGATTCAACCCTTCTGGAGGACAACTTGAGCCAAAGAACCTGAGTAGTATCCGGTTTTTACTGATTCTAATTTTCTCCTTAAAAATCCCCCTCCAACTCCCATAAAATTTCCAACGAAACCTCAGGAAACCTGGCAATTGTCCCTGGCAACTGCTCCCAGTCAAGGGCAATTAGCTGATTTTCTAATTTCTTAGCATAGTCGAGGAGGGGTTGATATTGATATTCTTGTCCCCACTCTTGCAAACGTGCAGTAAAAGTTTGAATGTCACTGTGTTTCATCGTTCTACAAAATTCCAACCAAGTGCTTTTTTCTTCGGTTCGCAGTTTTTTAACTAACTCTTGAAGCTGAGCTAATCTGTCAGGATTAAGTGGCAGATTGCCCTTCTGTTGACTGCTGAGGGTGGTTGTTGCCTCCAGGGAATCATCAGGTTTACGCGGGAGAATTGGCTTTAACACTGAGACCAATTGAGAACGGCTAAAGGGTTTATATAAAAATCCTTGAACGAACGGTTTTACCGGCGCTAAATCCTCCGTTCGTGACACGGCTGTTACCATCAAAATTGGGATGTTTTTAGTGCGTTCATCTTGTTTGAGAAATTGGGTTACTTGCAGTCCGTTTAAGTTGGGCATCCACAAATCCATGAGGATCGCATCCGGATGCTCTGTTTGGGCAATTTGGATGGCTTCTTGTCCATCTCTTGCCCATAACAGACGATGTTGAGTTTCAGAAAAATATCCTTCTATTAAGTCGAGACTGGATTGAACATCATCGACCACTAAGAGAGTTGCTGGTAAGAATTGATGTAAATCTTCATCAATCATTGTAGCAAAGGTTGCAGGTTTTTCTTTCTCTTGAATGGTCAAATTGGAGAAAGTAAAAGTAAACGTGCTACCTTGATTCACTTGGCTTTGAAGCGTGACAGTCCCACCGAGTAATTCGGTCAGGCGTTTGGTAATTGCTAACCCTAAACCAGTGCCTCCATATTTGCGGGTGCTTTGTCCTTCACTTTGTTGAAAGGCTTCAAAAATGCTTTGTTGTTGGTCTTCACTGATGCCAATTCCTGTATCCGTCACGGTAATTTGCATCTGGATTTGAGACGAGGGAGAGCAAGGTTCTGGTTGAGCATTCACAGAGATTTTAACAAATCCTGCCTCGGTAAATTTCACCGCATTGCCCACAACATTTAATATAATTTGCCGGAGGCGAACTTCGTCAAAGAGAATGGCTGGGGGAAAGCTTTCGTCTATTTCTATGAGCAAAGAAAGGTTTTTTTGAATCGCTTTGTAGCTTAAAATCTGGTGAATTTCCTGAATGAGTGCTCGCACATCCACCGATTCGTATTTTAGTTGCAGCTTACCGGCCTCGATCTTAGAAAGGTCGAGAATATCATTAATCAGGGCTAGGAGGGTGCTGCCACTACTGGCAATCGAGTGGAGATAAGCACGGGATTTAGAGTTAGCAACTGCGCCTTGTAGCAATTCACTAAACCCCAAAATGGCATTCATGGGGGTGCGAATTTCGTGGCTCATATTGGCGAGAAATTCACTTTTAGCGCGGTTGGCCGCTTCAGCCGCTTCTTTGGCTTTAGCGAGTTCTGCTTCTGCTTGTTTACGCTCATTAATATCTGTAAGGGAACCAACGATTCTCACCGCTAACCCTTGCTCGTTCCAAACTGCCTGACCTCTTGATAAAATCCATTTATAGCTACCATCCTGACACCGCATTCGATATTCAACTCCAAAGTGTGGAATCTCCCGATTTAGATATTGTTGAAGGGTGTTTTCAAAAATGGGGAGATCGTCTGGATAGATGCGATCTAGCCATTTTTCAACAGAACCGATCTCCTCAAAGCTGCACCCCAGTATTTCCAAACAACGGGGCGAGAGGAAGTCTTCATTGGTGATTAAGTTATGATCCCAGATCCCGTCATTAGCTCCTTGAATTGCCAGATGCCAGCGTTCTTCACTGTGTCGCAATGCTGCTTCGGTGAATTTACGATCGCTGATATCCACCAAAACACCGTACCAAACGGTATCGCCATTTTCCCGGCGTTCTGGGCGAGAATGTGCTTGCAACCACTTCAGTTTGCCAGAAGGAGTGATATTGCGCCATTCATAAGAGAATGGCTGCAAGGTTTCCATACTGTGCTTTAAAGCTACCAAATAACCAGGTATATCATCGGGATGAGTGCCTAAAGTAACGCTGCTAGCATCTGCTATCACTTGTTCAGGAGTCACTTCTAAAAGATCGACGATCGCGTGACTCATGTACTCAAAATAGTAAGTTCCATCTGGACGACAACCGTAAATATAAATTGCACCAGGAGACGAGGCAGCTATTTTTTGAAACCGAGCTTCACTTTGCCATAATGCTGCTTCTGCTTGTTTGCGCTCGGTAATATCGTGAACAACTCCGTACCAAGCGACGGCCCCATGACTGCGTTGCTCAGGTTGGGAATTTGCCTGTAACCACTTGACTTTGCCAGAGGGCGCGATCATTCGCCATTCATGGGAAAACAGCTCTAAATTTTCTGCACTTTTAAGCCCTGCTTCCCAATAAGCAGGGAAATCATCAGGATGGATCTGATTATGAAGGATTTGAGCATCGGCTAAAATTTGTGCGGGGGTTATTTCCAGCATGGTCTCAATTGCTGAAGAAATATACTCGAACCAAACCCGTCGATCTGCCTCCTGCACAATGGCATAAATTGCGCTGGGAGACTGACGGCTGTATTGATCCAGCCATTGCTCGGTTCTACGGAGTTGTGCTTCAATCTGTTTGCGCTCGGTAATATCCTGCAAAATTCCGAGAATTCGCACCGCTTGTCCAGACTCGTTGAAAATGGTCCCTGCCCTCATGAATAGCCAATGAATGCTGCGGTCTGGATGGACAACGCGGTATTCTATTTCGGAGTCTGTTTGGCTTGTCTGTCTGTCAGGGAGTGATGCTTCTAATCTGTCAAGATCTTCCGGATGAACGCGATCGCGCCATCTGGCATAACAGGGAGTAACTTCACCCGGTTGATACCCAAATAACTTAAAGCAATGATCGTTCCAGGTAATTTGATCGGTGAGCAAATTCCAATCAAAACTCCCGAAACAATTCAAATCAATTGCCAGTCGCCGTTGTTCCTCGCTGAGTCGCAAGGCTTGTTCCGCAGCTTTGCGATCGCTGATCTCCTTAATCACAACAATCGTCACCTCCTGGCCTTCCAGGTTGCACCGTTCGGCTGACAGCAGCACCACCCGGGTTTCACCAGACTTAATCCGAGTTGTAATCTCAAAGCTGTAAACCCTGCCTTCTTCTAAACCTTGTTTAAATTGCTGGAATTCCTCCAAATTTGCCCACAACCCCAATTCCATCGCGGTGTGACCGATCAATTCTTCACGGGAATAACCGTAGAGTTCACTCATACGGGCGTTAATTTCTAGAAAGCGTCCTTCTAAACGGGTCACAATTGCGATCGGGTCAGGACTGGTGCGAAAAATGGTTGTAAATCTTTCCTGAGATGTTTCTAAGGCAGTTTTGAGCTGATTAAAGGATTCTTCTAACTGATCTGCCATTTGGTTGAAAGACTCTGCCAATCCTCGCACTTCCACAATTGGGCTATTGGTTGGCAATCGCTTGGTCAAATCTCCAGCCGCCAGTTCCCGACTCACCTGATTGAGCCGAGTGATGCGGAGGGTAAATCGATTGGCGATCATTAATCCTGAAGCGATCGCTAAGCCCAAAGTCAGCAAACAGAGTAAAGCAGTCATGCTTGTATTCCGTTGGATTTCTGCCATAAAATCCGACTCTGGGATCACCGTCACTACCAACCAATCCAAACCATAATTATCTTTAAAGGGTGTAACCTGCACAAAGTTCCAATGATGATTAACCTCAAAACTCAGTTGTTTGGCATTCTGGAACTTGTGAAAGCTGCCGAATTGTTGCAGTAGCTGTTGAGAAACGTTTCGGGTGAGGTTATCTTGACTATTGATGGCTAGCAATTGCTCTGGTTTGCCATTAACCAATCTTGTTCCCGCTGCTTCTGACAGAACTGAGGTGGCAATGAGATTGCCCGATCTGTCAACAAGAAAAACTTGTCCTGTGGGAGACAAATGTAGTTGATTGAGAAACGCACTGAACTCAGCCAGTAAATTGTTGGAGGTAAAAAACCCCTGAAACGTTCCTGCTGCATCAAATATAGGAGCAACTGCCGTTATTTGTAAAAGCGGCATCGTCTGATTGATATGAATCGGTCTCCAGTGTTGTTTATCAATCGCTTTTCTCTGACGATACCAGGGCAAATCGCGATACTGCCATTTGGATGTATAAACAAGTTTTTGGGGCTTTCCCTGCGAATCGATCAAGTAAAATTTACGCTGACTAGAATCATTTTCAAAGAAATAAAGGGTACCAATAGGGGTTAGTTTACCTGTAACTTTTGTCGCAAAGCGTTCCTCTTCTTTGGACATGACCCGTCCATACCCAAGACCACTTCCCCGTTCCGCCCAAAACGCATTCGCAGGAAGCCATCGATTGACAATCATCTGCTGCCACAGGTGTCGCCGTAGTTGTTCGCGGTTATTGAAGTCTAAAGTTCCTTGTTTTACGGCTAAATGATTGGCGGCTACAATCTCTTGAGAGGTATGCAGGTAGCTCTTGAGGCGATCGCTCACCCGTGCTGAAGTTTGCTGCAATAACTGACTCGCTAACTTTGACGTCGCCTCTTGCCCGCTGCGGTAGGATAGGTACCCAACCAATGTCACCGCCCCAACAGTTTGCATTAAAAAGGGAATGACTAGGACCCACTGTAAACGAATATTTCTGAGCACAGGAAAAAGAGGATACGGGAGGGCGATCGGCATAGAAGCGGTCTGATCTTGAGAAGCCACTAGCTACTCTTATATCATAGGGCTTAAATGATCCGAGCCAGAAGGCATGGGGAAATGCAAGTTACAGGCTTTTCGCTTGCCCTCCCAAGAGCTGAAAAACCTGGATCAAATTGAGCTAATTTTTGCCTTAAATTCCGCAAAAACCGATCGAGATTGCGACAGGTGCGGAATAGTTTCACAACTGATTAACGGTCAAGCGAGACCTGATTCAGAACTTGCGATGATTCGGAGATCGACGAGTAGAAGGTCCATGCTTTTTCAGCCAATCTTTCCCGATCTTAATCGTGACATCCGAGCGCAAAGTACCCGTACTCTCAACCAGCACTTCCCCAAACCCCAAAGATTGGCGAATCGCTTGAGCACCCTGAATATCTCCATCTTGGGCAACAATGCGAGTGGTTTCGAGCGGTTCACTCCAAGGTTTTGCCACCCTGACATTTTGATAGCCTGCTTGATTGAGAGTTGTAACTAATCCGTCAGCCGCATCCGCATCACCCGTGCTGTCTTGAAGAACGATCCTTAAGAAAGAAGGGTCAGAATTCTGAACACTCCAAGAAGAGCCAAATTCAAAATTCTTCGCCATCATACTTTCAATGCCACTTTGATCCGGTAGCCAATAACTTGCCTTGAACTCTTTCGGATCGCTAAACTCTCCGGGTACCATCAACATCTGGATATCAGAACGCTTTGTCTGAGTTGAAAAACCAACCAGGGCAACTAACTCCTCAATCGTTAAATTGGTGTCAATATGAGACTGAATTGCTGAAAGCAGTTGTGGCAGTCGGGAGAGAGTACCAATATTAAAAGTCTGATCGGCAAAAGCTCGCATCAACAATTGCTGTCGCTGCACCCGTCCAATATCTCCTAAGTCATCATGGCGGTAGAGCAGGTATTGCACGACTTGTTCGCCCGTGAGACGTTGCTGACCAGCCTTGAGATTAATGAACAAGTGTTGGCTCTCATCAATGTACTTCATATCCTTAGGGACATACATATTCAAGCCACCCAGTGCATCAACCAAGCTTTTCATCCCTTGGACATTCACAACGACATAGCGGTCAATTCCTACTCCACCGAGTAGCTTACTGACTGACTTGGCTGCGAGAGCCGGACCCCCATAGTAATGAGCTTCATTGATTTTGGCTAAGCCTCTTCCCTCAATATAGGTGCGACTGTCTCGCGGAATAGAAAGCACGATTAATTTTTTATTCGGAGGGTCAAACCTAAGCAATAGCATTGTATCGGTCAAACCTTTAAAACCGTCTACCCAAGCGATGTAGCCAAGGTTATCCTTGGGAGGGTCTTCTAGGTCCGAAGTTAGAACTTTCAATCCCAAAACTAGAATATTAACGGGGCGAGTGAGTTCTGGCAGTCGCATCCCTAGCTTAGTCAAATCCCCTTGAGAAAACACCGCTGCTTCTTCAGGACTCAACTTTTGTTGTTGAAGCGGTGTGGTTGAAAGGGAAACTGCCAGTAAAGCGCCTGCGGTGGCGGAGAGCATGGCAACCCCAGCTAAACCAAAACCAAACCCCAGCCAACGCCCTTGGTTGGACTGGGGAGATTTTTTGATCGGCGGTTGAGCATTTGGTTGCCTTTTCGGATCGGGATTTGGAATTTTTTGAGCTGACACGGGCTTCCTCACACGCAAACAGAATAAATAAAGATATTGGCACTTTGTAGGATTAACCTGGAAACTCCCTCAATATAATCTGGTGGGAGCTGAAAAGAGCCCTCAACTATGATAGATGTTTACCTAGCATTTGCTCAGCAATGCGGCTAATTCCAGGCAACCAGAGGGGTTGGCGTTTCCAAATGCGAACCATCAACCCAACAGTGACAATGAAATAGCTGGTTGTCAACAGGCTACTCACTAATAACAAGGGCAGTGTCCAAGATTCCGCAGTGATGGCTCCAACTTCTAACAGGATATGACCTGACAACCAACCGAGAGCGAGGGTAATTGCCAATCGGCTGACAGCTCGGTGTTCCGGGCTGCCTTGGTGGCGGTAGAGCGTCCACAGAGCGGGAAAAAATCCGATCACTGGAGTCACTAACACAAACAACTGCAAGCGTTTAAGATCAGGATTTTCTAGGGGATCTGGGTGAGCCATCTGAACAAATACTTGTAAGGGATTGAGGTTAAGGATGGGGGGGCTGGTGAGAGGGTTTGCTTCGGAGTGGGTGGGAGCTAAGGTCTTTGGTCGGAGAGTAACCGCTGGGGTTGGTACTGTCACCCAGAGGGACTCGCGATCGGAGGGTATCAGTAGCGAGCACAGATTCGATGCACAGTTTGATACACTCAATACAGCAAAGGACGCAGGAGAGTATCGTTACCCATGACCCAATCCCGGAAACCACTGGTTATTTCTCCATCTATATTATCTGCCGATTTCAGCCGCCTAGGAGACGAGATTCGGGCGGTGGATGAAGCAGGGGCGGACTGGATTCACGTTGATGTAATGGACGGTCGCTTCGTTCCTAATATTACTATTGGACCACTGGTAGTAGAAGCGATTCGCCCCATTACCCGCAAGCCTCTGGATGTTCACTTGATGATTGTGGAACCAGAGAAGTATGTTGAGGACTTTGCGAAGGCGGGTGCTGATATTATTTCAGTTCATGCCGAGCATAATGCTTCTCCTCACCTCCACCGTACCCTTTGCCAAATTCGGGAACTGGGTAAGCAAGCAGGGGTGGTACTGAATCCTTCAACGCCTTTGGAGTTGATTGAGTATGTGCTGGAAGTCTGCGATTTGGTGCTGATCATGAGCGTCAACCCTGGCTTTGGGGGTCAGAGTTTTATCCCGACGGTGGTGCCGAAAATTCGTAAGCTCCGCCAAATTTGTGATGAGAAGGGCCTCGATCCTTGGATTGAGGTGGATGGTGGTTTGAAGGCAGATAATACCTGGCAGGTGTTGGAAGCGGGCGCTAATGCGATCGTGGCTGGTTCTGCCGTGTTTAAGGCGAAGGATTATGCGGCTGCCATTGAAGGAATTCGTAACAGCAAGCGTCCTGAGAAAGAGTTGGCAACTGTTTAAAGGGTTTGATTGCTGTTTGGGAAAACATTTAAGGACGATCGCTAGCTGCGATCGTCCTTTTTATGGTGCTTAGTTTTTAGGCGGGTATGGGAGCTTCAGGCTGGTTGCACTGGAATGAGGGGAAGGGAAACAAACGAAAGGATGGTTGGCTCAATTGTGGACATTAGCAAAGCTTTGCTCTTCTCTTTCTCGGCTCAGGTTGATGCTAGGGGATTTGAACTTAGAAGTCAAAGTCCTGACGTTCAGTTCCCAAGCTGAGCTTGGGAACAAAAACTTATGATTTGCTCGAAACGCGAGCGAATATTTTCTCCATCTCAGAGAGATCGACGGCGCCTGAGAAGGTTTCCCCATTCAAGATAAAGAAGGGAGTGCCTTCTAATCCTAACCCTTGACCAAGCTGCATATCTTTTTGAATGGCAGTCTTGGCGGCTGAGCTGTTGCGGTCGCGATTAAATTTGTCTAGATCGAGGTTGAGGTTTTTGGCGATCGCACCATACAACTCCTCACTCAACTGTTTTTGCTGTTCAAACAAAGCATTGTGGTACTCCCAGAATTTGCCTTGTTGCTGAGCCGCCCAAGCTGCTTGCGCGGCTGGCATTGCTTGGGGATGAATGCTGACTAGGGGAAAATGCTTGTAAACCAAGGTGACTTGATCTTGGTGTTTCGCCATGAACTGGTTAACGGTATTGTGAGCACGACTGCAATAGGGACATTGAAAGTCAGAAAACTCGATCAACACAATCTTTTGCGCTGCTGCACCCAGGGTGGGAGATTCGCCAATCACAGCTTTGGGGTTGGTTTTCAACTGCTGTAAAAATGATTGCCGCGACTTTTGCAGTTCATCTTGTTGTCGTTGCTGATAAGCTTGTACTGACTCCAAAATCACTTCCGGATTTTCGCGAATAATCTGCAAGACTTGCTCTTTTAATTTAGAATCAACTTGAGCGCCACTGGCAGACTGAGCGGGTTTGGAGCAACCAATGAAGGTGAGGCAAACAACTAAGAAGGCTGCTAGCCAGAAGGCTGGGCGCTGCTTGAGGGGGTGCCAAATCGAGGATAGGTTCATAAAAATGGGAAACTCTAGCTGTTCAAGGTAACATTTAACCCTACAATCTGTCAGGGAAAATTGAGTTGACCTCCATCTTAAGCTATTATTCTCTTTCTGAACCTGCGGGTAGGGATGTCAAGAGTCTAACTGTACACTCAAAAAATAAAAGGGCGATCGCGCTCTTGCATCGCCCTCAAATACCCAGAAACATCACTCACGGTACAAACTTCAAGCTAGCGGCGGTTGCTCAGCCACTTAGCAGCAACAATTCCCAAAACTGCGGCAACAATGGGATTACTGAGGAACTTCATTAAACTCGGTTGCTCAGCTAATACCTCACGGAAAATATCGGGGTGAGAGTGGTAGGTAAAAGCGGCTAACTTGCTCACATCATCGGCCGTCATCCGGTTGGGGTGATGGGTGGAAAGGCCGAGTTGTTGCTCCAAGGAGCGATCGCTCAATCCTCTCTTGCCTAAATGCTGGAAAAAGTCCCTAGCAACATCATCTCGTTCGTTCGGTTTAATTTGCGCGATCGCTTTTTGCAATTCTGGCTCGAGTTGGCTAGGCGCAATATTATCATGATGCAACGATTGACCAAATAATCGGCGTCGTTGATCCGGCGTTGTCCGCTGAGCAAAATCATCGAAATTTTCGTATTCTTCTGCTGATGTTTGTGGCATTCTTTCCACATTACCTTGCGACAAATCATTCATAATTTGACGCTTATATTGGTCGCTGGTAGTCATGATGATTTTCTCCAAATTTTGCTTATTAAGAAGGGTTTTAAAGGGGAACCCTCAAGCCTAAGCTTTTCCAGTGTTATACTCAATTTGATTTGACTGCTGATCGTATTTGGCGGTCAAAATCAATTTTTTATCCGGGGCATACATCAAAACTGTCAGGTCTTGATTGGGAAAATTGTGATGAAACCCTTGGGCGAGAGATTTTGCCAAATTCTTAACTTCGTTGGGTTTGACTTGTTGCGAAATCACGACTCCCAATTTATTATTGTCTCGCACATAAGCATCTTGAACAATGCCTTTCGCTGTCTGCAAGACCCACTGACCAAAATCTTGCCCTGCTGTTGTGTTACCCCGCTCTAACTGCTGTGCATAATAACTGGGACTGCCACCCACTGCTACAGGGAAGTTCGTCGGTTTTTGGGCTGAAGGAGCACTGGAACAAGCGGTCGAAACCGTCAAGACTAAAACCAAGAGCATCCCCGCAATTATTTGGCGGCTTTTCTGAAAGAAATTCACGCTTTTTACCTCTCCCTAGAAACAGCTTTAACAAAATTTCAGCCGATTGAACCCTTCCAGGACGATCTGGAGTCAGGGAGAGGGTCTAGATCTAAAAACAGGAGCTTTCTAGACCCTCATTCACCCTCTTTTATTTAGATGCGGTTGACTTTATCTTTGACTTCGTCCTTCACATCTTCAGCAGCGTGGCGCACTTTTGCTTCATTTTGCTTCATTTTACCTTCGGCTTGATCCTTCGGATCGCCTGTGATATTCCCCAGTGCTTCTTGAGCCATGCCTTCAATATTTTTGCCAGTTGCTTTAGCCCGATCTTCAACGCTCATTGATTTTCTCCTTATTATTAGGATATTGATTGACTATCTATGATTCATCTTATTGAATGGTTCTGAGGCTTACCCTCTACCCAGAGATAGATTAATAGGAATAAAAAAACTCATTAAAAGTGAGTTAAAAATCATCGAAAAGGTCAGTTAATTAGCCAACTCAACTTTAATTTTCAATGGATTTCCGTCGCTCCCAAAGCAAGAGGGTCTTAGAAACGCAACTGCTTCTAAAACCCTCCGAAAACAATCAATGAGAGGATGGTTCATCGATCTGTTGATAAATTTCTTCTTTTAACTGGGCGGCAGCGCGACAAGTTTGTTCATCGAGTTGCTTCTGCTCACCGCTCATTTTCTCTGAAACTTCACAAAGCAACTCTTCCTTGCTTTTAGGTACAATAATCTCCTGGCGTTCGGGTGGAGATTTACCCTTGGTTTCGGTATTCATTGACTTTTCTCCTATGGGAATCAAGCCTAAGTTAAAAGCTAGCTCGCAACTTCATTTTCTATAGGTTTATTCTAATAAAAAAAATCAAACAAACCATCTGCCCGAAGGGGTATTGGTGATAGAGTTCCTGGAGGCAAGCCTCGTAAGAGGATGATGGTGTTAACAGAGAAATCAAGCGATCCTGACTTCGGTGTAGCCAGACTTCCCGCTGAAGAATTAACTGAAACCAGTAAAGTGAGAGGTAAAATTGAAAAGACACAGGGAAAATGTACCTACCACTAAAGTGGCAGCATGGGGCGAGAGTCAGTCTAAACCCTTCAGAGGAACTGTCTTCAAAATCCAACCCAGCTCCAACAAGACCCCACTAACATTTCTAGGTTAATCACCCCCGGAAACCGATCAAACCCTATGGGAGCCATTCGTAGTACCTCCATCCCAGTCATCGGCCACACGAATCACCCGATCAAAATCGGTGTGCTGCATTCTCTGACCGGTACGATGTCAATGAGTGAAATTCCAGTCAAAGATGCTACCCTGCTCGCGGTCGCAGAAATCAATGCAGCAGGAGGAGTCCTCGGCCGTCCCTTACAACCTGTCATTGCCGATGGTGCCAGTGATTTACAAACGTTTGCCCAAAAAGCCAAGCAATTATTACGAGAGGAACAAGTAGCAGTGGTGTTTGGCTGTTGGACTTCCGCCAGTCGCAAAGCAGTCGTGCCCATCTTCGAGCATTTAAACGGGTTGCTGTTTTATCCAGTCCAGTACGAAGGATTAGAACAGTCTCCCAATATCTTCTATACCGGTGCTACTCCCAATCAACAAATTATCCCGGCCGTAGACTACTTACTTCAGCAAGGCAAGCGCAAAATTTTTCTACTAGGTTCCGACTATATCTTTCCCCGTAGTGCCAACCAAATCATCAAAGCTTTCCTGGCAGCAAAAGGGGGAGAATTAGCCGGAGAAGAATACATTCCCCTCGGATCGACCGAGATCCGCACCGCGATCGCTCATATCCAAGCTCTGCAACCCGATGCTGTCCTCAATACCCTCAACGGTGACAGCAATATTGCCTTCTTCCAGACCTGGCAGAAACTGGAGATCGAGGCCGATCGCTTGCCGATCCTATCGGTCAGCGTTGCGGAGGAAGAAGTGCGACAGATCGGCTTCGAGGCAATTGCTGGACACCTAGTGGCGTGGAACTATTTCCAAACCCTGGATACTGCCGAAAATCGCAAATTTGTCAGCGCTTATCAAGCTAAGTACGGAACAGAGCGAGTCACCAGCGACCCGATGGAGGCTGCTTACGTGGGAGTGTATTTATGGAAGCAAGCAGTCGAGAAAGCCGGTTCTACAGAAGTAGCAAAAGTGAGGACTGCCGCTAAAAATACTCAGTTTGCTGCACCCAGTGGTTTAGTTAAGATCGATAGAAATACGCAGCATCTCTGGAAAACGTCACGAATTGGCAAGGTGAGGCCAAACGGCATGATTGACGAAATATGGAATTCAGGGGAACCCATACGCCCCGATCCCTTCCTCAAAAGCTACCCTTGGGCAGCAGCTTTGGCGTCGAGAGGCATTGGACTTGGGACTCGCGCTTCTTTAATTGGGTTGTTTAGTACCTTACTCGGCTTAACTTGGCTCGCAGTTGGGGTAGGGTGGACCGGTGCAAGCGCCCGGAAACGGGATTTAATTGCGATCGCCAATGCGAGCGATGAGGGCGCACGGGTCCTGGTGGAACAGGCGATCGAGGCAGTAAACCGCTCTCAATTTTGGCTCTTAGTCGCTGCGGGGTGTAGCTTGCTGGTGGGACTGGCGGCAGTGGTGGTGGTGACTCGTCTGATCCGTCACCTCAGCACCTTACGCCAGACGGCGGAACAGATGGCCAGTGGCGATTTTTCGGCTCGCTCGCCTGTAGTTTCCAACGATGCCATTGGGGTGCTGTCCTCCACTCTCAACACGATGGCTCAGCAAATTGGAAGCTTGCTCGCGAGTTTAGAAGTGCGGAGTCGGCAGTTAGAAGAGCGATCGCGGGAACTGGAAGTTGCCAGAGATGCGGCAGAAACAGCCAACCGAGCTAAAAGCACGTTTCTCGCCAACATGACCCATGAATTGCGAACCCCTCTGAATGCGATTATCGGCTATAGCGAATTACTCCAAGAAGAAGCCCAAGAATTGGGTGAGGAGGAATTCATCAGCGATCTAAAAAGTATTAATATCGCAGGCAAGCAACTACTCAATATTATTAGCGACATCCTCGACATCTCCAAAATTGAAGCAGGGAGAATGGCAATGTGCCTGGAGACATTCAAGGTCTCAGACTTGATCGAGGAAGTCGTGACGACCGTCCAGCCACTCGCAGCAAAAAATAATAATGTGCTAACGGTGAACTGTGACAACAATCTCGACAGCATCTACGCCGATCTGGCGAAAGTGCGACAAGCGCTTTTGAACTTGCTAAGCAACGCAGCAAAATTTACAGAAGAGGGAAAAATTACACTCACAGTTTGGAAGGAGAAGAGGGAGGCAACCTCTGTAGCAGGTATCCCAGATGTCGATGCAGAAACCTGGATTTATTTCCAAGTGACTGATTCTGGGATCGGGATGACACCGGAGCAAGTAGTGAGGCTGTTTGAGGCCTTCTCCCAGGCCGACGCTTCCACAACCCGCAGGTATGGCGGTACAGGATTGGGGTTAGCGATCAGTCGCAAATTCTGTCAGATGATGGGCGGGGATATTACAGTAGAGAGCGAACTGGGTTGGGGTTCTACTTTTACAATTTGCTTGCCGATCGAGGCGAGGAATGAAAGCGAAACGATCAAGGTTCAGGAGGCAGAAATCCCATCCTTTTCGCCGGCCCCAGTGTCGAAACCAGCGCCTCTGAAAACACCGGGACTCTTGCCTCCTTGTGCGATCGTCTTAGTCATTGACGACGATCCCGCCGCCCGGGAATTGATCGCCCGTAATTTGTCTAAAAAAGGATTTCGGGTGGAAGCTTCATCGAGTGGTCAAGCAGGTCTTCAACTTGCCAAGGAATTACACCCAGATGCCATTACTCTGGATGTAATGATGCCAGTTATGGATGGTTGGGCAGTGCTTTCAGCTCTTAAAGCCGATCCCGAACTCGCTGACATTCCTGTGATTATGACGACCGTTGTAGATGATAAAAATCAGGGTTTGAAGTTGGGGGCGACGGAATACCTGAATAAGCCTTTAGACTATAAACGTTTTGCAGCGTGGTTGAGCCAATCTCGACGCTCTGAAACTCCACCGAGTCAGGAGGGAATCACTGAAATCGAGCCGGGGTGATAATTGTCAGAGGGAAAAGGGGAAAGGAAAACAACGGTTCCCCACCCCTGACAATTTTAGTCCTGGTTTTCTGCCCTCACCAGTTTCCCCATCCTCCTCTGACTGGTTTCTTGGGGAAAAGAGGAAACGGCTGCCTGCTTGTGAATCGTCCAAAATGGAAACCCATTACTCGGTTCTAAATGAACGCCTGTGACTTGTTTCTGAGCAAAGGCATAATCCTTATCTTGCCATAAGGGAATAAAGGGTACATCTTGAGCGAGAATGTCTTGAATCTCTGCCAAGAGAGCTTTGCGTTTGGGTAGGTTGAGCTCTTTTCGTTGTTCGGCGATTAATTGGTTCGCGCGATCGCTGTAGTAAAACGAACCCTGTCCTTGACTGGCACCTTGACTACAACCCGCCGTTGCTGAACCGCGGTCGCACTCCAGAAACGGTTGGATGTAGTTGTCAGGATCGAGAAAGTCCCCGTACCAATCTAGTAAAAAGGTGGGATATACGCCTTTATCCAAATTTTTATAAGCCGTTGTCGCTTCTACGCTGTTGAGTTCTATTTGCATTGCCCCCCCTAATTCTCGTTCAGCAACGGCTTTAATGGTACTAGCCACTAAACTGCGTTTGGTTGAATTAGAAGCATACCAAATTTCTACCTTAGCTGGGTGATTGTTGGAGTATCCTGCTTGGGTTAATAACGCTTTGGCTTTTACTGCGTTACCATCTCCATAAGCTTTTTCAAAGACTGGCTTGTAGGAATCAAAGGTTTTGGGCAATAAGCTATAAATAGAATCTGCTTGACCTAATACGGCTCGATCGCTGATTAAGGAACGATCGATCGTTGCAGCGAGTGCTTGCCGGACTAACACATTATCTAGCGGCGGAATTTTGAGATTGAGAACCATATAATTAATGGTTTTGCTATCTCCCGTAATTAACTGCCAACCTTGACTTGCTGCTTGTTCTTTTAAGCTGCTAATTTGCACGGGATCGAGAGATAAGTAAGCAATGTCGATCGCACCCGTACGGAAAGAATTAAATAAAGTGGCAGAACTTGAAAACCGCTGCATTGCAATTCCCGGATTTTTAGGCTTTTCTCCCCAATATTGCTCGAACGCATCTAAGAGTAAAAAATCTGTGCCATACTTGGTTAATTTATAAGGTCCAGTTCCTACAAAGATGTCTGGTTTAAATTTTCCGGCCCCAACTTCATAGACTTTGGGTGACACAGCACAAAGACCAGAAAATGCTAACAGGGGAGTAAAGGCAGCAAACGGTTTTTTTAGTTTAATGGTTAACTCATACTCCCCCGTTGCCGTAACCTTCGCGACTGTACTGGTTAGCAATGCCGAAGGAGCCCCGCCATTTTCCAGAAAACGTCGCAGAGAAAAAGCCATTGCTTCTGCATTAAAAGGCGTACCATCATGGAAGGTAACACCTTGTCGCAACGGAATGGTATAAGTTAAATTATCTGGACTAATTTTTGGTAATGCAGTTGCTAATTGGGGTTTGAGTTGGGTGGTTCCTGTTTCATAAGTATAGAGGCGATCGCCTAAGTTATATAATAAATTGCCAGAGATTGCCTCATAAGCATCCGCTGGATCGAGGGTTCGTAATTTTAAAGTGGTACCGATGCTAATCCGACTTGATTCTTGAGAAGCGGGTAGTTGAGTTTGTCTGCTACAACTCACTACTAGCAAGCAGCAAATGCAGAATAAGCTGATGAATGGAAGCAGTGAATGCTGGAAAGAAAATCGGCGTAACCGCCAGGGTTGAATGGTCATGATTCGGTCGATAAAATTCTACTAATTTTAGATATTATAGCGGGTTTTTTTGCGGGCAATCATCGAATTTATAGGATAGTAACTCGCTCCCAATTCTCAACCTTCTCCGGCTGCACCTAAATTTTTCCGCTGCGAAATTGGAATCTCTACGATCATCTCAGTTCCCACTCCTACTTCTGAAATACATTCAATTCGACCCTGATGTTTCTCCGTGACAATTTGATAGCTAATACTTAATCCTAACCCGGTTCCTTTCCCGACAGGTTTTGTCGTAAAAAACGGATCGAATAAACGTTTCTTGAGGGTCGGTTCTATCCCACAGCCATTGTCTATCATCCGAATTCTGACAGAAGGAAAAGACAAAGAGGAGGTTGATTGAGACAATTCTGTCTGAATCCGAATCATCGGAATGAAGGGGTCAGCCTCCTTTATTTTCTGCTCTAAAGCATCAATGGCATTTGCAAGGATATTCATAAACACCTGATTTAACTGACCCGGATAACACTCAATCGCCGGTAACTTACCTAATTCTTGCACAACCTCAATGGCCTTCCGATTAGGCTGAGCTTTCAAACGGTGTTGCAAAATCATCAACGTGCTTTCAATGCCGGCATTAATATCCGCTTTCTTCATCTCTGCTTCATCCAGACGTGAGAAATTTCGCAGCGACACCACAATTTCCTTAATGCGGTTTGCTCCTTCTTGCATGGATAATAATAACCTGGGGAAATCTTGCTTAATAAACTCCAAATCCACCACTTCCAATTCCTCCGCAATCTCCGCTGGGAGTACGGAAAAATGCTGTTGATAAAGATCGAGGAGCCGCAGCAATTCTTGCACATATTGCTTGGCTGGCATGACATTGCCCGAGATAAAATTCACAGGATTATTAATTTCGTGAGCAACACCAGCCACCAGTTGACCCAAAGAAGCCATTTTTTCACTCTGTACAAGCTGAGTTTGGGCACTTTTAAGTTCGGAAAGTGCCTGTTCTAACTTTTGCCGTTGTTGCCGCTCCCTTGCTTCCGATGCTCGCAAAAACTTCTCTGCTTGTAAGCGATCGGCGATTTCAATTTTCGCTTGTTCAAACAAGGTACATTGTTGAATGGCGATCGCAAGTTGGACGCTGAGTTGCTGCAAGCATTCAATCTCAGACGCTTGCCAAGAACGAGGACCGCGACAGTGGTGAACAATCAGCAGTCCCCATAAATTATCCCCTTGCAAAATCGGTACAATTAAATGAGCTTGAACCTGCAACTCGTTGAGCCAATTCGCACAGCCTTCGCTCAAGCCGATAGTCACCATCTCTGACACGACTCCCGGATTTGTCTCGCTCTCGACCCCATAGGTTTCTGCTAAACACTGATTCGCAAAATCGAGCCCCAAAATGGACATCCACTCTTCGCCAACCGACTCGACAATCACCTCACCGCTTTCATCTCCGTGGAACCGATAAATCACCGTGCGATCGGCGGATAAAAACTGTTGCACCTGTTCCACAGCAACTGCTAAGACTTCCTCTAAGTTCAGAGAAGAGCGAATTCGCTCCAGCATCGTCCCCACCAACCGCTCCCGCAAGAATTGCTGGCGCTGGGCCTCCTCCACCTGCTTGCGCTCTGTAATATCGGTACTGACACCAATCATGCCAATGGGTTTACCCGTCGCATCCTTAATGCAATCTGTCCGTACCCAACTTTGGACAATTTTGCCACTCTTGGTTCTGAGTTCGGTTTCACTACTCCACGAGTCTCCCCGGTAAACCGCCTTAAACGATTCTCTGGCAACTTTCGGGTGCAGATAAATACTCCCCGGCCCACCGGCAGCATTCAATTCTGCCACGGTGTAACCGTAATACTGAGTAAACGCTTGGTTTAGATACAGAACATGGCCGTCTAAGTCTGCGATGCCAACGGCATCACTGGCGCATTCAACCGCTGCTTTAACGCGGATCAGGGACGCTTCGACTTGTTTGCGCTGGCTAATATCTTCCACAATTCCCACGGCATATTTAATCTCGCCGGCAGCATCCCGCACCAGGGAAGCAGTGACGTTGGTCCAGATCGGTTCGCCGGTTTTGCGGATAAAACGCTTTTCAATCGAGTAACTGTCAATTTCCCCCGCCAGGATTTGGTGGGCATAAGCTTCATCTCGCTCTAAATCGTCGGGGTGGGTAATTTCCCTAAAGGTTCGCAGCAGCAATTCTGTTTCTGTGTAACCGACAATTTGGCAAAATCCAGGGTTGACCTTTAAGAATTGACCATCCGGCCACACTTGAGCAATTCCAACTGCTGCGTTCTGGAAAATGGCCCGGAACCGTTCTTCACCCTGTCGTAGCGCTGCTTCTGCTTGTTTGCGACCGCTGATGTCCATGACGGTGCCGAAGAGCCGCAATACTTGTCCATCCTGGCTTTTAATGGCTTTTCCCCTAGCGTTAATGTAGCGACTCTCACCCTTGGCGCAGAGAATTCGATGGTCGATTTCGTAGGAAGTACCGAGAGTCAGGGCTTTTTCTACAACTTTTTGCCAAGCGTCTCGGTCATCGGGGTGGATACGTTTTAAGATTTCTGAGAAACTCAGGGTTTGACTCGGCGCAAACCCGAAAATTCGGAACAGTTCCTCTGAGCCGCTCATGGTTTGGGTGGCTACGTCAAATTCCCAGTTTCCAATATGGGCAATGCTTTGAGCTTCTTGCAAATTCTGGGTGAGTTTCTGGGCTGCTTCTTGAGCTTTCTGGCGATCGCTAATATCTTTGTAGGTGCCTGTCATTCGCACCGGACCACCAGATTCGTTCCACTCAAAGGCTTTCCCCTGAACTAAAATCCATTTCCACTCACCGGTTTTGGTCAACATCCGGAATTCGACTTCGTAGATGGGGATCGAGCCTTGACTATAAGCGGTCCACCTTTCAAGCACCCGTGGCCGATCTTCTGGGTGCAGGAGTTGTTCCCAAGTTTGGTAATGGTTGGGAACTGCTTCGACTTCTTCATATCCCAGCATTTTTTTCCAGTGGGGGTCGAAGTAGGTTTCTCCAGTGCTGACATTCCAATCCCATAAACCGAGGCCGCTGCCTTCGAGGGCTAATTGTAATCGTTCTTGGCTGAGTTGTAACGCTGCTTCTGCTTGTTTGCGCTGCATCAGGGAACCCAACTGAATCGCGACTGCTTTCACGAGTTCTAATAAGCGTGGTGCTTGGGGCGATTTTTCTCGCTTGCAGAATGCCAAAACCGCTAGCACTTGGTTACTGGTAAAAATGGGCAGGCTAAAGGCGGTGTATAACCCGGCTTGAAGCGCAGTTTGCGACCACGTCACTGTTAAAGTTGGTTCCGTGGCAATGTCTTCTATCCACTCTGGCTGTAAGGTTGCTAATGCTCGCCCTACTAACCCTTCATGGGTGGCAAATTTCAGGGTGGTAATCTGCTGACAGTAGCTTTCGAGCTCGCGATCGCTCTCGCACCAACTCTGGCTGTATTCTAAGGTGATACCGTCGCTGGCTGGGACCCACGCTTCGCCCACCTCCCAACCGATCTCTGTACACACTAACCGCAATACTTCTCCTAAGGCACTGGGAAAATCTTGGGCATCATGAATGGCTTGGGTGGCTGCTAGTAGCAGACGGTTTTCAACTTCGGCTTGCTTCCGTTCTGTAATGTCTTCGGCGGTACCCAAAATTTTCTGGAGTTGCCCAGATTCACTTCTGGCAAAGGCTGTATCCCGGCTTAATAACCAGCGCCATTCCCCATTTTTATGGCGCATCCGGTACTCAAATTCAAAAATTTCCCCTTCATAGCCAATTTCAATTTGTTGGAAATAGTCCGGAATATAGATGCGGTCCTGGGAGTGCATGAGAGTCGGAAAAACCGCTGCTCCCATTGCTTGAATTTCTGGTCCGCTGTAGCCTAAAACGTCGGTGATGGCGCGATTGGTGTAAATATACCTGGATTGGGTAACATCGTAGAGATAGAGAATATTGGGACTCGCATCCACGATTTGTTCGATGAAGCGTTGGCTTTTCTGCAAAACTGCTTCTGCTTGTTTGCGCTCGCTAATGTCCCGCATCATCCAAATGAACCCCCCTCCAGCCATGCGAGTCAGCGAAACTTCTTGAGGAAATACTGTTCCGTCCGATCGTTTGCCCATTGCTTCCACTCGACAATGACCTTGGTGAAGGCAAGTCGGAATCACCTCTTGTTCAAATCGCTGAATTTCCGCTTCGCTGTACAAGTTTTTCCAGCTTTTCCCAAATAGTTCTGTGTTCTGGTTAAAGCCGTAAATTTGAGCATAAGCGGTATTCACATAACTGTATTCGCCATTGGAATTCAGGACGGCTATGCCATCAGCAGCGGCTGCCATTGCTGCTGCTTGTTGTTGCAGGGAGAGTTCGGCTTGTTTGCGGTCTGTAATGTCTCGCACGATCGAGATAATTTCTTGCTTACCGCAGCTAACAATTCGGGCTTCATAGTCGCGGAGTTCGTTCCCATTTTTTGACTGATATTCTATGAGTTGCATCTGCCCTGATTCAATGGCTTTTTGGTAAGCGACTAACAGGGTGTTTGCTAAGTCTTGGGGCAGAATTTCTGATAAAGTTTTTCCTGAGAATTTACTGGCAAGCACCAGGGAATTTCGATATTTAGCTGATTGAAAGTCAATAAAAGTACCATCTGCTTGACAGCGAAAAATCAGATCGGGGATGGCGTTTAAAAAAGCACGGTTGGTGGCTTCGCTTTGGCTTTCTCTCTCCGAATAGCGGTCGCTGATATCGACAATTACGGTCAAAACTTGATTAAGAGAGGGGTCTTGATTGCGAATATAGCTAACTGAAAGTCTGGCATAGATGATTTCGCCATCTTGCCGTACCAGGCGATGATCGAAGGTAAAATGTTCTCTTTCCCCCTGAAGAAGTTGTTGCAGTTTTTCTAAACTTTCTGGTAAATCATCGGGGTAGTAGAGGTCAAGCCAACTTTTTTGAATGAGACCGCTGCGGGAATATCCGAGCATTTTGCACAAAGCGTTATTCACTTCTATCCAATTGCCATTGGGTGTCGTAATGGCAATTCCGGCTGGGGTCGTATCGAAGTAACGATGCCACCGATCTTCGCTGGAATTTAAAGCATTTTCAGCTAATTTTTCTTGAGTGATATCATTGAGAATACCACTCTGCTCAATGATGTGACCTTGGTCATTGAGCGTGAGATATTGACGAACGGCAAAATAGCGATATTCTCCAGATTTTGTCAGGCAGCGGATTTGATAATAACAGCAAGTTTTTGGGTTTTGCTTGAGGCTTTCTAAGTTTTTTTGATAAAGGGGAATGTCTTCTGAATAAAGATAATTTAAAACCGAGGTTCCTAAACTCTCTGCTACTATAAATCCAGTTATTTCTGTCCAAGCAAAGTTAAGGAATGACCAACAACCATTTTCATCGATTTGAAAAATAATTTCCTTGAGATTATCCACCACAAAACAATGTTTCGCTTCGCATTTTTTTAAATTTAACAGAGCTTGTTGTCGCTCAAAGGAGTAACGAAGAGATCTCATTAAAATGCCACTATCAATATTCTTTTTAACTAAGTAATCTTGGGCCCCTGCTTGGATCGCTTGCAGGGCTAAATTTTCATCAGGGTGACTGGTTAAAACGACAATAGGAATATTTAAGCTGTACTCTTGCAGCCGCGCGATTGTGTCAAATCCAAAACTATCAGGCAGTGATAAATCTAATAAAATGACATCAAAAGCTTCTTGGTTTAAAATTTCTAAGGCAGTCGAGAGGCGCTGCACATTTTTTAAGTGTACCTCTGGTGGCGATTTAGTTACTAATAATAGCGCTTCTATGAGTTCTGCTTCATCTTTATTATCTTCGACTAAAAGAACTTTAAAACTGGTACGGGTGAGGGTCGAGTTAGGAACTGATGTCATTGGCTAATTCCTCACAAAACAGTCTTTATCATAGGGTTAAGTGAATGTCAACTCTAACCAGGAGTTGTATAAAATTATAAAATTTTGATATTACCATAATAATTAATAATAGTACCATTAACACCCCCTGTTCTCCAAAAAAATACTTAAATTTCTTGGCTAAAAAGTTACCAAGTAAACTCCGTAATACGTAAGTGAGTGAGAAAAAGGGTGAGGCAGGGTTTAGGTTTTTCCTCAACCTCACCTTCTGCTTCCTCACGAGAAAACTAATTTGCTGGTGTTAACAACGACTGCTGTTCTTGCTGGGCAAGGAAGTCTAATAAGATCCCTTGGTGGGGGCGTCCCAGGGGTCGCACGCAATCAGCTTTTGCGGAATAACACTGACCCGCCCGGATCTCCTCAGGTGTTAAAAGTCCTAGGTCCCACCCCTCTTGAAGTGAGAGATCCTTGACATCAACCCTCAGGGGTGAGTGAAAGACATGGCGTACCACTTCTGCATCTGGATAGCAACCAAACCAAGAAACAACGGAAGGAGTATAGCGAATTTCCTCTTGTAATTCCCGCAAGAGGGCAGCTTCAGGAGTTTCCCCTGGTTCTAGGTGTCCGCCAAACAAAGCCCACAGTCCAGGGTAGCGAATCCCAGGGATATCATCTCGCAACTGACAGAGGAACTTGCCATCACGGTACAAGATGGCGATCGCCACAGACACCCTTGTCTGAGACTGAATCAAGGGAGAATAACTCATAGGAATACTTCGCAATTAATGGTTAGTAGGGTTTGAGAAATTTTACTTTGATGTTCCGGTTCCCCGGTCGGGTGATGGAGCCCGTTCTAATCGTTGGAGTTCTTCCACATAAACCCCACCTAAATCTTTTCCTGCCAGTTCCTTGAGTTGAATTTGCTGATAGCGGACTGTCCCTTGAATCAGCATTTGCTCTCCCTGTAGCGGTACAGGCAGCTTAGTTAATACCCAAATCGAGCCAGTGCTATCTTGTAGCTGATAAGCCCCCGTTCCCAAGAAGGGGGCGCGGTCTTCGACCTTGCCTTTCAGATAAATATTGGCATCCATCGTCTGAGTTTTGGAAATTTCACCGATGTTGGAGACATTGAGACCCACTGACTCAGCCAAGTTACTGCAACTGTACAGTCCAGCAAGCATCAACCCCAACGGGATGGCGTAAAAAACCTGAACCAACGTTCGCGTCATCATTGAAGAATTAAACATAGAGAGAGGGTGGGGAGGTGGGGGATAAGAAGGAAATGGGGAAAATTAGGAAGCGAGGGTCGATGTACAAGCGGAGGAAGGTCAGGTTAAAATTCCTCCTCAATCTCCTTAATTTATGCCATCATTCTCACCTCCCTCTCCATTTAAAATTAAAAATCGAAAATCAAAGATTGTTATGGCTCAAATACTAGACGGAAAAACTCTTGCCCAAACAATGCAAGCCGAGATCAAAGAACGGGTGCTTTCCTTGCAAGGGCAAATTGGACGGCCACCAGGACTGGCAGTGCTCATGGTCGGAGATAATCCAGCCAGTGCCACTTACGTCCGCAATAAAGAACTCGCTTGTGCCAAAGTCGGCATCGCTTCTTTTGGTCAGCATTTTCCAACCCAGACTACTCAAGCAGAACTCGTAGAAGCCATTCATCAGCTCAACCAAGATGAGCGAGTGGATGGTATTCTCGTGCAATTACCATTGCCACCCCACCTAGACGGGATTGGACTGCTGTACGAAATTGCTCCCGATAAAGATGCTGATGGCCTTCATCCGATGAATATGGGGCAGTTGGTACGGGGTGAGAAAGGTTTACGGAGTTGCACACCGGCGGGCGTGATGCGACTGTTACGAGAATACGAAATTGAGTTGAAGGGGAAACAAGCGGTTATTTTAGGCCGCAGCATCTTGGTAGGTAAACCGATGGCACTGATGTTGTTAGAAGCAGACTGCACGGTGACAGTGGCTCATTCACGGTCGCAAAACTTAGCAGCGATCGCCCGCGAAGCTGATATTTTAATTGCAGCAGTGGGCCGCTCAGAAATGGTCACGGCGGAGATGGTTAAACCAGGTGCTGTGGTGGTGGATGTCGGCATGAACCGGGTGGTCAGAGAAGATGGCAGCAGCCGTTTAACGGGAGATGTCCACTTTGATTCTGTTCAGAATGTTGCGGCATTTCTCACACCGGTACCAGGCGGGGTTGGCCCTATGACTGTAACCATGTTGCTGCACAATACGGTTTTGAGTTGGTGCAAAGAGACAACGGCTTAACGGGGTCATGGGGTGAGAACTGCGACGAGGGAAACAGGGAAACCTGTCTCTGGTGATTAGGGGCTGTCCCTTGAAAACTGCTGTCAGAGGAGAGTGAGGGCTCTCGCTGGAGAGTCTTCCTCCATCCCCAGTCAGTCGTAGGGGGCTCGCAACCCTTCCCGCACCTCCCGACTCATCAGTCACTCATCAACAGTTTCGCGTCTGTGCCCCAACACCCGTAGAATGATTAAAGCGTTAGTTCTCTATGGACTATCGCACAACCAGTCCCTACCACTGACCGATCCGTCAGTGGCTGGAACGGCTAAACTTTCCGCAAATTACAAGGAGTTAAAAGAGAGCAAGGGATGGTATTGGTTAGTGAAATGCAATCGCCCCAACCGGAATCCTCTTTCAACCTCATCGCTTACCTAGCCGAGCGAAAGGCGATGATCGAGGTGGCTCTCGACAGTGCTATCCCGGTCGCTTACCCTGAAAAAATCTATGAGGCGATGCGCTACTCGCTATTAGCGGGAGGGAAGCGACTGCGCCCGATTTTGTGTCTGGCAACTTGTGAACTACTGGGTGGCACTGTGGAAATGGCGATGCCTACCGCTTGTGCCCTGGAGATGCTGCACACGATGTCGCTGATCCATGATGACTTGCCAGCGATGGATAATGACGACTATCGTCGCGGGCGGCTGACAAACCATAAGGTTTATGGCGAGGACATCGCGATTTTGGCCGGAGATGGGCTGTTGAGCTATGCGTTTGAATTCGTAGCAGCAAATACTCGCAATGTTCCTCCTCAGCAGGTTTTGCAGGTGATTGCTCGTTTGGGTCATACGGTGGGGCCTGCTGGGTTAGTGGGAGGTCAAGTCGTTGACCTAGAGTCAGAAGGACTGACTGAGGTTTCTGAGGAAACTCTGACGTTTATCCATACTCACAAAACGGGTGCTTTGTTAGAAGCTTGTGTGGTTTGTGGGGCGATCCTGGCAGGGGCTGAGGTGGCGGATTTACAGCGGCTGTCTCGGTACGCTCAGAATATTGGGCTGGCTTTTCAGATTATCGATGATATTCTGGATGTCACTTCGACCTCTGAGGAGTTAGGGAAAACGGCCGGCAAGGATGTTGAAGCTAAGAAGGTGACTTATCCAAGCCTTTGGGGGTTGGAAGCATCGGAACGCCAAGCGAAACAACTGGTTGAGGAAGCGAAGGCTGAACTCGCGAGTTTTGGGGAAAAGGCTACACCCCTGCTGGCGCTCGCGGATTTTATTACCAGCCGCAGTCACTAGGGACGCTAAATACTATGCAGGAATTTTGTAACAACATCTTACATAACCAGGTGTTGGTGGTTTCTCTCCTAGCTTGTGTGGTTGCTCAGGTTTTAAAGCTGCCTATCGAGTTAATCAAAAATCGGAAGTTTAACCTGCGCTTCTTGGTATCAACTGGGGGAATGCCTAGCTCTCATTCCGCCTTTGTCGCTGCGTTGGCGACTGGGGTGGGTCAGACTCTCGGGTGGGATAGCCCGGATTTTGCGACCGCGGTGATTTTCGCGATTATTGTGATGTACGATGCGGCGGGGGTCCGCCAAGCGGCCGGGAAGCAAGCTCGCATCCTCAACCAGATTCTGGATGAGTTTTTTAAGGAAGATCACCATTTTAATGAGGATCGCTTGAAGGAGTTGCTGGGTCACACTCCTTTTCAAGTGCTGGTGGGTTTGGGTCTGGGGATCGCGATCGCTTGGCTGGCTGGGCCTGCTTATTAATGCTTAAGGTAGAAAGTTAAGTAGTATGTTTGACTTTTTACTGGATTTATTGGACGGTGGGGCTAATCAGTGTGACGCGACGGCTGTCTACTAAGATGGTCAAAAATCCGCGATCGCTGAGGTTTTGGAGGGCGGAGGTGGCTGCGTTTTTGTCGGTGGTATAGGTGACGAGGAGGTAGGGACGTTGGCCGTAGGAGGCTAACCCGACTTGCTTCCCGGCTGCTTGGCGGACTTGGTTGGCGACTTCGGGCTGGTTTAAGTAATCGACTAATACAGCATAGCCAGGGCCGAGGGGTTGGGGATTGAAGCTGGAGACAGAAGGGACGGAGGTGTAAGTCGGTGTCGTTTGAGGCGCTGATGGGGTGTTATTGCCACTAATGATGTAGGCTGGTAAGCCCACGATTTCTTTGGCATATTGTGCCCAATTACTTGCGATTTGTGGATTGCGGAAGCCAGCAACTCTTGTCACTGTATCGTTGAGATAACGACACACGTTACTTCTGACATCTTCGGGGAGTGCTCGCCTGACTCGTTCCTGCTTCTCTCCGGTCTCGCTAATAATTAGCAACAGGTATTCACCCGGTTGGGGTGGTTCGCAAGTGGTTTGAGCTTTAGCAGAATTTGGTGCGATTGTCAAGCTGGCAACCGTGAGAACAGCACCGATCCAGGTTCGTAATTTTGTCATTAGTGGCTCAAGTTGAGAGTTGAGAGTTGATACAGTTATATTCCCAGAGACTCCTGAGTTAGTAGTTAATGGTTAGGAGTGAATTGCTACTAACCATTAATCACTAACGACTCATTGCTTAAGCTGCTGAAGCTAAGGGGTCGGGAATGGTGTCTGAGGGAGCTTGAAATTCTCCTGTAAACACATATTCTAATCGTAACTTCAACCAGGTAATGAATTGAGGATCGGTGGAAATAATGGCAGCCGAGGGCTGGGGGCATTTGGCTTTAGCTTCAGCCATTGTAGGGAGTTCGAGAAAGGCTGGTTGCTTGACTAACCAAAAATCTATTTCTTTTTCTTGCTCTCGATAGTGGCGAGTCCGCTCTTTGAGCACTTCTTCTAGTGGTTCTTCTTCTAAAAGGAAGCGTTGACTAGCTAAAACGTAGTGGTAGGTTTGCATTGTTGTCTGTTGTCTGTTGTCTGTTGTCTGTTGCTAATGGCTAATGATTAATTGTTCCTGCACATAATTGCCTTTAGCAATTAGAAATTAGCCATCGCTACTTACCAGTGATTGCTTGCTTCATTTCTCGGACTGCTCGCTCTAAGCCGACGAGAACAGCCCTTGAGATGATTGTATGGCCAATGTTGAGTTCTTCCATACCTTCTAGGCAAGCGACTGGGTAAACGTTACCATAAGTGAGCCCATGACCGGCATTAACTCGTAGGCCTGCGGCAAGCGCTTGTTTGCATCCCTCCGCTAACACGGCAAGTTCTGCTTTCCGAGTTGTTTCATTGCTAGCAGAGGCATAAACACCAGTATGCAGTTCAATAAACTGTGATTTTACGGCGGCCGCTGCTTCAATTTGCACAGGTTCGGCGTCGATAAACAAACTGACAGGGATGTCAGCACTTTGCAATGTCCCGACCACATCTGCTATCCGCTGCTGGTTGCCGGCTACGTCAAGCCCCCCTTCCGTTGTCACCTCTTCGCGACGTTCTGGAACTAGGGTGATGTAGTCAGGTTTGATATCGAGGGCGATCGCTACCATTTCATCCGTTGCTGCCATTTCTAAATTTAGGTGAGTCATCACCGTCTGGCGCAACACGCGCACATCCCGGTCTTGAATGTGGCGTCTGTCCTCCCGTAGGTGTACGGTAATGCCGTCAGCGCCGGCTAATTCTGCCAAAGCTGCGGCTGCGACCGGATCGGGTTCCACGGTCCGGCGAGCTTGCCGAATGGTGGCGATGTGATCTATGTTGACCCCAAGTGTAGGCAATCTTCGGCTCTCCTGCTATCCAAACTTGCCCTTCAGTCTAGTACGTCTGCGGGTATTTAAAAAGCCCCATCGGTATGGTGAGACCTTGGTGGTGAGTTCAGTTCCCTAACCAGTTCCTTAAACAGGAGTTTTGTGGGGTTGGTGGCGACGCGATCGCGCTCTAAACACGCGCAATAACATCAAGACTCACCCCTCGATCCCTGTCATCTGAGACAGGATCTGATCCGTAGCCTTCCTATTGGACTCAGTTAAACCTGCTGTCATCCCAATAGTCATCCCTCTCCTTCTCAGGTATGGCTATTTTGCCATCCCTAACCTAGTAGCAGTCGCTACCAAGATAGAGCGATCGCTTGAAAAAACTCTTTCGAGCGCTAAACGCTTTACTATGAATGTCAGCCCTATCTAGATTGAGAGTAATTAGAAGGCCTAGCGTTCAATCGAAATCCTACCATGCCATCATCATCTATACCCTCTCCCGTCAAAACTCTCGGAGCAGCCGCTGCTCATGCGATTGAGAAATATTTCCAAAAAATCCTCACCCACGAAGCCGAAGTCCTCAAAGATCGAGATCCAGAAGAACTGCACCAAATGCGAGTCGGGATGCGACGGTTGCGTTCTGCGACCGCAGGTTTCGGGCCAGTTTTGGATCTCCCCAAAGAAGTTGAAGAGAGAAGAATCGGCAAAATTGCTCGCATTTTAGGGACACTGCGAGATTTGGATGTGATGCTAGAAGCCATCCAAACTCGCTATCAACCGACTTTACCACCAGAAGAACAGGAAGCGGTTGACCAAGCATTAATGGAATTAATCAAACAACGACACCGAGCCTTCAAAGCAGTTCGGGGGATCTTGGAAAGCAGGCATTACCAAAGCCTGAAGCGAGCTGTGCAAGAATGGTTAGAGAAACCCAAGTTTCAGGCGATCGCCCAATTACCCCTGGAAGAAGTGCTGCCAGATTTACTCTTACCTCAAGTCAGTGAGTTATTTCTACATCCTGCTTGGCTGATCGGTGTCACTTCCCAAGCCGGAAAACAGGGAGAGATCGAAGAGATGACTCCTCAAGCAGTTGAGCAAGAATTAGCAGAACATGGAGAATCGCTTCACAATCTCCGCAAGCAAGCTAAGCGATTGCGTTACTTGATGAATTTATTTACAGACTTCTATGGAGCTGCCTATGAAGCGTATCTGGAAGATATGAAAGCCATTCAAGAATATTTGGGCGAGATTCAAGACGCTGTGGTGCTGGAAGAATTTTTAGTGAATATCTTTGAGTATCAACTCAAGGAACACTTGCCAAACTTTGCGGCACAATTGGCTCAAAACCGCTACGAATCTTGGCAGAAATGGCAAACGCTACAGCGGCGATATTTAACTCCTCAAATTCGGCTGAATTTCCGCTCAGAATTGATTCGACCGGTGCTAGAACCGTCCTCATCAACAAATCATGGGTAGGAGGTGGATGCTGCTAGGTTCTGTTGAGAAGAAGCTACAATTGTACCCTGCTCCCACCCGGATTGAACTCCGACAAAGATTAAAAATGAAAAATGCTAGGAGACCCCTACTTAGGGCTCGCTGAAGAAGGGGGAAAAGGGGGAAAGGGGTAAAAGGGAGAAAGGAGAGTCGGGACAAAAAGTGCAAACGTTTTGAGGTCTAGCACCAGATTTGGGAGCGCTTGACAGGACTTTTCATCCCTAATGGACCCTTGATGAATGCAGGTTTTCGCTTTGTTCAGCAAACCCTACTTAATTTTTCATTGTTAATTGTGACTGCTTAAATCCCAGCACCATCTAGAAACTCTTGAATGGCTTTGTCTTCGCGCAGGCGACAGAGCGAGGAAACTGAGGCGAGTTGAGTTTTTTCAGCAACAGCAACAGCACCTAACTGAGTGAAGGTTGGCGGAGCTGAATGAGGAACAGGTGAGGAACTTTGAGCAACAGAGAGTTGAGCTTTTAAGGTTTGCACTTGTTGTTCGAGGGTTTCGAGGCGATCGACCAATGAACGGATCGCAACCGCTTCCGAGTCAGGTAAGCTGCCATGTTCCAAGGGATTAACCCGAGTACCTGATTTATAAAGGATGCGACCAGGGATACCCACAACTGTGCAATCAGATGGTACATCCCGCAGCACCACCGATCCTGCACCGATGCGGACGTTGTTACCAATCTGAATATTTCCTAGTACCTTTGCACCAGCACCGACTACTACATTTTCACCGAGAGTCGGGTGGCGCTTGCCGCTTTCCTTGCCAGTGCCACCGAGGGTGACACCTTGGTAAATCAAGGCATAGTCTCCCACGATCGCAGTCTCGCCAATGACAACTCCCATCCCATGATCGATGAAGACTCCTTTGCCAATGGTTGCGCCAGGGTGGATTTCAATGCCTGTAAACCAGCGTGCCAAGTGGGAAATAAAACGGGGGATGAAGGGAAGACCCAGTAGATACATCCAGTGAGCCAAGCGGTGGAATACCAAAGCCTGAAGACCGGGGTAGCAAAATAATACTTCCAGCCAGTTGCGAGCAGCAGGGTCGCGGTCGAAGATGATGCTGAAGTCAGCTCGAAGGGTCTTTAGCACGAGGAATCACCAGTTTAGGTTAAGTAAGCTGATCTCGATCTTACAAAAAAAGTTGCCTCATAGATATTTTGCTGCAAGTAGGAGTTTCAAATTCTCCCAAAGGGAATTTAGTAAGGCAATTGCAGATGTTGACTGTTCAGGTTGTGCGCCGCACCCGTCATCCTGAAGTCTTTGAAATCGTTGACAGTTTGCGGATTTTTGTCATTAAGCTGGAGGTGAGCAGAATCAGGGAGAACAGCCCCATCTTTCCCCTAGAAATAAAAGAAAGTTCAGTCAGCCAAAAGCTGCTACAATACCATGACTCTTAGCCAAAATTTAATATTGATTTAAGCACAGGGGTAGATTCATGAAGATTTGTTTCAATTGAGGTTCATCAACCCGTTTTGCTGCTTTAGCAGGATTGACCCACTGTCGCTTTCTTTTGTTAGCTTCTGGCCACTCTGCTAGTACATTTTCCACCTTCAACAAAAAGACCTCCACTTGGAAGATGCCTGTCGCCTTCTGGTATTCATAGGTTCCCACAGAATCGGGTAATACCTGACCGAGCAAACCAGCTTCTTCCCATGCTTCCTTGGCCGCAGAATCCTGGGGGGTCATGTTTCTTTCGATTAACCCTTTCGGGATTACCCATCGCTTGCCTGTCGAGGAAGTAATCAACATTACTTCGATTTCTCCATCCAGGATCCGATAGGGGATGACCCCTGATTGTGGCAGAAAAAGGGCTGTTTTTGCACTCATAAGCGGTAAAGGATCTAAGCCAGTATTGGTGGCAAAGGTGTACTTATAACCGATCTACCACCTCTGGTAGATCTTAGCACTTTCGCTGGAACGCTCCCTCTCTCATCCAGTACAAAATGGGTCAGAGATGATCGAGCTGGATTTCAAAAACTCAACAAAATAGAGGGAGTAACAACTAAAGCTGTTACTCCCAAAAAAAAATTAAACCCGGAGGAAATGACTTAACTTTCTAGCCACGAAAGTTAATCTTTTTTGGCTTTGGCCTCCAAATTTTCCAAGCGACTCCTTAATTCCTGATTTTCTTTCTTCAATTGATCGAGTTCCTCGCGTAATTGCTTGACTGCTTGGTCAGCACCGACACTTTTCTGTACTTTTTGCACCGCTTCCTCCGCCAAACGACGGACACGACCATCGGCTGTTTGCTCCGCTAAAGAATGCAAAATACCGATCGCTTTAGGAGTCTCCATTTGCCCCAAGGCCACGACTACCGCAACTTGCGTCAAGAAGAAACCCTCCCGCGACAGTTCCGCTAACCGCTGCAATATATGCTCTAAATTCACATTGGTTTGACCAGTAGAAATTGCGCCTAAGGAACGAATCGCCGTTAACCGTAATGCTTGCGGTGTTCCTGCTGCCGTATATTTCAGAATCAAATTCAGCGCTTCTTCTGAGGTCTTCATTTGCGCTAACCCGACGACCGCACCACTCCGCACGACCTCATTCCATCCCTCTCGGTCTTTAAGGACAGACTTCAGCAATTTGATCGCCTGTTCGTCCGTGGGTTTATCATCCAAGTGGCCCGCAGCAATGCCGCCAATGGCAGCACAGGCAGTAGCTTCCACATAATAGCTGGGGTCTCCCTTTTCTACCAGGGGCTTGAGCGCTTTATAACTTTCATTAGTTTTGAGCTGAGCCAAAGCTCCCACGACGGCACGACGGACGCGGGCATCTTTATCTTTCAAACCTGTAACTAAAGCCTCAAAAGCTTGATCTAATTTAATCTCAGCTAATTGGCTGGCAATTTCTGCCCGGACGCCCCAGAAGGGGTCATTTTTGAGGGCATGAGACAACGCTTTCACTGCTTCTAACCCTCCTTTTTTCGCCAAAGCATGAACGGCATGAATGCGCGAAATTGGATCGACATCAAGTTGTAATTGAGCTTTTAATTCAGCAATGGGATACTCTAAAGTAACGGTTTTGAGATAATGGTTTCCCAAATCAAAACTGATATAAGCAGGTTTTTCTGCTAAGGGGAAGTAGAAACTTTGTTCTCGTTCGTGAACTCGCACCGTGAAAACTTTGAGGGTGGCATTGCCGTTTTCGTCTTCGAGTTGAGTATAGCCAAAGGCAATGGGTAGCTTGAGGTCAAATAGTTCTTTCTTGGGATCGGTGCCGTTGTTACTTTCTGAAACTTGAGTTTGCGTAACCGTCACCTTAGCTAATTTGCTATCAGCATCCCAAGTATAAGCGACTTTATAATCTGGGTGTCCGCCGCGATAGACATACTGATCGAATAAAAACAGCAGATTCCGACCGGTGGCTTTTTCAATAGCGCGCAAGAGGTCGATGGTTTCTACGGTGGTGTGGGCGTTGTCCTGGATGAAAGTCTGAATGGCTTTCAAAAATAGCTTTTCTCCCAATTCTGCCCGGATCATGTGATAGACACAAGCACCTTTTTCATAGAGGTGGCGGTCATACAGTTCGATGGCTTCTCGGTAAACGTGGGTGACAATGGGGCGGCGGTAGCGGGCGCTATCTTCTGCGAAATAGTTACGGGCTTCTAGCAGTCGGTAATAGGCTGCATCTTCTTTTCCATATTCGTGTTCTGTCCACATCACCTCGGAATAGGAGGCCATGCCTTCTTTGATCCAAGCGTGGGACCAGTGTTTAATGACGACTAAATCTCCGAACCACTGGTGCGCGAGTTCGTGGGCGACTAAACTTTCTGTATTGCGGTTATCGAGGGCGGCGCGTTCATCTAAGAGACAGCGATCGGTTAATAGGGTGGTGGAGGTGTTTTCCATACCGCCGAAGATGAAGTCATCGACACAAACTTGGGCGTATTTGGGAAAGGGGTAGGGATAGCCGAAGGCCTGGGAGAAAAATTCGATCATGCGGGGGGTTTTGCCCATGCTGCGATCGATGTCTGCTTGACGATTTTTTTCGACATAGTAGGTCACTGGTACTGTTTTGAGGACTTGATGATCGGGTCCGATCTCTTGCCACTCGTCTTTGCTTTCGATGAAGTCACCGACTGCTAAGGTCATTAAGTAGGTGGGATGGGGTTGTTGTTGTAACCAGTGGTAAATTTTTTCGTCGCCGTCGGTTTCGGTATGGATTAATTCACCGTTAGAGATGGCTAAAAATTGTTTAGGAACTTTGACTCGAATTTCTGAGGTGGCGAGTTGTCCTGGGTAGTCGAAGCAGGGAAACCAGAAGCGGGAGTCTTCGTCTTCGCCTTGGGTCCAAACTTGTGTGGGTTTGTGGGGGTAATGTTTGTCTGGGCCGACGAAATAGAGGCCGCGTTGGGGTTTTTCGGCGGAGTAGGCGATCGCTAAGGTGATGGGGCGATTGGGTTCTGTGGGGTCCTGCAATTTGACGTGCAATTGTTGACCGTCATACTCGAAGCTTTGTTTTGTATCGCCGACTTTGACTGATTTGATTTTGAGGTTGACGGCATCTAAGGTCAAGTGGTCAATGCCACTTCGCACTGGGTTGAGGCGAATGCTGCAAGTGCCGTGAAAGTTTTGGTCGGGAATGTCGAGGCTGAGGTCTAGGAAAATATGCTCAACTTGACCGGGGCGATCGGGGTTGTAATGGGGACGGGCACCGGGTAATTCAAAGGATTTGTGGCCGTTGGCTTCGGTATCGAATAGAGAGTGTAACATCAGGGGTGTCGTGAAATAATCAATGATTGCTGATGCTTTGGCTGCGGGTAGGAGTCCATCGCTTATTACAGGGTAGCGCGTCTGTCCAAGTTGAACGTCAATTGGCGATCGTTAAGACTTGGAGTTCCTGGAGTAATCGCTTGGGTGAACCCTAGGGGAACTCAACTCGTTGGGGATGGAGAATTGAGAATTTATATCTTACCTGTTCCAGGGATGCTTACACCTAAAAATAGCAAGTTTTCTGAGTTGAGCGGGAGAGTCCTCGATCTTTGACTCATTCTATCTGTAGCTAACGGATACGTTTGAGTTGCAGGCGATTGTCTCAGGTGCGGAGGCATTCAGGTTCTATTGATGATAAATCCGCTCAAAATAAAACTATCAAAAATTGTCTCTGGGCTCTTGGATTGTAAAAAAATCTGCTTTTTTAGTTAATAGTTCAATCCGCTTAGATTGGAGCTATAATTTTAACTAATCGCGTATCTAAGGACACGACCACCGCTAGAAATTTTCGCTACAATGCTTAACGAGGCTGATGCCTAAAGTCACAGCCATTAACTGAAGTTGTGAGGGACACCTCTATGACTGCTACGCTTTCAGTTCCTAGTTCGATTGAGTCCTGGCTTGGCGATGAAGCTGAGTATTTACTCACATACAAAGCGCTAGTTTCTAAAGATTTATTACACTTGCCAGGGCCTGACTGGGTTGAGCGAATTTTTGCTCAAACCGATCGCTCTCCTCAAGTGCTGCGATCGCTCCAACAGCTCTATTCCCACGGACGCTTAGCGAACACTGGCTACCTCTCTATTTTGCCTGTAGACCAAGGAATTGAACACTCAGCGGCTGCTTCCTTTGCACCTAATCCGATCTATTTTGACAGCGAAAATATTATCAAGCTAGCGGTTTCGGCTGGCTGTAATGCCGTTGCTACAACCCTTGGAGTTTTGGGAAGTGTTTCTCGCAAGTACGCTCACAAAATCCCCTTTATTGTCAAGCTCAACCACAATGAATTGCTGAGCTATCCGAATCAATTCGATCAAATTATGTTTGCTTCGGTGGAGCAAGCTTGGAATTTAGGAGCTGTAGCGGTGGGAGCGACCATTTATTTTGGCTCGCCAGAATCGACGCGACAAATTCAAGAAGTCAGTCAAGCATTTGCACTTGCTCACGAATATGGGATGGCAACGATTCTTTGGTGCTACCTCCGGAATGATATTTTCAAGCAGGATAAAGATTACCATCTGGCAGCAGATTTGACGGGTCAAGCGAATCATATTGGTGTGACCCTCGAAGCGGACATTATTAAGCAGAAGTTGCCAGAGTGCAATCAGGGTTATGAGGCGGTTGCAAAAGCCAGTGGCCATAGTTACGGGAAGACAGACAAGCGAGTTTACAGCAATTTAACCAGCGATCATCCGATCGATTTAACTCGTTATCAAGTGCTGAATTGCTATTCGGGACGCATGGGGTTAATTAATTCGGGGGGTGCTTCGGGAAAAAATGATTTTGCGGAGGCGATTCGGACGGCGGTTATTAATAAACGAGCCGGAGGTTGCGGATTGATTTCGGGTCGGAAAACGTTTCAGCGACCTTTTGAGGAAGGAGTGAAGTTATTTAACGCCATTCAGGATATTTACTTGTCGCCGGAAATCACGATTGCTTGAGGAGAGACCGGCCAGGGGTCAAAGCCCCTGGCTCCTGGCGACATTCTTTGTGGAGATGGATTTTTCCCGATGATGCGATCGGCTGCTCCAGAAAATCAGGTTAAAGACAGACAGGAGACCGACTCGACCTGGTTTTTGGGAGAGGGGAATCGGGAGGTGAGGAATCTCGTCTGTCTAGTGAGGCGACCCCTGGATCAGATTGGGAGTTGCCTTCCTGAGTAAGGATTGACAATATTCTTAATTTATGCTAAGTGGAAAAGCTTAAATGAAAATGTCACAAATCTGGCAAGTAAGCCAAGCCACGCTTAAAATCTAAAATCTATAATCTAAAACCTAAAATCTAAAATCGCATGATTAAGCTGGCAGCACGAGTGGGTGAGGTCCCTCCTTCGATCACGTTGGCGATCGCAGCCAAGGCCAAGGCGATGAAGGCTGAGGGAATTGATGTCTGTAGTTTTAGCGCCGGAGAACCGGACTTCGACACGCCGGATCACATCAAAGCAGCCGCCGAGGAAGCATTAAACGCTGGTAAGACCAAGTATGGCCCGGTTGCTGGCGAACCGAAGTTGAAGGAGGCGATCGCTCGCAAACTCCGCACCGACAACAACCTCCCTTACCAACCAGAAAATATCATTGTCACCAACGGTGGTAAACATTCCCTCTACAACCTGATGATGGCCCTGATCGATCCGGGAGATGAAGTCATTATTCCGGCTCCCTATTGGTTGAGTTATCCAGAAATGGTGAAACTTGCTGAAGGTAAACCTGTGATTGTGCCAACCGATGCCTCCACCGGGTATAAAATTACTCCCGATCAACTCCGCCAAGCCATTACTCCTCATACGAAACTCTTTGTCCTCAATTCCCCTTCTAATCCGACGGGAATGGTTTACACGCCAGCAGAAATTAAAGCCTTGGCGGAAGTGGTGGTTGAAAGTGGCATTTTCGTGGTTTCTGATGAAATTTACGAAAAGATTATTTACGACGATGCCAAACATCTCAGCATCGGTTCCCTCGGTCCAGAAATCTTTGAACGCACCTTCACCAGCAGTGGTTTTGCCAAAGCTTACTCGATGACTGGTTGGCGCATCGGTTACTTAGCAGGACCCGTAGAGTTAATCAAAGCGACCAATACCATTCAAGGACATAGCACCTCGAATGTTTGCACCTTTGCTCAATATGGCGCAGTTGCTGCTCTAGAGAATTCTCAAGATTGCGTCGAAAAAATGCGCTTAGCTTTTGCTCAAAGGCGTCAAGTGATGTTTGACTTGCTCAATGCCATTCCCAACATTAGTTGCGCTAAACCCGACGGTGCGTTCTATATGTTTGTGAATATCAGTAAAACAGGCATGAACTCCCTAGAATTCTGCAATGCCTTATTAGAGGAACAGCAAATTGCTGTGATTCCAGGTGGTGCTTTTGGTGCTGACGACCATATTCGCTTGTCTTATGCGACCGATTTAGCAACGATTGAAAAAGGCTTGCTCAGGTTGGATAAATTTGTACGTTCCCACAGTTAACAGGAAAGGTTACAGGGATTGCAGTTGGTGGCGATAGCGGTTGGCGATCGCCTGCGGTCTCAAAGATTCTCTGTTTCTTTTAGATTCTCACTCTGTACCTCATCAGCAGCCTCTCAATAGCAGTTTGGGGCAGGCAAGATGCCCGCCCCACGAAATTTTCAAACTAAGCTTTTGAATTTTGAACTTCACAGACAAGAGGGAAACGTAAAACAGGGACACCGTAGGTAACCTTTAATAAATTGCACACATTACCTGGTGAATGGAGCGGTCACACTCCTAAAACTTCTTGGGCTTTCTCCAACACTTCATCGGGATCGAAAGGTTTTGTTAAATACATATCTGCTCCCATTTCCTTGGCTTTCTGTCGATCAAACTCCTGACCTTTAGCAGTGAGCATAATAATATAAACGTCTTTCAAGTCCAGAACGTTTTTCACTTGATTGCAAACATCAAATCCGCTCATTTTTGGCATCATAACGTCGAGAAAGACGAGATTAGGCTGCTCTGACTGAATTTTTTGGAGTGCGACTTCTCCATTCTCGGCTGTTAGTAACTCGACTCCTTCATCTTCGAGTTCCTCCAGTGTTTGTTCCAACAAGAGCCTGATATGAGGTTCGTCATCAACAATTAAAATTTTAGGAGTCATTGTTTGTTAGGAATTGATAATTTGACTTTGGGTAAGAGGCAGTTGTTCGCGGGATTTTAGAGGTCAACTCCATTGGATTTAAACGACATCAGCTACTTAGAAAGTCTATTTTCCTTGACATCGCTATTGATTATCCGTTGCCACAGAAGCTACAGAATCTACGGCTAAGGAGTTTTACTGCTCCATTGTCTATTCCCTTATTACCCATTACTTAATAGAGTACCTCAAAAACGTCTACGCTTTGGCGCTTGCCTTTGACGGTGACACAGCCATATTCCCGAAAGGTAAATGAATCTTGAGCTGCCTCGTACACAGCCTGGCTGACGAGGATCTGCCCCCCTTGAGCGATCCCTTGTAGCCTCGACGCTAAATTTACCTCATCTCCGATCGCAGTATAGTCTAGGTGATGAGGCGAACCAATATTACCAACCACCACATCACCAGAACTAATGCCGATCCCAGTGAGAAAGTTGTCTCGAATCCAAGGTACGGGGATGGTTCTGAGTCTCAATTGCATCCCGATAGCTGCGGCGATCGCTTGCTTTTCATTGTCTACCAGTTTCGCTGGTGCGCCAAACATGGCGACAATCATATCTCCCACAAACTTATTCACTGTGCCTTGATGGTTAAAAATCACCTCTACCATCTGAGTAAAATACTCGTTCAAGTATCCGACAATTGTTTCTGGGGGGAGTTCCTCACATTTAGCGGTAAAATTTCTAATATCAGAAAAAAGAACCGCAATTTGTTTCTTAGCAGGAGCTAAGGAAATATCTCCTTCTTTAGCTGTAATAATTGCATTAACCAGTTGGGATGGGATGTAGCGTTCCAGTTGACTTTTAATCCGTTCTTCTTTAAGCTTGTTTTGATGAAGCAGTAAATTCTCCAGCGCCGCCGCCGTTAATCCAGCAATCCCTGTTGCTACTTTCAAGTCTTGAGCCGTGTATTGAGCTGGCTCTTCGCTACTAATATTAATCACACCGATCGCCTCTTCTTGAGTCTTCAACGGTGCACAAATCAAAGAGCTAATTTGCAAATCACCTACGATAAACCGAGGGTCACGGCTGACTTCATTGATAATTTCCGGAATCCCATTTTGCATCACGCTACCAGCAATGCCAAGTCCAGGACTCAGTAGCACTTGACTATCGGATTTATTACCAAAAGCTGCGATTACATTGAGATGATTTTCAGCATCTAATAGCATCATTGAAATATTAGTTGCTGGGATCAGCCTTTTAATTTCAGCAACCACAATCATCCCAATTTCGTGGACTTCTAAACAACCTGTGAGTTTTTGGGAGAAGTTGTAAAAAAAAGTAAATTCTCGATATTTATCTAATACTTCTTTAACTAAGGCTTTTTTCTCCAGTTCTCGCTCGGCTAAGTAGGAGAGCAATTGGGCGATTGCAGCCATATCTTTGTGGCTAAAAATCCAACCAATCACTTCGCCAGTAGCTTCTACTGGAAATTGAAGTGGTTGCTTGTTGTTGCTAGGAGCGCCGAGCAATAATTGGCCATCAACGCTTTGAATGCTGAACCCTGCATCAATTCCCCTCGCAAGTGCTTGAAGAACCTCTAATATCTCTGGTTGCGAGAGTAGGCGTTTAAGGAGGTGAACTGGACTCATCTTGATTTTCCTGAACCTGTGGAACCTCTGATTTACTTTCTCCTAACATAAGAAAGAAAGTATTTTCCAGGTCTTTTTCAAATCGGAGAGCTTGAAAGATTTCTGACTTCTGCCAAACATCAGCATCCGCAATGATCATATCAGGCTTGAGCGAAATCGCCTTAGTTCTGAACTCTTCACCACTGAGGGCTTCTGTCACACTATAACCCCGTGTTTTTAACGCTTCTGATAAAGTTCTCACTTCGGATACATTTTCATCCACGATTAAAACTTTCTTTTTGGAAGTACCTTGAGAGAGGAGAAGGCTGATTTCCCTCAGCATAGGTTCGCTATCACTCGACTTGATAAAATACCGATCCACCCCGATCCGATACCCCCGCTCTTTATCTTCTACGCCAGAGTTAATGACAATCGGGATAGTCATCGTACAGGGATCATTTCTGAGGATAGCAGCTACATCAAACCCATTCATCTCAGGCATCATCACATCTAGGACGATCAAGTCAGGAATTTCCTGTTTCGCGACTACCACCGCTTCTCTACCATCCTTCGCCTCCTTCACATTATACCCTTCTGCCTCCAGTTGCTGCCTGAGGAGTTTGCGTAGGCTAATATCATCATCGACAACCAGAATGGTCTTTTGCTCTTTTTCTTCAGCACTGCTAGTGCGAGCTACATGATCTTTTAACTGTTTGAGGAAGGCATCCATTTCAAGCTGACTAATAGTAGTTTCTACTTCTGTTAAGGCTAAAGGTAAAGTAAACGAGAAAATACTGCCCTTTCCTAACTCACTTTCTACCCAAATCTTACCTCCGTGATGTTCGATAATTTGTTTACAAATTGGTAGCCCTAAACCGGTTCCTTTCGGTTTATCTGTGAGGGTGTCGCCCACCTGCTTGAATTTCTCAAATACTTTGGGTTGATCGGCTTCGGAAATACCAATCCCCGTATCAATAATGCTCACTCTCACTTCCTGATCGATTTTGTTAGCTCTACAAGTAATAGAGCCTTGATCGGTAAATTTAACTGAATTAGAAATTAAGTTGATGACAACCTGAATCAAGCGGTCGCGGTCTCCGATCAACTCAGGTATTCCTTCCTCTATCTCTTTGATAGCCTTCAACCCTTTTTGTTCAAACAAAGCAGAAGTAGCAGCCATTCCCCGGTCAATTAACTCATTCACTGTCAGGGGTTGCATCTTCCAATCAATCTTGCCAGCTTCCATTTTAGCAATGTCGAGAAGGTCATTAATGAGATCGGTCAGACGCTTCCCTTCAGTGAGAATAATTTCTAGGTTTTCTCCAATTTGCTTAACCGAGCGCTGAGTTTTCTTGTCGTCTTTTTCCAAGGCAGGAAAAACTGTTTCATTGAGCTTTTTATAAATTAATTTGGCAAAACCAAGGACAGAGGTGAGGGGGGTGCGAAGTTCATGAGAAACTGTAGAAATAAAATCAGTTTTCATTTGATCGACTTCTTTTTCAGCCGTAATATCGCGAATGAGGATCACAGAACCAAGGTAGACTACTTCTTCACCATTAACGACTGACTGCTTGAGAATCGCAACGGCAGATGCTTTGGCAAATCGATTTCCTGTTAGCCCTAATTCTACTGTACAAATTTCGTAGGGAGGCTGAGTTGTCTTCACGACCAGTTCTGATAATTCGCTCCCAAAAACTTCCTCAGTGAGTTGACCCGTTAAATCATGATCTTGTAGCTCAAACATCTGGATAAGAGCTGGATTAAATCGAGTGATTCGACCCGTAATATTTGTTACTAATAATCCATCAGCAATGGTATCAATAATAGAAGCAAGATAACTCAGAGTATCTTGAAGTTCTGCTGTAGCTGCTTGGATGCGCTGTTCTAGAGTTTGGCTATAATTAGATAGCTCTTCATTCGAGTGTTTTAGTTGGCTAGTCATTTGGTTAAAAGCTTTTGCTAAGACGCCGATTTCGTCTTGGGTGAGGATGGGGGCTGTAGCGTTAAGTTCTCCCCTTGCTACCTCAATTGCGGTGTCAGCAATTGCTAAAATGGGTTGAGTAATCCGGCGCGACAACAAATAAACAGCAACTAATAGCAACCCCGATGAACTTAATCCAATTAACAAAATATCTCTCGATAGCTGGTTAGCAGGTGTAAATGCTTCTTCCTGCGTCATTTCAGCTAACAGTGCTAGACCTTGTTTGTTGAGCCAGCGATAGCTACCAATTACTGGGATTCCCTTGTAGTTGAGATAAAGCGTGGTGCCACTATTACCCTCAATCGCAGCATTAATTCCTTGACTTTCAACTCCATCAGCAAACTTTTTAAGGAGTTCCTGATCTCCAGAAATAAATGTCTTTTTGTTAGCTAAATTCCCCACTAAATAAGTTTCACCACTACGTCCTAACCCAGTCCGTTCGCGGATCAAATCATCGATACCTTGAAGATCGAGGTTCACTGAAAGCGCCCCCATCCTTTTGCCAGAATTATCTAAGATAGGTGTGGCAAAAGTAATAAGTTGTTTACCTGTAATCTGCGAGGTATAAAAGATAGGTATAACAGTAGCCGCTGCTTCCTGAGTAAAGAAAGTAGTCGGATCTCCTAAAGACTGAAATTTTCCCTGCTGCGTTTTATCAGTCGAGAAAACAACAGTTCCTGTATTCGTGAGAATTGAAATTTCTCGCATATTCTGCTTGGTCGCAGAGATATAGGAAAAGTATTGAAAAAGGCGGTCATAAGCTAGCAAATAATTCCAGGTAATGGTATTCACTACGCCGTCTACAGGTAAACGAGCCGCTGCTTGAAAATTAGAAACAGCATTTTTGGTCTCTTCTTCATACCAGCCATCCGCTACTCTATTATAATAGCCAATCCTTTTGAGGAGATTTTGAAGTGCTGTGACCTCAGCTCCCTCTATACCAAGACTGAGAGGAGAGAGTTCCTCGAAAGTTAGTTCTTTTTTCCCTAACAAAATCTCTGCCTGAGCTCTGACTTCTGGTAACTGACTTAATAAAAGTACATCTTGGCGCTGATTGCTAACCCATTGGTTGAGTTGATACTCTTTGAGTGAGGTCGCAACACTGAGCCGACTAAAAATAGATTGCTGGAGAGAATCTCTCGCTCGAATATAAGCTGAATAAGCCACAATACTAACTGTGACGGATGACAGAAGAAAAAAGGAGCCAACAAGTTGAAGCAGCAGACTTTTTTTAAAAAAATTCATGGTTGATTCTCCATTAACGCTAATAATCCTAAGTTTGACCGCTAATAACTACTTTCAATTAGGTTCTACTTTAAAATATTTCTAGAATAACTTTCCTCTAATAAAATAATTTAAGTGCAATTAACGACAAACCAGCGGTCGCTTTTTGGAGACCGCTGATCGATCGTTTTTACTTCCAATCTGCAAAGATTTGCTTGATCCGAGCAATCGCTCTATCTGCTGCTTGCTCTGGCGATAGATTTTCTTGCAATACACCTAAGATAGCACCAGCCCAGACGTTCTGAGAAAGTACCTCCCCATAAGCTGGGTGGAATGCTTGATAAGAAGGTCGATTCGGTTGCTGAGATTGCCTTAATAAAGCTGCCAGATGGGGATCGTTGGTATCATGCCAAACGGGATTTTGCTGTAGCTTTGGCATCACAGGGAAAAAGCGTCCTTTCAGTTCCTTGAGATATAAATCTAGATTCTCTGGTCGCAAGATAAACGATACAAAGTTTTTAGCTACCTCTTGATGGGGAGTGGATTTGAAAATGACCAACTGCTTCAGCGTTCTGATTAATGTAATTGGCTCCCCATTACTCTTTTGAGGCCAATCAATTGTGGCAATTTTATTCAGATAAGTATCTTGGTCTTGCTTTACGGTTAAAGGAATTGAAATTGTCGGGTTAATAGTCATAACCGACTCGCGGTTCAGGAAAGAAGTATTGTTACCAGAATCTCTCCATTCTGTTGCTTTAGGAGGTACGTACCCACCTTTATATAAGCTGGTATACTGCTCTAAGGCAGTAATAATTCCGCGACGTGTAGTAGGATCATCCAAAATTAGCTTGCCATTTTGATCGACAATTTTAACATTGTAACCTTCCAAAAAGTGTTCAAACGTGAAGAAACTATCTACACCGGAATTAGACATACTAAGTCCCATTCCATAAATATTACTCAGTCCCTTTTCCCGCAAAGAATTATGTACTTTTTTCCAGAATTCCCAAAAGTCATTCCAGCTTTTGGGAATATCACTGAGGCTGAATCCGGCTTCTTTGAGCAAGTCTTTCCAGCAGTGAATGTAGACTAACTGGTCACCTAAAGGAACGGCATAATAACCACGTTGTTTGGTGGTACGGTTTTCATAGTACCCTGCTTGCAAAGCACCAGGACTATAAAGGTCTTTCATAGGATTGATGAGCTCAGAAAGCTCTAAAAGCTGGTTTTCCCAAGCTAAACGCGGATATAAACTGGTGTCACCATTAAAGGTAAAAAGGACATCAGGTGGCTTGCCTTTATC
>JBLNEP010000240.1:0-35070 GCA_050262755.1 Actinomycetota bacterium | reverse complement strand
GTTTCTGCCTCCACTAAATCATATTTATACTGATAGTTCATGGGTGCATACTGGACCCAGCGCTGCATTTTTTCTTGATTAAGTTTAACCTGCTCCAAATATTGAGCCTGTTCGCTCGATGTCGCATGATTATAGTGTGCAAGGAGAATCAGAGAATAGTAATAATAGTGAGCAGGAAGTGTCATCATTCCCGTATCGTAGCCGACATATTCATGAGCCGTTAATATATGGGATAGCGCCTGGGAATAATCTTTAAATAAGTAGTAGAGAAAAGCCTTTACATCATAAACTAAATAGAGGGTAACTCCATTTTTAGTCTCTTGGAGATAAGGCAGCATTGCCTCTTCATTAAAACTTGGACCAATGAGTTGTAATACCTCATCTGCTAATCCTTGTAAATTCAAGGTTGTTTGATGCAAAACATTGATATAATTGAGTGTAAAATCTTGCTTGATTTTCCTCACTAAACTCTGATAATCTGCTAGTTTTTTAGCAATAGTTTCTAATCGCTCTCCGCTATAAAATAGGTTGGTGCAGTAATGTAAAACACAAAAACCTCCATATTGGTAATCTCCAACTTCTAGCCCTGCTTGAATCGCCTCTTCTAGCGGATCAAAACTTTCCCGACTATGCTGCTTCCAGTGAGAAATCAAGCCATAAAAAGGTGCATAAACCCGACATTTTAGCTTGTCATCCGGGAAAGTATCGAGGAGTTTAATGGCTAACTGCCCGCAGTAAAATCCCGCTTCCAAATCTGCAAACCGCCCACATAAAATCATCCCATAATTAGCAAAGGTAATCGCTGCTAAGGCTGAATAACCATGTTCTATGCAAAAATTCACCTTGGTGAGAACAACCTGAATGAACGTGCTAGGGGATGAAATAGAAGCCGCAGCCGTAGTCGTCACTAAAATTCGCAGGGCTGCTAATTGATAAATATCTGTCATCGCCGAAATGTTCTCTACATCTTCCAGCCACGGGAGCTGCACTGCACCACTCCCATTTTCGGGCAAAGCACAGAGAGAAACCCCTAGCATTTCTGCGGCTTGTAACCCCGTAGTCACAGCCTGAGATTGCTGATTTTGGGCTATATAAAATTCAATTTTTAATTCGTAAATTTTCACCTTGTCGAGCAAGGTGGTTGCATTCTGCAAAGCAATTTCAGCTAAGAGAGCAGCCCGCTCAAAATTAGTATTTAAGTATTCAGCTTCTACTACTTCCACATAAAGGTTGAGTGTTAGCTCATAATTAATCTGCCAGCTAGCAGGTCCGAGAAGCTCCATTCCTAAATTTAAGTAATTGAGAGCCACTTCATAAGCAGTTGTTGCTTTCGCTTTCCGACCTGCAATTAAATTTAGGGCAGCTAATTCGTCTTTTTCAGACTGCTCGGCGAGCAAATTTATTCCAAAATTCAGTTGATTAACAAGGGTAAAGATATTTTCTTGCTGCTGCACAGGACTCATCTTTTTCAGCAGCAATTTCCCGATTTGAAAGTGAGTGAGTTTCTTTTGGTCTTCGGGGATTAGAGAATAAGCAGCTTGCTGCACGCGGTCATGCAAAAATTTATAAGGAATTTGTAAGGAAGCTCCCCGCCGTGATGTAATATCATCGAGCAACCACTGACTCGCAGATTCTTGATCGAAAAAGAGCGGAATTTTATAAGTATCATTTAAAGGTAATACTAGACCCGATTGCAGCGCTGTCCAAAGTTGTGCTGAAGTGACTAAAGGGGATTCTTCATTAACAGTTGCCAAGACATCTAAATAAAATCGATTGCCAATACAAGCTGCTAGCTGCAAAATCTTTTGGGTTTTTTCTGGCAGTTTTTGAATCTGAACAGACATTAATTCAATCACACTATAGTCAGTGATTCCAATTGCTTGGATCTCCTCGATATCCCACTCCCACTGACGGCTTGTAAAGTTATAAAATAGCAAATTTTCATCATAAATAACTTTTAAAAGCTGTGTTAAAAAAAAAGGATTCCCTTGGGTTTTATTAAATAAAATTTCAACCAAGGGGTGGATTTTTTGAGGTTTCTTTAAAGTATCAGCTACTAATTGACCCACATCATTTCGATTTAAAGGAGTCAGAATCAGGGTCGTTAAAGAAGCCTGATTTTTTTGGAGTTTATCCAGAGCCTGTATCAAAGGATGTGCCGGACTAACTTCGTTGTCTCGATAAGCACCAATCATCAACAAATATTCACTGTCCGGGTCAGTCATTAACAGGTGAATTAACTTCAGGGATGATGAATCTGCCCACTGCAAATCATCCAGAAATATCACCAGTGGGTGCGCTGCTTGGGTAAAAACATTAATGAAGGCTTTAAACACTCGATTAAAGCGATTCTGAGCTTCAGTTGCTCCCACTTCCGCCACAGGTGGTTGTTCCCCGATGATGAATTCTACTTCGGGAATCACATCCGTAATAATCCGCCCTTGCTGACCTAATGCGTTTAAAAGTTTTTGTTTCCAATTTTCAAGCTGTTCTGGACTTTCAGTTAATAGCTGGCACATCAAGTCTGAGAAAGCTTCAATCAGAGATGCGTAGGGAATATTCCGCTTGAATTGGTCAAATTTACCACTAATAAAATAGCCCCGTTGTCGCACAATGGGTTTGTGAACTTCATTCACAACAGCCGTTTTCCCAACGCCTGAATAGCCAGCCACCAGCACCATTTCCGCAGATCCTTGACTGACACGCTCAAAGGCATTCAGGATACTTTGAACTTGCTCAAATCTGCCGTAGAGTTTTTGGGGGATTTGCAATTGGCTCGATAAATCTTCTTGACCAATCGGGAAAGTTTCTATATTTTTGGTCGCTTCTAGTTGGGTTATACACTGTTCGAGGTCGAACTTCAAACCTTCAGCACTTTGATAGCGGTCTTCCGCAGTTTTGGCTAGCAATTTCATGACAATATCAGAAACTGCTTGAGGAATTTCAGGATTGAGTTGGATCGGGGCTAGAGGTTGAACAGCAATATGACAGTGGACTAATTCGATGGGGTCAGTTGCTTCAAAGGGGCGCTGTCCTGTTAGCATTTCATAAAAAGTAACGCCTAGGGAGTAGTAGTCAGTCCGGTAGTCGATCGCCCGATTCATTCTTCCCGTTTGTTCGGGGGAGATATAAGCCAGAGTCCCTTCCAATAAATGGGGATGGTTGAGAGATTGAGTTTCTTTAGAGAGTCGTGTCGCAATACTAAAATCAGTAATTTTAACTTGATTAGTTTGGGGATTTATGAGAATATTTTGGGGTTTAATATCTTTGTGAATAATCGAATTTCTGTGCAGTTGCATCAGAGTGGTGGCAAGCTGAATGGCAAGCCGGAGAAACTTTTGCAATTGCTGTGAAGTTGTAACTTTAGTAGTCGAGAAAGGAACGCCTCCAAAATCTTCTAAGATCAAAATAAATTTACGAGAAAATTCTTTAAATTCTAAAGGATTAACAATTCCCTCAAGCTTGAGATTTTTAGCAATTTCATATTCCTGCCTCAAGCGGGTTATCTCTTCAATAGAAGGATATTGTTTTTTGAGAACTTTAAAAATTACTGACTGTTGGTTTAATTCTCTGAGTCCGCGATAAATAATGGTATTGGTCCCTTGATAAATTTCTGATTCGATTTTGTAGCCTGGAAGTGTTAGCATAATATTTTTGAGCCTCACTGGTTCTAGATCTGATAGAAGTGGGCGATCGGGTGAATTCATAACAGCTTCACTGGCGATCGCCTGCTAGTGACAACCCTGGTTAAGCAACTTAGCTACATCTACAGTCATCACTGCTCTTTGGTTCTCGCTTTGGATACACCCAGTTCTGAAATAGCTGCTTGATTTCCTCAGGCTGCTGTTCCACCAAAGACGCATAATCTGCTTCGATTGGGATATTATAACTAGCTGTACGTTTGCCAATTTTGGGCAACCAAGTTGTATGGATGCTAATCCCAAAATTCAGTTGAGGATGCCAAAGCTGGCACAGGGGCCCTTTGTGTAAATTTGTAGCGTCGAAAATCCAAATTTCATTACCGTTATTCGGTTGTTCATCTGTGCCGTGATAAACGACGCATACAATGTAGCCATCTGTAGAACCCCCGCTCCCACCTAGACGGGGAATAAACTGTGGCGAGTTGACAAAGTAGCCAGCTTCAAATTGGTAGGCATCTTGAATTTCCAAGCGATTCTGACGTTCTTGGAGGCTCTCCAGGGGTGCGATGTGCAGTCGCACTAAGCTAGATTTGATCCCTTGTTTGATCAGCTGGCGCACTACATGGGCTGGGATTTCCCGATACTGATAATTTTTATACATTTTGAAGCCATGCTCGGTAAAAATATCCTCCCAGGCTCCAAAAAAAGTCCAGTAAATATCTTCAAAACGTCCTGAAGGTACAGGATCGCGATAAGCGTAGAGTGCAGGCCCCCAAGTGTACGGCGAATAGTTTTGGTTGTTGGCTTTTGAATCTGAGCAATTCTCAAGCAAGCTATTTTGGTAAACTTTGGTCAAATCGCTTCTGACTACTTTGATAGCTTTGCCACTGCTAGCATCAAGAATATAACATCCCATCCGACTAATATCGAGGGGCCCCACGGTCATCCCAAACATCGGCGACAAGTTGCTGGATGGATGGCCATTACCCTCTAACAGACTGACATCAAGATCGCGAATCCACTCAGCAATATCCCAGGCGCATACATGAGCTAAGTGCAATGTAATCTGTTGATTAGGATTTTCATAGTCTACTAAAAAGTGTGTCGTTTCGCGCGGAATCACCACCTTCTGGGCGACAACTTTTTTGGAGTCTGGTTTTAAGTCAGCACGACGTACAATGTAGAGGACCGTATCGGGTAGTTGAGGCCGATCGATTAAATTTCTTAAGCATTTTTCGACAGCTTCGTATGTGTGACGATTGGGAGGAGGCAGTATTTCTTCGAGGAGAAACTTAAAAGCTGTATCCATTAGCACCACATAATCTTTGGTCAAGCCAATTTGGTGCATACTTTGTTTAATTTTAAGGGGACAACCATAGCAATTGGTGACTTGCCATTTTTTGACTTCGCCTTTGCCGTCCCAGGTGATTACATAAACGAAATTAGCAAAAATATTGAAGAGTTGGAGGAAGCTATGTAATAATTGAACTCCTTTTCTAAAGGCTGTAATGATCCTAGAGAAAAAACTCTGGCGCTCGGACAGTTTTTGCTCTTTTTTGGGAGCTTTACCGAAATTTTTAATATTTTCAATACAGTCAAGAAACCAATAAATGACGGGTCGTAATTGAGAAATGAAAGTAGACAGTGACCGACCGCTATTAACCGTCACCATCTCTCCCGTATTCTCATCAAAAGCAGGATGAGCAGAAGTTTGAACTAATTTAAAAGGAAAGGGTGGTTGTAAGGGAAGATGGGCTAAGAGTGGATTTAATGCTCTCCAATCTCGATCCCATCCAACTGGAGTCACTGCCTCTAGCGTTTGGGTATCAATTTCGTAGGGACGCCCGATATCCCAAGTGATTAACAGTCGAGGATTTTCTTCCCCAGGAAATATCATCGGTAGAAATCCAGTATTGACCTGGTTACGAATTCCTAGCTGTTCAGACATCCGCATGATGCCGAGATTTTGAAATTGTAATTTAGGTTCGCACTGATGAGTCGCGGCATCGGCATAGTAGCAGGGGGTTTTGGCAATCCGAGTTGTTAGGAAAACCCCAGCTTCAGGATTGTTAAAATCTAAACGATAAACCATGCCATCGCCGTTATAAAAAGGTGTTGAACCGTCACCAGATGGAAAGACAATGTCTGGGTTATCGTCGCGAGATTTAGAATCGACTGAACCTACCGATGAAATAATAAAAACATGACCTGATAAATCACTAGGAAGCTGTTGTCCTGGTTTTAGGAATAGCTGAAGCGGCGGATATTTAGCGTGAGGATTATCTTCTTTTTGTCCAAACTCTTCTCGACTAACTGATAAAAGTGAACGGGGAAAGGGTGAAGGAGTTTCTTGATTCAACTTCTCAGTGATTGCAGTCATAAGTTGGCTCCAGAGTTGGATAATTCTGTTTGAGATGCTGGCAAAAGACATCTCTGGCTGAGCTAGCAAGCTTGTTATGTTTTATCATAGTTCACGGTGGTAAGATACCGTCCAAGCATCTGAGCGATCGCTCTCAAGAGGGAATTATGGGGAACGCACGCGATCGCAAACCAACCTTACCCAACATCGCCAAACCAGTCCCCTCAGTCATGCCACCGCCTCGCACCATTATCCAAAACCCCTGACAAAGTGAGGACAGGGGTCAAGCATCGTTCAATCCAGCTTCAGCGATTACAGCGAACTCATGCGTTCCAAGGGCCAAAAACGAAAGCGAGCGCGACCAATAATATTCTGTTTCGGCAAAAAACCCCAGATATGAGAGTCGTTGCTGTTATTCCGGTTGTCTCCCATGACGAACACATGACCCTCTGGAACCTGTTGCGGTCCCCACTGATAAGTCGGAGGTTCAGCAATATAGTCTTCTGAGAGGGGTTGGCCGTCAATATAGACTCGACCATTTTTAATCCCAACCGTTTGACCTGGTTGACCAATGACTCGCTTAATAAAGGCTTGATCTTTGGTAAAACCTTGGATCTGTAGCTGGGGAGGCGGATCAAAAACGACAATGTTACCCGTAGCGGGTGACTGAAAATAGTAAGAGACTTTTTCCACGACTAAGCGATCGCCGATCTGCAAGGTAGGAACCATTGAATCAGAAGGGATATAGCGCGGTTCTGCCACAAAGGCGCGAATGAACAAAGCTAAACCCAAGGCAATCACGATAATCTGAATATTTTCACGTTGCGATCGCCACAACCTCAACCACCAAGTCGTCAGGTGCTTCTCGACCCCGCTTGTCTCTAACCCTTTCTCCTCCGATGTCATCTGCATCCTCCCATCCCTACTCCATCTAGTGTACGCTTCTGCGACCCTACTATCGCGAGCCAGTGGCCTTTCAGCCATTAAAATCCCCCTCTCTCTTCTTTTTCTTCCTTGATGCGCTCTATGCCTCTCGGGAAGGGGGAAAGAGAAAAGGGGAAAAACCACTCAATTTTGATGTCAATCCGGTAATCCCTAACGATCCCAGGTTAGGTGATCTAAATCAAAGCCAGGTTTTCCACAGGTCTTGCTTCTTTTTGCTCAGCTGTTTTTCCTGCCATCACTCGCTGTAAGACCCGATCCACTAAAGTCACAAAATTAGTATTTCCCCTCGCTCGAGGGCGTGGTAAATTCACAGACAAATTCAGCGCGATCGTCCCCGACTCAATCAAGATAATTCGATCGGCAAGAGCCACTGCTTCTTCTACATCATGGGTAATTAAAAGTACCGTGAATTGCTGCTCCAGCCAGAGAGTTTCAATCAACTGCTGCATCTCAATTCGAGTCAAAGCATCCAGAGCCCCCAGTGGTTCATCGAGCAGCAACAAACGCGGTTCGCTGGCTAGCGCTCTTGCCAGCGCGACTCGTTGACGCTGACCTCCTGAAAGCACAGCCGGCCAATCAAAAGCTCGGTCTTTTAAGCCGACTTGCTCTAAAGCCCAAGTTGCTTTTAGTTGCGAATTTCCCTTCAAGCCTAAACTCACATTTTGCCAGACCCGCTTCCACATTAATAAGCGAGCATCTTGAAACATCAACCTTGCAGTTCCATTCAAGCCACGTAATGGTTGACCATCGAGTAAAACTCCACCTTCAGTTGGTTTTTCTAACCCAGAAATCAACCGTAACAAGGTACTTTTTCCACAACCACTCCGCCCGACAATCGCCACAAATTCGCCTGACTTTATCTCTAAGTCAATGCCTTGTAAAACTCGCTGTTTTTCAAAGGCTTTACTCAGGTTTAAGATATTTAATTCCACTCCTTTAGTAGAATATTTCACGTTAGTAACTCCTGAAATAATCTTAATAACTTCTCACGAATTGGGTTGATAATTAGGATGCCAACACAGCCATTTTTCTTCTAATTTTCGCGCGACTACATCTGCTAATTTTCCCAGCAACGCATACATCAAAATGCTCAAAACTACAACATCTGTTTGCATGAATTCGCGAGCATTCATTGCCATATAACCAATCCCAGAATTAGCTGCGATCGTCTCCGCTACAATCAATGTGATCCACATAATGCCTAGAGAAAAGCGCACCCCGACCAGAATTGAAGGCAATGCCCCAGGCAGAATGATTTGCCACAGCAGAGATACCGAATTTAAACCATAAATTTTACCCATTTCGATCAATCCTGGATCTACGGTGCGAATCCCATGAAATGTATTGATATACATCGGGAAAAAGACACCGAGCGCTACCAGAAATAATCTTGCTGAATCGCCAATCCCAAACCATAAAATCACTAAAGGAATTAAGGCGAGGTGGGGAATATTACGAAGCATTTGGATAGAAGTATCCAACAACTTTTCAGCAATTGGGAAAAGACCATTCAGAAACCCTAACCCCAAGCCAATCAAGCCACCCATTAAAAAACCAATACCCGCTCGCCAAGAGCTAATCCCAATATGCCAAAATAATTCACCACTAATTGCCAGCCGGATTCCAGCACTCACAACACTGGTCGGTGCTGGCAAAACCCTAGCGGCGACCCAGCCAAACTGTACTAAAATTTGCCAGATAACAATTAGTAACATGGGGACTAGCCAAGGAACTAACTGTTGAAAACGCGGGTTGTCAAACCATTTAACCTTCATGCTGTACTCATTGGAGAAATTTGGCGCTGTTTGAGGAATCGATTTCCCCAAACAAACTGGACATTGGCGCTTGGTTTACAGTTGGCAAATTTGGGAGCAACCAGCGAGTAAAGAGCGATTCAGCTTAACGTTCATGATGTACTCGTTGGAGAAACTTGGCGCTGTTTGGGAAATTTATCATTGGCAACAATTTCTCCAAAAGGACTGAACAATTGCGGTTGGTTGATCGTTGGCAAATTCGCGAGCGGTAAGCGAGGGAAGAGTAATTCAGCAACTCGATAGGCTTCTTCTAAGTGGGGATAACCAGACAAAATAAATGTTTCAATTCCTAAGTCTGTATACTCCAGCATCCGAGTTGCTACAGTATCTGGATCTCCGACCAAAGCTGTACCGGCTCCACCCCTCACTAAACCAATTCCCGCCCACAAATTTGGGCTAATTTCTAAGGATTCTTGGCTGCCATTGTGGAGTTGAGTCATGCGTCGCTGTCCTTCTGAATCCATGCGAGCATAAGCTTTTTGGGCCGCCGCGACCGCGTCAGAATCAACATACTTAATCAGTTGATTCGCAGCTTCCCAAGCTTCGCTTTCAGTTTCTCGGACAATTACATGCAAGCGAATTCCAAATCGGAGGGTTCTCCCTTGTTCCGCCGCTAATTTCCGCAAGGATTCAATTTTTTCTTTAACTTGCTGGGGCGGTTCTCCCCAAGTGAGGTAAACATCAACGTGCTTAGCCGCAATTTCGTGAGCAATCGGCGACGAACCACCGAACCATAGGGGAGGGTAGGGCGTTTGTACGGGAGGAAACAGCAATTTAGCACCCTGAACGTCCAGGTATTCACCCTTGAAAGTTGCTTCTCCACCGCTGGCGATCGTTCGCCAAATGCTTAAAAACTCGTCAGTCAGTTTATAGCGGTCATCATGGCTCAAGTGCAATCCATCTCCGGCTAATTCCACTGGATCGCCACCCGTCACAACATTAATGAGCAAGCGACCATTAGACATCCGGTCAAACGTTGCTGCCATCCGCGCCGCCACTGCAGGAGACATTAATCCGGGGCGCATTGCCACCAGAAAGCGCATTTTTTCTGTAACAGACATCAGAGCTGAAGCCACGATCCAAGAATCTTCGCAGGAGCGGCCTGTTGGTAACAGCGCACCTGTAAAGCCTAGATGTTCAACGGCTTGGGCAATTTGCTGTAAGTAGGAAAAGTTGCAAGAACGACCGCCAATTCCCGTTGCTAAATAGCGACCATCTCCGTGTAAGGGGATAAACCAAAGTAGTTGCATTTTTTTCTCCATTCCGCTGCAAGTAATAATTGAGAAATAAATTTGAAGTTGCTCTGATAGAAATTGAGTCAATTTCAAATTTAAAATCTACTGAAAAAAGCTATGGCTTTGCTTGAGCAACTTCACTGATTTTGATGGGTTTGGGAAGCAACTTTAGCTCCAAGAAAACATCAGCAACTTTTTGCTGGTAATCGATCACTTCTGTTTTAATGGGTTGCACGCCATAAGGGCGTCTTTTCGCAACTTCCTCTAAGGTCGGTACATCGATCCCTAGCTCTGGTGACAGCAGCTTTGCTACTTCTGTTGGTTGAGCGGCTGCCCAATCATCTACTGTTTGAATTGCTTGTAAGATCGTTTGGATGCGGTCAGGATGTTGCTCAGAAAAGGGCTTGGCTGCTAAGTAAAATTCCCGGTTGGCAACTAACCCCTCTCCATCGCGGAGGACGCGCGCGCCTGTGGCTCGTTTCGCAGCGCTAAAAAATGGGTCCCAAATTGCCCAAGCGTCTACGCTGCCTTGTTCAAAGGCTGCTCGTGCATCAGCCGGAGGCAGGAAGACTGGTTGAATATCACTGTATTTCACTCCAGCCGCTTTTAGTGCTTCTACTAACAGGTAATGTACATTAGAACCTTTATTTAGGGCGATTTTTTTGCCTTTCAAATCAGCAACCGTCTCAATGGTTGAATTTTTCTGGACTAGGATAGCCTCGCCTTTAGGATTGGGTGGTTCATTGGCAACGTAAACTAAGGGTGCACCCGCTGCTTGTGCAAAAATGGGTGGCGCTTCTCCTGTGTGTCCGAAGTCAATACTACCTGTGTTGAGTGCTTCTAGCAATTGAGGGCCCGCAGGAAATTGAATCCACTGTACGGAAACTCCTTGGGAGGCTAACTTCTGCTCTAAATTGCCTCGCGATTTCAAGATATTGAGGGTACCATATTTTTGATAGCCGATCCGAATTGCATTATTTTGCTGGGGAGTTGGGCTGCCTCCGGTTGAGGCAACGGTCGAAGTGACTGTTTGATTGGGAGTGCAGGCAGCAACGGCTAAGCTCAAGGTTAAGCTTGCTACAAATAGAGCAGTAAAAGTCTGCAACGATTTTGTCTGGAGTTGGCTCCAAAATCGCCTCAGTCTAGATGGTAATAAAAGTCTAGAGAACGGGTTTAACACAAGTCCGCTCCTACAGGGAAGTGTTGAAGATTTAGCCATACGAACTTACAGCCAAACCTTTGAGTTACAGGCTCTTAAGATTTAACTCCGGTAAGTCAGTCGATTTTTTGTATTTGGCTGATGACCTCTTAGTATTGCACAACGATTAGGAAAATAGCAAGCCACTCTTGGTGATAACAGCGCTAAGGGGTGCTAAGCCGATAAATCGGCGAAGCAGGTTGAGGTAGAAGTGGTGCCAGCTAAGCAGTTTAAAATCGCTAGAATCCTGATGAATTAAGCAATTCAGCTTTTTAGGTTCTAGTCCAAACCGATCGGTTTAAGCGATCGCAGCGCCAAACCCAGGCGATCGCACATCAGTTGTCACACAAAGCTCAGAATCTAGGTAGCCATTACTGTAATTAAGGCTACTTTTTAGCTTCAGTTTTCATCCTGAGAGCATCATTTCTGAACATTTTGCATCGGTTCACCCACCCGCGAGGGATTTGAACCCCTGGCTCATTGCTCTCATCTAGTCAACTAAAAATTCCCCTCTCCCTGGATAGACTTTGGCACTCAGCCTCCAACTTCAGGCAGAGGTGGGTAAGAACTTGGCGGTGCAAGAGGTAAGATTTCCCAGTTAACGCTCTTAGAATGCAGGCTATCTCCTAGAAAATACTTAATATTTCCAACTATTTTTTTTCTTCTATTTAACTCTCTCTGATTTGATAGTAAAAAGCTCTGTAATTACACAGAGGAGGAGACGACCTCCTAGAAAATGCTTAGATTTACATCTAATTTTTTTTAGCATTTAAACCTCTCTGAAATTATACCGATCGGTTCTGTAATTCCACATAAATAGAATTAAAAACTTGCTAAAAATCTTTAAAAAAGCTTTATTGAATTCTTTGATTTAAGACTAGAATTTTCATTTTTATTTCTATATGCTGTTAATTAGAAAAAAACCCCAAGGCCCTAAAAACTATGAAAACCAACACATTATCCTTAATACTCGCTACCGCCACCGCTGCCTGCACCCTCTCTCTCAGCGGTCAAGCTGCTCAAGCATTCACCCTTGGTTCAAACTGGAATTACACGATGGATTCTGGTAGAGACGGAACAGGTGCTTACAATGATGTCGGCGCCAAGAGTGACTATGAGATGTATGGAATCGCAATGAAAACCGTTAATAGTAAAGTCTATGTTGCGCTTAATGCTAATATGCCTCTCCTAGGAAATTCCTTTGCTTATGCTGCTGATGGCAACATAGGCTGGGGCGACCTGTTTTTAAATTTCACAGGCAAAAGTTTTAAAGATGCTAGCGCTGCTAACCAGCTTTTTGGTATTCGCTTTGCCGGAACCAATGATTCTGGTGCAGCTTCCACAGGTGTTTACAAAAATGTAGCAGGCAAGAACGTTGCGGCCGATAACTCAGGTTGGTCAACCTTTGATAGCTATGTCAGCGGCACTGCCACTCACGTTGATACAACTTCAGGCGTACCCTCTGGCCAAAAGGGAGAAGCAGGGTTTGGAGATTTAAGCGCTGCTCAAGCTAAGACTTATTTCACCGCCAAGAATGGTCAGATCAGCGATACTGCCTACAGCATTGCCAACGTCATTAGTTCTGGAACCAAGATTGGCGATATTTCCTTACTCGGTGCTTCGGATTTGGCACAAGTCACAGCCGGTTTCCTCGGTTTGGGCGGTCTTGGCAAGTACACGCTTGGATTTAGCTTCGATCAAAGCTTGCTGCCCTCTGGCGATGCCATTGCTAGCCTGTTCTTTGAATGCAACAACGATGGCTTAGCTGCTAATGTCAAAGTGGAATCTGTACCTGAACCGACAACCATGCTAGGTTTGGTTTTAGGAGGTTTGGGCTTAGTGGGTGGCAAATTGAAAAAACGTCGCCAAGCGAGTGCCGTCGTTGCTAAATAATGCTAAGTTGGTGGCGCTCCTGAACCTGAAGGTATTGTATTCAACTCAAAATCAAGAATTTGCAAGCGTTTCTGCTTTAGCCAGGTGCTATCTACTTAAAACAATTTGTGATGAACGAGACAACCAAAAAAAAGGTAGAGAAGATAGCTTCTCTACCTTTTTTGTTGAGGAAAGAGCGAGGTACAAACACCTCACCCTCCCCACTGTCCACTCCCCACTTATTCAGCAGCTTGGGGGAGCAGTTCCCGGGTTTGACCGGGTAGCACCTTAACTTGACCATCTTCGCCGACATCAACGATCGCCGTGTCGCCTTCTTTGATGCGACCCGAGAGGATTTCTTCCGCTAGCACATCTTCCAGCAGTCGCATGATCGCTCGACGTAAGGGACGAGCGCCGTAGCTAGGGTTATAGCCTTCTTCCACCAAGCGGTCTTTAAACCGTTCAGTTACTTCTAGCGTAATGCCTTGCTCGGTCAGGCGACGGAATACGTCTTTGAGCATGATCGCCGCGATATCTTTGACTTCCTCCTTGTTCAATTGGCGGAAGACGATGATTTCATCGAGACGGTTGAGGAATTCTGGGCGGAAGTATTGCTTGAGTTCTTCATTCACCAAGGAACGGATGCGGTTGTAATTGGCATCTGCTTGATTTTCGCTGAACTCAAAGCCGAGACTACCCCCTCCTTTCTCGATCACCTTCGACCCGATGTTGGAGGTCATGATCAACAGGGTGTTTTTGAAGTCTACCGTGCGACCTTTGGCATCGGTCAAGCGTCCGTCTTCAAGGATTTGCAGCAGCATATTGAAGACATCTGGGTGGGCTTTTTCGATTTCGTCGAAGAGGACCACTGTATAGGGGCGACGACGGACTGCTTCTGTCAATTGACCGCCTTCGTTGTAACCCACGTAGCCAGGAGGCGAACCGATCAGCTTGGAGACCGTGTGGCGCTCCATGTATTCGGACATATCCAACCGGATCATGGCTTCTTCGGAACCAAAGAAGTAGGAGGCGAGGGCTTTGGTGAGTTCGGTTTTGCCCACACCGGTGGGACCGGAGAAGATGAAGCTGGCGATCGGACGGTTGGGGTTTTTGAGACCGACACGGGCGCGACGGATGGCGCGAGAAACCGCTTTGACGGCTTCTTCCTGCCCGATCAGGCGCTGGTGCAGCGTGTCTTCCATGTGCAGCAGCTTCTCGGACTCGGATTCTGTGAGTTTGTTCACAGGAACACCTGTCCAACTGGCAACAATTTGGGCGATGTCTTCTTCCGTCACAACGGGAGAGAAATCAGGTTCGCCACTCTTGCCTTCGGTTTTTTTGGTTTGGGAAATCGCGCGAATTTCAGCTTTAATTTCCATTTCGCGATCGCGCAGTTCTCCCGCTCGGTCAAAGTCTTGGGAACGCACGGCGTCGTCTTTTTCCTTCAGGACTTTCCGCAGTTCCTTATCTAATTCTTTGGCGGCCGGGGGTAGTTGAGAATTGATGAGGCGGACGCGAGAACCAGCTTCATCGATCAAGTCAATGGCTTTGTCAGGTAGGTAGCGGTCGGAAATGTACCGGTCAGAGAGCTTAGCCGCTGCTTCTAGAGCAACGTCGAGGATTTTGAGCTTGTGGTGTTGCTCGTAGCGATCGCGCAACCCATGTAAAATTTCTATGGTTTCTTCTACAGAAGGTTCGCCCACCATCACCGGCTGGAAGCGACGTTCTAAGGCTGCGTCGCGCTCGATGTGCTTGCGGTACTCATCGAGGGTGGTTGCTCCGATGCACTGCAACTCTCCTCTGGCGAGAGCTGGTTTCAGGATGTTGGCTGCATCGATCGCACCTTCTGCGGCTCCTGCACCGATCAAGGTGTGAACTTCATCGATCACCAAGATGACGTTACCCGCTGAGCGGATTTCATCCATAATTTTCTTGAGGCGTTCTTCAAACTCACCCCGATATTTGGTACCGGCCACCAGTAAGCCAATGTCGAGGGTGACAACGCGCTTATCTTCCAGAATGTCAGGGACATCGTTGTTGGCGATCCGTTGAGCGAGACCTTCTGCGATCGCAGTTTTACCAACCCCAGGCTCCCCAATTAACACAGGGTTATTTTTGGTGCGTCGGCCGAGGATTTGGATCACCCGTTCAATTTCTTTTTGCCGTCCCACGACTGGGTCGAGTTTACCTTCCGCTGCCATTTGGGTGAGGTTGGCGCCAAATTCATCCAGAGTTGGAGTTTTTGTGCGACCTTGAGACGCGCCTGTGGTTACTTCCGCCGTCTCACCCAGCATCCGGATCACTTGGGTGCGGACTTTCGAGAGGTCAACTCCCAAATTTTCCAGCACTCTCGCCGCCACCCCTTCCCCTTCACGGATCAGACCCAGGAGTAAATGTTCAGTGCCAATATAGTTGTGACCGAGTTGACGAGCTTCTTCCAGAGAGAGTTCTAGCACCCGTTTAGCACGAGGGGTGAACGGAATTTCTACCGCTACGAAGCCCGAACCCCGACCAATAATTTTTTCTACTTCAATGCGAGCGTCCTTGAGGTTAACGCCCATCGATTTGAGGACTTTGGCGGCGACGCCTGTGCCCTCTCCGATCAGACCCAAGAGGATCTGCTCGGTACCGACGAAGTTGTGGCCGAGGCGGCGTGCTTCCTCCTGGGCCAGCATGATCACCTTAATTGCTTTTTCTGTAAAGCGTTCAAACATGGCTAATTCCCATCACCTGCTACTTGCCCTTTTTCGAGTGCTCCCTCGGAGGTGGATCACCTTGCGAGTTAGACCTCGAACCGAGTCGTGCTGTCGCGACACTCCCAACCGCTCTGCTGCTTGCGGGCGTTGGTGGAAATGCTAGGCTACAGTTGCAGGGTGGCTTTACAACTGGGAAGGCCCAGATGGTGGCTGACCTACAACCTCCCCTAGACTAGATGAACAAGTAATTTGTTCTTCCCGGCCCGTGTCCAGCCTTCTACATTATTGATGGATTCTAGCACAATGCCGAAGGCTGTCACGACCTCTATGACCCTGGGGGGTTGATGGGGATCGCTACGCTACAATTTTTAAGGATGGGGGGTCGTTAAGGATTAACACTCAGCAACTGGTAATCATTTTGCTGGAGGCGAGCGATCAGTTGCTGCTCCCACTGTTCTAGGTCTTGTGGGAAGAGAGGGTGGCTGAGACCTCCCCGCCAAAGAATGACTGCATCTTCGTCTGTATCGGTGTAATAATGTCGCCGACGACCGGCTTCTTGAAAGCCGAATTTCTGATAGAGCGAAAGTGCAGGTAGATTAGAGGCTTTCACTTCTAGGGTAGCTCGCTGGAGTTGCCGTTGCCAAGCAGCTTTTAATAAAGCATAAAGCATTGCTTGCCCTAAACCTTGACCTTGGAATTGGGGGTGAACGGCGACCAGGGTAATGTGAGCTTCATCGACAATGGCCCACTGACAACCGAGCGCGACGAGAGCCTCTCCTTCGCTGCTCCGATCCCCGACCTGATTGCTCTGAGACCTCCACAAACCCAATAAATCGCTATTCGGACTCTCTAACTCTCGCTGGTAGCCTGAGAGCGTCCACAACCCACCAAAACACAGTTGATCGAGTTCGACAGCGGCCAACAGTTGCTGAGCGGTTAGTTTTTTAAGTTCTAGGAAAGCCACAAGGGTCAATTGTACACTGGAAAACAGAGCAGTTAGCGGTCAGGGGTCAGTCGTCAAGGGTTAAAGGGTCAGGGGTCAGCGCTCGGCGGTCAGTCGTACCGTATAACGACCAACTGACCGCTCGCAATCAACCTCTGCTCGCTGACATCCAACAACGGACAACTGACCACTGACCCCTGACATAAGGACATATTACGCGATGGTATCAACTCACTCATCTGTCAAGATTCAATCGGGACTCCAATACTTAACCGACTCCACCGAAACCTCTGCCACTCGTTCACCCAATCAAGAACTTTTACCACTGACAGCCAGAGTGAACAGCCACGATCGCCTGGAAATAGGGGGCTGTGAAGTGACGGCTTTAGTAGAGCAATTTGGCTCGCCTCTTTACATTCTGGATGAGGAAACGTTGCGGACGGCTTGCCGACAGTACCGGGAGGCTTTAAAGCGCTACTATCCAGGGGAGTCTCAAGTTCTCTATGCTTCTAAAGCGTGGAGTTGTTTAGCGGTTTGTGCGATCGCAGCTTCGGAAGGCTTAGGCATTGATGTCGTATCGGGTGGCGAACTCTTCACCGCGTTGCAAGCCGGTGTCAACCCGGACAAAATTTACTTCCACGGCAATAACAAATCCCGTGAGGAACTGCAACTTGCCGTTGACAGTGGCTGTGCGATCGTCGCGGATAACTGGCTAGAATTATCTACCTTGGTGGATTTGCTCAAGGACAGCAGCCAACCCACTCGCATTCTCTTACGGTTTACGCCAGGGATCGAGTGCCACACCCACGAATATATTCGCACGGGCCACCTCGACAGCAAATTTGGCTTTGATCCGAACGAGCTCGATGAAGTCTTTCGCTTTGTCAGCCAACAACCCTCCCTCTCCTGTATCGGTTTACACGCTCATATTGGCTCCCAAATTTTTGAGCTGCAACCCCACGAAGATTTAGCAGGTGTGATGATTGAAGCTTTGGGGAAAGCGAGTCGCTATGGCTTACCCGTGCAGGAACTGAATATGGGGGGTGGCTTGGGCATTCGCTATACGGAAGCGGACGATCCACCCAGCATTGAAGCTTGGGTGAAGGTGATTGCCGAAGCTGTTGTCAGTGCTTGCCAGCAACAACAGATGCCTTTGCCAAAATTACTTTGCGAACCTGGGCGATCGCTGATTGCTACAGCCTGTGTGACTGCTTATACCGTTGGTGCTCGAAAAGTCATTCCCGGAATGCGGACCTACTTAGCTGTAGATGGCGGTATGTCAGACAATCCCCGCCCCATTACCTACCAATCTGTTTACCGCGCAGTTGTCGCCAACCAACTGTCTGCTCCTTTCACTGAAGTTGTAACAATTGCTGGCAAACACTGCGAATCCGGCGATATCCTGATTAAAGACGCGCAATTGCCCGTTTGCCAATCGGGAGATGTCCTCACAGTCTTGGCAACGGGCGCTTACAATTACAGCATGGCTTCTAATTACAACCGACTGCCTCGACCCGCAGCCGTTTTAGTTGGAAATGGGGAAGTGAACGTGATCCTCCAGCGGGAAACTTACCAGGATTTGCTGAGGCAAGACTGCTTGCCAGAACGTCTCGTCACACAAGTGGAATAAAGACCGTTCATGGTTCATGGTTCATGCTTCATCGTTCATCATGGTTCATGGCTAGCAGCGAACAATGAACCATGAGCAATCAACTACCTGGTTTTAGCCCCACTTGGACTCAATCCTGGTTGATCCACGGCATCGATTTGGGATTAGTCTTTGCGCTGGCGTACATGGTACTCGTCATTATTGGCGAGCGCCGGACGCTATGGATGGTCAGGGGATTTATTATTCTGATGCTGGCCGCCGCTGTCAGTAACTCGGTGGGATTGAAATTACTGACTTTTGCCCTCAATACCTTAATGACCGGTTCAGCGGTGGCAATGGCGGTGATCTTGCAGTCAGAATTTCGTCGATTTTTGGAACAACTGGGTCGGGGGGAAATTCTCCAACTTTTTGGACGCGATCGCCGCTCCAACCCTGAGCCAGACAGTGTAATTGATGAAATTGTGGACGCAGTTAAAGAACTTTCGCAAAACCGCACGGGTGCTCTGCTGATTTTGGAAACTGACAGCCCCATTGATGAGCGGGATTTTTCGGTGCCGGGGGTGAAGCTGAATGCAGAAGTATCTAAAGAACTCTTGCAAACGATCTTTCAGCCAAAAACTTTGCTGCATGACGGAGCTGTCTTGATTCGCTCTTCGCGGATCGTGTCGGCGGGTGTGATTTTGCCACTCTCTGACCGTATTGCTTCTCGGCAGCTCGGCACCCGTCACCGAGCAGCAATGGGTGTAACTGAGCGGGTGCAAGCTTGTATCTGTGTCGTTGTCTCAGAAGAAACAGGTTCTATTTCTTTGGCGGAGAAGGGAATCCTCAATCGACCTCTGACCAGCAGTAAACTGAAAGAGCTGTTAGAGGCAAGGTTACTCCCGCCAGAGGGGGAGAGAGCGACAGCCCCAATCCCCATAGGCAATCTCGGACGTCAGATCGGCTCAAAGGGGTGGGCGTTGATTTCGCGGATAGTTCGCCGTTCATCATCGGCTAATCGGGAGAAACAATGAGTCAAGGAACTCGCTTACAAGAACTGCCGGCTGACCTCGATCGGGACAGGTTGCCTAAGCACGTAGCCGTGATTATGGATGGGAATGGCCGATGGGCAAAGCGCCAAGGATTGCCTCGGATTATGGGTCACCGTCGAGGCGTGAGGGCGCTTAAGGAATTGCTGCGTTGCTGTCGAGATTGGGGGATTAAAGCGTTAACGGCTTATGCTTTTTCGACGGAGAATTGGGGCCGGCCTCTGGAAGAGGTGGATTTTCTGATGAGTTTATTTGAGGGGGTTCTGCGACAAGAGTTACGGGAAATGGTGCAGGAGGGGGTGGCCATTCAGTTTATGGGAAATTTGCAGGCTTTGCCGAAATCGTTGCAGGCGGAAATTGAGCGCTCGGTAGAGGCGACCCGGCAAAATCAGGGGATTCGGTTTACAGTGGCGACGAATTACGGGGGTCGTCAGGAGATTGTGCAGGCTTGTCGAGCGATCGCAACGTTGGTTCAGCAAGGACAACTGCAACCGGAGGAAATTGATGAGGCTTTATTTAAGCGTTATCTCTATACGGCTGATGTTTGCGATCCGGATTTATTGATCCGCACCAGTGGGGAGATGCGGCTGAGCAATTTTCTGCTCTGGCAAATGGCTTATGCGGAAATTTATATTACTGAGGCACTCTGGCCTGATTTCGACCGGGAAGAGTTTCACCTTGCTTTGTCTGCTTATCAGCAGCGAGCTCGTAGGTTTGGGAAAGTGTAGAATTAATCGCTCATTATGGCCCACAGAAGACGGCTGCTTCAATATCCTGACGACTCAGGGAATATTTGAAGGAACGCTGAATATCTTGACCATCTTCACCGGCTGCTAGGTAGCGGACGGTGAGTTGGTCAATATCTAACCACAGTTCTGCTTTCCAGGTGACTCGTTCGATGTGCCAGCAGTGGAGTTCATGACGATCTTGTTGGCAACCCCTACCGATCAGCCACTGTTCAATTTCTGGTAAAGGATGATTATACAAAGGGGTTTCAGGGGAGGGCAGAGTCATAGGGGATAGGTGAGGGGTAGATGGAAACAGGCACTGGGTGATTTGGCTTCGCCATTAGTTCTTATAGCATTTCTTGGTCACTCAGCACTGAATTTGAACAGATCCTAATCCCAACTTCCCCTGATTTGGGGAAGATCTAGTGGGGGGTTGATGAGAGCGTTACTTGCTCAAGAGTGATGGGGATCAATCGTTTGCCAGAGCCTTTCTACAAAGTTAGGGATGAATCGATCGGGAGCCATCAACTGGTTGTAAGCCGCACGATTCTCCTGTTTCATTGCTTGGAATTCTTGGTCAGTGGTGTTTTCAAAATGCTCTAATACCAAGTCCCCAATTTGATTGAGAGAGTTCAGGGGAATTCTTAGGAAATGGATTTTGTCTTCAAAGGGAATTTCTACATCTGTATCTATAACTAAGGGAATGCGGCCTGCGTTTAAAGCCATATAAAAGCGTCCTGAATAATTGCCGTTTGCCCTCACGCACAGAGCATAGTCGCATTGATTCATATTTTCTACAAATTTATTTTCCAATAAATTTCTATTGGTATTCGCAGCATTATAATAATCTTTCAAGCTATTGGTCACATCAAAGCAGCCCTTAATTCTTGGATCGGCTGTCAATAAGTCTATGGCAGTTTCTCTTAGTTTATGACTCATCCCTTTTTTGAGCCGGATGTCTATTTTTTTCGCTACACTCCCTTTCGATAATAAAGCTTTGGCGACAGGAAGTGGCAGAGCTTTGCCAAGTTTAAAATATTTACCTACGGCTGATGTTGTGCCACAAAAGCCAACAGCAGGTTTTGTGGAGCGAGGCAAAATTTCTAGAGCTTCTAGATCGTCTTTTGTCTTTTGATTTGACCAATAAGGACGCTCGGTTTCAAAGGATTTTTTTAAGCTTTTATAAAGACCAAAACGCAGAATGCTGGCTGTCGGTAAATCCAACGGTTCATCTGAGTCACAGGTTGCATCGATAATCAAGGGTTTGCCCTGGCTCTCAGCTTCTTTCGCTGCATTTAAAACAGCAGGATTAAACGCAAGACTTTCGGGGTCAAAGGCTTTTTGGGGATAAATTGCTAAATCACAATCTTTCAGAGAATCTGTTTCTGTCCATTGAGTTTCTGCAATGAACTTTTCAAAAGCTCGGTCTCGATGGTGGGGTCGAAGTGACCACAGTAACTCCACAGGAGTATCGCTAGCTGCATTAAACGTATAAATTTTCATAGTAGATTTAAAAAATCTAAGGTTTCAGGTAAGTTTCAAGTTGAAATCAATGGTGTAAACCGAAGTTAATGGGTGATTAATTGTTAATTTAATTGCCTCGAACTAAGCCAATGATGACCGCTAAAACTAAACAGCCTAGAAGCGTTAGTCCCAGGAGCAATAAAACAAAAATTTCTCCGGGGGAAAGGGGGCGATCGGTGGGATCGAGGTAAACAGATGAAGAGTTTTTGGCTGGAAATTTAGAAACTGGTTGATTAAAATTAGGAGGCGATGGCATGACATTGTGGCTATAGTAACCGATTTTTTGGTTATAGGCAAGACGGCGTTCTGGACTACTGAGAGTTGCATAGGCTTCATTAAGCTGTTGAAATTTAGCAGTAGCGATCGCATGAGGCAATTCCGTTGTATCGGGGTGGTAGCGTTTACTTAGTTCCCGATAGGCTCGCCGAATTTCCTCAACAGAAGCTGAAGGGTGCAGCTCTAGCAAGCTGTAGTAGTTAGAAGCGATCGGGTCAGATCCGAGCTTCCTGTGAGGGTGATTGTTTGCAGTTGCCTCGTTTCCAGTCACCGAAGCACCTCTCTACTCCTGGTTCAGAATTGTTTGAGTATTTTAGCCAAAGGAATCAGGAAGGAGAAACTCAGAACTCGGAAAAGCTTGATGAAAGGGGGTTCTCTCTCCTGATTTTCCTTAAGTGTTCAGGTCTTTGTCAAAATGCTAGCTCAGCTTCGTCCCTCGCTCCTGTGTCAGGCTGCTGGTCTTTCTTCGGAACCACTTTTAACTTCTTCCGATAAATGTGAATTAGCCAGAACTAAAACAGGAGGCTCATTGCTATCAGCAGCTTCAGCACCCGAATTTTCGCTGGACACTTGACAAGACACAAGACCACTGACGAGCCGCGATGCAAACTTATCAGCATCAGCTTCCTCCCCTAGGGATGCCTCCCAACTCTGCAAAGGTTCGCTCGACTGGGGTGGGGTATTAATCGTGACATCGACTCCCATCTGGTGGAGATTCAAGCTATGAGTTGAGCGACGGTTCATACACTCAACTAACCAAGCGCTCAGACCTACCGCCGCCATCAGGGGTAGTACGATCCGGTAGTCCCTTGTCAATTCAAACAGTAGCAGAATTGAGGTCAGGGGGGCTCTGGCACTGCCAGCCAAGACAGCAGCCATTCCCACCATTGCATAGGCAGGTGGACCAGCGACATGTCCATTCATCGCTGGGATCGTCGCTAAAAAGATGCCGTAGGCAGAACCAAGGGAGGCTCCTAGAAACATCGCTGGGGCAAAAATACCTCCCACTAAGCCACTACCCAGGCTCAAGGCTGTCATCACCAATTTGGCAGCCAGCAAAATCAACAATAATACTAGGGAAAATTCAACATCTTGAAGCATGGCCTCGACGGTTTCATAGCCAACCCCCAAAACTTGGGGGAGTTGTAAGGCAACGATACCGACGCAAGCACCACCCAGAATCGGGTGAACGGAACGGGGTAAGCCGACCAGCCAACGAAATCCGGGGACTTTTCCCTGAAAGCAGCGCTCAGCTACTTGAATGGCTTCGGTATAGGCGAGGGAGACGCCGCTGGCTAAGAGCCCTAAACCCATATATAAAGGTAATTCTAGGGAACTCCGCACCTCGTAGACTGGGAGGGCAAAGGCGGGTTGTGCTCCCAGGCAGATCTGAGCAATTAATGCTGACACAACGGCAGCTAGTAAGACGGCGCTTACAGATGAGGTGGCGAAGGTGCTTCCTAAAACTACTTCCAAGGCAAAGAACACGCCAGCAATGGGAGCGTTAAAGCCAGCGGCTAAGCCAGCGGCGGCACCGGCACCGAGCAGCAGGCGTTGCCGTTCTGGAGAGACTTGCAAGACTTGAGCCAGTAACATTCCAAAGTTGGCACCTATTTCCACACTGGGGGCTTCTGGGCCAAGGGAAGCACCTGTACCAAGGGACACTGAGGCTGCCATCATTTTAGTGATGGGCTTGAGGGGAGAGAGTTCTTGTAAGCCTTGAGTGGCGGCGATCAGGGAAGACATATTGGGGCCAAAGTCTCGGAAGCGCCAGCGCATTAAGCCGATGATGACACCGCCGAGGGTTGGGATGCAGGCTAAGGTCCAAGGGTTGCCACTACCGATCGCCCCCATGAAGTCTTCCAGCATGAGGGTATGGATAAAGTGGATGAGGTAGTGAAAGGTGACAACGCCGACGCCGGTGACTCCGCCGATCAATAAGGAGAGGATGAGTAGGATCGTTTCTGGGCTGGGGTGCAGGCGGTTCAGCAGGCGGTTTACACGAGATGCACGGGACGTAAGTGCTGGCGGGCATGGGGGCAGCACGTCAACAGGAGGGGTGGCAGTCATTGAGGGATTAATTTACGGGTGAGGAGTTAGCGTAATATTAAATTTTATTTCTATTTTTCATTATTAATTAATTTGACCTAGGTTGACAACTCATTTTTGGGGCAGGAGGGAAAGGGGGAAAGGGGAAGGGGAAGGGGAAGGGGAAGGGGGAAAGGGGGAAAAGGGGGAAAGGGGGAAAGGAGAGGACGGATAAAAAGTGCAAACGTTTTGAGGTCTCGCACTAGAGTTGGGAGCGCTTGACAGGAATTTTCAGGCCGTAAGGACCTTTGATGAATGCAGGTTTTCGCTTTTTTCAGCAACCCCTAAGTAGGTTGGTCAACCTCAACAAGGATTGTAATTTTAGATACTAAAATCAAACCCACTTGGGTGGGGTTTCTTTAGATCGAGTTATTGGGGGAGTGATGAAACTGTCCCTTGATAGCGGTTTTTAGCCGCATGAGAGACAGAGCTCAACCACCGGATTAACGTTTTTGCTGTCTCCTGTTGGGCACACAGCCACGGGCGGATCTCACCTTGAAAATTGCGACCGGGTTTGAGTCAGCCAGTGTCTTAGAGATCGGCTAAAGCGTTCGAGTTTTTGCAGCTTCTAGAATCGTCTTTCGCTCTTTCTAAATCACGGGAGTAGAGGTCGCTCCTTCGGTGAAATTCGCTGCCTTGGTTTCATCACCATCATCAGCGGATCTCCGATCGTTGTGACTTTCCAAGGGGGTGCATTAAATTGGCGACTTGCGATTAAAAAAGGTGTAAACTGTGAGAGGCGTTCGGCGAGCAGCTTCGCTGGTACAAAAGCTGATAAATAAGGTTCATGAACGCTCCCTACATAGACATAGGCTCCCTCATTTAATAATTTCCCAGCAATTGTATCTTTCTGATCCGGAGCCGTGGCAGACCAACTGTGGAGAAAATGAATAGCCACCGGAATATTGAGCTTAGGAATATCCTTGACGGAGAGATCGCCACCGCCCACAAAAAAGCTATCCTTCATCCCTTTAGAATTCATTAAAATCAGGTCGAAATCCCATTCCACGGAAGTTAAACTCCGCCAACCTTCTCGGCTTGCTTCCGGTTGCTGCACCAAGGTAATATTTAAACCCATTTCTTTCAGGTCATTGGCAGCAGAATTCATTCCATAATCTTTCCAAGATCCTTCCTGGGGATAGCTATCATAAAGAAGGACATTTTCTGTGTCTAAAAATATCGAACACATTGCTTGATAAACTGCATGGGCGGGCGAACCATAAATCCAACCTGCGATCGCCCAACGGTCGCGATTAGGAAACCGACCTAAACCATCAGTAACTGCTAATTGTTCGTCACTTTTTTGAGGAGATTGATATTTAACGGCAAGCTGGCGCACCATTGTAATGGTATCGATGGAATCACCAAGCAGTGCGTAATTATAACCCGCTTGATCTACGGCTTGTTGCACTGCAAGTTGTAACTTCTGCCACTGGGAATTGTTGAGAGTATCGTTAGGTTTGCCAAAATCACCTTCTACAAATAATAAAGGTTGACCGCGATCGGCCGCTAAAGCAACTGCTGCGGGCCAAGCGGGGTCTTTTTCCCAGGTTAATACAGCTCCTGGCGGTTCCCACCCAAGTTGTTGCCACTGTTCTTTCAAGGATGCGGGATCGGTTGCTTCCCAGGCGGAGGCAACGACTTTTAGCATGGTTTGGCGGAGGTCTTGTCCTTTAGGTAAAGGTGTTTTGACAGCTGGTAAACGAATGACTTCCGCAGCTTTAAAACGCTGGAGAAACAGAGGTGTATATTGTTGATCTTCGATCAGAATTGGCCAGCGTCCTTGGAGATTCCACTGTTGAATTGCGACCAGAAAGGTGGCGGAGTCAGGAACGAGGACAACGCGGTCTACGGTGGGGACATTTTTTCGCAAGGTGAGCATCCGCAGACCACTTTGTACAAACCAAGGTTCTTTTTTAGCTGATTCTGAGAGGGCAAAGGGTAGCCTGAAGTAGTGTTCGTAAGCAAACCAAACGCCCCCTATCCCTAATAAAAGAGTGAAAATTCCTAGTACCCAAGATAATCGTTTACCCATCTGAGTCTATGTTGGTAATTCAATTGCTCGATATCTATAGATCTTGCATTGCTCGTGCTGAGAAGGGATAGCACTGCAAAAAAGGTGAATTGAGTCTTTCTGCACAATTCGCCCGACTGCGATCGCACCCCCTGCCTGACTCAGTGTGGTTTCTGAGTCAGCTATGCCACACTATATAGCAATCCCTCAGGGGTCGCACTACTCCTCAATGACGAGCTTGAGGTTGGATAGAAGCCAGAGTGGGTGCTACCCAATTATCAGCTAGCTGGGTGGCGAATCTGGAAGTCTCTGCGAAGCTTCTAGGTTTTGCCCTCCTACACTGTTGACATCGATTGAATGGTGTTGTAAGCAAGCCTGAGCCTGGATGCCAGCCATTGGAGAAGTAGCGCTAAAATCGTTAAGCACTGTATTGCGCTGCCTTTTATGTCTAGCTCTGCTGTAACTGCTCATACCCAGAACATAATTCGCATTCGGGGTGCCAGACAGCACAACCTCAAGAATATTGACTTGGAACTACCGCGCGATCGCTTGATTGTGTTTACAGGTGTTTCTGGTTCCGGCAAGTCGTCCCTTGCCTTCGATACGATCTTTGCAGAGGGGCAGCGTCGCTATGTGGAATCTCTCAGTGCCTACGCCCGTCAATTTTTGGGGCAGTTGGACAAACCGGATGTGGACGCGATCGAAGGGTTAAGTCCTGCGATTTCGATTGACCAAAAATCAACTTCCCACAACCCGCGATCGACGGTGGGTACAGTCACTGAGATTTATGATTATCTGAGGTTGTTGTTTGGGCGGGCGGGGGAACCACATTGTCCGATCTGCGATCGCTGCATTGCCCCACAAACGATTGATGAGATGTGCGATCGCGTAATGGCACTGCCGGATGGCACTCGCTTTCATATTCTTGCGCCCGTTGTTCGAGGGAAAAAAGGCACTCACCGCAAATTGTTATCAAGTTTAGCTTCAGAGGGATTTATTCGGGTTAAAGTTGATGGCGAGGTTTTAGAACTATCTGAAGCGATCGAATTAGATAAAAATTATAGCCATACGATCGATATCGTCGTGGATCGACTGATTAAGAAGCCAGGAATCGCAGAACGTTTAGCTGATTCTCTCACGACTTCTCTGCGTCATTCTGGGGGAATTGCAACCATCGAAATCTTAAATGATTCGTCTCATCCGGAATCTTCTTCTCAGCAATTGCCATCAGAATTGATCTTTTCTGAAAATTTTGCTTGCCCGGAACATGGGGCGGTGATGGAGGAACTATCGCCTCGGTTATTTTCCTTTAATTCGCCCTATGGTGCTTGTCCAAGCTGTCACGGGTTAGGCAGTTTGCGGGCATTTGCGCCGGAGTTGGTGATTCCCGATCCGGAAGCGCCGGTGTATCGCGCGATCGCACCTTGGGCCGATAAGGATAGTTCTTATTATCTTTCCATGTTATGCAGTCTGGGTGAAACTTATCAGTTTGAACTCGATACCACTTGGCAAAAATTAACGCGAGAACAGCAGCAAATTATTCTTTACGGTGCTGAAAAAGCAATTTGGATCGAAGAACGGAAGGATTACCGGCGCTATGCGGGCGTGATTCCCATTTTGCAGCGACAGTACGATGAGACAGCTTCAGATTTGATGAAGCAAAAGTTGGAACAATATCGAGTGGATCAAGCTTGTGAAGTTTGTCAGGGTAAACGACTAAAACCCGAAGCACTTTCTGTGAAGTTGGGGCAGTATGGAATTTTGGATTTAACCAGTGTTTCGATCGAAGTATGTCGGGAAAGAGTCGAGCAGTTAAAGTTGAGCGATCGCCAGGCACAAATTGCTGATTTAGTGCTGAGAGAAATTAAAGCGAGGCTGCAATTTCTTTTAGATGTGGGGTTAGATTACCTCACCTTAGACCGCTCTGCAATGACGCTTTCTGGCGGAGAAGCTCAGCGAATTCGTCTGGCCACTCAAATTGGTTCTGGTTTGACTGGCGTTCTCTATGTTTTAGATGAACCTAGCATTGGATTGCATCAAAGAGATAATTTTCGTTTGCTACAAACTCTTACAAAATTGCGTGATTTAGGCAATACTTTGATTGTTGTTGAGCATGATGAAGACACAATTCGGGCGGCCGATTGCCTCATTGATATTGGTCCAGGCGCAGGGGTTCACGGCGGGCGAATTGTTGCCCAAGGAGATTTAAAGACGCTATTAACAGCAGAGGAATCTTTAACAGGAGCTTATTTATCAGGTCGTAGGGTCATCGAAACTCCGAGGGAGAGGAGAAATGGGAATGGCAAAGTGCTGTTAATGAAAAAGGCTAATCGCAATAATTTAAAAAAGGTAGAGGTCGAAATTCCTTTAGGAAAACTTGTTTGCGTTACAGGAGTTTCTGGTTCAGGAAAATCTACCTTAATCAATGAATTATTGTATCCGGCTTTGCAACACCACCTCACTCGCAAAGTTCCCTTTCCAAAAGATCTGGATGCCCTTAAAACTAAAGGGTCAAAATCTTTAGAGGAGGTAGTTGATAAAGTGATTGTGATCGATCAATCTCCCATTGGTCGAACTCCTCGTTCTAATCCAGCGACTTATACCGGGGTGTTTGATATTATTCGGGATTTGTTTGCTGAAACAATTGAAGCGAAGGCACGGGGTTATAAGGCGGGGCAATTTTCTTTTAATGTGAAAGGAGGAAGGTGTGAAGCTTGTGGGGGACAGGGAGTTAATATCATTTCAATGAATTTTCTGCCGGATGTTTATGTGCAGTGCGAGATTTGCAAGGGGGCGCGCTACAACCGGGAAACCTTGCAGGTGAAGTATAAGGGGAAGTCAATTTCAGATGTTTTAAAGATGACTGTTGAAGAAGCTTTGGAGATGTTTAAAAATATTCCCAGGGCAGCGAGTCGGTTGCAAACTTTGCTGGATGTTGGGTTAGGTTACATTCAATTGGGGCAACCAGCACCGACCCTTTCTGGGGGTGAAGCACAGCGGGTAAAATTAGCGACGGAGTTGTCGCGTCGTGCTACGGGAAAGACGCTGTATTTAATTGATGAACCGACTACTGGTTTATCATTTTATGATGTACATCAGTTGTTGAATGTGTTACAAAGGTTGGTGGATAAGGGGAATTCGATTTTGGTCATTGAACACAATTTAGATGTGGTTCGCTGTGCAGATTGGGTGATTGATTTAGGGCCAGAGGGTGGCGATCGGGGAGGGGAGATCGTTGCTGTGGGAACGCCGGAGGATGTGGCGGAAAATGCCCAGTCTTATACGGGAATCTATTTGAAGGAGGTTTTGCAGCGGTATCGACCGACTCCCCCCCCTCTAGCAACGATCGGTTCCAATTAGTTTTCCTCAGAAATTGCCCCCAAATGAAGCAGAGGCATCTTTCTGATTGACTCAGAAATAACTTTTGGGTAGGTGGGCGAGCGTAACCTACCCAATTCAACACTTATCTGGTACAGGGTGGTAGTTCTTTTTAGAAAGAAAGATGGCTGATTAGCGATCGCCAATTGCAGGGATCAGTGCCATAGTTTGCGCTTGTTGTTGCATAAATTCAATCTCGGATTGCATCCAAGCACGAGGTCCCCTACACTGATGAGCAATGAGGAGTCCCCACAGTCCTCTCGCTGTTAAAATTGGTACGACCAAATTAGCACGAACCTTTAAGCTGCGGAGAAAATCTCGGTGGCAAGTGGCGATCGGTTCTATTTCAATATCTGCAATCGCTCTGGCTCGTCCTGCTTCATACAAAACAGCATATTCAGCATTAAAGCAATCATCAGGCCCTGTCGATCCTAAAATTGATAAGTCTTCAGATTGTAAAGCTTCACAAGTAATTTGTCCCTGCCAATGCCGATAAAAATAGTAGAGAGCGACCCGGTCAACATCCAGAGTATTTTTGAGATCGTGCAGGTGCTTTTGAATTAAAACATCCCGCTTTAAATTGCTAATTAAACGGTCAATAATTTTTTGAAAGCTATCAGTAGACATAGGATTAAATACTCACCATTAGTTCAGTAAGGATAACAGCTACACTACCCGAAATTGACAGGATCAAGGCTGTGGCATTAAGATCGGTAGCGCCCTATTCCTATCATTGGTTAGGGAAAAATTGACCGATTCCTGTAATCGAGGAGAGGGCTGTAAAGCGTATTATGTGACTTGGATCAATTTCTGTCAACAGGATAACCGATCTCTGTCTAAAGGCCACCTCTACCAAAGACAGTGAATGTTAAGCTGACTGTGTAGTTTGAGGGAGCATCAAATATGCCTGTACTAGAAGGTTCTTGGACTCACGCATTCATCACTACCAATGGAGTGGATCTTCATTATGTTACCCAAGGGGAAGGACCACTAATGCTGATGCTGCACGGATTTCCTGAATTTTGGTATTCTTGGCGACATCAACTCCCAGAATTTTCTCAAAATTATAAAGTGGTTGCTCTGGATTTGAGGGGTTACAATGATAGCGATAAACCCAAAGAAGGATCGGCTTATGTGATGAAGGAATTCATCAAGGATTTGGAGGGTGTAATTAAGGGATTGGGTTATGAAAGTTGTATATTGGTGGGTCATGATTGGGGAGGTATGATTGCGTGGTTTTTCGCCTACGCACACCCAGACATGGTGGAGAAACTCATTATTTTGAATATCCCTCACCCAGCTAAATTTGCTGAAGGGTTACGCACCCCTCAACAACTGCTGAAAAGTTCCTATGCCTTTTTCTTCCAGATCCCAGGTGTACCAGAATTGTTATTGCAAGCGAATGATTATCAGGCGATCGCTTCTGTTTTTACAGCAATGGCGATTAAGAAAACAGCATTCAGCTCAGTAGATATCGAAGTTTATAAAGATGCGATTGCCAAACGAGGTGCTTTAACGGCGGCGCTTAATTATTACCGAAATGCGTTTCAAGATGGAGTCTTTAATCAGCAGCAATGGGGTGTTTTGCAGATTCCGACGCTCATGATTTGGGGTGAAAATGATCTGGCTCTTGGTAAAGAGTTAACCTATGGTACTCAAGCCTATGTCAGAGATTTTCAGATCCAATATATTCCTAATTGTAGCCATTGGGTGCAACAGGAACAACCAGAATTAGTCAATCAATATATGCGCGAATTTTTGACAAGTTCCCAGCGGTAAGCTTAAATTTATCACTGAGCAGCCACTACCTATTTAGGGCTTGCTGAACAAAGCTAAAACCTGCATTCATCAAGGGTACTTACGGCCTGAAAAGTCCTCTCAAGCGCTCCCAGCTCTGGTGCTAGACCTCAAAACGTTTGCACTTTTTGTCCCGACTCTCCTTTTCCCCTTTTCCCCCTTCTTCAGCAAACCCTATTTAATTGGGTAAAAGTTGACTGGCTGATGCGATTAGCCAGGAGTTTTAACTCCTGGCAGGATAGTGAAGCTTAAATTACCTGAAGTCAAAATTTCATCAATCTTTTGATTCCCAGTTAAACTGTAATCCTAAATACTCCTCTAACTCTTGATTATAAGGCTGAAAATATTCCCTTAACATTTGACGCATTGACTCACTCAAAGGAGAATAAGAGCCAGGATTCGCATTTTTATATTCAGAAAGTTGATACTCTGGCAATTTTAAAAAATCTAACACCTGCTTGACAGTTGTAGAGGCATTAGCATAAAAGTCTTCACTCTTTAAAATCAAAATTTGTTCCCTGGGAAAAAGATGCAGCCATTTTTTAATAAACTCTATATATAAGCCACGAGCAATATAATTACCTGGTTCCTTTTCAATGATATTTTCTGGTTGTTTTTTTAGCCTTTCCATTTCTTCAGCAATCGCTTCTTCAAAAGAGCGATACTCCCAATTTAAATCAACCCAGCGATGGTATTGAGAAATGGCTCGATCGATCGGATTTCTTAACAGTAAAATCAGCTTGATTTCGGAACAGGTGTTGTAGAGCCTTTCTGGCGCTTCCCGATAATCAAAATAGCTAGGACTTGCTTCCCCAGTTAAAAAAAGCCGTCCCTGGGGAAGGGGAGGAAAATGCGCTAAATACCAATCAATTCCTCGGTGAAAGTGCCAAGACCAAAAATCTATCTCTTTTTTCAGAGGAGATACAATTTCGGGGTGTTTAATCAGATAACTGTAAAGAGAAGTTGTCCCACACCGTTGCGAACCAATAATAATGAAATTGGGTTGCTGGACTGGCTGCAAATAATTCTGGTTTTGGCCCAATTCTTTGGGGTGAGATGCCAAAGCTTGCTGATAACTAGCAGTCTGATAGCAAGCGATCGCTTCATCAAGCTTACCTTGACGAGTCAAAGCTTCTCCCAAATTTAAGTAAGGCCAAAACCCCTGAGGATTCACTTCAGTGGCATAACGAGACAGCTTTACTGCTTCTTCCAATTTCTCCTGCTTTGTCAACGCTTCCCAAATGTTGTAGTAAAACCACCAATGAAAATCAGGATTTAGCTCCATTGCGCGGAGGTAGGCTGTCACTGCTTCATCCCACTGTTGTTGTCGGCTCAGTGCTACTCCTAAGTGATAATAAGACCAAGAAGAATTAGGATTATTTTCAACTGTATGGCGACAGGAAGCGATGGTTTGTTCTAACTGGTATTTTTTCCTCAACACTTGCTCTAGTTGAGTGGAAATTTTGGGTTCATTTGGCTCCAATGTTTGTGCTATCTGGTAAAGCGCGATCGCACCTTCTAGTTGATGATCTTTAGCTAGGTTATTTCCTAACTGAAAGTATAGCTCAGAGTTTGCAGGTAGAGGTCCAAGTCTGCTATCACAGTCAATTTTAAATTCAACACCAGTCTGACGGTGCAGTTCCTGTAAAGCCTCCCCTAATTTTATATAAATATCAGGCAAATTTGGATCGAGTTGAACTGCTTGTAAAAAGGCGATTGCTGCTTCCTGCCATTGTTGCTTATGACTGAGACAAACACCTAAATTATAGTAAGACCAAGAAAAATTAATGTTAAGTTCAATCGCACGATAGTAACAGGCAATTGCTTCTTCCCATTCTGCCAACCACAGTAGAGCATACCCTAAATTATTGTATGACCACGGAAAGTCAGATGTCAGTTCAATGGCATGGCGGTAAGCACTGACAGCTTCACGCCATTGTTGGAGTTTACTAAAAGCATCTCCTAACTGTTGATAAGACCAAAAAAAATTTGGGTTCAGTTTAATGGCATGGCGGTAGGCATTTACAGCCTCTTCAAATTGACCTTTTTCTTGTAGGGAATTCCCTTGCTGGTAAGACAGCTCCCAAGTTTTTGTTTCACTCTCAATTGCTACCGTTTCTTGATGGGTAGTTGTGGGTTGAGTCTCCCTTATTCCCGCCTCTAATTTTTGGTGTTCATCATTCATGCACTACTCCTGCAATTTTCATTAACTGTGCTAACTGTTCTAAATTGACTAGAATATCTTGACCGCCTGGATCGAGGACAAGATCTTCATTCCATACCTCACCAATTAAAGAGTAATGTTCTAAATTACATCCATTACTCAGCACCCAATATTCTCCTGGCAAATACCAAGGGGAAAAAATTTCAATCACTTTAGTTCCTGGTTGACAGAATACTAAATTCGTCAGGCCTCCGCCATGAGGTGCTACAATGACCTCTGCTGCTGCTAGACAAGTCGCTTGTTCTGCTACTGACATTAATTCTAAAACAACTTGATGAAACCCCAAGGTTTCTAAAAAACTAAAAACGACTTCTTCATTTAAAATCCTTCTAAAAAATGGAGGTTTTCTACTGATATAAATCCGCTTGGGTCGTTCTGCTTTTTGACTTTCTTGCTCCGTTAAAAAGCGATTTCTTAAAAAATCACGGGCCCACGCGGATACCTTGTAACTTCCCTGATAAGGAAGTGACGGCACTACTAATGTTTTTGCTTGAATATGAGGCTGTTGTCTGCTTTCGATAATTTTTGTTGGGGGAATTCCTAAAGTTGTTAAAGTTTCTATTTCATAAGGACGAGAGTAGCTGTTAACAACAAATTTATCGATTTGATCTAATCGAAACCCACAGCTTTCCAAGAGTGCGATCCGTACAATCACATCAAATATCCAATGAAAATATCCAGACCCCCCCCATTTCACTGATAAAAAAGTAACGATACCATCCAGATATTCAGGGGGTGGCAATTGATCGGAAGATAGCACTAGCTCTGCATTTCCTTGGGTAGAAATATTAGTGACCAGCTTGCCATCGGAAGTGATAATCGCGCTAGTGACTGTATCTCCCCAAGCATGACCTTCTGCTAGGACTGCCACAAAAGCTTGCGGGGAAAAGGTATTGCTGTGTAAATTCCACCGAATCTGACCCTCTGGTCCCACACCCAAAAGGGCTGTTGTTGAATACAATTGGGGATGGGATAAACCTTTATTGTTGTTAAGGGTAATAGAAGGTAACAGCTTGATTTCAGTTTCTGGATAAATGTTGATGTGAGTAATACTAGGATCTGATTCAGAGGTAACCTGCTGCTCTCCGGTTAAGTGACAATACTTTTGGATAAGACTTAAGGGGAGAGTTCTGTTCAGGTAGCAAGCCCCAGCGTCAAAACCTTGACCTTCTTGTTCTAAAATAAAGGCAATATTGCTATAAGCTTCACTAAAGTCTGGTTTGATTTTTAAAGCTTGGATGCACAAAGAAGTTGCCTCTTCCCATTGCTGTTGCTGCATCAAAATTCTTCCTAACTTTTCGTGAAACCAATAATCATTTGGCTTCAACGCGATTGCGTTTTGATAAACAACCTTTGCTTCCTCTATTTCACCTTGTTGTTGTAGCAGTTCACCCAAAGTTTCGAGCAACAAAACATTCTCTGGTTGTAACTCCACTGCACGCCGATATGCTGCCACTGCTTCCGAGGATTTTTTCAGCTTCAGCAGTGCTTCTCCTAAATTCTGATAAAACCAAGCTTCCTCTGAGTTTAACTCAATTGCTCGCTGGTAAGCTGCTACTGCTTCTTCCCATTTTTCTAGCCTAAATAACGCCAATCCTAAGTTGTTTTCTGACCAAGCAAATTCTGGATTGAGTTCAATCGCACTCCGGTAACTCTTAACTGCTTCTTCCCAGGCTTCCAGCTTTAATAGCAGGTCTCCTA
>JBLNEP010000239.1:0-16224 GCA_050262755.1 Actinomycetota bacterium | reverse complement strand
TTCACTGAATAAAGCAAAATTTGTCCCTTTACCGTCCCAATAGGAGCCTAAGGGATAAACATTACCAGGCCAGAGTTCAAAGTACATAAGGTTGATTTAAGAACAAACGATAGTTAGCCAGCATTAAATCAAGGATGAGTGCGAAAAAGATGAATTCGCCTTCCCTCAAAACTTTAACGGTTTTAATTTTTTTTAGCTTCTACCGCTAGAAAGGAGAATCGATCCAGCTTAAGAGAGATGTTTATGACGGGAATCATGCTTTGATTCCCGGCTAATAAGATTATTAAGGTTATTTTTGTAGAGTTTCGCAGAATTTAATCGGGCAATTATTGCAGAGTTCGCACCAATTATTTTAAACTTTTACTTCCTACATCCCTCTTAAGATAGAGAAAGACCTGCCAATGAGTTTTTTTTTATATCTAGAGGATGAGCGTTTCCAGTTGACAGGTCGGTGATAATTATAACAATGCAAAATCATCTGAATAACAAGAGTCCCTAAAGCGTCATTTTTACCTTGTAACTCATTAAAATGTCAACAAATAAGAGGGTCCAAAAACGTCGCTCCTCCAAAAACCTCCTTCACCTCCTTGGTCCTGGTTTAATTACAGGAGCTTCAGATAACGATCCCAGTGGGATTGCTACCTATTCCCAAGCAGGGGCAAAATTTGGTTATGGGATGCTGTGGCCAATGTTATTTTCCTACCCATTAATGGCAGGAATTCAAGATATTAGTGCGCGGATTGGGCGGGTCACGGGTCATGGAATTGCTGGCAATTTGCGTCGCTACTATCCGCAGTGGCTCAGCTATTTAATTGTTGGATTAATGTTGATTGCTAATGTCATCAATCTGGGGGCAGATATTGGGGCAATGGGTGCTGCTTTAAACCTATTACTGGGTGGGTCTCCCTTGATTTATGCAGTGTTCTTGGCACTCACTTCCTTAGTCTTACAAATCACAATTCCCTACACTCGGTATGCCGGCGTTCTCAAGTGGCTAACGCTGACCTTATTTACTTATGTATTGACAGTTTTTATGGTACGGGTTCCTTGGGGACAAGCTCTCATTGGCACCCTAGCTCCCTCACTTTCATTCAATACCGATTTCCTAGAGATGCTGATCGCAATTCTGGGGACAACAATCAGCCCTTATTTATTTTTTTGGCAAGCATCTCAAGAAGTAGAGGAAGTCGTTTGCGACCCCGATCAAGAACCCCTTAAAAATTCGCCGGAGCAAGCACCCCAGCAACTTAAGCGGATTAAATTCGATACTTATACTGGCATGGGATTTTCTAATCTAGTTGCTTATTTTATTATCCTGACTGCGGCTGTTACGCTGCACGCACAGGGCAAAACTGATATCCAAACGGCCGCTCAGGCGGCAGAGGCACTGCGTCCAGTTGCAGGAAATTTTGCGTTTGTATTGTTTGCCGGTGGCATTATTGGTACCGGTTTACTTGGGATACCAGTATTAGCAGGTTCGGCTGCCTATGCAGTCGGAGAAGTCTTGAAGTGGCCGACGGGTTTAGAGCGAAAACCGCTGGAAGCTAAAGGATTTTATGTGATTTTAGCGGTCGCAACTTTGATTGGTCTCAGTATTAACTTTACCCCCATTGACCCGATTCAGGCGCTCTTTTGGTCAGCGGTTGTGAATGGAGTGGTTGCACCACCGGTGATGATCATGATGATGTTGATGGCGACCAACCCAACGGTGATGAAGCAGTTTACCATCTCGCGACGGTTAAGAATTTTGGGGTGGTTGGCAACCGCAGTTATGTTGATAGCGACCATCGGTTTATTAACAACTTGGGGTAAGTAAGATCTTTCCTGTTCCCTGGTGTTGACATAGCTTGAGAATTATTTTGAGGGAGGAGTTGAGGTAGAGTCAGCACATTTCCCCAGTTGAATCGGGTTGAGAGTGGGGTGAATCACAGTTGTTAAGTTCGCACTGGCTTCTAAAAGCCATCCTGTATCTCCTGGTTGCAGTAACTTTAAGGCTGGCGAGGGTGAATTAAACTTCGATACTTTTACCCCGGGAGTGGGTGGTAGGGAGCAAATTTTGACGTTGATCCAAGCACCTTGATCGCTGACAGAAGGTTTCCGATTTAGCACTTGTAAAAAAGTACCAGCAGGAAGAGCGCCTTTCTCGGTCGCTGTATTTTCAGGGGCACTCAGTAAGGTTAAGTGATCGTTTGGATCTCTCCCATTTCCGGAAGCGGAACTCAGAGTTTCGAGCAAGGAACCCTCGGCTAAAGTCACAATGGGAGATTTGTTCGTCGTAGTGGAGGAAGACTGAGGGGTGGGAGTGGCAGGTGAGAAGGGGGCCGCTTTCGGGGTGCTACTGAATTTGCTCAGCATCCATTCTTTGGTTACATCCATCCAACGACCGACTGGAGGAATAAAGACGTAAGCAAGCACTCCCCCAATTCCGATCAGAGAGAGAATTTTTAGTAACAGAGGTAGCGGACTCGGAGGTTTTTTTTGGGGCGGGATCAAGTGGGTTTTGAGGTCAGAATTCGTTCCAGAGTCGGCGATGGGGTCATCATGGGTTACTGCACCGTCGGGTTCGCTGGAGAAAGGCAATGCTTCTACAGGTGGGACTTCGATTATTTTTGATTCTCCAGGGGTGACCTGAACGTGAAGGACTGCGATCGTCACGTTATCGTGGCCGTTTCTGTGGTTGGCAACTTCCATCAAGCGGTCTCTGACTTGTCGGAGGTCTACACTGCCATCAAGCAAGGGTAAAATTTCTGCTTCCCAACATTCCTCCACCCGGTCTCGATCGCTCAGACCGTCGGAACAGAGTAGAAACACGCAGTCTTCATCAATGGGAAAGCGCTGCACGGTGGGGTGCAGGGTGGCTGAGGAGGTAATTCCTAAAGCTTGAACGAGAGCGCCTGCTGCGACTTGCTGCAAAGCTTCACGGTAGAGAGCATAACCTAATCGGACTTCACGGGAGGCGACATCGTCGTCGAGAGTGACTTGATGGCAGCCACTACGGGTGATCCAGTAAGCACGGCTATCCCCAACATGGGTGATGTAGAGTTCGTGAATATGAGCGAGGGCCATGACCAGGGTGGTACCCATACGCTGGCGACCTTGTCGGCGTTCGCTGTCGTTGCGGCTGGCGATCGCATCGTTGGCGGCACAAGCGGAGCGTTCCAATTTGTTGGTTAAGGTTAAGGGGTCCCAATTCGCAGGATGCAAGAGCATTTGTTCGACTCGCTCCCGCAGTACGGTAATGGCTAATTCGGAGGCGACTTCTCCGCCGTCTTGTCCGCCAATGCCGTCACAGACTATGGCAAAAGCTTCGGCCCCTGGGGTGACGGTGAGAATGCTGTTGGAATTGGGGTAGCAAGCGTCTTCATTTTGAACGCGGGTAGGGCCGGTGTCGGTACTGGTGGCGATCGCGATCGTGCGTTTTTGCGACCGCCCGCAGATGGCGAGGGCTTTATCCAGTTGACTGATGAGTTGTTCGCTGGTTCGCAGTTCACCAGCGCTCATCTGGTGGCACAATTGCTTCAGAAAATTGCTAATGCTGGGATGGGCATCTGGGAGCCACTGCTGCCAGACTTGGGCGAGTTGGGAGAGAGTGGCGGTTTTGCGGTCAAGCTGCAACTCTAATAGACGCAGCAGTGGTCCTTCCACTCGCAGCAGTTGGGGATTCAGGAGGGTAGAAGCGACTCCTTGAGTGTTGAGGGGCTGCCAGAGTCCAGCGAGTTGCCACAGCCAATTAAGTTGGCGGATCGGCGGGGCTTGTTTCCAGGCATTGGCTAATTCTGGCATTAAGCTTTCGCTGCGAGTCCAGATCGGTCCTGCCTCTAGCAACAAAATTTCTGCGGACAGCTTGGATGCTGAGCGTGGCACTACTCCGTAGAGTTGGGGTATGTGTAGCCGATAGGGAAACAGCCGGAGGTAAGGCAGGATCGCGCTCGAGATTTCTTCGGGCATTTCCGGCCATACTTCGGGTTGGGTGTCCTGCACAATTTGGCCGCTTTTGAGTAAATAGCGACCTGCTATTAATTCCCCAGGCTGATAGGCTTTGATCCCTTCACCCACAGCCCACAGGTAGTGTTTTGGCACAGCGTTTTGCATAGGGTTTTTTTTACGCCTCTCAGCCTGGCTGATTCTGAACTATTTTAGCGCTTTAATTTCAATAGGTTGATCGCCAGGTGTTGAGGGGATACGCTAGTGGTTAAGCTACTCTTCGGGGTCGCGCTACTGTTTGTTTGAGTTCATCTACCTACTGAGGTATTCGCCATGCCTTTTCCTAACTCCAGCGCGTCCCCAAATCCAAAGTTTAAAGACTCCGAACATCTCCCCGCCGTGGAAATTGACGAACTCCTTACTAGGCTACAGCATTCTCACGCTCTCTACTACAAGATGATGAATCTAGAGGTTTGGTCGCTGGTAGAGACACTGGATCAGTTGTTTCCTGGTTCTTGGGGTCGGTTTATGACTAACCGTAAAATCGCCATGAAACAATTCTTGCAGCGTCAGCAAGCGAAAAACGGGTCTGTTGATGCTTCGGTGTTCGAGGATCTGGAGAAGCAGGAAGCGACCGCAGAATTTAGTCATTTAGGAGACCCAGAAGATGGTTCGAGTCCGGCATCCCTTGACTCTGAGGTGGCGGAGATGGCGATCGATCTGGGTACTCCTGAACTGTAAGGTTACTTCTGGCTGCGTTTTTCCGGTGTCCTGATGCCTTAGACGTTTATTTTCGCGTCTACTTGGGGGAGTCCCATGCTGTAGTTGAGGACGCGACTGTTGAGGTTGTAGCTAAGTTGGCCTGTTTGCAGGAGCGATCGCACCAAGTGCTCTAAGTCTGAACCGATGCGGCGTAGGTTATATTCGGTCAAGTCCTCTCCGCTGTAAGCTTCCACGAGTTCGTCAAATTTGCGGTAAACCTGCTTGAGGGCATCGTCGTTCCAGATGAGTTCGTTATCAGGATCGACATCAAGGGTTAAAACTTGGTCGTTGGGTACGAGTTCGCCTTCCTCTAGGGTGGCGGTAAAGATGCGGATATGCCGGGTTGTAGACTTGAGCAGCATGAGTCTGTAATTTACCGAAACTTTTTTCGCTGATTTCATTGTAAAGGTTGAAAGGCGGTTGGCAAAGGCTATGGGCTGGGTCTGTTGGTAAGAAAGGTGAATGAAGAGTGGCGATCGCTTGAGAATCCGTCCTTACCAAAGGCTCATTTTGTGCAGATAATTGCTTATTGCCTCTAGATCAACTGAATCATAGGAACTCCCGCATGGATGTCAAAGCAGCAGTCGCTTACAGTGCTGGCCAACCCTTAACCGTTGAAACAGTACAGCTTGAGTGCCCGAAAGAGGGAGAGGTACTGATTGAAGTTAAAGCGACCGGCGTCTGTCATACTGACGCTTATACTCTCTCTGGTGCCGATCCGGAAGGTTTATTTCCCGCGATCCTGGGTCATGAAGGAGCGGGAACTGTAGTGGAAGTGGGTTCTGGTGTCAAGAGTCTCAAAGTTGGCGATCGTGTCATTCCTCTCTACGTTCCAGAATGTCGCAATTGTGAATATTGTTTGAGCGGGAAAACAAACCTCTGTCAAGCAATTCGCATTACTCAAGGTCAAGGTCTCATGCCTGATGGTACCAGTCGCTTCTCAATTCATGGGCAGAAGCTACACCATTATATGGGAACTTCTACCTTTGCTAACTATACGGTTCTGCCGGAAATTGCAGTTGCTAAAATTCGCGAAGATGCTCCCTTTGATAAAGTGTGTTTGATTGGATGCGGTGTGACTACTGGCATTGGTGCTGTAATTAATACTGCGAAAGTTGAACCGGGAGCCAATGTTGTTGTCTTTGGGTTAGGCGGTGTTGGTTTAAATGTGATTCAAGCAGCGCGGCTGGTAGGCGCGAATATGATTATCGGGGTCGATATCAACCCGACGAAGAGAGAATTAGCAGAAAAATTTGGCATGACTCACTTTGTTAATCCTCAAGAAATTGCTGGGGATTTAGTGCCGTACTTGGTGGATTTAACCAAAGGCGGAGCTGATTACAGTTTTGAATGTATTGGCAATGTTAATGTGATGCGCCAAGCTTTGGAGTGTTGCCATAAAGGATGGGGGGTTAGCGTCATTGTGGGAGTGGCAGGAGCCGGCCAAGAAATTAAAACTCGTCCCTTTCAGTTAGTAACTGGACGAGTTTGGAAGGGAACAGCTTTTGGAGGTGCGAAAGGTCGCACTGATGTTCCTAAAATTGTCGATTGGTACATGGAGGGGAAAATTAATATTGATGATTTAATTACTCAAGTCATGCCGATCGATCAGATTAATGAGGCGTTTGACTTGATGCACCAAGGTAAATCTATTCGGACTGTTTTAACCTTTTAAAGATTTGTAATTGCATCGGGAAGAGAGAGCCTAGCAGTTTAAAAATTAGACGGCTCTCTTTCAAGCTCTAACCTGATTTAATCCTTTTTTGTAATTTCTCCTAATCTCATGAGTCCTAGCTCTCCCGAACTCAAAAAAGCCTATAAACTCTTTGGCGGACAATTAGGCTATTACAGCCATCAATCTGCTACCTGCAATCATGAAATGAAATTCGCTGTTTATCAGCCACCTCAAGCACAATTTCAGTCAGTCCCTGTCCTCTATTTCCTCTCTGGTTTAACCTGTACCGAGGAAAACTTTATGGTGAAAGCTGGGGCGCAGCAATTTGCAGCGAAGTATGGATTGATGTTAGTGGTTCCAGATACGAGTCCTCGTAATACAGGCACTCCCGGTGAAGATAACGACTGGGATTTAGGAACGGGTGCCGGTTTTTACGTCGATGCGACGCTTAACCCTTGGCAGGCTCACTATCAAATGTACAGTTATGTAGTAGAAGAATTACCTGCTTTGATCGCCCAGCACTTTCCCATTATATCAGAACGGCAAGGTATTTTTGGTCATTCAATGGGGGGACATGGGGCGCTGATCTGTGCGTTGAAAAATCGCGACCGCTTCCTCTGCGCCTCCGCATTTTCTCCAATTTCTGCACCCATGCGCTGTCCTTGGGGTCAAAAAGCCTTTACTCACTACCTGGGTAGTAATCCAGAAAGCTGGCGCTCTTATGATGCCAGTGAATTAGTGCTGAAGGCGCAATTAAACTCCCCAATCTTGATTGATGTGGGGACAGCCGACTCGTTCCTTGCTGATGGGCAATTACTACCAGAAATATTTGCCAAGGCTTGCGAACAGGCAGGACAACCACTCACGCTCCGAATGCAGGAAGGCTACGACCATAGCTATTATTTTATTACTACTTTTATCGAAGATCACATCCGTCACCATGCCGCTATTTTGTGTCCTTAAAGTAGCGGGAACTTAGCCTGAGTTTTGTCAACCTCTAACTGTCAAAAAGATGCGTTATCCTCAGTGGCTCAGAATTTTATTTTTCTTACTTTTATTTCTCGGTGGCATCACCCTAGCCATTGTAGTTCCCTTGTGGTTAATTAATCCCAAAGTTTGGCAGTATCTTTTCTTGCTCCGAATTTCACTTTTAATGGGATTATTCCTGGTTGCTTTGCCCTTTATTTCTATCTTTGGGCTACCATCGACTCTGAAAAGTTTATTTGTCCTTCGTACTCAACTTCAACTCGCTTTAGCAATTACGGCGGCACTCATGGCTGGAATGGCTGTAGTAGTAGTAGCTGATGTCGTGTTAGAGAACGCCCATGCTCGCTTTGGCTTAGATGCAGGGTTGGGAATTCCCAAAAACTGGCTCTATTATGGGCTAGCAATTCTTTTAAGTTTACCGGTCTGTATTACCACCACTTACCTATCTTGGGCGGAGTTAAAAAAACGCAGCATTGTTGGGGTTCTTTTTGGGTCAGCTTTAGCCCTAGGATTGTTATTTATTATTCACAGCACTACAACGTTTTTAGCAGCTTTTTACCCGGTCAAAGCGTTCCTAGTTACGCTCGGCTCTCGATTGCCAGCCGTTGCAACAATTGGCTATATACAGCCACAAACGAATGAACTTAGCTCTAGCCATTTGTCGGCTTTGGGATTTTATGTAGGAGTTTTAATTATTTATGGAATTGGTTATTTTTATGGTTTGTCTAGGCTGCAAAACAACCTGCCGGGATTCCAGAATCAATCATTGCAACCAGAGCTGAAATCTAACCAAAAAGAATTTGAAATCCCGGCTCTTTTTTATCTTCTAATTATTTTAATTATTGTTGTGTTATTTTCGGGAGGACTCGCCTTTTTTCTTGATTATTTTCGACTCCCATTAATTAGTATATTTTTAACCATTTCTTTGGTTGTTTATATCACCTTTAATGTCGATCATTTTTATCAGCTTCTGCAAGAACCCAGCGGTGGAGAGTTTTTTAGATTTTATCAGTTTAAGGACAGCCTAAAAAAATTTCATGAAGCCTTGGAGCAACGCTTAGGAAACCAAGGAGATGAACGAACTTTAGTGGTAGTATGTGCGAGTGGGGGTGGCATTCAAGCCTCTGGTTGGACGGTACAGGTGCTCACTGGTTTACAGAAGTTACTCGGTGCTTCTTTTACTCAAGCAATCGGTTTAATTAGTTCTGTTTCAGGGAGTTCTGTTGGCACAATCTTTTACTTGGATCGTTTTAGTAGCAACGGATATCCTGAGAACGAAGAACTAGAGGAAATTTTTACCAGTGCTACTAAAGATAGCTTGGGTGCTACTGGTTGGGGACTTGCTTATCCTGATTTATGGCGAGTGATTGGATTACCATTTTTAGCTGGGAAGCTGCAAGACCGCGGTACCGCGATTGAGGCAAGTTGGAAAGCTGATTTAAAAAATCCAGCCGCCTCCTTAGCTACCTGGCAAAAACTGGCTCTAGAGGGAACCATTCCGATTCCAGTTTTTAATGCAACTTTGGTGGAAGATGGGAGCCGTTTTTTAATCAGTCCTTTAGCGTTTATGGAACCGGATTCTCCTCAAGAAGCGGATGGTTTTAATCACAAATACAAAAACTTTACAACTCTGTATCCAGGCTTTGATTTATCTACTACAACTGCTGCCAGATTGTCTGCGACTTTTCCTTATGTCTCTCCTGTTTGTCGCAACGATCGAGGGAGCGATATTTATCACGTAGCGGATGGTGGGTTTTTCGATAACTTCGGCGTGTTTACTAGCCTGGAATGGCTAGAAAAATACGTTCTTCCTTACCATGATACTCTCAAGATTAAAAGGTTGCTGTTGTTAGAGATTAATGCCTTTCCCGATTCCCCGAATCAAAGAAAGGTTTCCTCTAGTGATGGCTGGCGCATGACTGCATTAGGACCCTTGCTCGCTTTGTTAAGTGTTCGCGATTCGACTCAGACAGCTCGGAATGCAGCAGACATAGAAAAATTTAGAATGCTCTGGCAAGGTCAGGTAGAAATTGCTAATTTCACGCTGCAATTTCCTCGGAAGATCGAGGTGGATAGCAAAACTCCTTTTACAAATAGGAAGGGAGATTATGCTCCACCCCTATCTTGGAAATTAACAACCCTAGAAAGAGAGGCAATTCAAACTGCTTGGTACAGCATTAATGAGGCAGTTGCTGAAATCGAAAAAATCTGGAAGGAGTGGCATCCCGATCGATCAAGTAAGTGAAGATTAGGGATGAAGATCTTAGGGAGTAGGATTTACCACAAACTCTAGGGTTTTATGATACAATAATTGAGCGGGCAGGGAAATTTAGAGAACTACTGAGAACTTTAGAAACTTTCTTCAATAACCTTTGGGAAGAGGAGATGGAGAAATTTGATTCTCAACTGAAAATCCTATGAAAACAGCGTTGAGGCTATTATGCAGTGCGAACTGTGCGAGAGAGAAATGGCAGCTCTAACCGCTCATCACCTGATCCCCAGACAGAACAGCCGACGTAAACATGAAGATCCAGGACCGACGATTGATATTTGTTCTGCTTGCCATCGACAAATTCACATTCTCTTTGAGAACAAACGCCTTGCTCAAGAACTGAATACCCTGGAAAAATTGAAGGATGAGCCTCAAATGCAAAAATTTATCTCCTGGGTCAAAAAGCAAAAGCCTGATAAACGAATTCAGGTGCATGGTAAAAAAGATTAAGTCATGGGCTACAGTCAAGGACTCGTTCGCGCTGTTGGTGGGGAAAACCCTGCATCTTCTGAAGAGTGTTTTTATAGTAAAATTTAGCCCAGCAGCGTTGACTTCACTCGCTTCTATCTTCGATAAACGAAGTTAAGAAGAAGGAGTGACCCGTTGACTTAGGTATAATCACCTGTCAGGATTTCTGTTAACTTTGCTGCGTGAATACTCAGTGATTCGCCAGGGAATATACCCAGTCTCAACGTTGCTGTGGATGAATGATTACTGTATTGAAAAAGCAGGAGCGACTATGGCCACCAATCCCCTTGAACTTGCCAAAGATCGAACAGGAGTTTTCAAGAACTTTCTCCAAGCTGAGAAAGATATGGGGGCTAACTCTGAGCAGCTTGCTTTTTTAGACCGGGGAATTGACAAGTCTATCTATAAAAAATTCATTAGCAATTATCCGAATTATCTCAGCTCAGAGCCCGATGGCGTGAAAGTGATTTCCTTTGGGGCGGACGCTGGTACTTCTACCTCCAGTCAAAAGGTCATATTTAGCCCCTATCCTAAGGTGGGAGAACTGCCTAAAATCGATCCGTCTGGTCTAAATTTTCTCCATGATGACATCAAGCAAGCTTGTATTTGTATGGGGAGCTTTGCCGAGGGAAAAATTCAAACAAAATGGCTCGGAAAAAATGCTCTGAATAAAGCTCAGTTTTGGAGCGCAACTAAATTTATTTCTCTGCTTTACCTAATCGATCGCGTGAATGGAAGTTTTCCGGATGTGGCGATTAGTGACTGTGTGGTTAGAGATGCAGATGGGCAAGTAGATGATATCAGCTTTTATGATTTAGCCCAGGATATGGTGACCTATGCCGAGCAAATTGCCACTTCTAATTCACTAGCAGCTATGTTTAAACGCTTCGTAAGTCGCGCAAACTTGGAGCAGTGGGTCAAGAAAATGACGGGAAATAATGACCTAAGTTTTCGGGGCGACTACGGCGAATCTGCGTTTATTGAAAATCCAGAATTGTATGACCCGATTCAAAACAGAGTCCTGTTGGCCGCAGTGAATAATACGGCTTCAGGAGATAATTTATTGTCCGCTTATGACCTAACTCGATTAGTCTCAATGTTGGGATGGCATTACAATGTTGACAAATCATCCCGTTTGCCAGGGGCCCGATGGTATAGCCTAGAGTGTGTGGTGAGGGCAATGGGGAATGATTCGGCTCGATATGTAGATGCTGCGATCGAAACCTTGGGGTTAAAGAATGTCATTAGTTCTCCGGTAATTATCTCTAAACTCGGTCATGGTGTCAGTCAAATTCGACAATCAGTAGAAACAAGTTATGTGGCGTTAGTGCAGTGTGTGGATGAACGGTCAAAAGTGAATGGTAAGCCAGCGAAGTTGAGGACGTTGGCGATGACATTACGGGGGGCGAAGCCGGTACAAGATTTAGACAACTACGACCGCGAGGCAATTGAATTAGATGCGAGGATAACGGCAGAAGTTACGGAAATTTTGCGACGGGTGTTTGCGGAAGAGTTGCCCTAACCAAAAATGCTGCCATTACTTCGGATGTGGCTGGAATTTCGGATAGAGCATTCCTGCGATCGGCTTCCCTTGCTGTAAATGCTGATGAATGATGGCAGGTACTTCCTCAGGCCGAATGTGACTGTACCAGATAGCTTCTGGCATCACTAAAACCATCGGCCCATTGCCACACTGACCCAAACAGCCACTACTTTCTACTGTCACTCCTAGCACTGGGGAGGCTTGAAATGCTGCTAGCACTTTGGCCGCTCCCTGCTTGCGACAAGTACGATTCTGACAAATCAGCACTCGCCTAGAAACTTCTGAAATTTCCGCCATTTTTCCTTGCCAATTGATGCGATTAATGGTAGGTTTTTATCAGGGAAATAGTAGTGCATCTATTCACTCATTTTAACAATTTTCTTAACTCAATTGTGAATAGTAAAGGGAATAGAGCATTTCTCAGATTAATGAGGTACAGCCATTTCCCCCTTTCCCCCCCCTTCTTAGGCTTCGTACCTCAACCCAAGCGACCCAGTTTTTCCAAGGATTTGAGGTACTTTTTTCCCAGAAAACTCTGGCTAGCAAGGTCCGAATGCTGTTAATCCGGGGATAAACCTTTAGAGACCAGCCATTCTCGATTAAACAAACGAGATTGGTAACGAGAACCGCCATCACACAGAACTGTCACAATGGTATGGCCCGGTCCCATTCGCTTGGCGAGTGCGACCGCCGCACCCACATTAATTCCCACAGAACCCCCCATAAATAAGCCATCTTTTTTGAGGAGTTGATAAATCACTCTCACTGCTTCTGGATCGTTAATTTGAATCGCATCATCCGCAGGAGCTCCTTCCATATTAGCAGTGACGCGACTGTTCCCAATACCCTCTGTAATTGAACTGCCTTCAAGATTAATTTCCCCGGTTTTGACATAGCTGTAAAGACCGCTACCCATTGGGTCAGCCACGACACATTGAATCTGGGGATTTTTTTCTTTCAGGAATAGAGCCACACCTGCGTAGGTGCCACCGGTGCCTGTAGCAGCAACCCAAGCATCAATTTTACCGTTGGTTTGTTCCCAAATTTCCGGACCCGTGGTGTAGTAATGAGCTTGTCGGTTGGCTAAGTTATCAAATTGATTCGCCCAGATCGCATTGTCCATTTCAGCAGCAAGACGACCCGAGAGTTTGACATAATTATTAGGGTCTTTATAAGGAACAGCAGGGACAGTTCGGACTTCAGCTCCTAAGGTTCTCAAAGCGTCGATTTTTTCTTGGGATTGAGTATCAGGAATCACGATTAGACATTTGTAACCTTTTGCGTTGCAGATATGAGCAAGTCCGATCCCCGTATTGCCGGCGGTGCCTTCGACTACGGTGCCACCTGGTTTCAGTAAACCTTTGGCTTCCGCATCTTCGATAATATAAAGGGCGGCCCGGTCTTTTACAGAACCACCTGGATTGAGAAATTCTGCTTTACCGAGAATTTCACAGCCAGTTTCTTCACTAAAGCTGGTGATGCGAATCAAAGGTGTGTTGCCAATGGTACCGACAAAGCCGTTTTTGATGTCCATGCTGAGTTTTTTGAGGGTGTTTCCTAGAAAATTTTTGCTGATGCTGGTGCAAACTGCTGTTATTTTTGAAACAAGCGGACTCAGTTTTTTATCCCCATTTAAGCAAGCAAATCATCAGTAGGATTGACCATTCCTGATTCAGTTAGGGAAGTGTACAAACTTTGCGGGCTACTTCTGGCTTGCGCTGAAACTCCAGCGTTCCCCAATTAGCAGGAGAACCCCTTCTGTCTGCATAAGCAACTTCTCCAGTCTGACATTTGACGGTCATTTCTTGGAACTGAAAGACGCCTTGACACATTGAACCGCCCCTTTGACTGTGCATGAGCAATACTGAAAGGCCTCGAACTCCCCCTTCCAGCTTGGATAAAGTGTTCGGGTTGGCGTAGTAACCACAGCTATCTCGTGTTTCTTCTAGTAGTAAGTGATAGCGATGGGTGATGTATTCCCAGGTTTCGCGATCGGGAGTTCCAGCCACACTCGGTAGGCTGATGAATGCAACAACGATTCCAGTGAAAGCAGCGAATAGAATCCGAGGCTGAAAACGACCGACCGCTGGCATAAACTCTGATTGAATTTGACTTCTCTTCAGACTTTAATCCTAACAAAGTGGGGTGGACTCTCGCCCACCCTACTCCTCTTAATGACCCCAGGAAGCAACCCTCGCTCAAGCTTTATTTATTTGGCTGAGGTGTCATCCGCAGGTAGGGTTTAATGGGGGTGTAGCCCTTGGGAAATTTCTCCTTCAATTCTTCAGGGTCTTGGATCGAAGGGACAATGACGCAGTCTTGACCATCTCTCCAATTGACTGGGGTGGCGACGCTGTAGCGATCGGTGAGTTGGAGGGAGTCAATGACCCGCAGGATTTCGTCAAAGTTGCGACCGGTACTGGCGGGGTAAGTAATGGTTAGACGAAGTTTCTTTTGGGGGTCAATGACAAAAACAGTGCGGATGGTTAAGTTGTTGAGGGAGTTCGGGTGGATCATGTCGTAGAGGTCAGACACTTTCCGATCGGGGTCTGCCAAAATAGGATAGTTGAGGCTGACTTTTTGAGTTTCTTCAATATCTTGAATCCAGCCTTTGTGAGATTCGACATCATCCACGCTGAGGGCGATAGTTTTGACGCCTCGTTTGTCAAATTCTGACTTAAGACGGGCCACTTCGCCGAGTTCAGTGGTGCATACTGGCGTGTAATCTTTGGGGTGGGAGAATAGCACGACCCAGTTGTCACCTGCCCAGTCATAGAAGTTGATTTCGCCTTCGGAGGAGGCTTGAGTGAAGTTGGGTACTGTGTCGCCTAGTCGCAGGGCCATAACTAAAATTCCTCTTCTGTTTTAGCTCGGTTTTATATAATGCCATAAAATCCCGTTTTTCCGATAGGTTTTTAGATTTTTTAAATTTTTTGAGTATGGGTAACGGGCTATACTACCTAAATTTACCTGTTGTCTCTTGTGATGATGAAACTGTGTTGCAATCACTGTATGTGTGGATTCAAGCGATTCAACCTTTGCTGGTGCCCCTGTGTTTTTTGTGCGCTTGGGCGTTAATCCTGTTGGTAAGCTGGAGCATCGGGAGTTCGGTTGTCGCGTCGCTCAAGCGAGCTAAGCAAATGCACCGAATTCCTTGTGCAAATTGTGCATTTTTTACGGGTGACTATCGCCTCAAGTGTACGGTCAATCCGAAGATTGCTTTGTCGGAGGAAGCGATCGGCTGTCCTGATTATCGATCGCCACCCCGGTTGTATTAACTTTCGCTTCCGATCTCAAGCAAGACTTTTAAAACGCCGGGACTTTGGGCTTTTTCAAAGGCGGCGAGTCCTTCGTCGAGGGGATAGCGAGCGTGGATTAAAGGTTGAACTTCGATTTGATGGTCTGCTAAAAGCTGTAAGGCGGGTTTAAAGGGGCCACAGCGGGAACCGATGAGGGTAATTTCATCCACCACTAAGGCAGAAGCATCGAAGGTGAGAGCACCAGCATAGGTGCTTTTGAGAACAAGGATGCCACGGGGACGCAAAGCTTGGCGAGCGGTCGCAAACCCGTCTGGGTTGCCTGTACACTCAACGCAGAGGTCAAAACTCCGGGGTTTGATGGCGTCGGCAAAACCGGTTTGAATTCCCCGTGCTTCGAGATAAGCCAATTTTTCTGGGTGACGACCGACGGCGAGTAGTTCGCAACCTGTAAGGGCAAGGGTTTGGGCGACGAGTTGACCGAGTTTGCCATCGCCGACTACAAGCACTCGGCGATCGGGTCCAACGCCGATTTGCTGCTGAATTTCCAACGCTGCGGCGATTGGTTCGGTGAAGGTGGCAGCATCGGTGGAGACGCGATCGGGGACGGGATGCAGATTTTCCACCGGTAAGGTTAGATATTCAGCGAAAGCACCGTTGCGGTTAACAATGCCAAGAACGGTGCGGTTTTCGCAGTGAGTGGGTTGCTGAGTGCGACAAAAGCGACAGTGACCACAGGTGGCATTAATTTCACCAACCACTCTCTGGTTCAGGAGCTCTGTCGGTCCTCGCTCAACCATACCCACAAATTCATGACCAAGGATGCCTTGATAGGGGTAGTAACCTCGAAGCAATTCTAAATCTGTATTACAGATACCGGCTCGCAAGACGCGCACCAGCGCTTCCCCTGGCGGCGGTTCTGGGATGGGGAGGTCGCTGCACAGTTGTAGTTGCTGATTCTCTAGCCAGAGTCCTTTCATGTTGCTACTTGCTAAGGGCTAATGATTCATTGTTGACTATTTTTTTCTGAGCTCTCTAGCAGTGAGCGATTACCAGTTTACAGGTGCTGATGAATCACTTTGTGCTGAAAAGGATTCAAAGCTAGAAACTTAGGCTGAAACCGAGCGCCGTCCCATTAAGCCAGCTCAGCTCAAAGCAAACCTGCTTTTCTAGCAAAGCGACCCAGACAGAACAAAAGTTCAGTGAAATAGACCTTGCTGAAGAAGGGGGAAAAGGGAAAAAAGGGGGAAAGGGGGAAAGCAGAGGACGGACAAAAAGTGCAAACGTTTTGAGGTCTAGCACCAGATTCGGGAGCGCTTGGCAGGGTTCTTAATGC
>JBLNEP010000238.1:0-8025 GCA_050262755.1 Actinomycetota bacterium | reverse complement strand
GGGAGGTCATTTCTGCTGGTGTGCGACCGAGAATTTGCTCGAAGGATGGGCTGACCCAATGGAAATAGCCGTTACTTCCTGTAATGACTTGGAGACTGGAACTTACTGCCAGAAACCGTTCTCGTTCCTGTTCTATTCGCTTGCGATCACTAACATCCAGAATAATTCCATACCAAAAAACTTCGTCGTTTCCTCGCCGTTCCGGGCGAGAATTAACCCTTATCCACTTCACCTCACCTGATGGCGGAACAATCCGATATTCATGGAAAAAAGGTTTCATTGTTGCAAGGCTGTGATTCCGGGCGGTCAAATAATCAGCGCGATCGTCAGGATGTATTTGGTTGTAGACTGGTGTTGGGTCTTGCAACAGTTGCTCTGGCGATAGTTCTCGCAGTTCCTTGACTGCTGGGCTAACGTATTCAAAGCGAATGAGAGAACCCTTGAGATCGGTGACAAGAATATAAATTTGAGCAGGGGAAGCCAACGCAATTTTTTGAAAACGGGCTTCACTTTGTGCCAGCGCCGCCACTGCCCGCTTGCGATCGGTGATATCGTTAGCTACAACCATAAAGCATGGAATCCCATCTACTTCAAGAAATTCTGCTGAAGCAATTCCGGTTCGGACTTCTCCTGTTCTGGTGCGATAAACGCATTCAAGATTGCGAACGGCTCCCTCTGCCATCAAGTGGCGTTGAACCATTCCTTGATGGGCAGGATTGGCGAAAAGAGGAAATTCATCAACATAGTGCCCCAACATTTCATCGCGGGTATACCCAAATAATTGAGAAAAGGCTTCATTGACTTCAATGATCCGGCGATCTTCCAGAGTGGCAATGGCGATCGCATGGGGGGAAACATGAAATATCTTCTGGAACTTGACTTCAGCCTGTTGTCGCAGGTGAACTTCCTGTTTAAATTGTTGAGTCCGCTCTTGCACCCGTTGTTCCAGTTCCTGGTTGAGTCGCTGCAAGGCTACTTCAGCCTGCTGTCGTTGACTCAGTTCTTGCTGTGCCTGCTGATAAAGTTCAGCTTGCTGGATGGCGATCGCCACTTGATCGGCTATTTTGCCCACAAGCTCAACTTCTGTATCCTCCCAAGGGAGATGGTTCAGCAGTTTGCTCAATGATAGACCACCCCAAACCTGATCGTTGACAACAATTGGGACAATTAGCCAGACGATGTTGGGAAATTGTCTAGCGATCTCCTGATTCACCGGATCGTCGAGCTCATCTATCCCATTGATGCGGACGATTTGAAACTGCTTAATCTGGGTTGCAAACAGATTATCCTCATCAGGAATTTCTAACCCCGTTATATCCGGTAGAGATTCATCCAAACAATGACAGGCGACCCCATACCAGCATGAGCGAGCTGGCACATACTGCATAATGGTCGTCCGATGAACGTTCAAAAGCTGACTCACTTCAGCCGTTGCAGTAGAAAAGATCGTGGGCAAATCTAGAGAGTGGCGAATACTTTGCACCACTCGATTCAGAGCTTGTGCTTGCCGGGTCTGCTGCTGTAACTCGATGAGGGTTTGTTCAGCCGTTTTTTGGGCTTCTGTAATAGCTGTAATTTGAGACAAACTCGTCCAACAGGCGATCGCAATACCCAGAAAGGCAACAGCGATCAGCAAAATGTTAAACAACGCCACATGGTTCCCCAGGCCATCGCGAGCGAGTCTGGCTCGAACTAACCAGCCACTACTAACAGCACCACAGATCAATACGATGAGAATAATGACCTGAAATACAATCCAATCAGGTTTGAGGCGATAGGTAAGTTGTCGCTCCTGTTGCTGCCACCAATCTGGATGAAAGGGTGCAAAACCCAAACGAGGTAGAAATGTACAGATTGAACCGATGATAAACGGTAGCAATACCCCTATGAATAACGCTTGCCACCCCCAGGCCAAGCCACCGATCGCAAGAACAGCAACCTCGACAACACAAAAGCCAAGCGACCACCAGGGCCATCGAGTTCCTGGTTGCTTGCGACCCAACCACAGCCCAAAATGGACTGCCGCGATCGCAAGTAAGTAACCCGTTCCTGTAATCATCACAATAGAGGCAACATTTCCTACAAAAAGGCAAAGGAGACTCAGGAACAAGGTAAAAAGTAAGCTAGGTTCAGGGACGCCCCGATAGGAAACGACGGAGAACAAACGGGGCAGATAGCCATCGAGCGCTAACTGGTATAAAATTCGGGGACAGTTAGAGACGGCTGTGGTAGAACTGAGCAAGCAACCACAGGTAATCAAAAAGGTGACTAGGGCAGGGGCTAACGTGCCCCAGAAGGGCGATGCTGCTGTCACTAAACTAAAATACACGCCGTCTCCCGTCCCAGATGCCACTGCTAACCGCATGACAACCCAAGAGCCAGCCAGATAGATGATGGGGATGAAGCCCGCCGTCACGCTTAAGCAACGAAGTGTAACGATTGGTTGACGGCTCTCCGACACAAAGGAAGAAGCCGTCTCACAACTGTAAACGGCATAGGTCGAGATGAAAAACCACTTCATCCAGTCAATCGCAGAAATACCCGTCCAAGTCTCTGGCATTAATCCAGGACTGTCAGGAGAAAAACTTAACCAACCAATTCCTTGCAAACAAAAGGTCGTGAGAAACCCGATCGCCGGGAAAACAAAAAAGGCTTGCAGAATACCCAATGTCCGAATACCACCAAAAGCAACAACAAAGGGTAAAATTACAAATCCGATTCTGAGCAGCATCACTGGGCAGATAAGCCCCAGCGACTTCAGATTCTCTTGAATCAGACTGGTTAAGATGATGGCATTGACTGACGGTACAGAGACCCATCCCAGCAGATAGCCAATGGCACTATAACGAGCTAGAGCCGGAAACTGTTGAAGTAAGCGGGTTGTATAGTTGGGGGTGCCACCCGATACATTCGGGAAACACGTTCCTAATTGTTTGACCTGTAGATTTAGCAGAATGCCGACGATCGTTGCAGGGAGCCATACCCAAATGGCTTTTGCCCCCAACGCGAAGTGGATTGCAGGCGCAGTACCCAACCACAGCAGCAACCCGCTCAAGCCAAATCCCCATGTCTCCAGTGCCGTCAAACAGCGCGAAAGAGAAACTGAAACTTGTGATTGACTCATGCAAGGAACCTTGCTGGTGTGTGTCAACCTTAATATTCTAGATACAGTAGGTTAAAAGAGAGTTTTTTTAAGCTTTACCTCTAGTCAGGAACGATGAGAATTCTATTGGTGGAAGACGATAGACCAACCAGTGAAGTGCTTGCTGATATTTTGGCAGGGTATGATTACAACGTTGATTGTGCTACTGATGGAGAAAGTGGGCTAGAGTTAGCAGAGCGCATTGAGTATGACCTGATTTTGTTGGATGTGACGCTCCCGAAATTAGATGGAATTAGCATCTGCAAGCAACTCCGTTCTCAGGGACGTAAAGATCCTATTTTGTTGCTGACAGCTAAAGCCAATGCTACAGATCGAGTGATAGGTCTGGATGCTGGAGCCGATGATTACCTGGTTAAGCCATTTGAGAGTTCAGAACTGCTAGCACGAGTGCGTGCCTTGATCCGACGGGGCAAATTGATGGCTGCGGGGACATCTGAGGGGACAATCACCTGGGAAAATTTGCGGTTTGATCCTGTGAATGGTGAAGTAACGGTGGATGAGACGCTTGTACGGCTCACCCCTAAAGAGTATTGTTTGCTGGAATTGTTTTTACTGAACCCGAAGCGAATTTTTAGTCGTAGAGCAATTCTCGATCGCCTCTGGGATTTCGCAGAATCACCGGGTGAGGAAACCGTCAGCACCCATATTAAATGCTTGCGTCAGAAACTGAAGACAGCAGGAGTCTCCAATTTAATTGAAACGGTACATGGGTTGGGGTATCGACTCAATCGTCCCGCTCAACCTTCTGTTCAGTTGCTAGAAGAGGGTTCTGCTTTACCTGTGAAGCCGCCCACACGAGAAGAAGCTCATCGTCGTAAAGTGGCAACTAATCTGACTAAGGTTTGGGAAAAGTCAAGAGATCAGCTTTTGACTCAGGTAAATATTTTAGAGCAAGCAGTGATGGCACTTGCTACCAATACCCTGACCCCTGAACTCCAACAACAGGCAAAGCACGAAGCTCATAAATTAGTGGGTTCGCTCAGCATTTTCGGTTCGCTCGTGGGTTCTCAAATAGCTAGGGAACTAGAAGATTGGTTTCAACCACAGGTTTATTTAATCAGTTCTCAGGCAGAGCAAATGATTGGACAGGTGGAACAGTTACGGCGAGAGTTACAGCAAAAACCCAACCTCGAAACTCAATCGCAGTTAGTTGCTTACTTGCCGTTGATGCTGATTGTGGATGATGACGTCATACTGGCAGAACGAATCAGGATTGAAGCGATCGCTTGGGAACTACGAGTCGAATTAGCGACCGATCTGAATGTTGCCCGTAAAGCGATCGCCCAGTCTCCTCCTGATGTGATTCTATTGGATTTGAATTTTCCCGGTTCAGAAAACGGTTTCAGCCTGTTGGAAGAACTGATGCAGCGAGTTCCCAAAATCCCAGTGCTGGCCTTTACCGGACGGGGTACCTTGAGCGATCGCCTGGAGGTAGTACGCTTAGGAGGCTGTACCTTCCTGCAAAAACCCTTGCCAACCTATGAGATTCTCAAAGCCGTAACGGATGTATTGAAACGAAGCCAAACCCGCCATTGCAACCGGGTTTTAGTGGTGGATGATGACACTGTAGCGATCGATCGGTTATCGGCTCTCCTGAAACCGTTAACAGTGGAAGTCACTGGACTCAGTCATCCACAAAAATTCTGGGAGGTGTTGACCCAGACCGAACCCAAATTACTGGTGCTTGATTTAGAAATGCCAGGGGTTAATGGCGTGGAACTCTGTCAGGCAGTACGGAGCGATCCCAAGTGGCAACAGTTACCCATTTTGTTTTTATCCGCCCATACAGATGCAACCCACCTCGATAGTGCTTTCGCTGTTGGAGCTGACGATTATCTGAGCAAAGCCATCACTGATGCAGAATTAGTCACTCGCATCATTCACCGCTTGCGACGAGTGGGATTTTAAGCCAAATTGCTTTACCTATATAAAGTTTTGCAACTTCAAAAATTCCTCAAATCTTTTTTATAGAGTGAAAGTGAACAAAGGTTGGTTTCAAACCAACTTGATTCCTAGCAATAATTAGGATGTCTACGCGACGTATTTTAGTAATTGATGATGATGATGTGATTCGCCAAGTCATACAGGGCTGTTTTGAAGATGTTGCTGGCTGGGAAGTATTCACTGCCAGTTCCGGACAAGAAGGACTGGAGAATGCTGTGGCAGAAGAACCTGATGCAATCTTGCTGGATATAACAATGCCGCAAATGAGTGGACTCAGGTTTCTCTATGTTCGCAGCAAGTATCCTACCATCTACTGCATTCCTGTTGTATTGCTGACTTCTCGGGTCGAGTTCGCTGACCCTAATATCTTTCATGAAATGAGTGTGCGAGGTATCATTGGCAAACCTTTTAATCCTTTTGTGTTAGTCAGACAAGTAGCTGAAATCCTAAGTTGGGAGCTTGAGGACAGTCTTTGATTGGGCAGTTGTTTAGGAGTCCTTTTGTAAGGGCTATCTTTAGCAATAATTCAAGCCAATCTTCAAAATACTGATAAAACCGCCCGATCGCGCCTCAAATCTTATGAAAATACCTGAATTGCAACCGGAATCGCTTTTCTCCTGTACAAGGATGCCCTGTAATAACGAACTAACCAGACTCAAAGCTGTGTATCAGTTCCAGTTTTTAGAGATTGACTCAAATCAAGAATTGGATGATTTGACAGCACTGGTGGCCGATCTGTGTCAGACTCCGATCGCTATGGTCAGTTTCATGGGGATCGATCATCAGTGGATTAAATCTAAGGTCGGCACCCCTTTGAGAGAAATTCGGCGAGACATCGCATTTTGTAACCACACCATTCGCCAGTCGGATCTCCTTGTGATTCTAGATACCCTGGACGATGCCCGTTTTGCTACTCATCCCCTGGTTATCCAATCTCCCAATATCCGGTTTTATGCTGGAGTTCCTCTAGTTACGACTGAGGGATGTGTGCTCGGAACGCTCTGTGTGATGGATTCCAAACCCCGCGATCTGACCCAGAACCAACGAAAAGGATTAAAAACCCTTAGTCAGCAAGTAATCGCACAACTGGAGCTAAAACGCAACACCACCAAGCTACGTCAGCTCATCCCTGAAATTAAACGACTGAAACAACAATTAATGACCCAGGAATTACTGAATCAGCAAGATTCACTTCTATTTTATCTGGTCAACCAAATTCGCAATTCTCTGAATTTAGACGCGATTTTACAGACAACAGTCAATGAAATTCAGTCTCTACTCCAAGTCGATCACTGCCAATTTGTGTGGTGTTTTTCCGGTGGCGATCAAGTTAGCTTCATGGTGACTCATGAAGCAACTAATACGGAGATCCCCTGTGCCCTTGGTAAACTTTCAGTTAATCCTGAGTATATCTTGACGAAAGCGATCTTAAATTTAGAAATACTCCGGATTGAGAATATGGCTGTATCTTCGACTGCCCTCTCGCCAGAAGATCGAGTCTCCCTGAACCAACTGGGCACCCTCTCAGTGTTGGTAATTCCCCTCAAGACCCATTCCGATCAATTAGGTGCCATTATTTGCCATCACTGTAGTCATTCTCGGAAATGGACTGATAGTGAAGTCCGATTACTTCAAGCAATTGCCGATCAAGTGGCGATCGCCCTCGACCAGGCAGAACTCCTGGCACAGGCGCGAGCATCTGCCTTTGCTGCTCAAACTCAAGCAACCTATCTCAGTAATGCTCTCAGCCAATTGCAGCAAACTCAAATGCAACTGATACAGCAAGAGAAAATGTCAAGTTTGGGGCAACTGGTTGCTGGAGTTGCTCATGAAATCAATAACCCAGTTAACTTTATTAATGGCAACATTGCTTATGCAAATGATTATGTAAAAGATTTACTAGAATTATTGGCTATTTATCAAGAAACCTATCCTAACCCTACGGATAGGATTCAAGAAAAAGCAGAGGCAATTGACCTAAATTTTTTAACTGAAGATCTACCCAGCCTTTTATCATCCATGCGAATGGGTGCAGAACGCATTCGTCAAATTGTTCTGTCGCTCAGAAACTTCTCTCGACTTGACGAAGCTGAGATGAAGCCTGTAGATATTCACGAAGGAATTGACAATACATTGTTAATTTTAAAAAGTCGCCTAAAACTAACAAGTATAAAATGTGAAATTCAGGTTATCAAAAAATATGGAGATTTGCCACTTGTTGACTGTTATGCAGGACAGTTAAATCAAGTATTTATGAATATTTTGAGCAACGCAATTGATGCTTTGGATGAAACTCGAAATCCCAGTATCATTATCCATACAGAAGTAATGAATAGACAAAAAAATAATAATGATTCCGATCTCTCAAACCCCCGCCAACCCGATAGCATATTAATTCGGATCCGGGATAATGGAGCTGGCATGAACGAAACAATTCAGCAGCAGCTATTCAATCCATTTTTTACTACAAAACCAATTGGAAAAGGGACTGGATTGGGACTGTCCATTAGTTATCAGATTGTAGTTGAAAAACATGGTGGTATTCTTAAATGTTCATCAGAGCTTGGAAAAGGCAGTGAGTTCTGGATTCAAATTCCAGTTCAGCCTCTAGTGAGCAATTATTAAAGTCTAGAATCGATTCCCACGCTTTTTGTAGGAGGCAATCGCCCTGCTTTTTCATTCTTCATTCCTTTAGACAACAGCTTTTAAATCCTGTGCAGCCTCATTGAGCTTTTGCGTACCGACTTTAATTTGACTGATACTAGAAGCCGTTTCTTGAGCAGTAACGTTGAGTGAATTCATCGCTTCAACCACCTGTTGCACCGCAATTGCCTGCTGATTGGCAGTCAACGCAATTTGCTGCCCATTGAGGGCAATTGTTTTCATCGCATCCACGATCTCCTCCACAGTCTTGGTGC